>CAYNHM010000020.1:0-71156 GCA_964397135.1 uncultured Rikenellaceae bacterium
TTAATGGGTTATAATTACGATCAAAAATACATTTTTGGGTATTCCTTTGATTTTTCGCTCACCGAGGTGCGAAAGCATAACGCAGGATCTCATGAAATTATGATTGGCGTCCTCTTTGATAAATTAAAGTGATGATAAATGCACCAAAGAGCTTATTTATTGAATTGATCTAAAATGTTTAACAAGCAAGCAAATTCTGCTTGCTTTTTTCTACTGTTTATGATTTTAATTAATAAAACAAAATTTCTTCAGATCCTTACGATTCTTATGGCAGTATTTTTTATTAGCTGTAAGGATAAGTTAATCCCCGAAAAGGATATGGTGAGTATTATGGTTCATGTTTTTCTTACCGATGCCACGGTTAGTAATCCTCAAGTTGGCAGTCTTTACCAAAAAAAGGATAGCATTGAATATTACCAAAGTATCTACGAACCAATGGGTTACTCAACTGAACAGTTTAAAAACTCCATTAACTACTACATTAAGAATCCAGAAATGCTCGATCAATTGCTGGATAAAGTAATTAATGAATTATCGCAAATTGAAACAAAACTTAATACGGAGTTGAATAGCCTAAAGCAAAAAAGTACAGAAGCTAATTTGAAAAATCTTTGGAAAAGCAAGAAAACATGGAAATTACCCAACGATGGCAAGCAAGGAAGCATTGATTTTAAAATTGAACTAATAGGTTTAGGTGAGTATATCATCAGCGCGGATGTAACAGTCTATAAAAAAGACGAATCAAAAATTCCTGCCATGGCAGCATGGTTTTATTACGATGATGGAACAACAGAGGGTATTATGATTGGCGAAAAATTCGTGTACTATTCCAAGGATGGAAAAACCAGAAATGTTTCTCTTACCTTAACTGTAGTTGATACACTTACCACCCATTTAATGGGCTCCCTAATGTACCATCAAGCCAAGGACGGGGAATGGAAAAAGCATGCGGAGGTAAAAAATATTTCAATTACCTACAACCCATTGCCATTTTCTTATCCTCCAAGCCAAATATCAATTCAAAAAGATACTCTCTTAAAGAGTTTTAAGGATAATTATCATTTTTTGGGACAAAAAAGGAAATAGTTTAAAGCAAAAGTAAGTTCAAAATTTAAACAGTAAACTTTGTAAGTTATTTTAAAGGGATAGATTATGAAAAGATTTATTTATAAAATAGTCATCGTATTTATCATACTCATTTCTATAGCACCCCTAATACTTTCTGCACAGCCCAGAGAACCTCAAAATGTGTATAGGGTTATGGTAAAATCAAGGTATATCCTTGAGAATGGCAAAAGGACCAACCAGTATTTTGCCTTAAAGCAGCAGATAAAGGATTCGCTTAACAGGTTACATACCGAAGTTTTTTACGACTGGGAAACTCGATATCCACACAACTACCGATGGCACTATTTTGATGGGCAAATCAAATACAAAACCGAATTCTACGAAAACGAAAAACTTGCACGAATTGAAGAGTATACATACAAAAAAGACTCCCTCCTAAGCAAATTGGTCGTTAAAACGGTAAAGGAAGACATGGTAACTTTTCAGGTGAGAGTTGACTACAGCTATAATTCATTAGGCAAAGTCAGTCAGGCAGCTGGATTTAATGAAAAGAGTCGTAGGGGTTTTAGGGCAAAATACACCTACGATGCCTTTGGTACCGAAATCGAAAGGAAAGTGAAAGGCAAGCGAATCATCCCCCCCGATTCCATTCAATATCTTAAACGATCTGTTTCCTATGACTCTTTGGGAAGAGTAAACCAAGAAAGACTTGTTTTAGAAAAGTCTAAAACAGGTAGAAGTGCTCAGGAAAAAACATATACCTACGATGAAAATGGAAATCTAACAGAAATGGTTTTGAGGGACGAAAACGGCAACCAGCTTACTCGAAACGAATATTTTTACCGGAAGGATAATCGGATCAGAATGCAGAATGTATACAATGCCAACAATGAATTGATTGATTGTTTGGCATGGAGATATGAGATATACAAAACAAGCGATAGAAGGCAAAGAATACTAGAGTAGCATGCCCTTAGTGGCTATGTTATTGATTATTCTTTGCTATTCCCTCCCAAATCAAAGCAGCAGCACCAAGAACAGCAGCATTTTTATCACCTAAACCCGATGGTAATAGTTTAACCTTATTCTTAAAAATGGGTGAAAGGTTTTTTTCCATATAGCGCTTGGTAGGCTCAAAAATGAGGTTTCCCGCATTGCTTAACCCACCAAAAAGAAAAATAGCTTCAGGGTTTAGCATTGCCACCACATTGGCCAAAGCAATTCCCAGCACTTCCCCTGTATATTCAAAAGCCTCCTGGGCAACTTTATCCCCTTGCAATGCCAACTCTGCTATAACTCTAGCAGATATATTATCATAGGTACGCGATCTCAATGCACTGGGAAGTAATGAATCGGAGAGCAGTTTAAATGCTGTACGACGAAGCCCTGGTGCCGAAACGTAAGTTTCTAAACATCCCTTTTTACCACAGCCGCATTTCCTGCCCGAAGGTTTGACAGAAGTATGTCCAAGTTCTCCTGCAAATCCATCGTTGCCAAGCAATAGATTGCCATCAACAACGAAACCGCTGCCAAGACCAGTCCCCAGAGTAATGTAAACAAAATTTTTCATCCCTCGGGCCGCTCCGTAGTGCATTTCGCCAAGAGTAGCTGCATTGGCATCGTTGGTAATGAAAACTGGCACACCCAGTTTTGATGATAAATCAGAGCTTAAGGGGAGCACTCCTTTCCAGCGTAAATTGGGAGCATTGATAATTTCACCGGTAATGTATGATCCATTTGGCGCACCAATTCCAACACCCACCAGGGTGTACTTATTATCCAGTTCTTTTTGAAGAGCCCCTATTACTGCGATAACTTTAACTATAAACCCAGAAAAATCTGGACTTTCCTGGGTTCGGAAAGTTTTCTCGCAAAGACATTCCCCCTCGGATGTAACAAGACCAACAACGGTGTTTGTTCCACCCATATCTATGCCTGCTACTATTGTATTCATCCAGATTAATTTAACTTAATGCCCTAACTACATTACTTTTAGGTTCAAAGATGGCAAATAAAATATTTGCTTTAGTGTTTAGTGAAAAATAATTACGAAGGTAGTATAAAGAAAGAAACTGTAAAAAAGGGGGCTAAAAAAAATTTGGATATGAATTAGGAATTAATCTGGGTTAGTGTTTGAAACACCTCTTCCATTTGCTTTGACTTCTGCTTTAATGTTAGTATCGTATATCCTTTATCAACACAAAAGCGGAAAACTTCGGGACGAATATCGTCTTCACTTTTAGAACTTAAAAGCCATGTTTTTCTCTCAACTCGTGTAACTTTTAAAATATTAGGGATAGCCCTAAATACATCATCATTAACTTCATCTGCCAATTCAATCAAAATATCCTGCACGCTTCCCATATTATGAAGCATTACCTTCGAAGTAGTATCGTCGGCAACGAGAATCCCATTATTGATAATTATCACTCGACTACAGATTGCCTCAACCTCTTGCATGATATGTGTTGAAAGCATAACCGTTTTCTCTTTGCCAACATTGGCAATAAGTTGACGTATCTCCACTATTTGATTTGGATCCAAACCACTTGTTGGCTCATCTAAGATTAGCACTGATGGCCTGTTTAAAAGCGCTTGAGCCAGTCCTACCCTTTGCCTATAACCTCTTGACAGCTGACCAATCTTTTTGTTTTGCTCATGGTTAATACCGGTTAGCTCAATGAGTTCCTTTACTCTTTTTGGCCCAATTTCTCCCAGTCCGTAGACTTTGGCGACAAAGCACAAGTACTCCTTTACGAACATATCAGTATACAGAGGATTATTTTCAGGGAGATATCCAATGGATTTTCGAAAATCGATTCGGGGATTATTTGTTGAAATGCCGTTAATCATCACTTCGCCAGAAGTAGGCTTAATAAAGCCTGTAATAACCTTCATCATGGTTGATTTTCCTGCGCCGTTGGGGCCAAGGAAACCCACTACCTGTCCCGAAGGGATGTTAAAGGTCACATCGTTGAGCGCCTTTTGCTCTCCGAATTTCTTCGTTATATGCTTTACTTCGATGGACATGATTAAGATAATTTAGCAGTGAAATTAGAGCATCAATTCCTAACTAGAAAACCTACCTTTGAATATGAGTAGATTATCTAATCATCCCCCTTAACCTCTTCGTAATCAATATACTCCCCAACGCTCTTGTCAACAACTTTATCCTTTTTGGGGCTTCGGCTAACATGAACTTCACCTTCAGGTTTACTCTCCTCATTATACCCATGCCCTCCATATTTTTTTCCCAATCGCTTAAAAAAGTAATTTATTATAAGCCTAAAAATAAAGCTAAGCAGAAAAACAACTAAAATGAAAATAAGAATAAACCTCAATAGATGTAACATTTCACGCGTATTATTAAAGAAGATTCATATCTCGAATAAATATCTGCAGCTTAATTGAACAAAAACACACAAATTTAACAGAACCAATTTAATAGCGTATTAATCTGTTAGCTAAATAAATGTAAAAAATTACTGCACCGCATAGTTTAAAACAAACCCCGATGAAGAGCCAACTATCAAATTAAAGGTAGTTTGAGTATTGGGGAACTGACCAATGCTGAATGGTGTAATACCTTTTAGAGGAAACCCATTGTACAGTTTGCCATCTCCATTTATCAGAAAAATCTGTGATGTTTCTAAGCAAGTAACACCCAATTTTCTGTCCCTCGCTCCAAAATGGAAATATACGATTTGTGGTATTGGATTGCCAGGAAGTTTAACGGAAAAAAGCTCTTTTCCGTTATTCCGATAAACGAACAGCTGATTGCCATCGAGGAAAACGAAGTCCCTAAGTCCATCACCATTGATGTCTTGAAAATCGAATACGTGCGAAGCCTTGACTTTCTTTAACCCCAACTCCTCAACCTTACCATTTAAGTAAATAAAACGAACAACTCCAATGCTATCGGTGGTTACAAATCTTGGAGAAGTACCTGGGGAATTTTCATCCAAAATAAATGTGCTATGGGTAGCCTGAGAGAAGAAACGATTTAGTTTGACTCTCTCATTTCCTCGTCGATCGAGGATATAGGGTCTGTTCTCATCGGCAAACAGGATGAAGTCGCGGCCACCAACCCGGAAGTGCTGGAGCGGTTTTTTTACCACCTTTTCAGTCCCATCAAAATCCCAACCAGTTACAACATTTCCGTTACGATCATATACGTAAATTTTTCTATCCTCTCCTGCAATAAAAAAACGATAGTCGCGATTCCCATCGTAATCAAAAACTGCCACTGGGTTGGTGGCCGATACACGAAGTTTAACGGGGAAGCCTTCCACGTTATTACCATTCCTATCGACTAGGTAAAGGTAGTTCTTTGAGTTAAAGAGGAACTGCAGCTTACCATTTCGAAAAATATCAACCTGGTTTACCTCTCCAATTATCGCTTCCTGCAGTGGTCTTTTCCAGAGCACACGCCCAACGTTGTTAATCAGGTAAATGTTGTTCTTCATGTCCTGAACAAAGATCTCACGTTGCTGAGTATTGTGGTTTGTAACCAGCTGCGGTTTCATGGAAAAAATCGTGTCGAGCTTTGTTTCCCACACAGTTTGCGGAGCATCAACAGAGTAAGGAGAGTATCGGGCATAGATGTTGTTAAAAATCATTCCCCGCCCCCCTGTGAGCTGAATTCCCATACCCTGAATTTTTCTTGCCACTTCAATTCGCGATAAAAGACGTGCAGCAGAATTTGCTGCAAGCAATTGTCCGTAAAGCATTTCCGATTTGCCAGGGTTGATGTATGCGGTAAAGTTCGACTCTTGTGTTAAGCCTTCAGAAAACTTCTTATAGCTTGACTCGTTTGAAAGTTGTTTATTGTGAATGTTTGTAAGGATAAAACGGGAGAGCGACTCAACTGATGACCCGAACACAACATACGAGTCGATAAAAGTGAAATACTGATCACTTACATCGGCAAATAGATTGCCGAAAAGAGTTTTGTGCATACCGCTAAAGGGAAGTTGATAAATATCCACTGACTTATCTCTATCAATAACGAAAACCTTTTGAAATGATGAAGCTTTCTGTCCGCTTCGTTTGGCGTGAGTTTCAATGACATTTACCAGTTCTTGCCTAGCAAGACTTTGACCCTTGGTGTTTGAAACAACAAACCAGCAGTCGGAAAATTTTAAACCTTCAAATGGGATAAAAGCCAAGGCTATCTCCTTGCCAAATATTGATTTGTACAGAGTTGTCAAATCTACCCCTGCCTGCTTTGACTCTTTATCCAATGTATTCTTATATGCATGCAATAAACCGTACCCATCAAGATACCTGTGGTAGGACGACAAATATGAGTTTATATCCGATATCCCTAGAAAAACAAAGGCAGCGGTTTGCGCTGGTAACACATCGGATACTGTCATGGGAACAGGTTTTTGCTTTGCAAAAACCCTATAAAAGGTGTTCAGGGTATCGCTAACCTGTCCAAAGCCATTTAAAAAGAAAAAATCGTTCCTAATGGTTAAATCCAACTCGCTCCAACGTCCAATTCTGGATAGATTTTTAAAATTTCTCTGCCTGCTTGGGTGTATCTGTTGTTCCAAAAACAATGGCAACTTTATATGATTAATAAAAACATTTGCTACCACACGCGTCCCTGCTGTTTTCAATATCTCATTAAACGATGGATCATCAAGCAATGAAACATTGCTCTCCATCTGTCCAATTGCTGATTCAATCAGAAGTAATGATTTACTTGCCAACACAACTCCCCTGTATACAGCAATTGACAGGTTATTCTCAATTTGTTTTACATCTTTCGAAAAAGTGAAAATAGATACGCCGTTATACTCCTTTTCGGTAACCGTTCGACTGGATCCGTATATATCGGAGAGCAAACTCCATACATCGGAGGGTTTCACTCTTTCGGGTAGATTGGCTGCAAAGAATAATTCACTTCTACCGTTACCAACGGCGTGAGCCGACATAAAAACCTGATTATCGAACACCAATTGATTAAACAATGATGATCGATTTTTTAAAGAATCGGCTAAGGAAAAGAAAATTGCACCATCATCCACCAGTTTGAACCCCCTAATGGCAGACCAAAACTCATTTTCGGAATGAAGCTGTTTATGAAGCTGTGCGAACGGATCTATCTTGACCACTATGGCAGCATCAATTGGTATTGCATGTAGGGCTTCGGAGGTAGTTTTGCGATCACCAAAAAACCAAAGGGAGAGTGCCGTCCCAACTACAATAAACAGTAGGGCAAGCAGAGAAATAATAATCAGTTTTCGTCGCACAAGGATGGATAATTTCAATTTTTTATTCCCTAAAAATATAAGGCAAAGTTATAAGGAATAAGCAAAAAAATCTAATTACCAAAAGCTAAATCAGATAATTATAATCAATAAAGCAACAAAAATAGGCTCTCAAAATGTTACAATACGTAACAGACTCATTTATATCCAGCTAATGCTAAAGACCAAACTCAGATTTTATCTTATCTACATAGTCAAGCTTTTCCCAAGTGAAAAATTCTACCTCTTTTTCGTAACTAATGCCGTTCCCTCCACCCATTTTTACTTTTGCCTTATAGTAATCGCGTCCAAAATGTCCGTATGCGGCAGTTTCAAGGAAAATGGGATTTTTCAACCCTAATCGTTTAATGATCATACCCGGGCGAAGGTCGAAAATCCTATTGACTAGCTTGGCTATTTCAACATCGGATTGATTTACCCTAGATGTTCCGTAAGTATTTATGAAGATACTAACTGGTTGTGAGACTCCAATTGCGTAAGCGAGCTGAACAAGAACTTCGTCGGCAACACCGGCTGCAACCAGATTTTTGGCAATGTGCCTGGCTGCATAAGCCGCTGAGCGGTCAACCTTCGAAGCATCTTTTCCTGAGAAGGCGCCTCCCCCATGAGCACCTTTTCCCCCATAGGTATCCACAATAATTTTGCGCCCTGTAAGGCCGGTATCGCCATGGGGTCCTCCTATCACGAACTTTCCAGTAGGATTTACATGTAGAATATGGTCCCCCTTGAATAGTTTCTGAACTCGCTCCGACAAGCGCTCTTTTGCTCTGGGAATGAGGATTTGTGCAACGTCATTCTTGATGATCTGCTGCATTCGTTCATCCGTTTCAAATTCGTCATGCTGAGTTGAAATGACAATGGTGTGGATTCGTGCTGGTTGCCCATTGTCATCGTACTCAATGGTAACCTGGCTTTTGGCATCGGGGCGGAGATATGTCATAAACTTCCCCTCACGACGGATTTTTGCCAGCTCCATCAGCAGGACGTGCGAAAGCACAATTGCTATAGGCATATAATCATCGGTTTCGCGGCATGCAAAGCCAAACATCATCCCCTGATCGCCAGCACCCTGCTCCTCCTCGCTGTTGCGAACCACTCCACGATTAATATCGGGGGATTGCTCGTGAATTGAAGAAATCACCCCACAGCTATCACCATCGAACATATATTCCGATTTGGTGTAACCAATTCGCCTTACCACTTCGCGTGCTACCTGCTGAACATCGACGTATGCTGTTGTGCGTACTTCACCGCTTAGAACAACCAAGCCAGTGGTAACGAGTGTTTCGCAGGCCACTTTTGAGTCAGGATCCTGACGGAGAAATTCATCAAGAAGTGCATCAGAAATCTGATCGGCTACCTTATCGGGATGCCCTTCGGAAACGCTTTCAGATGTAAATAAATATCCCATTGTTATTTTTTTTAAGTATTCAGAATATAGGGAAGGTTTTGAAGATTGGCAGGAGAAAATACTGTTTTAGCATTTTTTACCGTGGTTGCAATCAATCAAATCTTTCCACAATTACAACTGCAAAGTTAAAAATATTTCCTATGATTGTTGGTATCTCAGCCTTAATTATTATTCTTTTATTGTTGATTCTTTTAATTGCTTAAAAACTATTGATTATGTTTATACTGCAATATTTTCTTACTTGTTTAGTATTTTTGTTGAGAATTACTGAGATCTTAACATGAGCAAATCCCACAATAGATTATTCCATTTCGAACTTTGGTTGGAAAAAATTGCCGATCTGTTCTTCACATTTTGGAACAGGCATAAAGTTGGAATTCTGGGAACTATTGTTCTAAACATGATTGCATTAATTTTACTTCTATCCCTTGAATTGAGGAGTAGAACCCATCTTTACGAAACCATTGTTATGGTTGACTTCGATAGGGAGTATGCAATTATACCCGAAGAAGAAGAGTTGGAGACAGAACCTCTTCTGCCCAGAGATGCGCTGGATCCGAATTATGAGTACGAGGCCATTCGAAATATTGCACTTGATGCCACCAAGGAGGATCTGAACCCGGGATTGGTTGATGAGAAAAAGATTGACGCCGATGAACTCTATCAGGAGGCACAAAGGATTCGTGAGCAGATGTTACGAAACCGAGAGCTATGGGAAGAATCGCAAGGGATTGATGAGGATGATATCCCAAACATTGAGGATAAAACCATAACCCCACTTGACGAGGGACAATACAAGGGTCCTACTGTAATAAGCTACTTTTTAGAGGGACGAAAGGCTCGATATCTACCCGTACCCTCGTACAAATGTGAACTTGGTGGCAGAGTTGTTGTTGATATTGAGGTTTTGAGGGATGGTAGAGTTGCCAAAGCAACCATTGACATTGCAAATTCTGTTCAGGATCCTTGTATGAATGCTGCTGCAATGGAAGCCGCTCGAGCCAGCTTTTTCACCAAATCACCTCAAGCGGATACCCCCCAAAAGGGCAGCATTACCTATCTTTTTGTGCCGCAGTAAACTAGAAGGCTGCCATCAATAAATTTATATCTCTGGATGGAATATTATAGAGGTTGCCCAAATAGGCGTTGGTTAGTATTCCGTTGAAAATATAAACACCATGTCTAAGTCCGGTATCTTCTTTTAGCTGTTGTTTTACGCCACCAGCATCGCCTATTTCAGTAAGCAATGGGGCAAAAACATTGCTCATGGCAATGGACGATGTACGCGCAACCCTTGCAGTAATATTTGGCACACAGTAATGAATCACACCATGCTTCTCGAATGCAGGGTTATCATGATTACGAACCTCTGAGGTCTCGAAACATCCACCCTTATCAATGCTCAGATCAACTATTACGGATCCTTTCTTCATCAGCTTAACCTGATCTTCTGAGATCACAATTCGTCCTTTTGTTTCCTCCGGAAGAATTGTTCCAATCACCACATCAGCTGTTTTTAGAACCCTTTCGAGTACCTGTTGATGGAAAATGGAAGTGTACAGTCGCTGTCCAAGGATATCCTGAAGTTCCATCAACCTTTTGATCGAGTCGTCGAAAATTTTAACGCTTGCACCCAGGCCAAGAGCAGCTCTTGCAGCAAATTCGCCTGCTGTACCCGCACCAAGAATTACTACCTCAGTGGGTGTTATCCCCGATATACCGCCAAGCATTACGCCCTTACCCTGATTAACGTTGCTGAGGTACTCAGCAGCCACAAGAATAGAGGTGCTACCTGCTATTGAGCTCATGGCCCTTACCAATGGGTAAGCACCGTCCTGGTCGCGGATGCTTTCAAAGGCAAGTGCTGTAACCCTTTTCTTCATCATGTTGCGAATATATTCACCCGCTGAATTGGTTAAGTGTAATGAAGAAATAACCACCTGATTCTCTGTGAGCATTTCGATCTCATTAAGAAGGAGCGGTGAAATTTTTAGTATTATTTGGCTTTTAAATACCTCTTGGGCTGTCTGTACAATAAGCCCACCTTTTTCGCTATAATGATGATCGGAGTAGTTTGCCAGTTTGCCAGCATCCTTCTCAATAATGATTTCGTGCCCTTGGTTAACCAGCATTTCCACAGCTTCGGGGGTAAGTGCAATTCTGCTTTCGGTTTTATCGGCTTCTGTGGGAATACCAATTACTAACCGCTGGGTTTGCTTCCCAACTTCCAACTTTTCTTCTTGGGGCATAAGACCTTTGGCAAAAGGAAATTCAGTTGACGAGGATAAACGACTCATAGCTTTTGCAATTATTTGGAACAGTTTGTTAAACGAACTAAAAACCTTTAAGTTCTATTAAACCACTAAATTTAATGTTTTTGATTTAAATAGGCAGTTTGAAACAGAAGAAAAACCTATTAAAAAAACTAACGGCTCCATTGGAGATTATACAGTTACTTGCAGATCCTTGTAATTGATTTTACACTAAAACTTTGAAAAAGAATCACTAGTGTCCGACTAAATTTCTTAAACAAAAAAATATTGACTTTAGTGAGCAAAAGATTCTTCGATCCACTTTGTTCCTCTCAGAATGACAGTTTGTTCTGTTTATATTGTTGGGACGAGGAGGGGGTGGTGTTTTCGTTCTAAAAAAAAAACGAAAACACCACTCCTTCGCGTCCCCTAAAGCATCAAATGGTTGTCATTCTGAGCGAAGCGAAGAATCTTTTGCTCGTAGAAGGCAATCATTATATATTTAGTCGGACACTAGTGATAAAGCATTTTAGGCCAAGGAATGTATTTCAATAATTCTGCTTCCATCATTTAGAACCCTTATGGATAAACGCATAACCTTTGAGGTTGGGAGAATGTCTTCAATTAGTTCGGGCCATTCAATAAAGCAATATCCAGATGAAGAATAGAAATACTCCTCATAGCCAAAGTCGTAAACTTCTTCCAGCTTTTTAATACGATAAAAATCGAAATGGTATACTGGGATACCGCTTGTTGTGGTGTACTCGTTAACAATGGCAAAGGTTGGACTAACCACATTGTCAACAACATCTAACTCTCTGCAAAGGGATTGAATTAAAGTTGTTTTCCCCGAACCCATTTCTCCGTAAAAGCATACAATTCTATTATCACCGATGGTATGTAATATTTTTTTTGCTGCTTTGGGCAAATCCTTAAGGGTTTTAACAACAATAGGCTCCATACTATACTGGCTTGAATTCAAGGTATGGAACCATCATCTCTTCAATGGAAATTCCACCATGTTGAAATGTATCGCGATAATACTTCACGTAGTAGTTATAGTTGTTGGGGTATGCGAAGAAATCGTAGCCTAATGCAAAAATATACGACGAACTGACATTGGGTTTGGGCAGGTGAACCTCTTCGGGTTTACGAATTTCAAAAACCTCTTTGGGATTGTAATTGAGGTTTTTACCCAGCTTATACCTCAAGTTTGTTGATGTGGCTTTGTCGCCAACAACCTTAACGGGATTTTTTACCCTTATTGTGCCATGGTCGGTTGTAATTACCAGCTTAACCTTTGCGGCAGAGGCTTCTTTAAGGAGCGCGAAAAGATCGGAGTGTTTAAACCAGCTTCGCGTTAGCGAAATGTATGCAGCCTCATCAGAGGCAAGTTGGCGCATCATCTCCATCTCGGTTCGTGCATGGGATATTACATCGATAAAGTTATATACTAGCACAGTAAGGTGATTCTTGAGTATTTCCTTCAAATTTGACTTCAGTGATGAGGTGGATTTGAGGGTGCTGGTTTTCTCGTAGTGAATCCTGTAATTCTTTCCTAGCCTTTGCAGTTGGAATTTAAGCAGCTCTTCTTCAAAAAGGTTTTTTCCCGTATCCTCTTCATCAAATACCCATAGATCGGGATACATTCGCTGAATTTCAAGGGGCATAAGCCCAGAGAAAAGCGCATTTCTGGCGTACTGTGTTGATGTGGGGAGGATAGTAGAGTAAATTAATTCCTTTTCCAACCTCCAGTAAGGTGCAATTAGCCCTTGAATGGCTTTCCATTGGTCGAACCTAAAATTATCCACAAGTATTAGAAGAACATTCTGCCCTGAATCAATGGTTGGGAAAATCAAATTCCTTAAAACATTATGTGACATTAGAGGCTTATCCTCATTCGAAGGGGAAAACCAATTTATGTAGTTGTTCTTAATGAACTTGCCAAACTCGTTATTTGCCTCCGACATTTGCATCTCGAATACTTGCCCAATATTTGAATCGGACGATTCAGAAATTTGAAGGCTCCACTGAGTAAGCTTTTTATAGATATCTACCCATTCACTAAATGAACGTGCCATGCCTATCTGCTGTCCAATTTTTCCAAAGGCTTGCTGATAATCGGTGGTTGTTTTTTCGTTCACTAAAACACGATTATGCACGTTCTTCTTGATGGAAAGGAGTATTTGTTTGGGGTTAACTGGTTTGATTAGGTAATCGTCGATTTTTGCTCCCACCGCTTGATCCATTATGTTCTCTTCTTCACTTTTTGTGATCATCACAACAGGAAGCATTGGATTTGTCTCCTTAATAAGGGTAAGGGTTTGAAGACCGCTAAGCCCAGGCATATTCTCATCGAGAAATACAAGATCGAAATCATTATTAGCTACAAGGTCGAGTGCATCCTCACCGTTGGTGGCAGTTATCACCCGATAGTCCTTCTGCTCAAGAAACAGTATATGCGATCGGAGCAGGTCAATCTCATCGTCCACCCAAAGTATGGATACACTCATTATTAATAGTTTTTTCTATTTATAGTTGGCTCGGAAGAAGTTAAGGTATTCTATCACTGACTTATCCTTCAAGAATATGCTAAGGTTTTCCTGGCTTATCACAAAAATTGAGAAGTCCTTTTCCGTTAGCGTACCCATCAATCCTTGCTCGGCACTGGCTTTTCGATAGTAATCCATTGCTTCCTCCTTATCCTTCAATGGTTCAACGGTAATTATGTCGAGATGCTGGGACAATTCCCTATTCCCAACATTTAGATTGAGGTTTATGTAGTTATCGACGTTAAATGAAACCAGGTTGAATCGTAGCTGGTTAAGGGGGGAATTCTTGGGAACAACAGCAACGAAAAGGTGTTTGCCTTCAGGTTCAACATAGCCTACTGTAGAAACTGGTATGATCTCATCTTCGGTTGTTGTAAATGGATCCGATATTTGTCCTGTGGCCAATTGAAGTTCTATCTTATCCAGATATACAATAATGTCAGAAGCGGTTTTTGCCACATCGGTTTTGGGGTACATATCTACTACTTTTGTCAACTCCTCTTTATACAAACGTATATCGCCTGATTTTCCGGCACATTGTGCAATTATGAATTGATATTTCGATTCATTATCAAATCCTTTATACAATTCCAAACCAACCTTCGACCGCTGAGAAGCCTCCCTGCATTTTCCGGTACGGAATAATTCGTAGGTTTCCTCGTAATGCTGGGCTTGCTCCTTCTCCTTCTGTCGCAATTCTTCAATGTAATTGGGGTTGCTAAGCATTAATGCGTATGGACTTGTTGGGAACTTGCTGATTATTGCCTGTTTATATCCTTCGGCTGCGGAATTGTTCTCGGTGAATTTGGCTATTTGGTATAGGTTGTAATGCGCTTGCAAAGCATTAGAGCCATTGGGATATCTGGTGATCAGCCTTTCGTAAGCTTTAATTGCCTCAGGGTAATCCTTTAGCAAGGTTTCATAGATTTCGGCCACTCGGAACATGGCTTCCTCAATCCTTTTATGGGCTAACTCAACCAGTGAATCATTTAAGGGTAAATCCTGCAGGTAATATTCACGGCTCTTATTATCGAGCACTTTCATGGGCAATCCACTCGAATCAGTGGGTTGTTCTGTAGTTGAAGCAAAGTCACCAGCAACAATTCTCTTGTTAATTCTTCGCCAGTTGTCCTCGAGCTTTCGTCTTCCCCATTTCATGTTGAACTCTGATAAGCCAAAGCTTAATGACGATTGGTTATAGAAATACCATCCTCCTCCTTCCTGCGCTTGAGTTGTTCTCCCACGCTGTGTCTGTTGGAATTGGGCGAACCGATCGCGACCTTCCTGCTCCTCTCTGCGTTGCCTCTCCTCATCTTCGCGAGCCATTTTAATAAGCTCGGCAATGATCGCATCCCTCTCCCTTGGACTCATGGCTGCCACAAGAAGAAGGCTATCCTCGTTCTGGATAATATTGAGGTTTTCCACAAGCCGATTGAGGTTTAGGGTTTTGGTCTCCAGCTCTAGATATCCGGGGAAATCCTGATCCAAGGCGTTGTAGGCACTGTCATAGTATGCTTGGCTTACCGTGTAGTTGGGTTTGGCAAAGTAGAAATCGGCAAGTACAAGGTACGATATCCCTTTCTGGTGATTATTGCTAACGCTTGAACGTGCAGAGAGCTTGTAGTATTCAATGGCTTTATCAACATTACCCTCTTTGTTCTCAATATTACCCAAAGCATAATAAATTTGATCAAGGTATTCGAGGTTTTTTTCATCGCGCGACATCCTTAGCAGCTGTTTTTTCATGTCCATACCCTTGCCCAGGCTCTGAGCATTGGTTGCCATGTTAACCCTTGCGTTGAAGCTGATCTCATAGGAGGGGCTCATTCGGATAACCTTACTGAATAAACGATTCGATTCGGCAAATTTTCCCTGCTTTTGTTTTAGCTGCGCTAAAAGGAACGTATATCGTAACCGATATGCCTTATCGGGCGAATTTTTTAGCGCTTTTTCAAGATGCTTGGTTACCTGCTCGTATTTTTCCTGTCGGTAGTAGAAATCGGCCCAGGTTGATTCAAGTAAATGGCTAAAGTGTTTATCTTTAGGGTATTTCCTGTTTGCAGAGATTGATCTCAGCCTATCCTCGGCAGATATAAAATCGCGCTTAAGGATATCGATACGTGCCAGCCACACGTTAGCTTCGTGCCACATGGGGGTTTCGGGAAACTGTACAAGGATGTACTCAAAGGTCATACTTGCTTCGTCCAACGCTGCCTTCCAAACCCTTGCCTTTCCTATCATTAACCATGCCTCGCGAACATATCGTACAAATTCATTCTGGTTATAAAAACGCCTATCCTTTGGGGTTAATTCCCCTCTCCGAAGTTCGGGTTTTACGGTTATAGAGTGTTTGCTGATCAGATCGGTGGATTTGAGGATGGCTCTATCCATATCGCCCCCAACCAGGCTTGCCAGCTGAGGATCTCCGGCCAAAGAAACGGGAAGGGGTAATGTGAAGTTATAGCTATAATCCTTTGACGCTCGTCGAGTGGCATTCTTAAAGCTCTCTTTGGCATTGAAAAAGTAGTTATACTTGGCTGTAACATTATGGTAAGCCCTATGGGTTACCGTATTCTTTTTTGTGGTACAACCCCAAACTACCAGCAGCAGTGCAAAGGGAATAATGTATAGGATTCTATTTGAAGAGTATCTATTCATTCACTAAAAAAACTTATTGATATAGTAACTTAAATGATCGCTTGTTATTATTCGTAGACGCTAATTTATACCCAATAGCATTGACACAAAACGGGCTACAATATTACGAAATATATTTTGCATTCTGTATTGTGGTATTTGAACAATGTCCTCAAGTGGCTGATTTCATTAGAAAAGTGCTCTTGCCTGCATGGTTCCGTTGTGTACTATTCGCCCATCGCTCAGGTAACGCCCTCCGTAACCAAGTTCCAGCTCAAAAACTTTCGAGAGCCTTCGCCTAAGCGAAATATCCCAGGTGGCATTACGACCAGCTTGAAGCCCCTTGAGCATGTCGTATGCTGCTGGAGAGTCTAGGTTACCCTCGAAGCTGTTTGCCACAAAGGAGGATTTAGCCATCAAGGAAGCTTTTCCGGGAAAAACCATATCAACCTGTGTAAATATTGTATGGGCCAAGATACTCTCTTCACCTAAAGTATTTTTCGACTGATTCCATTTATAACCCCCTTCGTAGGTTATTTGCCTATTGCCAACGTACTTAAGGCTTGTGGTGGTGCTATTGCCCTCAATGGCATAGTTGCGGTAAGTGAAAAGCTCCGAATTGCTCGTATTGATAAGCTGTTCGCCCTCGGTGCGAAGGGTAAGGTTCTTTCCTATTCCAAACCAAATTAAGGCTCTATGAGATTGCATCCCTTTTACTTCGGAGCCATTGGCAAGCAAAGCTTTGTTCCGGTTATGATTATAGATATACTCAACCCCAAACTTTCGGTTTGCCCTGTTGAAAGCCAATGAGTTTCTGAACTGGGAAGAAAGGCTGGTTATTAGAGTATCCTTCTCATCATGGCCGAAAGGGTTGGACGCAAGCCAAAAATCATCGAACCTATTCTTATGCTTGACTACATATGAGTTTTGATTTGAAAATCGACCCATAAAATCGGCAAATTTACCCTTGTCCTTTAGCAGGTTGCTGGGTGTTAGGTTGCTTCGGATGCTAAATGCGCTGCTACGCACCCTTACCATGTTTGAGCCGGGTATGTTTATTCTGATAAAGCGAGCCTCATCGCTAAAGGAAGCGATTTCAAACTCATCGAGTTCCATGATCCCGTTCCCATTATAATCAACCCATGTGTATATTCCCTGCCCTGCAGGAACCTCAAAGAAGTAGTACTCGTATTCAGGCTCCAGCCCCGAACCCAGCTCATAAGCACCTGAAAAAGAAAGCATACCCTTTGCTATCCTGTTGGAGTATTCCATTCGAGACAGAAGCGTTCTCTCCTTCTTGCCGATATCGGTAAAGACCGAATCGTTGGGGTTAAAAAACCGGTAACCGATGGCTAAACCCATGTTTCCGAGCTTTTCATTTTCTACCTTTCCATCGAACATCACCTCCTCTGCTCGACCCACCAGAACGCTTTTGCCTCCACTGGGCTTATAGTCCTCACGAAAAACATAGGATATTGATGCTCGCTCGGAGAGCGAATCGGGTGTTGACAACGATACTTTAGTCTGATACCACTCAAAGCTCTGCCTTAGCAGGCTGTCGGTTGCTTGCGATCGGGTAAGGCTTCGTTCAAACTCACCCATTATTCCAACAGTGATGAATTTTATGGGTTTGTTCACCCTAAGCCTGGCTTTATCAAACCTAATATCGTAAAGGGAGTCCTGAACATTTGAAAACATTGCCTCCCAAAGAGTGGATATGCTTTTGCTTTTCTGCCAGCCCTTTGCACCAATCCTGCTACCCTGATACCAATCGCCCAATCGTAAATCCTCAAGCAATAACCGTGTGTACACCTTTTGGGAGTTTTTGTAATCGACCCATAATCCTATCAGCTGCTCATCTCCGCCATCAAGGGGCTGATTGATGCTCCAATCCCTTTCGAACTCTGCAGCCCTATTCCTGTCGATGATGCGGAAACCCTCAGTAGTTTTCAGAAGATTGCCACCAATGTTCCACACCGAAATGCTATCAGCGCTGATTCTCTGATTAAACGTCAGCATGGCTGAATGCCCAATATCATCCTTTGAATCGAGGCTCGAAAAAGTGTTCAAATCGGTATTGCTAAGGGCATAATCGGCTTTTACCAAGGTGCCTTTTCCAAGCTGACGTGAGATTCCTGTGGTGAACATCTGACGTTTCTGAGGGGCCACCAATCGCTTCACCGGCTCGTAGCTCCCCTGAGGAATCCCATTTTCGGGGGCAACCCATCGGTAAACCCGTCCATTGGCATTGCCAAAATCGGGTTTGTAGTTTCCCTTTCCTTGCCCCATAAAGGAGAAGTAAACCCTATAAAATGCATTGCTAGGATCAGTGGAATGGCTATATATTAAGTAGTTAACACCTCCAGCGAGAGTATCCAGCTGCTGGTAAAGGATTATTTCCGGATCAAAGGCTACGCTATCGGCCTGAGCGTAAAAGGCAAGGTCGATATTATCGCCAATTTCAGACAAAAGCCGTTTCTGGTTTTCAGTCAGCTCCTGATCAAAGGGCTGATTCTTGCCATCTTGTTCCGAAAATGCTGAGAAATACCATTTCCATTTCCCCTTAACCTGATGGACATTGGCATAGGTGGTAAAGCGAGCATAGCTTCGCTCGGAGTACTCAAACTCAACGATTATACGGCTACTCCGATTTATGGGCATCCGATGGGTGAATGTAAGCTCAGCCAGATTGTAATCGATGGTGTAGTGCTGATCTTCGCCACGCTGAAGCAAAATCCCATCGACATAAACCCTCTCCGACCCCGCAATGATGATTATGTGCGGTTCGCCCGTGGCACCGCTAAGGCGATATGGACCCTGATTCCCCTCGCTACCATTGACTGCATTCCGTGAAAATTTTCCTTTGGGTACAGCAACAGCTGTAGTAACCATCAACGTATCGGTTCCACGATCGCCACCTTCAAAAAGTCCTTTATAGGCTATCCCCTGAATGTTTCGTGAAACGCTAAACATGGGGCTAATTGCAGTGGACCTGAGCTCAATATCCCCAGCCTGCACCGCGAAGTTATCGCGGTAAACCTTAAGGTAAATCCTGTCGAACTCCTCTATTCGAGAGGTGGTTCCGTCGGGTTGCAGGGGTATTGTCTGGTCGGAAATGGCTCCCTCTATCATCAACCCCGATTCCAGCTCACCCGTGAACTGGATATTCATGCTGGAGTTCACCGAGATATCCTGATTGTTGCCAAAACGGATACCCCTCATAATTGATCCGCTGGTTTGAATTCCCTCGCCAAATATTGGTTCAGGGGTTGCTGAAAGAGCAAATCGTTGCGGTTCCCTGTCCATTAAGCTGTCGGGCGATAAGTGCTCATCGTATTTCCTGTGGTAGTATGCCCGCTCGAAAAGCAAGGGGAATACACGATACTCCATGGTGTAAACCTCCGTTTCCGAGACAAGCTCAGGAGAAAGGGTAATGGTTGCGGTGGCATAGCTTACGCCGAACAAGGATGTGTCGACCTTACCACCCGAAGGGTAACGTAATGTAAGGGTGCCAGGGATAATGCTAAGGGTATCAACTGTAATGGTACAGGCGTTAGGGATCAACACCCTCTTCCGCATGTTGCCCAGTTCCTGCCCGAAGGTATGGAAAATGGGTACCAGAATAAAAGCCAATATGCCGAGCCTTTTAACCAAAGTATAGGATTGTTTACGCTAAATAACGAATAAATATCGAAAATAGCATTAAGGGGTAAAAAAACCAGAAAGAAAGATTAAGCTGGATGAATGGCTAAATTTTAGTGGAGTTTTTCAGGGGTTTCTGATCTCAAAACAATTTATATCAGGGTTGAAATAGAGTATAATATTGACTTTCTGGAAATATTTTTATACATTTAACAAATACCATAAAAGTTGCTTCTAACAGCGCTTTTTAAGATGTTAGAGCATGATTTTTCTTTATCAACAAACAAGTTGGCGGTCATTGTATCGCGACACCACAGACAGCAACTGCAATACAAAAATTATCATATCTTTGGACAGATAATTAATGAGTAAAAAAAATAGATGAGAATATAATTATGAGCAGTGCAAAAATATCCATACGTTTTTTCGACGACCGAGAAGTGCGAGCCGTTTGGGACGAGCAAAACGCCAAGTGGTGGTTTAGCGTGTTGGATATTGTTGCTGTGCTTACCGACCAAGACGACTACTCCAAAAACCGTAACTATTGGAAGTATCTTAAGACCAAATTAAAAAAAGAAAACAGCGAGTTGGTTAGTGTCACTACCCAACTGAAACTCATAGCAAGTGATGGTAAACGATATTCAACTGATATGTTAGATTATGATGGCATCATTGCTTTAGGTAAGGAGTTTCCAAGCAAAAAGGCAAACCGATTTATAGAATGGTTTACATTCAGTGATGAAACTATAGACGGAAAAAGCAAAACAAAAGCGTATGCCTTGTTCGAGAGTTCATTTATCAACAATATAGAAGTTGGCACAATCAAAGGCTTGCAACAAATACACGCATATTTGTTTGGTGGACTGTACGATTTCGCAGGACAAATCAGACAAAAAAATATTTTAAAAGGTGGTTTTCAATTTGCAGTATCACACTTTTTAGGCGACACATTAAAAAAAATAGAAGCAATGCCAGAAACTACATTTAACGAAATCGTTGATAAATATGTAGAAATGAACATTGCACATCCTTTTATGGAAGGCAACGGGAGAAGCGCCCGAATTTGGTTAGATTTAATACTGAAAAAGCGCATCGAAAAATGTGTTGATTGGAGCAAAATAAGTAAGCAAGATTACATGAATGCAATGATGCTAAGCCCAACAAAAAGTAGTGTTTTAAAAACACTTTTGAAAAATGCGCTTACCACCAAAATAAACGACCGCGAAATGTTTATGAAAGGTATTGACTACTCATATTACTACGAAGAAAACGACTAAAGGGAAACGACGTAATAAAAACAACGAACCGCCAACAAGGGGTTAATAAAATGCAGGTATCCAGCAGATTAGGAAACTTTCTCGCTATTTCGTAACTTCGGAGCGGCTTCGCCCGTTCGGGCGTTTTCGTCGGGGACGAATCCCGACGCTTCGAGGGTTGCTCGCGCCCCCAAACTGGGTGCACCCCCAGCGGTTTTGGGCAAGCTAAGAAGAAAAAAATCGCCAAAGACCTAAATTTGCTACATAGACAGAAGAATAGATAACGAAAAATTGCCTACGCACAGGCGACATCTTAGTAGCCAAAAGAGCCTTCATTTTGCCGACACACCTAAGCTCACCAACAACTTTTCAAAAAATAGTCTATTTACTTGTTAATAAGTTTTTTAGTTTTTTACTGTTTTTTTTTAAATAAAAAGTTTTACATTTGACAATAATTGTCAAGTAAATATTTTCAAATTGAAGACAACAGGAAAAATACTAAGAGAAAAAAGAGAAAAGAAAGGATTGCTATTGCGACACGTTTCTGCTCAGCTCGACATAGACACAGCTATACTTAGTAAAATAGAACGAGGCGAAAGAAAAGCAACAAGAGAACAAATTAATAAGTTGGCTGAAATTCTCGATATCAACAAGGAAACCCTGGTTGTTCAATATTTAAGTGAGAAAATTCTTTATGAACTTAAAGACGAGGACTTAGGAATTCAAGCACTAAAAGTTGCTGAAAAAACAATTAAATACGGAGTAACAAAACAAAAATAAAATGGCAGAACTATTATCAATTAAAGAGGCAAGCCAATGGGCTAGTGAATATTTGGAAAAAAATGTTACTACTTCCAATATTTCATATCTAATCCAATATGGTAGAATAAAAAAAATTGGAGACAACGGCTCAACACAAGTCATTAAAGAGGAATTAATCGATTATTATAAAGACCAAAAGAAATCACGACAAGAAGAATGGAAAGAACAACTTGGTGAAGATTTAAATTGGGCTTTATCGTTTGAACAATACAAAGAGGCTGAGACGACAAAACACGTTCATAGACTTCATCCATATAAAGGAAAATTTATTCCTCAATTAGTTGAATATTTCCTAGACAATCATATAGACAAATTTAAGAAGGAAATTTATTTCATACCGGGCGACATTGTTTACGACCCATTCTCAGGTAGTGGAACAACAATGGTTCAGGCATGTGAGTTAGGAATTCATGCAGTTGGAAATGATGTTTCTGCTTTCAATGCTCTAATTGGAAATTGTAAGGTTACAAAATATAACCTTGTTGATGTTCAAACTGAAATAAACAGAATTTCTAAGGCATTAAAACTATTTTTAGCTGACCATAAAACTCTTGAATTTGAAGACCGTCTTTTAAAGGAGTTATATGTTTTCAATAACAAGTATTTTCCAGTTCCCGAATACAAATACAAAGTAAAACGCAAGGAGATTGACGAAAAACCTTATGGTGAAGAAAAAGAAAAGAAGTTTTTGCCAACATTCAATAAACTCGTAAAGGAGTATAACATTAAATTGCGTCAAGATAAAGAAGATTCATTCCTTGACAAATGGTATACGCAACACATACGGGATGAAATTCAATTTGTGTTTGATGAAATCAAAAAGATTAAAAATCCTGACACCAAGAAAATTGTTAGCGTTATTCTAAGTCGCACAATTAGAAGTTGCAGAGCAACAACACATGCGGATTTAGCCACCTTGCTTGAACCAATCACAGCTACTTATTATTGTAGTAAACATGGAAAAATGTGTAAGCCATTGTTTTCAATTCTTAAATGGTGGGAAACATATTCTAAAGACACAGTAAAAAGATTAGTACAATACGATAAACTGAGGAAAGATACTTTTCACACTTGTTTGACTGGAGACAGCCGAAATATAGATATTGTAGAAGAACTTAAAAAACTCAATCCTGATTTTGCAAAGCTTGTTGAGAAACAAAAAATCAAAGGAATATTTTCATCACCACCCTATGTAGGTTTAATTGACTATCACGAACAACACGCATATGCTTATGATTTGTTCGGCTTTGAACGAAAAGACGAACTTGAAATAGGTCCACTTTTCAAAGGACAAGGGAGAGAAGCAAAACAAAGCTACATTCAAGGTCTTAGTGATGTTTTGAATAACGCAAAAAAATATCTCGTTGAAGATTATGATATTTTCCTTGTGGCAAACGACAAATACTATATGTATCCGACAATTGCAGAAAATGCCGGAATGCAAATAGTTAGTCAATATAAACGACCAGTATTAAACCGAACTGAAAAAGATAAAGGTGCTTATGCTGAGATAATTTTTCATCTAAAATCTAAATAATGAACGAATTTTTCGAAAAAACAGAACAATCAATAAAGCACCTCCAAGCACTTCATGATTTTTTCAATAATCCTGCAAACTATGTAATTCCAGATGAGCAATCTGATTTAGAAATCTATCAATCAAATTTGGCTGAATTAGTGAACTCTTTTTCGCAAATTAATGCGTTCGAACAACTTTATAATAAAGAAGATAGGCAACTAATACTTGCAGATTTATTCGAATATTTTCTTTTAGGTAGAGCATTCTATTCTATGGGAACCTCCCGGAGCACGTTTGATAAAAAAGAACATTTTACAAAAGGTATATTGCATTTCGTAAATCTATTGATGTGCTTTGAATCTATAACAGTAAATGTTCAAAGACGAAATAGACTATTGGATTATTTAATTACACAAGTTCCCTCAATTGAAACCGAAGATAATTTAGAGGACTTAAGAAATTATACAGCAGAAGTGGGTTTGCCTGGCTCAGAAGAAGGCAAAACAATTGGGAAATATTTTGACAAACTGATGCCTAAAACTGCTGGAGGTCTTTGGCACGAATTACTTGTTTACATTTTTGTTATTAGAAATGATTTGGGATATATTCTTCCATTATTGCTACATCAAAAGATTTACAGCAAATCAGACCATCTTGTTCCACCAGATTTTTTGATTATCACAAAGGATAAGCGTATTTATGGAATTGAAGTTGGAATAAAAAAAGAAATTCAGTCTGGTTCATTTTCACTTAAAACAGCTATTCCAACAGCAACTATAGACACGATTAATTCAAGAAATTCTGACAGATGTCCGATTTGTAAGAAATGGATAAATTTTTGTCCATTTGTTATCGAAAACTATTCAAACTTTAATCATGAGATTGATAGAACAGAAGTGAAGTGTCTATCAAGTTGTAGCATTTTCACACGAGAACAAATTTTGAATGGTGAGTGTAAGTATTCAAAATACTCCAGGGGAAGAGCAGTAACTCTAGCACATACACATCATGATTTTACAGATGGTAAACATTATCATTACCATTGTGTGTTAGAAAATGTAACATCAGAAAAAAGAACAGAGATTATAGCAGCGGAGGATACTTCTGCTATAAAAACACATTTCCCTTATTATTCAGGATTAGAAGAATTGTTTTAACATGGCACTATCAAATAGACAAAAAGAAAAAATATCAATAGAGGTAATTAAGACTTTAGTTACCCGATTTGAAAGTTTCCCGGAAGATGCTTCGAATAACAGAAATGCTCCATTTCATGAATCATTTTTAAAAGCGTTTTCTGATAAGTTAAATGGGAAAGTTTCAGACACACCATTTTTCATAAGTCTAAGTAGTTGGCTTCAAGGTTTAAATACGACATTGGGGCAAACATTCTTTGAAAATGTTTCCCATCACTTGTGTAATGGAGAAAAGAGAGAATATACTTCAAAGCGTCTTGGAAACTTGCCTATAAAGCAAAGTCAGAGAAATCATATTGCTCAAATAATTGCTGACCTTAGCAATACCACATCAACTCCAAATCTCAACAATGAAAATGCCTTGCTCTTTGCTCAATACAACGATGCAGAAATAAATGCAATGGACTTTTCCGTTGATGTTTTTATTGAAGATGCCACAAGTATTATTGCAATCGAATTAAAATCGGTTAAACCGAATTCAGGCGAAATGAAGGGCGAAAAGCAAAAAATTCTGGAAGGCAAGGCTGCATTATATAATCATTTCCCTGGTAAACAAATTCATTTTTATATAGGCTTTCCTTTTGACCCTACTGTAAATCCGGCTAATGAAGCTGTAACAAGTCATAACAAACCACGTTTCCTTGGTTCAATTATCAATATGAATAAGTATTTTGCTACGAATGAATCTCTAATTGCAAATGAACTTTGGGATTTACTTTCTGGCCAACAAAATACGATGGAAGAAATATTAGCAATTATCAATACTGTTTCTACAACTTCATTTTTAGAGAAGTTTAAATTTCTAAGTGACGGAGCAAACAGAATAAAACCTACATATCTAACACAACTAACTGAATGGCATCTTTATTCTGAAATAGAGTTGATAAACAACAACGCAACAATTTTTAAGAAAATTGCAAACAACAAAGCATTGACAAGGATTTACAATAAAAATTCATTAGACAGCAAAGGGAATTACAGTTGGGACAGATATAATGAGTTAAAACAGTTATTTTAACAACAACGCATCATAGTCAAGCATATTTGCTGGTAGCGCAAAAAGCCAACAAACGACCAAAACCAACCAAAGAACTTGCAAAGTCCACGCACGGCAGACAGGTAAGCTGTTGCAAATTTAAAGATTGTTAACGAAAAGAAACTAGTCGAAGAATATAAACACCAGGCGGCAATAAGGGGTATAACCAACCGATCCGCCAACCGGCGGAGAGCTTGCCTGCTGGCAAGCAGGCTCAGCGGAGCTAATCCCGGAATAGGGCTTCGGGACAAGTTTTGGGCTGAATGGGTTAGGCAAGCGGGTCGACACGCAGGGAGCATCTTAACGGGGGATAAATCCCAAGCCCCGCTCCCCCAAACTGGGTGCACCAAGCCGTTGTAGCCAGCATAATACGTCCTGATTTATCACATTCTGATACTATAGGACTTCATTATTCTATTTTACCTGTTCGATTTAGGAAGAAGGTATTATTTTTGCTTCAAACTATTTTATTATAGTAATTTAAAATAAAATAAAAATGAAAATCCTAATTCTTTTAATTATTTCGCTCTTTACATTATCATGCAACAAAGAAGACAAACCAGACTATAAATTCTCGGGCAAATATGACGTTGGTGGTCACAAGCTTTATCTGTTAAGTTATGGGAAAAATAAACCTGCTGTTATATTAGAATCAGGGATTGGTGATGGTGGAACCAATTCGGGTTGGGATGTCGTTCAGAGAGAGGTAAAGGATTTCGCCCAGGTTTGTTTATATGACAGAGCCGGATTAGGGAAATCAGACAAGGGGCCTGACCCTCGGAATACTATTCAGATAGCAAATGAACTTCACGCATTACTTGAATCTGCTAAAATAGATCCACCTTATATTTTGGTGGGTCACTCAATGGGAGGATTGCATATTCAGACTTATGCAATGTTATACCCGGAAGATATTGCAGGGATGGTTTTTGTTGATCCCACTCCTAAAGAACTTGTTGATACCCTTACGGCTGAGCAGCTTGAAAACTTGATTTTAGCTGGTGCTCCTCAGGCAGTTTTAGATGAAACCGGACAGGGTTTAAATGAATCAATTCCAATATTTAAGTCGTTGCCCCCTCTTCCTGATGTGCCGGTTGTAGTAATAACATCAAGTTATACAGGTGAGGGAGAGGTAACCCTGAGCCAATGGGAGGAATTAAAAGGCTATCATCAAAATTTGTCCGATGAAGTTTCGGATGGAACTCATATTATAGCCACAAAATCAGGTCACTATATTCAGATGGATGAGCCTGATTTAGTTATTGATGCTATTCAAAGTGTTTATGATAAAGTAAAAAGCTCTCCATTATTTTAGTCGGGGCCTGGTATTAATATCCATAAGCTTGACTGAAACGGTATACCCAATAACAGGGTCAAAGGCTCGCTAATATTGGTTCATTTTGTTCCCTACTCTATTCATTTATTATGTTTTGCCCCATTTATGCATACATAGTATCAGGATGCGAAAAAAATCAGATGATTTAACAGAAATGCAAAGAAATTCCGTAAAGGAAAGTTGGCAGCCATATATAGTGGATGGAAATAAATAGGTCGGTTATTATTGTGCGGTAAAAGCCAAAATAGACGGGAAATCCCATGTTGCACACTTTGACCGAACGAAGGGATTTGATTATAAGAATAGAGAACAAAAAATGCATGACCGCATAATATTCTGTATAAAATATTGGTGTTTAGGTGGTTAAATCATGCGCTCTGCCTCGTATCGGAGTATATGTCGGCCGATAGGGACGAAGCCTGCAATCCCCAATGTTTCATACCTCCAGTCGTTAGGAGCAAATGTTATGGATTTTTACAAATTGGAAATAATTTTTTGATAATAACGTTTATTGTATAGTCAATATAACTATCGTATGAAAAAAAACTATAATTTGTTAGCTGTCTTTATATTAGCTGTAATTTTTACAGTACTTTTTTACAAAAAAGGCATAGGGTTAAATATATTTATTTTTGAATCAGTATTAATTTTATGGCTTTTAATAACTAAACAAATTTGCATCCATTACAAAAACATATTTCTTTATGGCAGTGGTTTAATAATTACTTCTCTTTTTACTTTTCTCACATTTTCATTGTATTCATTCATTATTAACTTTTTAGTTCTTTTTGTTTTTGTTGGGGTTTTAATATATCCACAAGCGAAATCGGTTTTATGTTCATTTAGTTTATCTTTTAGAAACCTTTTCTGCTCTCAAGTTAAATTTGTTAACGAACTTTCTAGACTCAATATAAAAGGAATTAGTTTAGGTAAGCTAGTTGGGCGTTTAAGCGTATTTATTATACCCTTAATCATTGTAATAATATTTACCATTATTTATAGAAATTCAAATCCACACTTCGAAGAACTATTACTTAATATTGGCGATTTTCTTTATAAAATATTTGACTTCGTTTTTAAAGACATCGATTTCCTTCTTTTTATAACTTTTTTATTTGGATTATTCTTTAGCAACTTCTTTTTATTCAGGTCTCCTAATCCCAAAATCGAAGGCTACGATTTATCTGCATCTTATGAACTTAATAGGAAAAAAAATAGAACGACCAATGTTTTTAGAAATACTTCGCTAAAGCGTGAATATCGAGCAGGTGTATTCCTCTTAGTTACACTTAATGTCATATTGCTTGTATTCAACACAATAGATATCAATTCGGTTTGGATAAGCTTTATTTGGGAAGGTCAATCTCTTAAAGAATTTGTTCATAAAGGAACTTACTCTTTAATAATATCAATACTAATCTCTATTTGTATTGTCTTGTACTTTTTTAGAGGAAGTATAAATTTTTTATCAAAAAATAAATTTTTGAAATACCTAAGTTATTTCTGGTTATTCCAGAATGGTATCTTAACAATTTCTGTTGCCATTCGCAATGTATACTATATAAACTATTTCTCCCTTGCCTACAGAAGAATTGGGCTTGCCATCTTTTTAATACTGACAATTTATGGTTTGTACAGTGTTTATTTAAAAGTCAAACATAAGAAATCTGCTTTTTACTTAATAAAAACAAATCTTGTTGCATTATACATTGCCTTAGTATTAAGTTCCACAATTAATTGGGACTCATTTATTGCAAAATTTAATTTTAATAAATATGATAAATCCTATTTACATTTGAATTTTCTGGTCACTCTTTCAGATAAATCATTACCTCATTTAGATATGAAATTGTCTGAACTCATTAAAATTGATTCCATTCAAAAAGAAATATTTCCATTTATAAAAAATACTATGCCTCCTGAAGAGTATCATATGATTATTGAAAACAGGAAACAAGCGTTTATAATGAAATGGGAGTCAAAAAAAATTATTTCATGGAACCTTCCTGAATATTTAGCATATAAAAAATTAAAGGAATAAACTAAAATATAAAATCAGCCCCTAACAAGGAGTGTAGCCAACCGATCCGCCAGCCGGCGGAGAGCTTGCCTGCTGGCAAGCAGGCTCAGCGGAGCTAATCCCGGAATAGGGCTTCGGGACAAGTTTTGGGCTGAATGGGTTAGGCAAGCGGGTCGACACGCAGGGAGCATCTTAACGGGGGATAAATCCCAAGCCCCGCTCCCCCAAACTGGGTGCACCAAGCCGTTAGACACAATCATTAAAAGATAAAATATATGAGAACAATATCAAGTTTTTTTCTATTAGTCCTTCTTTTAAGCTCTAGCTGCAAACAAGTTGATTACGCTCTAATTGAGTCATTTCAAGACAACAACGTTCCTGAATTAGAATTAAACATTTCTGATACCACCAAAGTATTGCTTGTTTTTTGCCATGCTGATGATGAAATTGGAGTGGCTGGACTAGTCGCGTTTCTTAAAGAAAAGGGGGCAGAGATTCATTTATTGACACTGGGCCATCACCCTTTACAAAAGGATATCGAGACAAGAATGAAGGAACTCAACTGTGCTGCCAATAAATTAGGGATTAAAGAATATGAAGTAAGCGGTTTAGTCACCAGTACATGGGAAGAAACGTTACAGAATATAGTTATTTGGTATGATATGAAAGACACCATAAAAAACATTATTGACAGGAAAATTGATAATTATAAGCCGGATATTTTGGTTACATGGGATAATGAAATTGGTGGCTACGGACACCCTGAGCATAGAATATCTGCTCAGCTTACTGAAGATCTATATAACGAAAACAGAAATAATCCGAATTATAGTGTAAATACAATATTAAAGTTTACATTACCCGATAAATTGGAAAAGTTCATGGTATCTGAAAATCCGGGATATAAATTAGCGAAAGAATTGAATGGAAACTATGGTCTTCCGGATCCGGATTACTCGCTGGATATAACCAATTATTGGGAAATAAAAAATAATGCAGCCCAGTGTTATCAGTCGAAAATTCATACAATGAAACTTTTCTATCTTACCTTTGACAAGAAAAATAGAGAGAGCCATATTAAGGCATTTAGCAAAGAATATTATACAGTAATAACAAGATAAAAGCTTTGCCTAATATGGGGTGTAACCAACCAGCAGCTAAAACAAATTAATCTCAAACGGCTTAGCGAACAGACACGTGAACCAATAAAAATATGGTTTTATACTTTTTGACAGCTTTGACTGACAAATAATAGAAAGTGGAGACCAGCGACCACTCCAAAAACGGGGCGACACCGAAAAGCCATACGAGTAGGAACAAAAAAAAGGAAAATTATGAATTCAAAAAAAGGAGAAAGTGTAACAAATCTGGTTGATAACGCAAAAGATTTGTATGATAATGACCCTGTGGCTTCGATTGTCGGCGAAACTGTAAGTAGAAGTTCTGATGCAGAGTTTAATAGCTTTGGAGGTTACAAAAAAAATATTACATCATACTCAGATGAAGATTTATCAAAAATTTACAAGCGTGTTTTGTGGTTTTGTCTTAGTATTGGAATTCTAATGGTTGTGCTAATGATAGCAGGAACGGCACCTCAAATTTTTGCAGGTATACCTTTAGCTCTATATGGTTTGTATGCTTTAATTTTTGGCCAAATGGTTTTAAAGCCAGGCATTGCAAGATATTCATTGATGCTTGGTTGGAAAGCTAGGATTTTTGGATTTATATTTTTGCTTTTGGGCATATTTGTATTGTCTACAATAATTTAAAACCTGCCCATTACAAGGAGTGTAATCAACCGATCCGTCAGCCGGTGGAGAGCTTGCCTGCTGGCAAGCAGGCTCAGCGGAGCGATCTCACGATCGAAGGAAGAAACAAAGCCTATTATTAACCTAACGTATATTTTATTCGGATGAAAAGAAAAAGTATTTCATTGTTGATTTCCCTATTTTTATTCGCTTCGGTTATTTCAGCACAAACAGCTGAAAGAAAAACCCACAACGTTGGTTACGACCCAATTACACAAGGATTGTATTTTGGTTTTAACTATCCAATACATGCCTATTCTATTGGTTTAGATATTGGGTCGTCCTTAGGGCTTGCAATGCCACTTTATGTTTCGTTATGTCTTGATAATGCTCTATATTTTGGAAAACCAAATAAGTATAACATAAAAACATGGCATGTAAATGCAAGATTCGCTTACTCAAAAATTCTGGTTAACAACAAGCCTAACGTTTTATACATAGTTCCTTCTGTAGGAAAAACTTTTAGCTTAAACGAAAAGTTGGGATTAAATATTGATTTGGGCTATGCATTTCAAGTTCTGGATGACTGGGGAGAGGAGTTGATAGGAGAAGGTTTTACGAGTTTTTACTTTGGTGGTACCTCAATCCCTAACATTCGGATTGAACTAAATTTTTAAGCTTAATCAGAATACAATAACGATCAACCGTCATTGCTTCTTGAATAACAAGAGATTACCTTCAGCGAGAGTGCTTCGCTTAGTTGCATAGTCGTAAAAGTACTCCCTGCAATGACGAAAAGCTATTTTTTAACCTTTAGGCATGTAAGCGAACAAACATATTAGGTTTATTCAATCAAAAAAAAATTTGGATATAATTAAATGATATATTTTAGGGAAAAATTAAATGTCTGTTACCAATAAAAAGCATAGCTAATTTAAAATAAGAGAACTATGAATTACGCATTAAATACATTTGCTTTATCTGCACTCATTTTGATCTCATTATGGGCATCTGGGCAAAACTTTCTATCAACAAAAATTGAAAGCGAGAAAGCTGTTGAGGACTTTGAATACTTTCAAAATGCATTGGAAATTGGGCACCCCTCGCTTTACGGGCACACCGATTCCGTTAAGCTTCAAAGCAGCTTTGGTAAGATACTAAAACAGCTAAGCACAAGTAGCGGAGTTTCCCATATCGAGTTCCTCGGGCTGCTCACAGAGATAATGCAGATGGTTGGCTGTGGGCATTCCACAATACTATTCCCTAGGCACTATGGTAACAATATCGATTCGGTTGATTTATACTTACCATTAAAAGTTAGATTAACGGAAAATAAGATTTTTGTTAAGGAAAACCTTTCGAATGCAGATATTCCTTCAGGAAGCGAGATTATCTCAATAAACGGGAAAAGTTCGAGTGAAATAGTTAAATTTTTACTGCCAAAAATTCCTGCCGACAAGGGGATAGTTACTAGGCAAATACGATTCCTCGAACAATTATTCCCTTATTTTTTTGCCATCTACTATGGCGTTTCACCTAACTATGAAATTAAGTATGCGGTTCAGAACGATCCTTTAACATACTCAAAGAATATTGATGCCCTAAAAGGTGGCGACCATATAATAAAATCACTAAATCAATTAATCTTTGGCAAGGTCCCGTTGGAATTTAGCATAGAAAATGCCGAAACCGCTTATCTAAAAATCACAACTTTTACAGATTATCCTTACAGGCAGGCAGGTATAAATTTTGAAGATACGCTTTCAAAAATATTCAAACAACTAGATAGCCAAAATACAAAAAACCTAATTCTCGACCTTAGGGGCAATAATGGGGGAAATATGGAGTATGGGGAATTTTTATTTACATTCTTTATTGATAAACCCACCAATTATTTTGGAGATGCAGAGATTAAAAAGACTGTTGCAGACGGAAGCTATGAGTACTCAAATATGCCAAGGCTAATAGATTATTTAGGAAGCATGTACCACGTTGAAGAGAGCGGAAAGGTTTATGTGCTATCCATTCTGGATACCCTACAACCAAATCCTAACCATTTCAAGGGGAAGCTGTACATTCTATCGAACGGTCTTTCCTACTCTTCAACTGCCTGTTTTATAGCCCATATGAAAGATAGGGAAAGAGGTATTCTTATAGGAGAGATGCCAGGAGGGGCATACTCCGGCTTAAATACTCAACCATCAGTTAAGGTTGTCCTTCCAAATTCCTCATTTGAGCTATTTTTTAATGCTACACATATTAAGCTTAACTTAAACAAATCGGGAATCAACACACCTGTTGATTACGAAGTCATTCCAAGCATTAATAATATTTTGGATCAAATTGATGTGGAAAAGGAGTATGCTTTAAGGTTGATATCAAAACAATAACATTGGCTAACGGCGGGGATAAACAGCTTCCCGCCTTCCAATTCTCAAACTGCCATACATTTTTCTACTTTACTCTTATAAAAAATTTGTATAATTGTAGCTGTAAATCAACAGTGTGTTTTTTATGCTAAACTCCAATACAGCTAAATGTATTATAATGGCAGGGTTACTAATTACCCAGTACTCCTGCGACCCAGCAGCCGATGAAACCCTAAAAATAACAAACAAAACCAACACCACCCTTACCTTTATCATCGAAAAGAAGGGCTATTTCCCCGATAAAGATACCTACTACTTCACCTATCAGAATCACAACTTGGCCAGCTATGAAATTATTGGCGATAGCCTGCTGATTGTTGAATGTGAAGTTCTTACGAATGAAGAGCTGATACTCCTGTACTTTGGTCCATTAGGAGCTATAGGATCGCTGGTAAGCAAAGAGGATGGCGAGTACTGGCTTAATGAAATATGCGATACAATATTCTTGAAAAACCATGTGCTTAAAAAGGACATTTGGGATTTCGATAACTGGGATATTTACGTTGAATACTACAAAAATGGCGGTGGAGAATCGGTTTTCAACTTCGTTGTGAATAATGAAGACATTGAATGAATCCAGAACATTGGCACTTCTTATTGATTCTTTTCAAAGTTCAAAAAATAATAGAAAAAGTAACATTGCCCTGAGCTGATCGCTGCATCATACCAACCGGAAACCTATTCTCCAGATCTATCTTCAATCAGGTCTCTCACCACTACCGAAGCCATAACACATCCGAAAATGGGTGGCATATAGGAGATTGTTCCAACGGTAGTTTTCTTATTGGGCTCATTATCACAAGGTATCATCGCACTTTCAGGAACCTCTTCGGTTGAGAATACCACCTTAAACCCCTGACGTACCCCTAGTCGGTGAAGACGCTTTCGCAGAATGCGAGCCAAAGGGCACATATGGGATTGAGAGATATCGGCAACCTGAACCAACGATGGATCAAGTTTTCCGCCACTGCCCATTGAGCTAACCAGCCTATGCCCATTTTTTAGGCTGTCGTAAATTAAAAATATCTTCGGCGACAGGGTGTCAATGGCATCCACCACATAATCATAAGGTTTTGAGAGGATTTCCTTCATCCTTTCATCGCGAATGTACTCCTGAACAATATGCAATTTAAGCGTTGGATTGATATCCATAAGTCGCTCACCTAAGATCATGGATTTGGCCTTACCTAAGGTGCTTGTTAGCGCAGGCAGCTGGCGATTGAGGTTGGTAAGATGAATTTGATCACCATCGACTATGGTTAATTCACCAATTCCTGCACGACAAAGCTGCTCCGCAGCGTATGCGCCCACCCCTCCAAGCCCCACAACCAAAACGTGGCCTCTGCTTAACCTATCGACGCTTTGTTCTCCTATTAGAAGTTTGGTGCGTTCAAGCCAATGCATATTTATGTTTTATTATTCTATTATATAATGTTCTGCAAAAATACCAATGAAAGTCGATACTGGAAAAAAGTCTTCATGGTTTATATTTTTTTATATGTTTCGTAATACAAAATATGTTGAATAACAACTTAAAAGCAAGCAAAAAACTGACATATATCCTATAAGTAATCAATCTTAACCTACTACTTTTGCAAAAAAATAATCAAACCCCATAAATATCATGAAAATTACTCATATCGAACACATTGGAATTGCAGTAAAGGATTTAAACGAAGCCATTCCCTTCTACGAGAATGTTTTGGGCTTAAAGTGCTACAACATAGAAGAAGTAAAGGATCAGAAGGTTAAAACCGCTTTCTTTAAGGTGGGTCAAACCAAAATCGAGCTGTTGGAATCGACTGATCCAGAAGGTCCAATCGGAAAGTTTTTGGAAAAAAAGGGCGAGGGTGTTCACCATATAGCCTATGCTGTTGATCAAATTGAGGATCAACTTAAAGATGCTGAGGAGAAAGGAGTAAACCTAATTGATAAGGCTCCCCGTAAGGGAGCTGAGGGTCTCGACATTGCCTTTCTTCATCCAAAATCGACCTTTGGGGTATTGACCGAATTCTGCGAGAACAAGAATAAGTAATCCAAATAAAAAAATAGAATCCATGAGTACTCATGAAAAGAAAATTGAGGAATTAATCCAGCTAAGGGAAAAAGCTAAACTCGGTGGTGGTGAGAAGAGAATAGCAGCACAGCATAAAAAAGGAAAGCTAACCGCTCGCGAACGCATTGACATGCTGCTTGATGAAGGCAGCTTCGAAGAATTCGATATGTTCGTATCGCATCGTTGTATCGATTTTGGGCTAGAGCAAGAAACATACCTCGCCGACGGAGTGGTAACCGGGTACGGTTCAATCGATGGGCGGTTGGTGTACGTATTCTCTCAGGATTTCACCGTTTTCGGAGGATCCCTATCGGAAATGTTTGCTGCCAAGATCTGTAAGATCATGGACATGGCCATGAAAGTTGGTGCCCCGGTTATTGGAATAAACGATAGCGGAGGAGCCCGTATTCAGGAAGGAGTTAAAAGCCTTGGGGGCTATGCCGAGATTTTCCAACGTAATATTTTGGCTTCTGGTGTAATTCCTCAGATTTCTGCCATTTTTGGTCCTTGTGCCGGTGGTGCGGTTTACTCACCAGCCCTTACCGACTTTATAATAATGAGCCGGAATACAAGCTATATGTTTGTAACCGGGCCAAAAGTGGTTAAAACGGTAACCGGCGAAACAGTGACATCCGAACAGCTGGGCGGTGCCGATGTTCATGCATCCAAATCAGGGGTTGCACATTTCGTCTCGGAAACTGAAGAAGAAGGGATTCTACTGATAAGAAAGCTATTAAGCTACCTCCCCCAAAACAACCTTGAGGATCCCCCCATTGCTCCTTGCGATGACCCAATAGACCGGCTTGAAGATTCTTTAAACGAGATTATTCCAGAAAACCCCAACAAACCCTACAATGTTGTTGAGGTAATTGAAGCAATAGTCGATTACGGAGAGTTCCTTGAAGTACAACGTCAATATGCTCCCAATATAATCACTGGTTTTGCCCGTTTCAATGGTATCTCTGTGGGAATTGTGGCCAACCAACCTCAGTATATGGCAGGGGTGCTGGATATCAACGCTTCGCGTAAGGCGGCAAGATTTGTCCGTTTCTGCGATGCATTCAACATCCCCATCGTAACACTAGTTGATGTTCCCGGATTCCTTCCCGGAACAGGCCAGGAGTACAACGGAATTATTCTGCATGGGGCAAAATTGTTATTCGCCTACGGCGAGGCAACCATTCCAAAAGTTACCATTATCCTCCGTAAAGCATATGGTGGAGCTTACGATGTAATGAGTTCAAAGCATCTACGTGGAGACATTAACTACGCATGGCCAGGCGCTGAAATTGCAGTGATGGGACCTAAGGGTGCCATTGAAGTTCTTCTAAGCCGTGAACTCGAAAGCATTGAGGATGAAAAAGCCAAGGTAGAATTGCTGGTTAAAAAGGAAATGGAGTACAAAGAAAAGTTTGCTAATCCTTACGTTGCAGCCAAGTTTGGCTACCTCGATGATGTGATTGAACCACGTAACACCCGATTTAGGATCATTAGAGCCCTGCAATCGTTGCAAACTAAAAAGGACATTAATCCACCAAGGAAACACTCCAATTTGCCATTATAATAGAGTCCAAAACAATGAAACTAATCGTTATACTTCTTAACACAGGGCAAACTAGTGCAGCCGATGAGTTTGTAAAACTCGATCCATACGGAATTGGGATGGCTGTAATGGCAATGCTTGTAGTGATCTTTGTGTTAGCATTGGCAGCCTTTACATTTCAAAACATTGATAATCTTATCCACTTCTTCACAAAGCTGCTATCAAAAAAAGCTGTTAAAGCTGAAATGCCGGCAAAGTCTGAGAAGAGTAGCACAAGTGGAGATGATATTGCTGCCATTGCGTTGGCTCTTTATCTGTACAAGAACGAACTGCACGACACTGAAAGCCTCACTCTTACATTCAACCGAATATCGAGAACTTACTCTCCCTGGAGCAGTAAGATATACGGCATAATGAATAAAGCAATTAAACGAACACCCCTTTCGAAATAATTCAAAATAATGAAGAACTATAAATTTTCTATCCACGGCAACCAGTACGAAGTGAATATCATTTCGGTAGAAGATAATATTGCCGAACTTGAGGTGAATGGCACACTTTACAAGGTTGAAGTAGACAAAGCGATACAGCAAACCAAAACACCAAAGCTAGTCAGACAACCCGTTGTGCCATCAACCGATAGCCACCCCACGGTTACAAAAACCAGTGCTCCTAGTGCGCCTAAAGGTGCCGGGCACATTAAATCACCTCTCCCTGGGGTAATCCTGGATGTTTTTGTTAAGGAGGGTGATACTGTTAAAAAAGGGCAAAAACTTGTTTGCCTTGAGGCCATGAAGATGGAAAACAACATCGATTCCGATAAGGATGGGAAAGTGCAAAAAGTGAATGTTAATAAGGGAGATTCCATTATGGAAGGTGACATCCTGGTAACCATAGGAGATTAAAGTCATGGAAGGACAAAGTTTTTTTAGCTTTATAACAGAACACCTTCTTCAATTTTACAGCAATACCGGTTTCTCCAATTTCACATGGGGTCACGGTATTATGATCGTCATTGGATTGTTCTTCATTTACCTTGCCATTGCCAAAGAGTGGGAACCCTTACTCTTAATTCCCATTGGTTTCGGAATAGTTGTAGGAAATGTTCCCTTTACCGAAGGTTTTATGCTTGGTATTTACGAAGATGGCTCGGTGCTAAACTATCTCTATTTTGGGGTAAGGTATGGTGTTTATCCTCCATTAATATTCTTAGGCCTTGGTGCAATGACCGATTTCTCAACCTTAATCTCTAATCCTAAGCTTATTTTAATTGGCGCAGCTGCACAATTTGGTATTTTTGGAGCATATGCCATTGCTCTGGCCCTTGGATTCACAGGAGCAGAGGCTGGTGCTATCGGTATCATCGGTGGTGCTGATGGACCTACCGCTATCTTTATCAGCTCAAAGCTTGCCCCACACCTTATGGGTGCCATAGCCATATCGGCATACTCCTACATGGCACTGGTGCCTGTGATACAGCCTCCGCTAATGAAATTGCTAACCACATCGAAAGAGAGAGTGATACGCATGAAGCCTCCTCGCACGGTCTCGAAGTTGGAAAAGATACTCTTCCCGCTAATTGGCTTACTGCTTACAACATTTGTTGTTCCAAGCGGAATGCCACTTCTTGGCATGCTTTTCTTTGGTAACCTCCTTAAAGAAAGTGGAGTGACAAAACGACTAGCCGAAACTGCCCGCGGTCCATTGGTTGATATCGTAACCATTCTGCTCGGGTTAACAGTTGGCGCATCTACACAGGCAACTGTTTTCCTCAACCCATCATCAGTTTTGATTTTTGGGCTTGGTGCTATTTCGTTCATTCTGGCAACCACTGCAGGTATTCTATTCGTTAAGCTCATGAATTTATTCTTAAACAAAGAGAATCAGATCAATCCGCTGATTGGGAACTCGGGTGTTTCAGCCGTACCCGACAGCGCTAGGGTTTCGCATCACATAGGGCTTCACTACGATAAATCGAACTATTTGCTTATGCATGCAATGGCCCCTAACGTAGCTGGGGTAATTGGCAGCGCAGTAGCAGCCGGTATATTGCTGAGCTTCTTGTACTAGTTATAGTAATTGACCCAATCAGAGGGTGTGACCATAACATTTGCTTTGGTCACGCCCTTTATTTTTTAATTAATGCCTTATGTTTTTTTTTATAAAAAAGCGTATATTTGATATGCATATGGCTATTTTAGAACTTTAAATATTATACTGTGAAGTAATGATATTGAAAAAATATCAATTATCATTTTTTTTCATAATTATTATTTTTTCTTATGCAAAGGGTCAATTGAGTGTTATTGACTCACTTCGGAACGAATTAATAAACTCCAAGCACGACACCACCCGCTGTCAACTCTACTTCGCCCTAGGAGACTATTTCCAACTTTCAAACCTCGATTCTGCAATATACTATTTTCAAAAGTATCATAAACTAGCAGAAGCCCAAGGGCTGCAAAAAGACCAAGCCAATGCCTTACGCCTAATCGGAATTTCCTACGGAAAGCAGGGGATTTTTAATGAGGCTCTCGATTGGCTCAATCGGGCCCTATCCCTAAACCTAAAAATAGGGAACAGCATCGAAGCAGCAAAATGCTACAGCAACATTGGTATCATCCACCACGAAAAAGGTTCGTACTCCCTTGCCCTGGAGTACTTTCATAAATCACTTGACATCTCTGAGGCAATTGGCGATAAAAGAAGAATAAGCTACATGTACAACAATATTGGCAACCTGCATGAATCCCAGAGATCATACGACCTTGCCTTGGAGTACTTTCAAAAATCGCTACAGGTTAAAAAGGACCTAGGCGATACAAGAGGTATGAGCGCGTCATACCATAACATTGGAGTTATCCAGAGAAAAAAGGGGGAATACGATTTGGCAATTAATAATTATCGCGAGTCGCTGAGAATTTGTGAGGAGCTGGACGATAATATCGGGATGTCGAACACTTATAGCAGTTTAGCTTCCATATTCATTGACAAAGGTGAGCTGGATGCTGCCAATGAGCACTATCAGAAAGCCCTAAGGCTTTCGGAAACTTTTGGCGAGAAACATACCACATCGCGTATCCTTGGAAATATCGCTATGCTTCACAGAAGGATGGGCAATTTGGCAGAGGTCCCAATCGAAAGGGAAAAGCAGTACCATCTGGCATTGAAATATGCAGAAAGGGGCCTTGAGATTGCTCAGGAGATCGATGCCTTACCCATGATAAGCTTTCACTACAATACGATATCAAATATATGGGAAGGAATGGGCAATAATGCCAAGGCCCTGGCATACTCCAGGCTATTTGACCAAACCCGCGACAGCTTATTCAACGAGGAAAAAACACGGGCAATAACTGAGATGCAAACCCGTTACGAAACCGAAAAGATACAGCAGGAAATTGAGAACCAAAAACTGGTAATTGAAAGTCAAGAGTTAAAGAACAAACAACAACGTACTCGGCAAAACCTTTTAGCAATAATTACACTCTTTATTCTTTTCATTGCCATATCCAGTGTTTTTGGCTTTATTACTATAAAAAAGAAAAATCATAAGCTCTTCGTTTCTGAGACTAAATTGAAACAGACAGTGCAAACCAAGGATAAACTCTTTTCGATTATTGCACACGACTTAAGAAATCCCATGATGGCATCCGAATCGATGATTGATGCTTTGCATGAGCATTTTGAAAAAATGACCGATCAACAGAAGGTTGAAATAATCCAGAGTATTCAAAAGGCAACGCATCAGACCTCGGAACTGATTGAGAATTTACTAATGTGGTCATTAAGTCAAACCGACAGGATAAACTTTAACCCTGATTGTTTGGATTTAATGGACATCACAATTTCTACTATTCAGCAGTTAAGCGGCCAAATTAAGCAAAAAGACATAATAGTAAAAAACCACATACCAGATAAAACCTTTATACATGCCGACAGAAATATGGTAATGCTCATAATCAGAAACCTTTTATCCAATGCGATTAAATTTTCAAAGGAGAGAAGCGATATTTTTATACTATCAGAAGATCTAGGTAATAATATCAAAGTAACCTTGAAGGATCATGGTTGGGGTATGAGCGAAGAACTCAAAAAAACCCTTTTCAGCACATATTCAGTAAAAGCACAAGAAAAAACAGAGGGGAGAGCAACTGGTTTAGGATTGATCCTTTGCAAGGAGTTTGTTGAAAAGAATGGAGGGAATATTTTTATTGAAAGTGAACAGGGAAAAGGAACATCAGTTATTTTTACTCTAAAAAAATGTGACCACGATGGAAAAGATAAAGGTTTACCTAGTTGACGATCATGATATTGTCAGGGATGGAATCAAATCGATGTTTCTTTTCGACGATGAGATAGAGATTTGTGGCGATGCATCGAGTGGAGACGAACTGTTTGAGGTAATAAATGTGGTTAAACCCAACATAGCAATACTGGACTTATCGATGCCAACCACCCCTGGTACTGTTGTTGCACAGAAGTTAAAGGATAATTATCCAGAGATTAAGGTTATAATACTTACCGGTGTATTAAATCAAAAGGATATATTTAACTGCATTGATATTGAGGTTGATGCATTTATCTTAAAAAACTCAACGAAAGATATCCTTAAGAAAGCGATTTTAACAGTAGCCAACGGAAATCAGTTTTTCGATTCAAGCATATCTCAAACTATAATTCGTGAATACCTAAACCAAAGGTTACTAAAACGCAAAAGCGAAAAAACACTCACTTCTCGAGAAATCAGCATTTTAAAAGAGTTGACTAGGGGTTTAAGTCATAAAGAAATTGCATCGGTTCTTTTTATTTCAAAACGTACAGTTGATGCTCATATTTCGAATATAATGGAAAAAACCAAATGCAAATCAAAGGCAGACCTCATTGTATATTCAATAAAAAATGGTATCGCTGATCTATATTAATCCTTCAGTTTTTTACAACACATTTCTTCTTGATTAGGTATTAATACCTATTTTATTAAAAAAAAACTGTAATAAATACGGATTGTTTTATGGTTATGAAGGCTCTAATTTTGCATAAGAACAAGTATATAGTTTATTAGTTTCCATTTAAACCACATACTATGAAACCGTTAAGCATTAAGGCCACTGAAAAAACTCCAGGAGTACTTTTTCATAAAAACCTTGGAGTTTTCATTATATCGGGGGCTTCAATAACTGAAAATTCAATAGCATTTTACGAATCCCTAATTCATTGGCTTAAAGAGTATTCATTATCACCCAATCACGAAACCACCCTCATATGTTTTTTGGACTGTTTTAATTCATCATCCATAAAAGCACTTCTGCTTGTTTTTAGAGAGTTAATGGAACTGCAAAAAACTGGACATGCGGTCTCGGTAAACTGGTATTACGAAAGGGATAATTCCAGCAAACACGATTTAGGTAATAGTTTAAAAGATATTCTCGATATTCCTTTCCATCTAATCTGTAAAGAGGCCATATACACGTCAGATTTAACACCCCACTATATGGTTGGATAATACCCCCATAAACATAATTCGAAGCGATGCTATTTAACAATAAGTTTAAACATTTTTTGATTTAGTTAAATCATTGACCCGAACAATCGATTAATAGGTATAAACAACAATGGTTTTAAAAAAATTAGTGTTACAAATAGCGTTTACCTTTCCATTAATCTTTTCATATTTAACATTATAACTAAAAAAAACATGAAAGCACTCAAGATAAAAGGGACACTAGAAACACCCGAAATAAAATTTAATGGGAAAACGGGCATATTCCTTATTTCTGGTATATCCATTCCTGAAAACATAACACTGTTTTATTATCCTATAATTGAATGGATTAAAGACTACGCATATTCACCCCAAAGAGAAACAACGTTAAAGATCAATATGGATTATTTCAACACACCCTCCTCCAAAATGCTTCTAGACATTTTTGAAACATTTAAACTAATGCACGATATCGGTCATAAAGTTATAATTAATTGGTACTATGATGAGGATGATGAATGTATGCAAATTGCCGGAGAAGATTATTCAGATATTGTTGGAATACCATTCAACCTAATAAGCTGTAAAGCTAAAGCAATGGTAAAAGTTTTTTAACATTGATTCTAGCATTCTTTAATGCCATATAGCAAAAAAAATCATAAGAAGAATCAACTTCTAATAAAATATATATGATAATGTATACCTATATTGGATACTTTCAGGGGGTAATGTTTAAAATATTGCTTTTAACCATTCATTCTATTTATTTATCCCGATTTGTTAATGGTAGAAAAAAAAAATAAAAAAAACTAGTGAATGAAAGGTATAAATCCAAACTAAAGGAATTGTTAGTTGTTGGCATATTCATTATTTGCGGTTTTGAAGTAACTTCTCGCTCATTCGGATTAGAGTTTCATGTCATTCCATTGGAAATACTGTTCATTCCTTTCATAAAGGATTTTTTTCTTAGTAACAGTATTGCTGCAATTGTTGCAATGGTTTTAATCTGTAGATATATCGACCTACTGCTATCGATTCATTATTTTGAAATTAGTGTAAGTGACAAATTCAAAGAGTTCTTGGACCTTAAAACATTTTCAACGAATACATTACAGTTCATATAATCCGATATTTATGTTACATGGACATCTTCTTTATTGGCATTGCTTTGATAAATCAGAATCTAAATTTGCCCTCGCTTTCATTGCCCTTATAATTAGGTATAGAAATTCAGCATTGGCTTGAAAAGAAAAGTTTAAACAAGAAATTTGATAATATCAGAAAGATGGCAAATTATCAAAATCATAATGTTTAGTATTTGCTAACCCGAGAAAAGTAAATAAATGTACAAATTAAATGCATATGTTTCTTACATGATAATTGCATTTTTAATACCATTTACATTAAGTTGTTTGAAAGTTGATTGCAAAAAAAATAACGGTATAGTAAAGGATATCGATGGAAATATTTATCAAACAGTAATAATCGGAGAACAAGAATGGATGGCAGAAAATCTTAGGACAACTCACCTAAACGATGGTACTATAATTACCGAAATCAAAAGTAATTATCAATGGTTTAGAAACAATTCGCCCGCTTACTGTTATTATGACAATGATACATTGTATGGTAGATTACATGGTGCATTGTATAACTGGTACACCATTAATACTAATAAGCTTTGCCCAGTTGGCTGGCATGTACCTAATGAAGAGGATTGGCATGTCCTCATCAACTTCCTTGGAGGGATTGGAACAGCCGGTAGACTTATGAAAAGCAGGGAAGGATGGCAAAAAGCAGGTAACGGAAATAATGAAAGCGGGTTTTCTGGATTGCCAGGAGGGTTAAGGTATAGTTCTTCTTTTTTTCTTCACAACGGGCATTACGGCTATTGGTGGAGTTACTCCCGTGAAAAAAGATCCGCTTTCTATTTGCTATACGATTATCCCTACATTTTTCAATCTTCTTTTTTCCCAAACTACGGACTTTCTGTCCGATGTGTTAAAGACAACGATGATTATTGTAGTGAAAACTAAATAAAAATTTAATCTATTGTTAAAGTAATAAAAATGGAAATGCTATTGAATTACATGATCCGACTCTTACCCGGATTAATTATTGGTTTCGTATTTGTAAAACTTCTACCAAATAAATTAATTGAAATAAGAATACTATCCTATATTCTTATTTTTATACTATTCAGAGACTTATTGACCCCTTTCAATTACTGGGAATTTGGTTCAACTGGTTTTTTTTGGATAAGATTTTCCAATGATTTTGTACTTCTGTTCACAATTGCCATAATGGCTTTCGCAGCTGTATTATTCCTTTACTACCATGAAACTGATCTGAGGCTATATGTTGTATGGCGTACCAAAAGTTTACCCTACATAATTGTCATGGGACTGGTGGGGGCAATGGTTGTTGTTTTCCCTCTGGCTATTATTTATTTATTTATTCCCATTGCTCACCGTGGAGGAGAGGTAGCCCTTCCGATAATTGTTCCAATATTTTTTATTACGATTTTCGGCAACCTATTCGAAGAATTCTTATTTAGAGGTTACCTGCAGGGATATTTTGAAAGGGTTATGAGTAAAAACAGGGCTATCTATTTGTCTGGTTTGGCATTTTGTTTTGGGCATATCTTTCTTGCAATTAATATTTCTGATGTGGGTTTACCTTTATTAATTTTTGTTCTCTACGAAGGAATAGTAGCAGCCTTTATTAAAAACAGGTATGGTGTTATTGCTTCCACAATAACGCATGGTATAGCAATTTTTATTTTAAGTTCAGGTGTATTGTGATACATTATAATATTGGTCTGATGTATTTCCTGTTAACTAATTAAAAGATGATTACTATTAATGAAACGCTAAAAGAAACAAAATTTGCAAACTTTAACTCCCTGGAGCTACAGTCCGCCCTTAAGAGTCTTGTTGTAGAAAAGAATCCAAATAAAACGGCAATAAATATATATAACTTTGTTAGGGATGAGATTATGGTTGGAGCATCGAGAATTGATATAGCATCCGCCACATTAAATGTAAAGAAGGGGTTTTCTCAGATGAAGGGAAACCTTGCAATTGCTCTCTTTCGAGGTGCGGGTATACCTGCCCGCTATAGGTTGATTGATTTTGATGAGAAAAAAATACTCGGTCTGGTTGATAAAATTACTTACATCGCTTTCCCGTCAATAAGGCCTTTTATGCCTAATGGTAAAATAATTCATGTAATCCCTCAGGTTTATTTAAATGAAGAGTGGCTGAATGTTGACCCACTTTTTGATATTGGGTTTTTTAATGGCATGAAAAGAAGGGAAGTAAAGGCCGTCGGTTCTATTTTAGGCCTTTCTTGGAATGGTATAGGACACATTTCACCCCAGGAAAACCTTGTAAAAGAAGAACTGGGAATAGTAAATAATGCGGATGAGATTTTTCAAAAAACTGCGAAATTCTCTAATCTGTTTTTTAGACTAGGAGCCTATGAACTACTTGACAAACATTTTAAAAAGTTACGAAAAGAAACGTTCGCAATAATGAGCTGAAAATTTAGAAACTCCTTTGGCTATAAACATTAACTCTAAAACATACAATAATGAAAAACAAATGGCTGATTACCAAGGCTATTCTAATTATCCTGCTTACAAGCATTGCATGTAGTACAAAGGTTAGGTGTCCGAAATTTAACTTTCGTGTTCTCGATTGGCTACCCTACTCCATTGGCGATTCGATTTTGCTGATTAACGATTCTAGGGATTCAACTATAATCCTTACGATTAACAAAATACAGATTGATCACACAACCCACTACATTCCTGATTTAGACTGTGGAACCTGCGATGATCGTATTGAATTCAACGATGTTTCCGATGAAATAGGTAATCTTCATTTTGAACTGTGGCTGAATGATAGCAATATCGCTTTGGAAGAGTATTTCATTATGGATACATATTTCAGCAATTCTGTGCCCAATTATCATTTTCATCAATTTTATACATTCAATGGAGATGAGTATGAAAATGTAAAAGTTTTTAAAAATATTAGTATTGATGCCCTTTTTTCAACTCTAATAATTGCTAAAGACTTTGGTGTGGTAGGTTTGATGGATAAGGATTCAGTTTTATGGCGATTTTTAAATAAAGTTCCCCGAGAAAAAAAACCCAAAAATTATTATATAAATAATATTTCCTGTGAATAACCTAATAATCTCTATTGAATTGATATTTATTTTGATTCCTCTCGATTATAAATGGTAATAATCCCTCCGATTAGGTATAAATACCTAATTTTTCAGAAAAAAACTGTAACAAATACGGATTGATTTACAAATAAACCCAATATAGTTTTGTATTGAAGTTTATTTTGGTTAAGGTTTCTACTTAATTAGGTTTCTTAGGTTAGTTTTTGTTAAGTTTTCTAAGACAAACCTAGTGTTTGAGAGATATTGAATGCTAGGTTTGTTATTGGAATTTCTAACCATAAAAAAGTTGCACATTATGAAAAAGGCTGTAATAATCGGATCGAACAATGGCATAAGCAAGGGTCTTGCGCACTTTTTATCAGCAAACAAGTATGAACTTGGTGTAATTGGTTACTACCCTGAATCTCAAGTCAATTTAGATGATACATTTAATAATAACATAATTATTAAGCCTTTGAGTTCAATTATTTCAGTAAACGCCACAAAATACTTAGATGAATTATTTTGGGAAATGAATGGCATTGACTTGTTAATCTATATTTTTCAATCCTTTCAAACAAAATTGATTATCCATGATTTACTCGATAATAAAATTTGCCCTTCTACAGATTATTCGTTAAAAATTATTGCGGAATGGGCTCTCAAATTATTTGAAAATCAGAAATCAGGCCATCTGGTTGTAATCTTTTGTGATGACAATTATAAAACGGAAGCAAACCAATACACCATCACAACAAATCAAATATCGCCAAGAAATTACATTGAGAAAATTCAAGATCGGGCACGAAGGTCAGAACATCCCATTACGGTTACATATATCCAATCTGAACTTGTTAATAATCAAGATGAAACGCAATTTATCTCCAATAACTCAACAAAAAATGATAATGCTGTAAGGCAAGTCTATCGAGCTGTAGTTCGGAAATGGGAGGCAATGCATAAAATTAGAATTTCAGCATAACTCTACAAAAAATTTGTATTTAGATAAATAACTTATAATTAAAATAGTATTATGAAGAAAATTATTGTTTCACTATTCATTGTTATTATTGCATATACCAATGCATTTACCAACAACCTATTGGTTGAAAATGTAGTTGTACCCAATTCTAATAGCATAAATTTTGACATATCATGGAATAATTCTTGGCATACATCATTAAATTGGGACGCTATTTGGATATTCGTAAAGGTTCAGGATTGTGAGGGAACAGCAACATGGGATCATTTAGACTTGAGCACAGACCCATTAGACCATAGTGTTTCGGGCGGAACAGATCTTACCGTTGAAACAACCACCGATGGAAAAGGAATTTTTATAAAAAGGAATTCTAATGGCTTTGGCAGTCAGTCTGGTAATGTAACATTAATGTTTGCGAATCCCATACCCCAGTACGAAGAAATTAACTTTCACGTGTTTGGTGTTGAAATGGTTTGGGTGCCACAAGGATCGTTTAAAGTTGGTGATGGATCAACGGATAACGAAACCCATTCAACGGCATCGCTTGGGAGTCATTTTAGTCCATTCCCAAAAGAAATTACCAGTGAAGATCTCATACCCATGGATGATCTTTGTAACGATAAGCCTTCAGATAACGGTATAACAAGACATCCTGAAATCCCCGCAACCTTTCCAAAAGGATTCAATGGGTTCTACTGTATGAAATACGAGATATCGCAGCAACAATACGCGGTTTTCCTTAACAAACTTAGTTTTATTGAGCAACAAACAAGAATGGCTAACAATGCTTTCGATCCAGTTGGAACTTTGGTAATGACAACTGCAGGTTATCAAAATCGAAATGGAATAAGGATAAAGCAAACTTCTGGGGGTGCCCCAGCAATTGTTGATGTAGATTTAAATGGAGATGGAGCGTACGGAGATGGCAACAGTATAGCCTGTAACTACATGTCGTGGAGCGATTTACTGGCTTATCTCGACTGGGCTGCGCTTCGCCCTATGACTGAATTGGAGTATGAGAAAGCGGCAAGAGGCCCTCTAGAGCCTATTCTTACTGAATATGTATGGGGGAATACTTCTATTCTTCAGGCAAAATCGGATGAACTGCTTAATCCAGGAACTGATTCTGAGATTTCCAATACATCTGGTGATGGCTTATGTGCCCATGGGACTGGACCTAGTGAAACTTTGGGCCCTTTGAGAACTGGATTTGCTGCTACAGCCACTACTATTCGAACTACTTCAGGGGCTTCATACTGGGGCATCATGGATCTAAGCGGGAATCTTCAGGAACAAACCATTTCTATTGGTTTTTTAGACAACGGAGTAAGACCACCTATCTCACATATTTTTATTGGAGAAAATGGTGATGGCATGCTTGATGAAGATGGTAATTCAAATATTTCTACATGGCCAAGTGCCAATACTGTTGGAGCCGTTATTCGGAGGGGTGGAGATTGGCAAAGTTCTTCACAACGTGCACAAACCTCGGATAGAGCCTTTGTTAACATTACGTTAACCGAAAGGTCCTCGCAAGTTGGAGGCAGAGGAGTTAGAACACCTTAAAGTATAGCAAAATTGAAAGTTTCGGAAAACATCATAAACGCTCGTCTTCTTCTTCTTATAATTTTATTCGCACTTTCAAATTTGGCCATTGCACAATATGAAGGTGGTATTGGAGATGGTTATTCAAGCGCAAATGTTACCAATAATATATGTTTTACTCTTAACCCAAAAATTTATTCTGGAGGCATTGGCAACGGTTTCGCTGAAAAATCCCTGTTAAACTCCAACTGCTTTGTTCTTGGCCCCAACATTTTTGTTGGAGGGATCGGGAATGGTTTCACAGAAAAATCAGTGATAAACTCCACCTGCTTTGTACCTAGCCCTAACATGTTTACAGGTGGTATTGGCAACGGTTTCGCTGAAAAATCCCTGTTAAACTCCAACTGCTTTGTTCTTGGCCCCAACATTTTTGTTGGAGGGATCGGGAATGGTTTCACAGAAAAATCAGTGATAAACTCCACCTGCTTTGTACCTAGCCCTAACATGTTTACAGGTGGTATTGGCAACGGTTTCGCTGAAAAATCCCTGTTAAACTCCAACTGCTTTGTTCTTGGCCCCAACATTTTTGTTGGAGGGATCGGGAATGGTTTCACAGAAAAAGCAGTGACAAACTCCACCTGCTTTGTTCCTGGGACCAATATTTTTTCTGGAGGGATTGGTTATGGTCATTCCGATTTTAGTATAGTTAATACTGTGTGCATTCTCTGTTCAGCTCTCATTTCAGCAATTCCAGATCAAGATGAAGTTTGTGAAGGTGAGTATTTTAACCTAAAAGTAGAATTTACAGGACGCGCACCTTTTAGGTTTACCTATACTAATGGTACCGAGGTGTATCCCGAGCAAATTTCTTCGGAATACACATACGAATTTGCAACCCAAGCCGTTTGGCAGATTCCTGATCCCGTAAGCCCTGTAAATGAATACACCTATACAGTAGTTAGAATGATTGACGATTGGGGATGTTTAGTTGAGCCTGGTGAAGGATCTGCTACAATTATTGTTTACCGACAGCCACAAACAGGAACTCTATACCATATTCCGAATTCTTTTGGTCACTAAAATACTGTTTGTTATTTCATTACCAATACATTTCATAATAACATCATCATTACCATTTATCTAACTCGAAAAAAACATGATTATGAAAAAGACAATCGCAGTTCTATTAATTCTATTCCCTTTTATACAAAGCTTTGGGCAAATTGATTCTTTAAGAGAAGAGCTCAATAGGCTAAAACTACAAAATGATGTGCTAAAAGATCACATTATTTGCGCTGACAAAAAGTTTTATGAAGAAGAAAAGAAGAAACTTAATGTTGCCATAACATTGGGTTTTAAACTCACCGAAAAATGGAAGGGTCTTCAAAATAGCACCTCAATTGCAGCGGGGCAAAATAGGATTTCGCAGATAAAAAGTATTGGTTCTGACAACGCATTAGGGTTGAATTTTGAGGAAACATTAAAAGAAATGATACAGAATAATCTTACCGATTCATTCGAAAACATTCAATTTGCTTCTGATCAGGTAAAAGAGAATACTCAAAATAGGTGGAAACAAATAGTTAATAGAATTCTAAATAATGGTGTTGTTCAGGATTTGGTAAATACAAATCCATTTACATCTGTAGCATCAACTATTATTAACTCTGCCATTGGTTTTACAAAACATGATATTGACACGTATGCCGATATAAAGGTCGTCCCGGTTGGTGACTTGCCCAAGAAATATAAAAACTACAGGAATGAGTGGAAAGATAAGTATGATGTCATTGGTTCAACATCAATAAAGTCGTATAACAATTCACAAATAGTTTTTACTGATGAGACAATAAAATCTTTTTCCAATGCAATTGAGCCCTATATTAAGCTATACGATAAGATGGGTCAAACAACCCTTAAGTTTGAAATGCAGCTGGAGGAATTAAAAAGGTTACATATAGACTATAAAGATATTATCTCAACTTATGATAAAAAACTATTAGAATATTTAGATATACAAAAATTTAGCGATATGCCTGATAGAATTTATGAATTGACCAATGTGAATGAAACGGCAGACTTTCCCTTATACAGAAAAACAATAGAAAGAGAGGAGTTAACAAAGGCTAGGAATCATGCAAATCAGTATTCACTGTTTCGAGAAAAGGTAAATGAACTGAATATAAAATTCTACGATATTAATATTGAGTATTTTAAGGCTTATGCTGATCATTTGAACATGGCATTAGACTATACTGTATCGGGAAGAACAAAATATGATAAAGTTAAAATACTAAAGGCAAAAGAGTACCTTGAAGAACAAATTGACATTTGCAAAAAAGCAAAGAGCGATCTGTTACTGGAGGAATAATCTTAATTGGTAAATAATATTGAGGGACAAATGTATGCATATACGGATGTTGTGTGCAAACATCTGATTATCAATTTAATAATTAAATATTTTTTATTAACTTAAAATTTTAAAAATGAAAACTTTGATTTCGACATTAATTTGTTTATCTATCTTTTTTTCAATTGGTTTTTCCCAAGAGGATAGCCTCTTGAAAGATAAGAAAGGAAGAATTATTTTACCTGAAAAAGGAGACTTCTCAATTGGAATAGGAGCCAATCCGTTTTTGTTATACCTAGGTAATATGTTTAGCTTAGCGGGTGAAAATCAACTTAATTTATCATTATTTAATAATCAGTTATATTGGAAATATTTTATTTCATCTCAAAAGGCAATTCGTATTAGGCTAGGGTTATATCAAAATTCGCAACAAACAGACTACAAAATCAGAGATGATAACGATTTTAATTTATTTGTTACCGATAAATTAGATCGAGCCTACAATAATTTAGACATGACATTGGGTTATGAGTTGAGAAAAGGCTCTAATCGATTGCAAATATCTTATGGAGCTGAAATTAATTTGAAATTTTCAAATTTAACCGAAAAATTTAGTTATGGGAACAAGCATTCTTCGTCAAACCCTTTTCCTACATCATATTTATTTGGGTCATCTTGGAATAGACCTCTAGAAACAAATCAAAATAACGGCCTCGGAATTGGTGCAAGATTTTTTACAGGAATTGAGTATTTCATGTTACCAAAAATTTCCATTGGTGGTGAATTGGGAATTGGTTATATTAAGAGATTAAATGGAAAATCTATACAAAAAGTAGAATATTGGGATTGGGATACAAATTCGGTAAGAATAGATGATTATGGTAGTAATTTTAATTCTTCGACTTCATTTACTGATATATTAAATGGTCAGATTTTTATTCTTTTTCATTTTTAAACGAAGAAAAAGCCAGCCCATAACAAGGGGTGTAACCAATTTGGGATGAATGGGTTACGGGAGCGGGTCAGCACGCAGGGAGCTTTTTAACGGGGGATAAATCCCAAGCCCCGCGCCCCCAAACTGGTCACACCCCCAGCCGTTATGGGCAAACTAAGAAGAAAAAATCGTGGAAGACCTAAATTTGCTACATAGACAGAAGAAAAGTAACGAAAAATTTGCCCACGCACACTCAGGCACTTTTTGTTGCCCCACCGCACAGGCGATTGCTTCGCAACTAAAACAGCCTTCGTTTTGCACTTGCCTTGAATATTTAACATGAAGCACTATTATAATCGCCTAATATAGTGAAGGTAGCATTTTTACAACATTAATTTCAAAAATAATTTGAAATTCAAAACTTTACTCAATTTTGCGTCGCAAACGGTTGCATAAATTTTTTACCATATTACCAATTTGAAGTCATTGCGCCTATTTATATAAAAGGTTTAAGTTGAATTTCATTAATGGCAAACTATAAGCCTGAAAAAGACGGAATGTTAATGAGCACTAAATCAGCAATATAAATTATTTTTTATGTTGGTATGACAATATGTTATACAACAAATTATACTTATGTTCAGGAAAATCTTTTTTCCCTGTGTTATTTTCGCTTTAAGATTTGAAATAATAACAGTATTGTAATTAATAAAAAATAGGAGGTGTACTATGATATGAATAATTATGCCAGGCGAATCGAGGATTTTAAATGGCATGGTTGAAAACTACTTTATTAGTTTGCGCAGTTTCATCCAGCAACCTTAACTGCAACTAAAAAGCCCCACCCCATTGAATGAGCGGAAAATCAACGTTGGGGTGAGGCGAATTAACCGAAGTTAAATCAAATAAATAAACGAACATGAAAAGAAAAAGTTATGTAAACTTGACCATTCTTTCTATGGTTATTGGATTTTTATCAATTATTAATTATGGATGCAACAAAGAAAAGGAGACTTCTTTGCTTGATAGCGAACTAACGGTTTGCACCAACAAGAGTCATGACATTGATATAAAGGCGATTGATGGTACCTTAGTTTTTAGCGACTGGAAAGAACTTGATCATGCAATACTAAAACTCTCAAGTCTTTCAAATGAAGATAGAGTTAAGTTAGAAAATAAAATTGGTTTCAAATCGCTGAAAACCATATTCTTTGAAATACATCAAGCTGAAAATGTTAATGTTGAGCTAAACTATGGCGACTTAGATGAAGATTTGTCAGTTGATGATTTGAAAAGGTTGGGTATTGAATATAAACCATCAAACCTATATCTTGAATATCTTCAAAAAGGAGTAATTGAAGAAATCATTGAAGACGATGGTTCATTATCTTTCAAATTAAAACTCAACAACTGGCCATTATCCCATGTGGCTAACTCAAATGGGCTAATAATAATTAAAGACGAAAAAATTGACCTCTGTAAAGTTGAATTTAATGTGGAAGTTGGCGAAGATTTCATATCCAATGTTAGTAAAACGTATGAAAATGACTTTGAAATATATGATGGTGGTAGTCGTTCAAGATGGTCATCAACAAGTCCCAGATACGATGATCCACATGACAACTACAGGAGAGTACAGGTTTTCTTCACAGGAGCTTCCTATCAGAGTTCAACTCAAACCCTAAGTTCAAACTATACAATTGAAGTAATTGCTGAAAGAAGAGTATTAGGGTTTTGGAAAATAAGAAATACATATAAACCTTTGCGTAGGGTAACTGGATGGTGGAGTTATGAGTACTATTATCGAAATAGTTCAGGTGGTTCTGTTCTAACAGGTTCAAATGATTTACCACTTCCATCCTCTCCTCCTATTCCAATGATAAGCCCTGTTGATTATGACATTTATGCGATTCATGGGACAGGTAGTAATCATATTGTTTGGACTCTTCACCCAACTGGAATCTTTAGTAGGCAGAGTCCTAGTCAATGGGATTCTCCTATACTAATGGGGCCTAGAGAGTTTTCGTTACGTTTTAGGTCAAGTTCAAATTGGAGAATTAACTATTCTTCTCACTCTTCTCAAAAATGGACTCGGCTTTCATACTAAACTAATAAAAAATGAAGTTAAACTACTAATTGTTTAGTTTTTATGCGCTTTAAGGATCTTTACCCTTAAGGCGCATATATTACTTTTCAAAATAATTAGGTATCACCTTGAGTAATTTTATTTCGGAAAAATCTTTTAGCATTTAAAATAATGAGATTACTACCATTCTGCTTTATCATTTCTCTTTTATGCTCGTGTATCATGGAAATTGAAATACCTCCGTGCAATGAGCAATCGTACCTTGTTGTAAACTCTCTTTTCTGCGCCGACTCTACTTTCCGAGTACATGTAACTAAAACCACATGTTTTTCCAATCCAGTACCACCAATTATTGCCGATGCTAGTATTAGACTTTACGAAAATGGTATCCTAGTAGCAAATTTAACTTACATTGAGGAAGGATGGTATGGCGATGATTTTACCCCCTCTGAGGGTAATCGATATAAAATCGCTGTGGATCACCCCGATTTTGGTTTGGTTCAGGCAGAGTCCACAATACCCGAGAAAGTGTTAATAGATAGTGCTTTCTACTATTTCAGGGAAAAATGGAGCATAACTCACCAATCTTACTTAGCAGAAATAACTGTAGAATTTTCAGATCCAGATAGCGCTAAAAGATATTATGAAATTCTTTTTGAACAGGTTGGTGTATACAATAATGTTGATTACATGACAGATCCTTCAATTATTAAGGATGGTGATTGGGATTTCGAACCAAAAACCCTTTATTTCACCAATGAATTTTTCTTTGGACAAAAAAAAACTCTACGAATAGATTATTGCTATACCCCTACATATGATTATTTTACTGGTGATTTTTTACCCGATATGAATAGGTTTGTACTATTAAGAACTGTATCCGAAGAATTCTTTCTAGCCCGCAAATCATGGACAAAGCACATATACAATCAGCAGAACAGCTACAATGCAGGCGATGGCTACAACCTTCCATTTATTGGAGAGCCCCAGCAGATGTACACCAATGTTCAGGGAGGGTACGGGGTTTTTGCAGGATACGCAGAGGATGAAAGAAGAATTTATTACATCGAAGAGTAGCATGAAAAGATATTTTTACTCAGGAATACTATTCCTGACAATATTCACGAGCAGTTATGCGCAAAGAGCTGTTATTAGTGGTTTCGTGATGGACTTGGAAACTCAAGAGGCTCTTATTGGAGCAAATGTTTTTGAAACTACAAGAGTATTTGGAGCAACCACCAATAACCATGGATTTTATTCGCTTTCAGTTCCAATGGGCGATTCTATACAGCTAACCTACTCGTACCTTGGCTATCAAAACCATACGATAAGAATTTCTTTAAGCAAAAACACCAAGTGTGACATCGCACTTCAGCCAGGAACTGCCCTAGAAGAGGTTACTGTTGTTGGGAAACGCAGTGTGGAGAACTTATCTAATTTAAGCCTAACCAGCATTCCCATTGAGCAGATTAAAGCCATGCCTACCCTTTTTGGCGAAACCGATATACTAAGAGCATATCAGTTGATGCCTGGAATTCAAACAGGCAAGGAAGGAACAAGCGGAATACACGTTAGGGGTGGGAGTTCCGATCAGAACCTTTTTCTGCTCGATGGGGTGCCTCTGTACAATGTTAACCATATAGGCGGATTCCTCTCAACCTTCGACCCCGAAGCCATAAACAGCGCAAAAATCTATAAGGGAGGATTCCCCGCAAGGTATGGCGGCAGGCTCTCGTCAGTAGTTGATATTAGAATGAAGAGAGGGAACATGAGAAAGCGGAAAACAGAAGTTCAGATGGGAGTTCTATCCTCAAAATTTTCAGTTGAAAGCCCTATTAAGTCAGATACCTCCTCTTTCTTTGTGTCGATTCGTAGGTGCAACGTGGATATTATAACACGAATGGCCTCGCTAAGGAATTCAGATGGCGCAGCTATGGCTGGGTACACATTTTACGACCTTTACGGTACGGCAAATCGAAAACTTTCTGAAAAGGATCAGGTTTTCTTTAGCATTTTCCACGGTGCAGATAGGGTTTTTCTATCGCTAAGGGAGAAAGCAAGCGACACCTCACCCTATACACACAGAGCAAGCTTTAATCAACGGTGGGGCAACACTATGATTGCCACAAGATACAATAGGGTATTTACTCAGAATCTATTTGGAGATTTTATTATAGCCTATACTGGTTACAGTAGCGGTACATCCCTCTCAACAAAATCGAAGGGTGAGAATGTTTCGGAGCGAAGTAGCATTAATCTGAATTCAGGGGTTTACGACTTAGTTACATCTGCCAATTTTGACTACTACCACTCCAATTACCACAAAATCCTCTTTGGAATTGAGGGTTTGTACCATACATTCAACCCAGGCACATCTAGCCACTCCAGCAGCCAACCCTCTGACGTTAATCAAGTTGCAACCGATTTATTTAGAACAAAAACCGTTGAGTTCAAAGGTTACCTTGAAGATAGATTAAAACTGCTCAATGTTTTTGATTTAAACTTAGGTTTACATTTTGGTAGTTATCAAAGTTACGACCAAGCCGCTTTTTTTTCAATTCAACCTCGTGCCTCCATTAACTATCCAGTAAACGAAAGCCTTTCTCTTAACGCTGGTTATGCCAAAATGTGGCAATGCTCACACTTGTTGACACTTTCGAGTTCAGCACTTCCAACAGATTTTTGGATTCCTGCATCCTCCTCGTTGCCTCCGCAGAAAGGTCATCAGTACACTCTCGGCTTTGAGAAATCTGTTCATCAAGGCAGTCTATTAAGTTTAGGTGTTGAGACTTTTTATAAAACCATGAGTAGCTTAATAGAAGCAAAAGAGGGTGCATCGCTTTTTGGAAGTACAGAAACTTGGCTTAACAACATTGAACCAAACGGAAAAGGTTTGGTTTATGGTGTGGAAGTTTTACTATACAAAAAAGCAGGCAGTACCACTGGATGGATTGGTTACACTTGGAGCAAAAACGAAAGGCAGTTTGATAACATAAATAATGGTAAACCTTTCCCATTTATATACGACAGGAGGCATGACATGTCGATTGTTGTGAATCATGAAATCTCAAAAAATATACGATTCTCCTGCGCTTGGGTTTATAGTTCTGGTAACCCTATAACTTTCCCACAGCAGCATTATATGGTTTTTGCATCAGGTTTTACATCAACCGAGGAGCTGATTACAGTTCACCTTTACGAAGGTCGGAATAGCTATAGGATGCCTTCATACCACAGACTAGATATTTCTTTCAACTTTTCAAAGGAAAAACTTAATGGTGTTAGAACATGGAGTATTGGTTTGTATAATGCGTACTCAAGGTTTAATCCATTTTTTCAGTACTACAAATACGATCAGGATATGGGTAAGTATAGGCTTTACCAATTTTCCCTTTTCCCAATTTTACCATCAATTAGCTATGCTTTTGTTTTTCAATAATGATATCTTCGCAGTCACACACATTGCCAAGCCGCACAAACCACGCTGAAACCAAAGCTTGTCAAAGAGTGTGCCTGACCCAACGCACGTGTAAAACCGTAAAAAATGCAGCAAATTTATTTGTCAAATCAAAAAACACGACAGAAAATTAATAGCCAGCCCCTAACATGGGGTGTAGCCAATGTGGGCTGAATGGGTTACGGAAACGGGTCGGCACGCAGGGAAAGTGTTAACGGGGGATAAATCCCAAGCCCCGCGCCCTATCGTCTCGTCAAAACCTTGACGAGACGAGATCACACCCCCACCCCACAGCTGCTAAAAAAGTTGCAAATAAATAAAATGAAGCAGAAATGAAAAGTTACATTATCCTAATTGCATCTATACTTTTATGCATTGAACTAGGTAGAGTCTATGCCCAGGAAACGGTACTGGCATCAGGAGGAGAGGCTATTGGCAATGCAGGCAACGTAAGCTATTCCATTGGGCAAAACCTTTATACAACCCATGTTGGGGAACATTGTTCTGTTGCTCATGGCGTTCAGCAACCCTTCGAAATATCTATAATAGCAGGAACTGATAATGCCGAGGCCAGTAAACTTATCATTATCGCTTACCCAAATCCCACTAACGATGTACTATTGCTTAGGGTAGAAAATTACCATGGCAAGCATCTTACCTACAGAGTCTTTGATCTAAATGGCAGGCTGCTTATGATAGGTAAACTTACTGGTAGCGAAACAAGAATCCCCATGAATAAATACCCACCTGCCTCCTACATCTTATGGGTTTTCCATGATCGGAAAGCGATGATCTGTTTTAAAGTTATTAAGAACTAGCTTTTGCACCATTCCCTAGTACTCGCTTATCATAATAGCAGTATCCAAAATACCCAGCACTGCCCATGCAGATCTTCAAACGGCTATACCTAATCTTAAAAAGTAAATATTTTGAGTAACCATTGCAGCGTTTGGAAGGTGTATTACGTAATAGTAAGATAACCAAGAGTAATGCACTATTTTTTCTTTCGATTAATACAGTCATGAAAGTAAAAGTAATTCTTTAAAGAATATCTTTATGACAAGAATTCAAATCTTAAAAAACAGCCTAAGGTTTAGAACAGATTCAACCCCAAAATCATTTCAAAATGCAATTATTAGGTATTTATACCTAATATGTCCCCTAAAAATATGTAATAAATACCTATTGTTTTTAAATCAAAGTGATAATAACTTTGGAATATCTATTGAATACTTTGGCCTAATAGTTTAAAATGCTTTTTATTATTACGTAAATCTTGCTGTAAGCATGATGTTAAAAAACAACTATAAGTTATAGCATATGAAGCCCATGGTGTTCGTGTTGTGTTTACCGCCATAGCAATTATATAGACTAAGCTAATGCCCTTATTATTATAACTAAGTTCTTTTAATAAAGTAAAAACTATGAAAACAAATTTTGATTACACTCAATCATTCCTTATTCTTTTGATTTTTAATATTTTGCTCATAAGCAGCTGTGATAATAATAATGATGATTTTTTGGGAAAAAACAATAAAAATTCCATTAATGATGTTATTGATATTGATGGCAATAAATACATAACCATTGAAATTGGCAATCAGGAATGGTTGGGGGAAAACCTTCGCACCTCGAGGTACCGGAATGGCGATATTATCAACACAGGGTTAAGCAACGAAGAGTGGTTTAGTACAACTACAGGGGCCTATGCCATATATCCACACCAAGAAATCGATGGATTAAACTCGGACGCTGAGGTTCTTGAAGCCTACGGGGCACTTTACAACGCTTATGCTGTGATGGATAGCCGAGGCATTTGCCCTGATAACTGGCGTGTGCCAAATAATGATGATTGGCAAGAATTAATCGATTTTATTGGGAACGAGGAGGAAATTGGCAGAATGTTAAGAAGTGCCCGAACCTTCCCCGATGCACACCCATGCTGGGTATCACCCTTTACAGCAGGAACAGATGATTACGGATTTGGTGCGCTTCCTAGTGGCTCCAGAGAATTATACTACTCAGGTCTTGGAGAGTTTTGTAACTTCTGGAGTAATTGCGAAGTGGGTTCAGTTCAAGGAATTTTTGATGTTCCTGAAGAAGGAACGATGTCTATTGCTTGGACGATGGCTGCTCGATATCATAATTATTTTACAAGCTGTCCATCACCCAATTATGCTGGACTCTCAGTTCGTTGTGTTAGGGATAGCCTGAATAATTAAGTTTTAGTAATGCAATATAGCATGTGATCATTGGTTTAATGTTTGTGATTTGGTTTTTTTAAAGAAGTGAGATAGGTTATTGCTGTCTCACTTCTTGCATTTATACCAATTCTTATGAATTATTAGGTATTTATACCTAATTCAACGCCAAAAATATGTAACAAATACCGATTGATTTCGACCTTTTCGACATCTACCTTTACCGTATTACATATATTACTCTTAAACAATCACGGCAGTTGTTTATCAATTTATTTTCAGTGTATTATAAATCAATTGATTGAGCAATTTGTGAGAATAACAAAAATTTATCGTTATGAGAATGAGAATCTTTTATTTTTCAATGCTGCTGATAGCTTTTGCAATTCTTGCTATGCCACTAGCCCAAGCCCAACCTCCCCAAAGGATTAATTACCAAGCGGTAATCCGCAATAACAGCAATCAGCTTATCACCAATCAGCAAGTCAGCATAATGATAAGCATACTCCAAGGTACGGAGATGAACACCGTATACGTTGAAGTTCACGCAACCACAACAAATGCGAATGGATTGGTTACCTTTGAAATAGGCTCAGGAGCCACTACTGATGATTTTGCAGCCATTGAATGGGGAACGGATCAGCATTACATAAAAGTAGAAGTTGATCCCGAAGGTGGAACCAATTACACTCTAATGGGAGTGAGCCAACTGCTTAGCGTTCCCTACGCCCTGCATGCCAAAACTGCCGAAACCGTTTTAGGAGGAGTGTCCGAAACAGACCCAATTTTTACTGCCTGGGATAAATCAACGGGCATTTCAATCACCGAGAGCCAGATTACCAACCTTGGAAACTACATAGAGCAAGAGGGCGACCCCGTATTCAGCGGATGGAATAGATCCACAGGAATCTCTATTACCGAGAACCAAATTACCGACCTGAAGAGTTACCTCACATCCATTACTGGCGAGTCTATTGGAGACTTAATGGATGTGGATTTAACAGGCTTAGCCGCCAATAAGGTTTTGAAGTACGATGCCGTTGATCAGAAGTGGGTTATTGCAGATGCATCGGGTTCAACTGAAACAGACCCAGTATTTACTGCCTGGGATAAATCAACCGGAATCTCCATCACAGAGGCTCAAATCAGCGATTTACAAACCTACTTAATATCCGAAAACGATCCTGCCGTATCTACCAACTTCGACTTTACTGGTGCGGTCAACGGCGATTTGCTGCAGTTCAATGGAACAAAATGGGTGAAGTTAACTCCAACCTACATCTCACACTATACCGTGACCGAGGGCGATGTAAAGGCACATCAGGCAGCATTGGAGATCACCGAAAACCAGATCAGCGATTTGAAGAGTTACATCACCGAGGAGAATGATCCCGCAGTAACGGAAAACTTTGATTTCATCGGTTCTACTACGGGAGACCTGCTCCAGTTCAATGGCACAAAGTGGGTGAAATTTGCACCCAACTACGCAGCAAGCGTGCACACACATAATACAGCTACTCCAAGTGCCGATGGTTTTATGAGTTCTGGCGATAAGAGCAAACTCAATGGGATACAATCAGGTGCCGAAGTGAATGTAAATGCCGACTGGAATGCAATATCGGGTGATGCCCTAATCCTAAACAAGCCCCAGCTATCGACCGTTGCGATAACCGGTGTTTTTAACGACCTCCTCAGTTTGCCTCTAACGTATCCTCCTTCAGCACACAACCATTCGGCCGATAACATTACATCAGGTACCCTTAGCGTTGCGCGAGGTGGAACAGGAGCAACAAATGCTACTGATGCCAGATTGAATCTGGGTGCCACCAGTGTAGGGTCAAATATATTTACCCTAAATAACCCATCTGCAATTAGCTTCCTTCGAATTAATGCTAATAATAGTTTAACTGCTCGATCGGCAGCAGAGTTAAGAAGCGATATTGGAGCAGGAACAGTTACCAGTATTGCCACCAACAATGGTATTACGGGAGGCACAATTACTTCATCGGGGTCCATTGGTTTAACTGGACAAGCTTTGGCTTTGCACAACTTGGCCACCAATGGGCTTATTATCCGTAACGGAGCTAGTAGTGTAGTGGCTCGGAGCATATCAGTTTCTGGGAACGGAATAAGCATATCAAATGGCAATGGTGTTTCGGGAAACCCCACCATTTCATTGAACATCGGCTCTGGAGCCAATCAGGTAGCCGCTGGAAACCACGCTCACGACGAGCCAACATACACCATTGGTCTGAATAATGAGCTGGGGGGGTATGTTTTTTACGTTACCCCAAACGGAAAGCACGGCTTGGTGGCAGCAACACAGGACCAGGGAAGCAACAACTGGTATGTTGCATCAGATATTATAAGTATACCCGATTATCATAACACCGTTGGCAAGAATTTTACCAACTGGCGCCTGCCAACATACTCCGAATTATGCTTGATGCACAACCTAAGAACCCAAATCGGTGGTTTTCAAATTGCTACTTATTGGAGTAGCATGGAGACCAGTTACGATCAAGCTTTTGGGAAAATGTTTGACTCAAACGGGGAAGGAAATCAATTTGTTAAAACCACCCCACTTCGAATTAGGGCAATACGTTCATTTTAAAACGTTATAAAATGAAAAGACCACTAATTATTCTCGCAACATTTTTTACAAGCCTTGGTAGCATTGCGCTTTTTTGGTTTTTAGCAAGAGGATATTGGTATGAAGAATTTATTGATCCAGAAAAACAAATTTATTTACCCGATGCTGGTGTATTTGGTGATTTTATTGGCGGATTTATTGGAACTATTTTTGCTTTTGTTGGGTTGCTTTTACTATACGAAACCCTTAATTTACAGAGAAAAGAATTTACCGCAAGCAAAGATGTTTTCATTAAACAACAGTTTGACAATACGTTTTTCGAACTCATAAACTTGTATAGAAAAATTATTGAAGACATATCCGTAAATGGATTTTCAGGAAAAAGTTTTTTTGACAACGAGAAAGCTATTATTCAGGCTAATTTTACACCTCAAAGAGTCTTCTCATATAATAGGAAAACCGCAGTTCGTATTTATCAAAACTTTTATGTTCAAAATAAAAACATAACAACAGTTTATTATAAAACTCTATATAGAATTTATTCATTAATTGACCATTCAAAATTAAAAGAAGAGGACAAGATAACTTATTCAAAAATATTAAGAGGACAATTATCTGACAGTGAACTGTTTTTTATTAGATATAATGCCATGACTGAAAATGGCAAAAAATCTATTTACTACATTAATAAATATGATATTTTAAAACACTTATCTCATTTTGAACTACTAGAATTTAAAGACTGGTGGTCAAAATTAAATGGTTTTGAAAGAAATGGTTTAGACTTATTATTTAAAGAAATAAAGGATGTTCTAAAATATTTAATGGATAATACTAAAACTGCAATTGCTGAAAAAGATTACAAGTCAGGCAGGTATGTCTTTTCGGCTTGTTCTGATAATAGAAAATCGTTTTATTTTGAACTTAAAAGAGACGTATCAAAAAGCAATTCTCAACCAACATTTATTGATGGGCTTGATAGATTTTCTGACCAAGAACTAGAAAATTTATTAGAATGTATAATTAAAGAACTAATCATTTCTTCTAATTTTAATTGTTATAACAAAAGAAAAGAATTAGTTTTTTTCTCAAAAACAGATGTATTTAACTCTATCACAACAATATCTGCAGGTGTTAAAAACAAAGCAAATAATTTATTAAAAATAAGTTACAAACAAGAAGACAAATAATTTCTGTCAACACGATACTAATGGAATTAAACCATGAAATACTTTAAAACATACGAAGAAAAAATTGCAAAACCATCATCTTTTTTGATTTTATTGGGTGTTTTGAAGGGTTATTTAAATAAACCTCTGATTATTTTGATAATTACTAAAATAACCTTCAAAAAGTTTAAACGAAAAGTAAAGCTTGAATTACCAGCAGATTTCATTGATAATTATGCATTTATAGCTTGGTTATATATTAGATTAAAACGTAAAGTTGGACACGAAAAAGCATTTGAAATACTGAGAGCAGGAATATTGACATCAGGATTGGCCGTTCAACAGGCAAATTTTAGAAATGTTGAAGCCGGAAGATCATTTGATAATCTAAAAAGGTATCAACAGAAAGCGAATAGAGAAGGTAGCACAAAATTAAATTCCATTGAGATTATTGAAGAAACAGACCATAAGTTTGAATTTAGGGTAACCCGTTGCCTTTTTTTTGAACTGTTCAATTCCCTAGATGTTCAAGAATTGACTTCAATTATGTGTTCTATTGATAATGCAATTTTTAATTCATATTTACCTGAAAGGATAGTTTTTCATAGGAATGGACTGTATAAGACAATATTTCATGGTAACAAATACTGCGAATTTGTGTTAGAAAATAAGGATTTATTGCACTGACTTGCAAACTAAAAGATTTTGTTGTTTCAAACTCTTCAAAATGCTTCCTGGCTCATAAAAACGCCTTTGAAAAATGGTTGAAAATTGCCTGATAATTTAGCGCAGAGACATACAATAAAGTTCTGTCGAATTGTAAATGGTAATCAAACCAGTAATGATTAATGATCGTTTTTTGTAACGTATCGGAATTTATACACTCCACTTATTCTCTTTTAGGAAATCTTAGGAATCGCATTTTAATGGGGAATAAATATTTTTTTCTTCTAGCTAGGTATAAATACTTAATATATCCAAAATAGTATGTAATAAATACCAATTGATTTCCCTTTTGCGATGTTATAATTTTGTTCAGTATTGAAAATCAAATTCATTCCGAGAGAAACAGCCTAATTAGTTTAAATAAACACCTCAAAAAAATGAAAAAAGTACTAATAATTTTTGCGCTTATTTCTTCAATGGCTTTCAGCCATAGCTTTGCTCAGGATTTTATTGAGCAGGAAAATATTGAGATTCCTGGTGTTCAATATAGCAGCGTTGTCTGGGGCGACTACAATAACGATGGCTTTTTGGATATTCTAGTAACTGGTCTATCCGAATCAGGTCCCTTTTCAAAGATCTATCGCAACAATGGCGATGGAACATTTACAGCGAAAACAAACATTTCACTTGTGGGTGTGGCTCAGGGTAGCGTTGTCTGGGGCGATTACAAAAACGATGGGTTTCTGGATATCCTGATTACTGGCGATACGGGTTCGCAAAGAGTTGCAAAAATTTATCGGAACAATGGGGATGAAACGTTTACTGAGCAAACAGGTTTATATCTCCCTGGAATAGCGAACGGTAGCGTTGCCTGGGGCGACTACAATAACGATGGTTACCTTGATATTCTCCTAACTGGTTCAACCAACTCTGAGAGGGTATCAAAGGTATACCGTAACAACCGCAATGGCTCTTTTACCGAACAAACTGGTATTGGGTTACCCGGTGTTTCTGCTAGCAGCGTTGCCTGGGGCGATTACGATAACGATGGGTATTTGGACATTCTCCTGACGGGCTCAACGGGCACTGAAAACATTTCGAAGATATATAGAAACAATGGGGATGGGGAGTTTATTGAGCAAACAGGCATTTCGCTCCAAGGAGTTTTTGGCAGCAGCGTTGCCTGGGGCGATTACAACAACGATGGGTTTCTGGACATAATCATTGCAGGCTTCACAGGATCAGAGCGAGTTACAAAAGTCTATCGCAACAATGGCAATGGAACATTTACTGAGCAAACAAGCATTTCACTTGTTGGCTTGGCGCAATGCAGTGTTGCCTGGGGCGACTACAACAACGATGGACTTATCGACATTCTTCTGGCAGGGGAACAGGCACCGTGGAATTATGTCACAAAAATTTATCAGAACAATGGCGATGGCTCATTTTCAGAGCAATCGGCCATTAGTCTCGATGGAGTGTATCGGTGCAGCTTGGCTTGGGCCGATTACAACAACGACGGAAAACTCGACATACTATTAACTGGCACAACAGGCATTTCGTTCATTTCAAAATTATATAAAAACAATGTCGAGCCCAGCAACACCAAAACTCAAGAAATTAACAATTTAGCACATGAAGTAAATGGCTCAAATGTAACATTTACATGGGATGCAGGTACAGATATAAACCAAAGTGGTGGTTTAAACTATAACATTTACGTTTTTGATGCTGAACTGAATAGATATGCCGTTAACCCCCATGCCCTAATAGAACCCCAAGAGCTAAATGGGAAACGAATGGTTGCAAAAATGGGAGGAATACAAAACACTTCCTACACAGTAAAAAATTTACTTTCAGGGAATTACTCTTGGGGCGTTCAGGCCGTAGATGCCTCTTTTGAGGGTGGTCTGTTTGCCCAAGGGCAATCTTTTTCTATCTCAGGCAACAAAGTTTTCCCCGCTGAGAAACAATTAATTGGAGTAGTTGCAGGGCAGCCCTTATCGGTGTGGGAAATGCCCGCAGCCTCATCGAGAGAGTGGAAATATGCAACTAGTATCGAAGGCTCATTCCAATCATTTATACCTGCACAAACTTACGAATCCTATACACCTTATTTCCATGAGCAAGGCACTTATTTTATTCGTTGTGAATCGATTATTAATTCGCAGATTTTTTCCAGCAATGCTGTTGAAATTGAAGTTAAATGGCTTATTGAGCAAGACCAAATCGATCTGCTTAAAGTTTCTCAAGGAACTGCTGCATGGGGCGACTATGATAACGATGGCTACATGGATATTCTCATTACAGGCTCAACTTCTACAGGCACAATAATATCAAAAATATATCGCAACAACGGCAATGGCTCCTTTTCTGAACTTACAGAAAGCACGCTAATAGGTTTTTATTTTAGCAGTGCAGAATGGAGTGATTACGATAACGATGGATATATAGATCTTGCCATTACAGGTTCGTGGGCTACAAATGAATACTCAACAAAAATATATAGGAATAATGGGGGCGGAACATTTACCGAGCAGGATCATCAAATAGAGTTATTTCGTTACAGCAAACTGGCTTGGGGTGATTTTGATAACGATGGCTATATCGACCTCATAATTACTGGAATGTTAGGCTCAGAATATGCTACTCATATCTACAAAAATAACGGTGAAGGAGGCTTTGTGCGCCACTTGTTTACCCCTCTTTTGGTAGGGATTACATCGGGCGATATTGCCATTGCCGACTACAACAACGATGGGTTCTTGGATATTTTGATTACTGGACAGGATGATCAGGGTGATTATATTGCTAAACTCTATCGTAACACTGGAAACGGAAATTTTACAGAGGTAACCGGATTATCCTTGCCTGGAGTTTACCTCAGTAGCGTTGACTGGGGCGATTACAACAACGATGGTTACCTGGATATCCTTCTTTCGGGTAGTGTTAATAGCGAAAACACAGGTAATTATATATCAAAGGTTTATAAAAATAATGGGGATGGCACATTCACCGAAGTATCCCAAGCATCCCTGCAGGGAGTTTGTCGTGGTAGCGCAGTTTGGGGCGATTTCAACAACGATGGGTTAATAGATATTGTAATTGCTGGAGCAACTGCTCCCTCTTATGGCAGCCCAACTACAAAAATCTATCGCAATAATGGCGATGACAGTTTCACAGAGCAAACCGACATAGAACTAACCGGATTACATTCATGCTCATTTGCATGGGCCGACTACGATAACGACGGTCATATCGATCTTCTAATCTCGGGGCAAAGCGGAACGCAACGTATTTCAAAAATCATTAAGAACAATTCAACCCCAGAGGCAAACTCAAAGCCACAGGAAATTACGGGATTGAATGCTGAACATAATGGATCTGAAATTTCATTTTCTTGGAGTAAAGCAAGCGATGATAATCAGGATGATGGGTTAAGCTATAACCTTTATATGTATGATGTAAATGTTGATGAATATAGGGTTTCGGGGAATGCATTTCCATATGGACACGATAATAATGGCCAACGTTTAGTTGCAAAAATGGGGAATATTCAGGGAATTAGAAACGAAAACACTATCAGCTACAGTTTAAATGGTTTTGACGAGCCGTGCAAGGAATACCGTTATAGCATTCAGGCAGTTGATGCAAGTTTTGAGGGTGGGTCATTTGCACAGGAGCAAACCATAATTTTCCCTGGGAATAGAGTTGAACCCTTTGAAAAACAGTTTATTGGCACTAATCAAATAGGGCAAATGCTCATTGTTCAGGAACTTCCTATCCAAGCAACATCCCGAGAATGGAAATTTGCAAGTAGCATCGATGGTCCATACTTTTCTTTTAATCCTTCACAAAATAACACATCATTCACCCCGCTTTTTGATGAACAGGGAGTTTACTTTGTTCGTTGTGAGTCGGTGGTAAGTGATATAACATACCATAGTAACAGCGTAGAAATTGATGTTCGCCTGTTTGTTGGGCAACAAGATATTGACCTTAGTGGTGTTCGTAGAAGCAGCGTTGCCTGGGGCGACTACAATAACGATGGCTTTTTGGATATTCTAGTAACTGGTCTATCCACATCAGGACCCATTTCAAAGATCTATTGCAACAATGGCGATGGAACATTTACCGAGCAAACAAACATTTCACTTGTTGGCGTGGCTCAAGGTAGCGTTGCTTGGGGCGATTACAACAACGATGGGTATCTGGATATCCTGATTACTGGCGATACGGGTTCGCAAAAAATTGCAAAAATTTATCGGAACAATGGCAATGGAACATTCGCCGAGCAAACAGGTATCGCTCTCGCTGGAATAGCGAACGGTAGCGTTGCCTGGGGCGATTACAATAACGATGGTTACCTTGATATTCTCCTAACTGGTTCAACCAACTCTGAGAGGGTATCAAAGGTATACCGTAACAACCGCAATGGCTCTTTTACCGAACAAACTGGTATTGGGTTACCCGGTGTTTCTGCTAGCAGCGTTGCCTGGGGCGATTACGATAACGATGGGTATTTGGACATTCTCCTGACGGGCTCAACGGGCACTGAAAACATTTCGAAGATATATAGAAACAATGGGGATGGGGAGTTTATTGAGCAAACAGGCATTTCGCTCCAAGGAGTTTTTGGCAGCAGCGTTGCCTGGGGCGATTACAACAACGATGGGTTTCTGGACATAATCATTGCAGGCTTCACAGGATCAGAGCTGGTTACAAAAGTCTATCGCAACAATGGTGAGGAAGCATTTGATGAGCAACCCGCTATATCACTTACTGGGGTTGCTGATGGATGTGTTGCCTGGGGCGATTACAACAACGATGGACTCTTGGATTTTGCCTTAACTGGAAACTGGGATGGACAAATTACAGGTGGATTTTCGAGAATCTATAAAAATGATGGTAATGGTAATTTTATTGAACAAGATAATATTATTCTCGATGGGATTTATGAAAGTAGCATTTCGTGGTGCGATTTTAATAACGATGGTAGCCTAGATTTACTAATATCTGGTTATTCTATTAATGGTAGTATTACTAAATTGTTTCAAAACTATTCTAATGCAACTCCAAACACAAAACCACAAATAGTTACAAATTTGCAATCTGTCATTGATGGTACAGATGTGATATTGAGCTGGGATGTTGGCTCAGACACAAACCAAAGCGATGGACTAAACTATGGTATATATGTTTACAATCAGCAAACCCTAGAATATCTTGTTGCTGGTCAGGCATTTCCTCAAACAGATGATTTGAACGGCAAACGCTTAGTGGCAAGAATTGGGAGTATTCAGGGAAATCGACAATTTAATTCAATTAGCTACACCCTTAAAAACTTTGCCGAACAGTGTAAGAATTATAGCTGGAGCGTTCAGGCAGTAGATGCGTGTTTTGACGGAGGTGAATTTGCCCCTGAGCAAACATTCTTTAACGATGGTTTCTCCCCCGTACCCGATGAGGATACGTTACCCAGCATAACCGCCGAGTGTTCGGTGGCCAGCCTCACTGCCCCCACCGCCAGCGACAACTGCGCAGGTACAATCACCGGCACCCTCGATACCACCCTGCCCATAATCCAGAACACCACCATCACCTGGACCTACGACGATGGGAACGGCAATACCTCCAGCCAGGCGCAGGCGGTGGTGATCATGGATATCACCCCGCCCGTGCTCGATGAGCCCTCATTGCCCCAACTCACGGGCGAGTGCAGCGTAACGGTTACCGCAACCCCAACAGCCACCGACAACTGCTCGGGTACGATCATCGGCACCACCACCGACCCGATGACCTATACCGAGCAGGGGACCTACACCATCACCTGGACCTACGACGATGGGAACGGCAACACCTCAACGCAGACCCAGGCGGTGATCGTGGACGACGTAACGGCTCCCGTGCCCGATATAGCCTCATTGCCCGACATAACCGCCCAGTGCTCGGTGACCAGCCTCACTGCCCCCACCGCCACCGACAACTGCGCGGGTACAATCACCGGCACCCTCGATGCCACCCTGCCCATAATCCAGAACACCACCATCACCTGGACCTACGACGATGGGAACGGCAATACCTCCAGCCAGGCGCAGGCGGTGGTGATCATGGATATCACCCCGCCCGTGCTCGATGAGCCCTCATTGCCCCAACTCACGGGCGAGTGCAGCGTAACGGTTACCGCAACCCCAACAGCCACCGACAACTGCTCGGGTACGATCATCGGCACCACCACCGATCCGATGACCTATACCGAGCAGGGGACCTACACCATCACCTGGACCTACGACGATGGGAACGGCAACACCTCAACGCAGACCCAGGCGGTGATCGTGGACGACGTAACGGCTCCCGTGCCCGATATAGCCTCATTGCCCGACATAACCGCCCAGTGCTCGGTGACCAGCCTCACTGCCCCCACCGCCACCGACAACTGCGCGGGGTCGGTCACCGGCACCACCACCGACCCGATGACCTATACCGAGCAGGGGACCTACACCATCACCTGGACCTACGACGATGGCCACGGCAATACCTCAACGCAGACCCAGGCGGTGATCGTGGAGGACGTAACGGCCCCAGTGCCCGATGAACCCTCATTGCCCCAACTCACGGGCGAGTGCAGCGTAATAGTTACCACAACCCCAACCGCCACCGACAACTGCTCGGGTACGATCATCGGCACCACCACCGACCCGATGACCT
>CAYNHM010000021.1:0-69747 GCA_964397135.1 uncultured Rikenellaceae bacterium
GATCCCAAATGGGGTGGCTTCAACCACACCAGCACCAAACCTTCGGTTGGATGGTTTTCATAGCCCAAAATTGTTAAGCAAGCTTTCAATTTTGGGCTATGAGAAAAACAAAAGCCTGCAAATGCAGGCTTTGTGCTGGTGGGGTTGGCGGAGAGACAGGGATTCGAACCCTGGGTCCCGCGTAAGCGGGACAACGGTTTTCGAGACCGCCCCGTTCGACCGCTCCGGCATCTCTCCAATTAGTCGAACTTCCCATTTAGTGGGCGCAAATTTAACCATATTTTAAAAAAATTATGCAATTGTATGGCTGAATATTTAGAATAGAACAAATAAAAACAAACCAATACTATAAAGTAGTATTTTTACTCAAAATTTTATTTATGAGTAACAGAAAATGGACTTTAAATGATATACCTGATCAAATGGGCAGAGTGGTAGTGATAACTGGTGGCAATAGCGGATTGGGTTACGAAACGGTTAGGGCTTTTGTTCAAAAAGGAGCTAATGTTGTTCTTGCATGCCGTTCCATAAATAAAGGCGAGATTGCAAAGGAAACAATATTAAAACAAGTTCCTGAAGGGAAAATTATTCTAATGACTCTTGACCTAATGGATTTAGCATCCATAAGAAATTTCGTGGAAAAATTTAAACAGAATTTCTTCAGGCTCGATATACTTATCAATAATGCTGGCATAATGGCATCTCCCTATGCGTTAACCAGAGATGGTTTTGAGAGCCAAATGGGCACAAACCACCTTGGGCATTTTGCCTTAACGGGTCTGCTGCTTGATTTAATTGCAAACACTCCTAACTCTAGAGTAGTTATTGTTAGCAGTCTTGCTCACAAACAATGGAAAATAAACTTTACCAATTCTCTATCGGAATACGCTCATAACTACAACTCATTGAGGGCATACGCTCGCTCCAAACTGGCAAATCTTCTGTTTGCCTACGAACTTCAACGTCGATTTGAAAAAAACTGCTACAACAGTATTGCTGTGGCTGCTCACCCTGGTGCCTCTTACACAAACTTAGGCAGACATCAGGAGGGAAAACTATTGGCCCGCATACTTCGACCCCTAATCATAAAAGTTTTGCCAAGCCCACATGCGGGGGCTCTTCCCCAGATAAGGGCTGCTGCTGATCCCTGCGTGAAAGGGGGCGAATACTATGGTCCATCAGGATTCTTGCAACTTGCAGGGCATCCGGTTGTGGTAAAATCTACAAAATCATCACACAACCTGGAAGATGCGCAAAAGCTTTGGGATATTTCTGAAGAACTAACCGGGGTAAAATATAGGTTTTAACGATTATCCTTCTCATACAAGAATATGGGGTTAGCAAGTAGCGCTGGTTCTCTTTATTGCCCTGTCTCCTCCCTCTAATAGGTTTTGGCTCTGGCCTAAAGGGATTACCTGCGGTGATCCCAAAAGGGGTGGCTTCAACCCCACCAGCACCAAACCTTCGGTTGGATGGTGCTGCATCCCAAAATATTCGGAAAGAATTCAGGGATTACCTGCGGTGATCCCAAATGGGGTGGCTTCAACCACACCAGCACCAAACCTTCGGTTGGATGGTGCTGCACTCCAAAATATTCAGAAAGAATTCAGGGATTACCTGCGGTGATCCCAAAAGGGGGTGGCTTCAACCCCACCAGCGCCAAACCTTCGGTTGGATGGTGCTGCACTCCAAAATATTCAGAAAGAATTCAGGGATTACCTGCGGTGATCCCAAAAGGGGGTGGCTTCAACCCCACCAGCGCCAAACCTTCGGTTGGCGTTGTTTAACACCCACTTAATACTTCAGCAAGCTAACTATTCATGGGTGTTAAACAACTAAAGCCTGCTTATGCAGGCTTTACGCTGGTGGGTTTGGCGGAGAAAGAGGGATTCGAACCCCCGGTACCCTCGCGGGTACAACGGTTTTCAAGACCGCCGCATTCGACCACTCTGCCATTTCTCCGGGCGCAAAGATATTTTCTATTTTTCAATTTTTCAATTTTTTTTTCCATTGTTAAAAAAAAATTGCAAATTCTTTCAATTTCCCTTGCTATTATTAGATTTTTATCTATAAATTAGCTTTCGATATAGAGTTTTGATGGCAATTCATCAAAAAAAATGATTTAAGAGCCTTTTTTTTTTTTCAAATGCTTGGAAAACCCATTATATACTCTATATTTGTAATGTTTACTGTAAACTAACTATTTCTAACCCTAAAAATTTTAGTATTATGAACAAAGCTCAATTAATTGATGCAATTGCTGCTGAAGCAAAAATTACCAAAGCTGATGCTAAAAAAGCTCTTGATGGATTTGTAAAATCAACTTCAACCGCTTTGAAAAAAGGTGACAGAGTATCTCTAGTAGGTTTTGGTTCTTTCTCGATCTCAAAGAGAAATGCAAGAACAGGACGCAACCCACAAACTGGAAAGCCAATCACTATTAAAGCTAAAAAAGTGGTTAAGTTTAAGCCAGGTAGCGATCTTAGCGGAAAAGTTCAGTAATTTATTTTTCAGAAAAATAAAGAGGGGACATCAGGTGATGCCCCCTTTATTTTTTACCTTTATCTATATGTCTGCCCTATTCAATATAAAATTGTTAAATTGAACTGGAAAACGTAGCCTCCTTGAGGGCTAAATACACCCCCCCATTTTTTAAAGTTAACGAAATACCAATGAAAGGAAATGAATTTTCACTTGAAGTTGAGAAAAAACTGTTAGACCACCTTTCAGAATTTGTGCTAGAAAAACGATTGGAACTATTTCATTCCGTTGTAAAAGAGAGAACTCGTTACTTTACTATTGTTCTGGAGGATATCTACCAATCGCAAAATGCAAGTGCAGTTATTCGTTCGTGCGAATGCTTTGGCATTCAAGACATACATATTATTGAGAATATCAATAAATTTTCAGTCAATCCAAAGGTCTCAATGGGTGCTGCAAAGTGGCTTACTATGTTTAAGTATAATCAAAAAGAAGATAATACTCTCCTAGCAATAGATCACCTAAGAAATATGGGTTACAGAATAATTGGGACATCGCCCAATGTTTTCAATTCAAGTATTGAAAATTTAAACCTGGACAAAGGAAAATTTGCCCTATTTTTTGGGAATGAAGTCAATGGGTTATCTGAAACAGTTCTACAAAATGCCGATGAGCTTGTTAATATCCCCACTGTTGGTTTTACCGAAAGTTTAAACCTGTCGGTATCTGCAGCTATTTGCGTAGAAAAACTCACGTCAAGGCTTCGTACATCAAACATCGACTTTAGGTTAAGTTCACAAGAAAAAGATGCTTTACTGTTGCAATGGCTAAGGCTTACTGTAAAAAGTTGGAAATCTATTGAGAAGAGATTTCTGGTAAACCCTCCGGGTCAACGATAAAAAAAAAAATAAACATAACTAATTTGGAAAATTTTGTTTATTTTCGACAGTAAATTCAGCTCATAAAGCTATGAAATGTATAATAATCGATGATGACGAGATTTCAAGAAGGGTTATTGAGGATTTTATTACCCGAACAAGTTTTTTAACCCTTGAACAATCCTTTTCTGGAGCAGTTGAAGCTATTAACTTTATAAAGGATGGAAATCAAGTTAACCTAATCTTTCTGGATATAGAGATGCCAGAGATGACAGGAATAGACTTTCTCAATTCCCTTGAGCAACCACCTCAGGTGATCATAGTCTCCTCAAAAGAAAAATATGCCTTAAAGGCTTTTGAATATCGAGTTACCGACTATTTGCTCAAACCTGTCACATACGCTCGATTCTTTAAGGCTGCAAATAAAGCCCTGGAGGGCTTCGATAGAAGAACCGTTGTTTCAAGTGAAGAGAAAGAAATATTTGTCAAGAAAAGCAGTTCGCTAGTTAAGATAAAGTACAGCGACATTCTGTGGGTTGAAGCACTAGAAAACTATGTGGTTATAACAACCGTTTCTGATAAGTTCACCATTCACTTCACCATGAAGGCTATTGAGAACCAATTACCATTAGCCCAATTTAAACGCATCCATCGTTCATTTATAGTTAACATTAGCCAAATACATAGCATCGAGGACAACTCTGTGGTTATCAAAGTTGGTGATAGCAAGAAGTTGATCCCCATTGGAAAATCTTACCGAGAGAAATTACTCAAAGAAATAAATCTAATTAATAAGTAGTTACGAAGTATGTAATGCTTACACCCCGAGAAATTTTTTTAAAACATATTGCACAAACATCCGAATCGCCCCTACTGCTTGAAGTGGAAAAAGCTGAAGGGGTTTACCTTTTTAATGGAAAAGGTGAAAGGTACTTTGATCTTATTTCTGGTGTATCTGTTAGCAATGTTGGACACTGTCATCCAAAGGTTATTGATGCTGTAACTCAACAAGCAAACCGTTACATGCACCTAATGGTATATGGAGAATATATTCAATATCCACAGGTAAAACTTGCCCAACGCTTAGCTGATTTATTACCAAAAACCCTTAACAGCGTTTACTTTGTTAATTCTGGAAGCGAAGCGGTTGAGGGAGCTATGAAACTTGCCAAACGTTTTACAGGCAGACCGGAAGTAATTGCCATGAATAATGCTTACCATGGAAGTACTTATGGAGCAATGAGCCTTATGGGAAATGAGGATCAGATTAGAGCATACAGACCATTGCTCACTGGTATCCAGCACATTCAATTCAATGATCAAAATCAGCTTGATAGGATAACCAACAAAACCGCCTGCGTGGTAGTAGAACCCGTTCAAGGAGAAGGCGGTATTATTGAGCCTTTGGGTAACTACCTAAGCGCATTGAAGAAGAGATGTAATGAAACGGGAGCATTGTTAGTTTTTGATGAGATTCAAACTGGTATGGGCCGAACAGGTAAAATGTTTGCCTTTGAGAAATATGGTGTTACCCCCGATATTCTTTTGCTAGCCAAAGCGTTTGGAGGCGGAATGCCACTTGGTGCTTTCATTGCAGACCAAAATGTTATGCATTGCATTACCCATAACCCGCCGCTGGGACATATTAGCACCTTTGGGGGTCACCCTGTATCATGCGCAGCAGCCTTGGCATCGCTTGATATATTATTAGATGATAAACTTATCGAAGGCGTTGAAAGGAAGGAGATTCTTTTTAGAACTCTTCTTTCTAAGAGCCCCAAAGTTAAGAGCTGGCGATCTTCAGGGCTTTTCATTGCAGTTGAACTTGGGTCATTCGAAAAGGTTCAGAAATGCATACGAATAGCACTAGAAAAAGGTGTTATACTCGACTGGTTCCTTTTTTGCAATACTGCATTCAGAATTGCGCCTCCTCTTATTATAACAGAAAATGAAATTGAAGAGGTTTGCTCTATTCTTTCCCAGGTTCTTGATCAACTTTAGTCTTTGTGTCAAAAAGCAGAATGGCACCAAAACCCATTCCTATCAAAGTACTTCTCCAAGGATCTGCCCACATAGGACAGGAACCTCCTCTACAACCTATAAAATGATAGTACGCAAAACCTAAAGCACCCCCAACTAAAACTCCTATGAGCACTCGTAAGGAAAATATTCTTTTTACTATTTCGTTTATTTTCATGTGTATATTTGTTAATTATGATTAATCTATAACACTAAACATTCATATTTCAAATTATGTTCGCTCGAAAAACCATTTTTCTTTTGCCCTTAATTCTTTTGACTAGCTTTTCGAATGCAAAAGCCCAAGATTCAATGAACTTCAAACAGGCTGAGGATTCGCTTACTTCAATTATTAGAGTAATGGTTGAGGAGCGAGACTTATCAAAAAAAATGAACTTTAATAATCTCTTTAAAGACTTCTTTCAAACCGTATTAGAGCAAGATAGTTCATTCCATTATCCTTTCGATTCATTAATTCATATCGGTAAGTTAAAATCAGCTGATGGATTTATAAGGGTATTTACATGGAATGTTCCCACAATAAATGGCATGCATAAGTACTACGGTTTTATACAAACAAGAATAAATGAAAAAACCGCTGTTTACCCCCTATACGATGAAAGGGAGAAATTTGAAATCCCCCAGCTAGAGGTAACAAGTCATGAAAAATGGTTTGGGGCACTCTACTACTACCTTCACGAGAATAAATATTCAGATAAAACCTACTATACGCTTCTTGGAGTTGATCTCAATAATCTATTTTCCAGAAAAAGGGTTATTGAAGTTCTAACATTGGATAGTGAAGGTAAGCCAGTTCTGGGTCACCCAATTATATCGGTTCGTAATCATATGATCAGCAGGATTGTTTTTGAGTATTCAAGCCAAGCAAATATGATCCTTAAATTCGACAGTGCAATGAATATGATCGTTTTCGATCATCTATCTCCGATGCGTAACGATTTCGCTGAAAACTATCAGTTTTACGGGCCCGACTTAACATTTGATGCCTTAAAATTTGAACAGGGCAAATGGGTATACACACCAAATATCGATATCCGAAATCCCCTTAGGGAGCAGGTTCCAACCCCCATTGATCCACCCATAGAAAATCCCGAACCCGGCTTTTTATATAAACCTAACCGAATAAGCAGTGAGGCTAATCCGGTAAAAAAAGAATAATGCTTTTCGATAGTTGATTTGGGATAGTTCATCGAAGATTATTCATCCAAATCAATGTCATGCTCATTGAGCATTCCATTTATTTCAGAGAAATCAATCACACTCACACCAGTGAAGTAATGTAAAAGTATTTCCTTGTAGGATTTACCCCGCCGTGCCATTTGCATGGCACCATCCTGACACATTCCAACTCCATGTCCATAGCCTTTACCCCTCAACCTAACCGAGTTAGAAACTATATCAACAGAAAAGTAGGCTGATCTTAGTTTAAAATGATTTCGAATATCCGTAAGAGGGATACTTGTATTGGCAATGGGATAATTATACTCCCTGCCTTTGGGGGCAAAAACAAAACTTGAAGGTGGCAAATCTTCGGCATCGATTCCCTTAGATATAAGAAATGCCCTCCATTCTTCAATGGGTATTCTTATCTCCCACTGTGAACTGGGTTGTCCCTTACAATATAAATCATCAACTGAAACAAGATAATCATACGATGTAACCCAGACGTCGCCTGAATTAGCCGTTTGCCCTCCGCAATTTGCATGGAAACTTCCAACGATAAGTTCATTGTTGGAGTCAACAACAACCTGTCCTTTAGTTTCTTCAGTAGCCTTAATGATACTGGGATTTTTTGTTGATTTTCCTTTATAGGCCTGACAATGGACACCATCGCAAAGGTTAAAACCCTCACCTACATGGCGTTCCATATGACCATACGCATATGTACGGGCAAGTAGAACCTGTGCTTTGTAAAATTCGATATGGGCATTGGGTCCCGATTCTGCCTCAACAACCCCAGCAATATACTTATCGATGTCCACAAGATTGATGGCCATCATTCTGTTGAAATCAACATAAAAGCCCAGGTTATCATCATAAACCTGAGCAGGAATTGAGGGGACTATTGGTTTTACCCTTATCACATCGTTGTTCGTACGGCCTACCACGGTTACCCTATTCCAAGTTCCTAAATTTGATGCCATATCACGCACAGTAATCGAATCTCCTGTTCTGGATATGTACACTATTTGATTTGGGTTTAGAATAAATTCTCCATCACCTGTAATGAGTGAATAGCTTCCTTCAACTGGTGTAATCAAAATGGTCTGCAAATCGAGCTCGTTGAAAAGGCTTACGCTAATTTTTTGAGCAAAAGTTTCAAGAGAAATAAAAAACAAAGAGAATAAAATAAGCCACTTCATGAAGAATAAATTTATGTATTTGTAATTGTATTTTCAACTATTATTTGGGCAATTCGTTTGGAACAACCAACGTCTCCAAGCATATCCTTAAGTGTTTGAAAATTTTTAAGCATTTCGTTGCGCTCTTCCCCTCCGGGAAGAATTCTTTTCACATGCTCAATTAAATTTGATGCATTATAATCGAACTGCTTAAGCTCTCTTACAACTTCCTTGCCCATAATTAAATTTACCAAAGAAATGTACTTAACCTTAATCACAATCCATGCAATTAACATGGAAATCGTGTTTCCCCGATAGCATACTACCTCAGGAACATTGAGAAGTGCCGCCTCAAGTGTAGCTGTACCAGAGGTAACAATTGCAAGGGTTGAATGCTTAAGCAGTGTCTGTGTTTGGTCGAAAATCAAATTTACATTCGAACGGCCAATGTAAGGCATATACACATCAGCATCCAATGATGGTGCTCCTGCTATAACAAACTGATAATCTGGAAATCTACTTATAATTGAAAGCATGGTAGGAAGATTATACCTTATTTCCTGCTTTCTACTTCCTGCAAGAAGAGCAATTATGGGTTTACCATCAAGGTTATTGTTTTGGCAAAAGTCTGAAAACGAAGATCTCTCACCTGCCTTCTGCTCAATGGCATCCATAAGGGGATTTCCCTGGTAAATAGCATCGATGCCATGCTTCTTAAAATAATCGATTTCAAATGGAAAAATAACGAAAAGCTTATCAATATAGCGTTTTAACAGCTTAACCCTTGATTCATTCCAAGCCCAAACCTTGGGGGCAATATAGTAGAAAACTTTAAATCCATTCTCTTTAGCAAACCTTGCTATTCGAAGGTTAAAGCCAGGGTAATCGACAAGGATAACTGCATCAGGATTGAACTGTAGAATGTCCTCCTTGCATTGCTTAAGATTTTTCGAAATGGTTCGGATGTTCTGAATAACTTCCAAAAAACCCATGAAAGCCATTGAACGATAATGTTTTACCAACACGCCCCCTTCAGCCTGCATCAAATCCCCACCATAATACCTCAAGTTAGCTTCGGAATCAAACTCCTTTATTCCCCGCATTAGGTTAGAAGCATGTAAATCGCCTGAGGCTTCACCGGCAACAAGGTAATACTTCATGTTCTCGAAATGATTATTGAGTTGTCTGGGTACATTAAGCCGATAGTTTTAGTATAAAAACGATAATACCAAAAACAATGGTTGTGCCAAGTACACCTTTTGCCGATTTGTATCTATCGGTATAAATGAACAGAAAGAAAAGTGCTAGGTTTGGAATAACCCCTAGGCTTATTACTTTAGGAGCAACAAGATGTATCCACATGTCCTTAAAAAAGGATTGCATGTATTCGTAGGGTAGCCTATATCTATAGATTAAAGCAACTGTTATTAATGTGGCTATAACAGCAAGAGCAACTCCCAACCAGGTGTTATCGAACTTTTTCTTCATTCTTAATTGCTTGATTTTTTTGCAGTTGATCCTTCAACCTGTCAATCTCCTTATGATCTGTCAAATCGATGCTTATTGGAACTACCGAAATATAGCCATTACTAAGGGCGTATTCATCGGTATCCTTTGCTTTGGGCTCTTCGTTATGGTAGTACCCTGTGAGCCAATAGTAATCAATTCCGCGCGGGTCAGTCCTTTTGTCAAACTCCTCCCTCCATGTTCCCATGTTTTGTCGGCCAACCTTGATACCCTTAATTTGATTTACTGGAATAGCTGGTACATTTACATTTAGGCAAGTTCCCTTATCTAATCCATTGGTTAAAACAGTTTCTACTACCTGCTTACCATACTCAACCACTGCCGAAAAATCTGCATCGGGAAGATAATCAAGAAGAGAAAAACCTATGGATGGGATCCCATAAAGGCACCCTTCGATAACCGCAGCCATTGTACCCGAATAAAAAATGCTAACGGATGAGTTTGAACCATGATTAATCCCCGACACCAAAAGGTCGGGTTGATTTTTTAGTACTTGACTCATTGCCAGCTTAACACAATCAACAGGTGTACCATTTACTGAGTACATCTCAACGCCATCGGTTCTTTCATGTTTTCGAATACGAAGTGGGTTCTTTATGGTAATGGCATGCGACATGCCTGAATTTCCCTCCTTAGGAGCAACCACAATAACCCTACCATAGGGTTTTACCATTTCAATTAGCGATTGAAGTCCTTTTGCATTTACTCCATCATCATTGGTAACCAAAATTACTGGACGTCGTTCCGATTTCCTTTTAAACATACCTTTATATTGAAAGATGCAAAGTTATTTAAATCATCGTAAATACATAGCTAAGCATAAGAGAATATGATAGATTGTCAAAATAATACGGCGAAAACTATGTAATCCAACTTAAATATAAAAACGTATTCAAACCAGAATAGTTTAAACGAAGGTTGATAAATATGCAATGTTTTTGTAATGTATAATATGTCCAACCAAGGGATCAATCTACTGCTTTGTCCAAATCCTATTGTTGAGATTTAGTTCCTCCACAATGCTAATAGCCAAATGGAGATCCTCGTAGTACTCTTTTACGGTATTAAATTCGGTGAGTTTACGCATGTAGTTGGGTTCAAGTAGGTTCTTTGTATATGAGATGGCGACAAAAAGCTGAGAATTGACAAACGATAGGTATAGGTTGTTAGGGTATTTTTCTTTAAACTCTGTAATTCTCCTCATCAGCGATGTGCTTAGCACATAACGAGCTTCAATCTGATCGTCACTATAAACAACGAAATGCTTATTAAAATCTGGATCCTCTAACTTTACGAGTTTTTCTCTTCGAGAAAGATTAATTTTTTTAAAAAAATCGGCCAAAAATCCCTTGCCCAAACGATTGGGTAAAACTACTGTTGATACTTGAAAATGCTTATTGAAATCGGCTATAAAGAACATCCCTTTAAATATTATGTGCCATTGTGTTCTTGTTCTGCCCTTACTATCTGTTGTGGTTGTTTTATACTCAGCCTTGATCTCCGAAAAACTAACCTGGGTTTTATCAATGGTACCAAAAACCAGATCATCACCCCTATACCTGTCAATTCCATGTGTAAAAATACGGGAGTCTTGAAATTTATTGGAGGAGATATAATTATTTGGTTCATAGGTTAGGTCTGGATGAATAAACTTAACGATCCTTTCAATAACTTGCAATTTAAAATCAGAGTAGAAGGTTTTATCTTTAGCATAAATGTTCCCAATGATTACACCCAACAATACGATAATACCAAATGTTACATAGTATTTAATCTGGGGTTCATTGCTATCTCCAAAATTCAAGCTGTTAAGGATAAAAGCACTCAACACTATGGCAACCAGAACAAAAATTCCTACTCTAATCCACTTTTTTAGAATAATCTTTCTCCGTGCCTCCAAAACCTCAAGTTCGGGAAGCATATCGGTTTGAAAGTATTTTTCAAGATCTTCTAACGATTTCACTTCAAAACACTAGTTGATAAACCATTCATTTAATTATTGTTTGAACAAAGATTTAACATCCACATTTTCCCTCTCCTTTTCGCTTATTTCGAAAAGACGCTTAGCCTTGAAATTGAACATTGCTGCAAAAATGTTAGAAGGAAACATCTGAGTTGCATTGTTGTAATCGGTTACTGCGGCATTGTATGCACGACGTGCAGCACTCAGCTGCTCTTCCACCTCGTTTAGACTACCCTGCAGCTGGATGAAATTTTGATTAGCCTTAAGGTCGGGGTAGTTTTCCACAGCAACCATAATACCTCCCATGGCTCTGGAAATCTTGTTGTCGAGATCAACCTTTTCATTATCAGATAAAGTACCCGAAACTGCTTTTGCGCGTAACTCAGTAATCTCAGTGAGTGTAGCCCTTTCGTGCTCCATGTACTGTTGTACAGTGGCAACAAGGTTTGGTATTAAGTCGTAACGTTTCTTTGCCATTGCATCGATGCTGGCAAATGCCTTATCTGCATCATTGCGTAATCCTACCAAACGGTTATAGATGGCAATTATTGATATAATCAATATCCCAATAACAATAAAAATAATAACTAATGATGTCATAGTCTGGTTTTATTAAAAATTTATAATTGAGTAAAATTAAGGAATAAATCTTCTACACGTCAACCAATGGGTAATATTTTTTTTCGTTACATTTGTAAGCTGTAAAAAAAATGTTGTAAAACGCTTCTAATTACTGATCAAATGAAGATCTCGTACTGTTGGCTTAAAGAATACATTGACATTGACATAGCACCCGAAGAACTTGCCCAAATACTTACATCCATTGGTCTTGAGGTTGAAGCGATGGAAAAGGTTGAAGCTGTTAAAGGTGGACTTAAAGGTGTGGTGATTGGAGAGGTTAAAACCTGTGAAAAACACCCTGATGCCGATAAACTTACTATTACTACTGTAAACATTGGGCAAAGCGAACTACTTAACATTGTATGCGGAGCTCCTAATGTGGCCACTGGACAAAAGGTTGCCGTTGCAACCATAGGCACTACCCTATACTTTAACGATCAGGAAATTACATTAAAGAAAACCAAGATAAGAGGACAGCTATCCGAAGGGATGATCTGTGCTGAAGATGAGTTAGGTTTGGGATCATCGCACAATGGGATAATGGTACTCGACCCCAAGGCTCCCATAGGTATGCCTGCTGCCGAGTATTTCAAACTGGAAGATGATTATCAGTTCGAAATTGGGCTAACCCCAAATAGAATCGATGCTGCATCCCACTTTGGTGTTGCCCGCGATTTGGCAGCATTTCTGAATTTAAAAGGCTCCATCAAAGCCAACAAACCATCTGTCGACAATTTCAGGATTGATAATAACAACCTATTTATACCAGTAGAAATTGAGAATATTGAGGCATGTCCACGCTATAGCGGCATTACCATAAGCAACGTTAAGGTGGGACCCTCTCCAGAGTGGCTGCAGACTAAACTTCGTTCCGTTGGACTTAATCCGATTAATAACGTAGTGGATATTACTAACTATGTGCTTTACGAAATCGGTCAACCCCTTCATGCCTTTGATGCCGATAGAATTGAAGGCAAAAAGGTTATTGTAAAACCCCTTTCTCAAAACACTACATTCATAACCCTCGATGAAGTTGAACGCAAGCTCAGCGATGAGGATCTTATGATCTGCAACATAAAAGAAGGAATGTGCATTGCAGGTGTTTTTGGAGGGAACAAATCAGGGGTTACGGAGCAAACCCAAAATATTTTCCTTGAGAGCGCCTGCTTTAATCCTGTTTGGGTTAGAAAAACAGCCAAACGGCATGGACTTAGCACCGATGCTTCGTTCCGATTTGAACGGGGATCGGATCCAAACATTACCATCTGGGCATTGAAACGTGCAGCGATGCTTATCAAAGAGGTGGCAGGTGGTCAAATCTCTTCGAATATTGTTGATGTTTACCCAAATAAAATTGAAGATTTTAAGATAGAACTCGACTTAAACTACGTTTCGTTGCTCATTGGCAAAAACATTCCCATTGAAACCATAAGAAATATTCTGGATGCACTTGACATTCAAGTATTATCAGAGGCTGATAGCATACTAAAGCTTGCTGTTTCACCCTACAGGGTGGATGTAACCCGACCCGCTGATGTTGTGGAAGAAATCCTTAGGATTTACGGTTATAACAATATTGAGATAACCGATAGGATGAACAGCACTCTTTCACACATCGATCGCCCTGATAAGCATAAGGTGATTAACCTTATCTCTGTTAGCCTTTCGGCCAATGGCTTCAATGAGATCATGTGCAACTCCTTAACGAAGAAGTCTTACTACAATAAACTTACAACTTACCCCGAAAGCAAAGTAGCCGAAATTATCAATCCTCTAAGCAGCGATCTGAATGCCATGAGGCAAACTCTTCTTTTCGGTGGACTGGAGTCCATTCAATACAACACTAACCATCGAAATCCCAACTTGAAACTCTACGAATTGGGCAATTGTTACCAATTCAATAAAGAAAAAGCTTTTAATTCTGATCCACTCAAGGCATACAACGAAGAATTTAGATTGGGTATTTGGCTTACAGGGGATGTAAAAGAAGAGAGCTGGACCGGAAAATCTGAAAGCGCAAGTTTTTATCATATTAAAGCTTATTTAAACAGTATTTTCCTCAAAATGGGGATTCTGGAGGAAACCATTGCAAGCGAAGAAGCTCCTAGAGACTTATTTGATTATGGATTGATGTTAACGATCAACAGGAATATGGTTGGATACTTTGGACTTGTTTCTGAAAAAATTCAAAGGGAATTTGATATCAAACAACCTATTCTTTTTTCCGAAATCCGTTGGGATATTGCGTTTAACGCAGCCTGTAAGAAGACCGTTCAGTATACTGAAATAGCCAAGTTTCCTGAGGTTCGTCGCGACTTAGCTCTGCTACTGGATAACAGTATAACTTTTGCCCAGATTAAAGATTTAGCCTATAAAACCGAACGGAAACTTATAAAGCAAATTAACTTGTTCGATGTATATCAAGGTGAAAAGCTTGGAGTAGGAAAAAAATCATACGCAGTTTCCTTTATCCTTCAGGATGAGAGCAAAACGCTAACCGACAAGCAAATTGACAAAACCATACAAAATCTTATCAATATTTTTGAGAAGGAATTGGGAGCACAGATTAGGTAATCAGCGGGTTGATGATTAATGGCAGAAAACAAAAAAGCCGCCCTCAGGCGGCTTTTCATACTATATTAATCTAACTACTTCTTGTAGGTAAATCTTAAAACACCAGTATTGAGTTTTGGCTCGTATGCTTCGTCGATATTATTTTCAGTGATTTTAATAACATAAAGTTCTTCACCAAGCATCCCAATATAAATATCATCAACTTCAGGATTTTCAACATCAGTAGATGGAGTACCAGCGTTAAACAGGTAAAGAGCTACCTCTTTGGGTGCGCTTGCATAGTCATACCCATTTGCCTTTACATATTGAGCGCCATTGCCATTGGTAACATAGTCTGTTCCACCCGTTGAAGTCCAAGCTACAGAATTTGATGTCCAGCTTCCAGTAAAGTTTGCATCAGTAGAATGAGTGTTAACCTCATCACTATTAATAATGTATCTTGTTGCAACTACTGCTTCATCATTTCCCTCTCCAGTAACAGCAACATCGCCATTCAAGTCCCAGCAAGCTTTGCCAAGGCTATGAATTTTCCAAATTTCACCATTGGTAACCTCATTTTCTAGTGCAGTGTAGGCTCCCATTGTAATCTCATAGGATGCATCATTAAAAATACCTTGCCTGTCGGTTACAATGAAAACATACTGTATCTTATCAATTGTGCCTGCAAAGAAAGGTTCGAAGTTAATGTTGTCAGTGTGAGTAAACTCAGCTTCTGTTAAATTATAATATCCCTGGTTTAATTCCTCATATTCATCAACCAGAGTTTCACCTAAATACTTGTTCCTTTGGATTTTAATTTCTTCAATCTTTCCAGGAGCATCGATAGAAATAGTAAGGGAAAGACTGTGGGTAGGACCATCTCCTGGTGTTAGAACTAAACTGGCACCCTCAGTAATGGTTACAGTAGGATCATCGAAAACTTCAGGATCATCATCTTTACATCCTGAGAAGATTACTAAACCTCCAAGTAAGGAGATCGTCATAAATTTCAAAAATTTCATTTTCATGATAATATGTTTTTGGTTAGTAAAAAATGTGTGGAATTATTAATTTTATTACAAATTTAATAATTTTAACATTGTAACAAAAACTATGCACTTTTTATTTTTCATAAAAGATGTTAAGACAAATTGAACTTCAAAAGGGTGATATCACCCAGCAAGAAGTGGATGCCATTGTTAACGCAGCAAATACTTCGTTACTTGGAGGTGGCGGAGTTGATGGTGCCATCCACGATGCAGCAGGTCTAGAACTGCTGGAGGAGTGTAGAACTATTGGAGGTTGTCCTGTGGGTGAGGCAAGGATTACAAAGGGGTATAAGCTTGCTGCAAAATATATAATTCATACCGTAGGGCCTATTTGGCGCAATGGAGAAAATGGGGAACCCAATTTACTTAAAAATGCATATTGGAACTCCTTGGAATTGGCAAAAAAGCATGGCATAAAAACCATAGCATTCCCAAACATCAGCACAGGCATTTACCGTTTCCCTAAACGTAGGGCAGCGCGATTGGCAACAGAAACGGTTAAAACTTTCTTGAAAAAAAACTCACTTCCCAAAAAGGTTATTTTCGTTTGCTTCGACGAAGAGAATTATGAGTTTTACAAAGAGTTCCTGAAGGATGATCTATAGCTTTAGCCCATGCTTCTCTATACGTCTGTCAAGAGATTGACGAGTTATATTTAGAAGTTGAGCGGCTTCGGTTTTTTTGTAATCTGATTGCTCCATGGCTCTTATTATGGTAAGTTTTTCTAGCTCCTCCAGATCATAGATTTGCCTTTGCTCATTGGGAATAGTTTCATTGTCCATTGCGCTTAACCCTGCAAAAGCGAATTCTCTAACCGTTAACTTATTGCTATCAGCAAGAATTATTGCCCTTTCGACCATGTTTCGAAGCTCCCTGATATTCCCTGGAAAATGATAACCCCTAAGCATTCTATAGATTCCTTCGTCTATAACCATTATCTTCTTGTTCATCCTGCGGCTTAATAAGTCTGTATAGTAATCCAGCAAAATGGTAATATCCTCAGGTCGTTCACGTAGGGGAGGAATGGGGATTTCAAATGAATTCAACCTGTAGTATAAATCATTTCGAAACTTATTGGTTTCCAGCAACGCTTGAATATTCTGATTGGTAGCAGCAATTATTCTAATATCAACTGAGAAATCGGAAGTTGCACCGATACGTCTTACTTTCTTATCCTCCAAAACACGGAGCAATTTACTTTGCATAGCTGGATGCATATCAACAATCTCATCGAGAAAAAGGGTTCCACCGTTTGCAATTTCAAACCATCCAGCCTTGTCCTCATTAGCACCTGTAAAAGAACCCTTTTTGTGCCCAAAGAATTCACTTTCAAACAAGCTTTCAGGTATAGCAGAACAGTTTACAGCATGAAAAAAATTATTTTTTCTAGCGCTCAGGTAGTGAATACCCCTGGCAACCAACTCTTTACCTGTTCCGCTTTCACCTGTTATCAGTACTGAGGTTTGATCAGCACATGCCACTTTACGCATTAAATCCATCACATGATGGATCTGCTTACTACACCCCACAATTTCGTATCCAACATTATCCCTTAAATCCCTTGCTATCAATTCATACGACTGGTTAACTTCCCTGTATCTGTGATTTAGTTCAATGAATCGTCTAGTACGTTTAATGGCAGCTTTCATATCGAGAAGCCTGAAAGGTTTAGGAAAGAATTCAACTGCACCCAACCTCATTGCCTGAATTACAGCATCCATATCGCCATGACCTGTGATCATAATCACTTCAATATGAGGATATAATTCTTTTACTTTCTCCAAGACGCTAAAGCCATCCATTTCTGGAAGGCGTAAGTCAAGAATCAAAATATCAACTTCTTCTTCCCCTAGAATAGCAAAAGCTTCCGAGGGTTTGCCCGCAACCAAAACCATAAAATCATCATTTTCGAGGAACTCCTTGATCTCTTCTCGAAATACCTTTTCATCGTCAAGAATTAAAATTTTCAAAGATTCCATAACAAATCTGTTATATTGATTTTTAATATTTTCATCCAATAAACTTTCGTCATCCAAAAAATCTGCACAATTTTTCCTTTGTTAAGACTTTGGTATTAAAACTTCGAAGTAAGTATATTCTCCTTCCTGGCTATCAACCCTTATCTCTCCCAATATATCTTTGATGAAACCGTAAGAAATAGATAATCCCAAACCTGTTCCAGAATCTTCCTTTTTTGTTGTAAAAAAAGGATCAAAGATTTTTTCAATATCCCTTTGTTTTATTCCAATTCCATTATCACTGACAGTAAGGTATACATAATCGCTATCGTGATGACTTGATATTTCAATGGTTTTAATGTATTCAACGGATTTTTCAATCATCAAAATTTCCTTTTGATCAATTGCATGCTTTGCATTGCTTAAAAAGTTTAAGACAACTTGCTCTAGTTTATATTTATCAGCTATAATGGGCTCTATACCTTCGCTTAAATCTAAAATAAATTTAACGCCATTCTTCTGATACTGAGATTGAACCATTGCCAATGCGCTTCTAACTATCCCATTTAAATCTACCCGTTCGAAAGAAACCTGTTTTTGAGTTCGAGAAAAGGTGCGTGTATGATCAATAATTTTTTTAATTCTATCAACATTTTCGAATAAAAGATTAAGCTTTTCCTTTAAGTATTCCTCCGTGTAGTTGTTTTCAGAGAGTTTGAAGAGAATGTTGTCCAAACCCATAGATATGCCACCTAGTGGTTGATTTATTTCGTGTGCAATACCAGCGGCCAAAGTTCCCAGAGACTCTAACTTAGATTTTTGTGCCAGCAAGAGCTGCTGCTTCTCCTGTTTCTTAATCTCTTCAATCATCCGTTTTTCCAAATTCTTATTCATTTCAACTATTCGTTGCTCTGTTTCCTTTTGCTTTAGTAGCTCTCGCTGCTTAATGCTATAAAAGAAACCTAAAAGAACAAGCAAAGCAAAAAGGAATAGGGCAAGCACGATGAATACTACTCGTTGGTACTGCGTTTTGGTAAGCTGAAGTTTTTGAATTTCACTATTCTGTCGAAGTATTTCATTTTCCTTCTCCTTTTGGGTTATATCGTATAGGATTTGCATTCTGGCCATTTTCTGGCCACTTTCTTCGCTATATATTGAATCGCGAAGTTCTGCCCATAACTTGTAGTGCTCTAATGCTTGCATAAACCGGCCCTCTTCTTCGTGAACCTGAGAAAGGTATTTATATACATCTGCTGCCGAATTGGTTAGGTTTTCACGGGTGGCAATCAGCAATGCCTTATTAAGGTACTCCTTTGATGATGGGTAATCGCCAAAGGCATTAAAACAACGTGAAATATTAACTAACGCTGATACCTGACCCTGTACATTTCCAACGTATATTGCCAACTCTAAACTTCTATTATAACTTGCAACTGCTTGACGATACTGCATCTTCTCAAAAAAAACATCTCCTATGCTTAGCAAAACTTCAACCATTGAAATGGAATCGTTCTGAAGCTGATGGTAAGCCAATACCTGATTAAAATACATCAATGCACTATCAAGTTCTTGAAGAAGGTAAAACGAAGTGGCGATCTCATAAAGATCCTCAATCTCCATTGTTGATTCTTGTAAATTTCTTGATAGCTGAAGTGCTCTCCTAAACGACGAAAGCCCTTCGTTAAGCTGACCCAGATTCCTGTATGTTAAACCAATCTTTCTATAGGAATTTGCTTTTTGTTCCAACTCAATATCCGTTAAATTCACTCTGCCCCTAAAAAGATCAAGGACATGAGAAAACTCCCTGTGAGCTAAAGAGAAATTATTTTGATTTAAAGCAATTGATCCTATTCTTTGATGTATATCTATCATAAGATCAACATTATTCATACTATTGGCAATTGCCAATGCTCTATTCAAATGGCTAATGGCCAGGTCGAAATTTCGGGCAAGATTGTACACCTCAGCGATTCCCTCTAGAGCTATAGCTTGTTCAAGTAACTCATTATGTTTCTCAAAATGTGATAGCGCTCGATTATAGTATCGCAAGGCATTTTCGCTCTGTTCGGCATTTAAACTGGATAAACCCATTAACAAAAGGGCTTGTCCTTCGTATTTGATATTACCTATTCGCTTGGAAAGAAATGCGGCCTTTAAACCCAATTCTAAACCCCTATCGGGATCAGTTTTAGCGTAAATGTTTCCTAGGGTGATGATTAACCTTAATTGTTCTTCGCCCTGAACTTCATTCATCTGCTGCTCAAGTAGATCAACTGGTTCTTGACCTATGATAGATAAGGGTAAAAAAAGTAAGATGAAGAAAAAAACTTTCTGCATAATCATAAGATAATTACCCAAAACAGGTTACTAAATTAGGGTAAATTTTCAATATCCTATAATCGTGGGATGCATTAATGGTTATATCGCTATTTCCAAAGTGAAAAATAATCTCAAATAAATGTGATTTATTTAGAAATTGTTTAAGTTTTTTGGAACAATTCATTTTATGATGCCGCCGTAGAGGGCACCTTAAAATTTATATACGCAAAACTTAAACAGTTTCTTAATCTGTAATCTTTTTAGGATAGTTTGTAATATCTCTAATCTCTTCGTATAAAGGTTTAAGCTGCTTATAAAGTTTACTGTAAACCCTTTGATAAAGTTTGTTATATATTTCTTGGTTTTCTGGAATCGGTTGATAGACTTCACCTACCCTACACATATTTTCAATGGCAGTTTGAAAGTCGGAATATAGTTTTAAACCAACCACACAATTAATTGCAGCACCCAAAGCAGATGTTTCATAGGTGTGAGGTTTTTCAACGGGTAATCCAAAAATATCAGCAGTCATTTGAAGAGCATTCTTACTTTGTGAGCCACCGCCAGAAACTCTAAGTTTCTTGATTTCAATACCATTCCGTTTTTGTGTTCGAATGGCACCCTCCTTTAGGGCATAGGTTAACCCTTCGATAATCGACCTGTAAAGATGTGCCTTGGTGTGTACATCACCAAAACCAATCACAGCTCCTTTTGCTTCAACACCCGGTATTTTTACTCCGGGCGACCAGTATGGTTGCAATGTTAAACCCATTGAGCCTGGTGGTATGCTACTAATCATCTCATCAAATAGTTCCTCTGCAGATTTGCCTAGCTCTTTGGCAAGTTCAACCTCTTTATGGCCAAATTCTCTTTTAAACCAATTTATCATCCAGTATCCACGATAAATCATTACTTCGGTATTGTAGTAATCGGGTATGGCACTAGGATACGATGGAAAAAATTTAATGACCTCAACATACTTAGGATTAACCGTTTCTATAGTTGCAGTTGTTCCATAGCTAAGGCAAGCTATATCAGGCGAAATGCAACCAGAGCCTAAAACCTCGCATGCTTTATCTGCAGCAGATGCAATTAAAGGTAAGCCCTCGGGCAATCCCGTTTGTTCGGATGCTTCTTTTGAGATATACCCAAGTAACTCCGATGGCCTAACAAGATCAACCAGCTTTTCTCTCTCAATTGGAAATAGGTTAGTATTCATTTCGCCAGGCTTACACCACCGCTGCTTCTTATAGTTAAAGGGCATATAGCCTACAGTACTTCCTATGGAATCGACAAACTTGCCAGTAAGTCGATGGATAAAAAAAGCGGAGAGAAAAACAAACTTGTAGGTTTTTTCCCATATCTCTGGTTGATTCTGCTTAATCCAATTCGACTCCCCATCCTTAATGGCATGTACCAGCGATTCGTGCATGTTGATCAGCTTTAATCCAATTTTAATCAACCCTTTAGGCCAACCATCAACCTTTGCCTTACGCTGATCTAGCCACAGAATAGCTGGACGTAAAGGATTTCCTTCCCTGTCAAGATTAACCAATGTACTTCGCTGCGTGGTGATTGACATACCCTTAATACTCTCAACAGGAATATTGATTGTATCCATCAATCGCTTACAGGTTTGGCAAAGCGTGTTCCAAAGGTAATCTGGATCCTGCTCGGCAAAGCCGGGTTCAACTGAGAAGTAGGGTTCAACCTCGGTGCGTTCAATCTTAATGATATTTCCCTTAAGATCAATTAATACAGCTCGTATTGATTGGGTTCCAGCATCAATTACTACTACGTGATCCATGGTAAATTCTATTTTGAGAGTAAATCACAACAATGTCAAGTACAAATTTAAAGGGAATCAAACCCCAGTGTTTCTCCTGGGTTCATTATCCCATTTGGGTCAAGATGGTTTTTAATTGCCTGCATAAGCGAAATGGATTCATCACCTAAATGGGGTCTCATCCATGGTGCTAGGGCTCGTCCCACACCATGATGGTGCGAAAGTGAACCGCCATTGGAATTAATTGTATTTACAAGCCCTTTATGGTATTGCATATACTCATCCAACTCTTCCCCTTTTGTCATTGGGCTTAAGAATGTAAAGTACAAATTTGCTCCATTTTCATATACATGGGATATGTGAACCATAACCACTGTTTTTTCTCGACCTTTTAAATATTTCCTAACCTCACTCCACAAAGGTATTAAGTTATCCCACATCACTGCTGTTTCCAATGTATCAGTCATGATGCCCAAATCCATTAAAGGATCCCTAAGGTATGCACTGGAATACCTTTGATCAAGCCATTTCAATGTGGGCTTACTTCCTGTAGTAAATGCACTATATTTTTTCGAAATCTTTTTAATTGATTTTATTACTGCACGAGTATATGAACTATTTCCCTCGACAGCAACAAACATCAAGCATCTGTTACCCGATCTATAACCCAGCAAATTCAAAAATCTATCGGCAATTGTCCCATCGAAACCTTTGGTTTTAAAGGCTATTTCTGTTTCCTCGGGATCAGAAATCCTGAAAAGATGTGGGAATCCTATACCACTCTGCATGCTAGTGCGCATTGCCTCCACCGCCGATTGGAAATCTTTGAAAACAAATGAAGCATGCTTTGAATTTGTTGGTTGAAACTTACGAATCTTCATGGTAACTTCCACAATGACCCCAAGTGTTCCTTCTGATCCTGCAAAAAGTAGATGTAAATCCCATCCCTGTGCACTGGCAGGAAAACATCTGGTTTGAATAGTACCCTTTGGAGTGATCACTTTTACTGCAAGAATCATGTGTTCAATCTTTCCGTAACCGGTGGATGCTTGTCCTGCTCCTTTGGCTGCCAACCAGCCCCCAACAGTTGAATACTCAAATGATTGTGGAAAATGTCCGCAGGTGTAACCCAGAGAGTTTAAATGATGCTCCAGTGCTGGACCAAACATACCCGCTTGAATCGTTGCTGTTGAATTTACAGTATTTACATCCAATACCTTATTTAGATGCTTTGTCAAATCTAAGCTGATACCACCTTTAGGTGTTTCAACCCCACGAGTAACAGATGAGTTTCCACCAAATGGAGTAATGGCAATTCCATTGGTATTACATATCTCAATTATCTGGACGATTTCATCAGAGTTACGTGGGAAGATAACAGCATCCGGAGGATTTTTTACTATACCCATTCGCAACCTAAGTAAATCTGTGTAGTACTTACCAAATGCGTGTGAAGCACGGGAATAATCATCGATCTTAACATTATCCTCGCCAACAATTTCCTTAAAGCTCTCGACAGCGTTCTGATTAAAACTACTTGGTTTTTCAAGTTGAACATCACTTTCTCCATAAAGATGTTTTTGTTGAAAATCTTGGTGGGTATAACCAAATTTTTCCTTTATAAGATCAAGCATTCCTTGATCTAACCGGGTTTCCCTCTTATCGCCCCATTTGAAAATATCTCTGTACGATTTTGACATGATATATTTTTTTGGTAAATCTAAATTATTTTCTCAATCCTATACAAAATGGTGCTGAAATGTAAAAAATGCTAAACCTAATTTAATGTATCAAATAAAATTTATGGCAGTGTAAAATGCTTCATTACCATTTCAATCTCTTCCTGGGTTTTTGTATCATCCCACTTCAAAAGCTCTTTAGTTAATTTAACAACACTATCAAAAGCCTCATTACCTGGATAGCCCAAAGTTCCTATGCCCGTTCTGCGAAAAAAGATATCAGACAAGGATTTAGCCATCTCATGTTCAATGGCATATACAACCTCTGCCAAAATTTCTTCGTCTTCCGTTAGCACTTTGCTCATCTTGGGATTTGTAATTGCTATTTCGAACACCCTATGGCTTTCTTGTCCATAGTTTCTTCCGATATATTCTACTGTCTTGGTCGAAAACTGTGAGTACTTATGGATTAATTGCTTCATGAACTCTTCCATGTCCACAATATTGCAACCAGCAAGGAATTGTTTACTGGTAATGGATTTATTCAGCTTTCGGTTTAACTTTTTTGCAACCTTATTCATGGCTTGGCAAGCCAACTTTCGGCTGGTGGTATATTTCCCCCCCTCTATGGTTAGCAAACCATTGAATCCATCCTTTGCATTATCAAATATCTCGTACTTACGCGATGTTTCGTAGGATCCCTGTGTTTGGTCATCAACCAGAGGTCGCAAACCTCCGTAGGCAAATAACACATCCTTATATTCTATCTTTTTGCACCCGTAATTTTCGTTTAGGTCATTAATTAAACCCTCAATGCTCTCCTTGGTAACCTTGTACTCATCAGGATTTCCTGTATATTCCTTATCTGTAGTGCCTAAGAGCGAATGATTTCGCCATGGCATAAGCATTACGTGTCTTCTATCCTTAGTCATAACAGTGACTGCATGACTTGTACATATTTTTTTAGTAATAATATGTATTCCCTCTGAACGACGAATATGATGCTTCGTTTCGCACTCATCCTTAGCTGAATTGAGCAGAATGTCAGCCCAAGGACCTGTGCAATTAATGGTAACATCAGCAGAATAACTATGCTCTTTTCCCGACAATCTATCAACAACTTTGACGCCTTTCACCGTTCCATTGTCGAAGAGGAATGAGCATACCTTTGCATAATTTGCTGCTTTCGCTCCAAAAGCCAATGCGGATTTAAGCACGGCAAGGGTTAAACGTTCAGGATTAATATTCTGACAATCGTAATAAATGCTTGATCCGGTTAATCTTCTTCTTTTAACACATTGTTCTAATTCAATTGTGCTTTTTGCGCTAATGGTCTTATGCAAGGGTAATTTCTTTGATTTATCCCAGGTCCAACCCTTGTCATACGAAAGCATATCGTAAAGCACCATTCCGAGGAATAAGAAGAATCTATTGCTCTTTAAATTTTTGTATGTGGGCACCATGAAAGGAATAGGATATACAAAATTGGGTGCAATATTTGACCAGACCCTTCTCTCTGTAAGAGATTCGCGAACTAAAGGAAACTCCAAGTTTTTTAGGTATCGGAGCCCCCCATGAATCAATTTTGATGTTGCTGATGATGTTGCCTCTCCAAAATCCCCTTTCTCAAAGAGAGCTACGCTAAGGCCTCGGGTTGCTGCTTCGTAAGCCACTGATACTCCGGTTATCCCACCACCAATGACCACAACATCGAAATGATGTGCATCCTTCTCGTTTACTAATCTTTTCATTTCAGATATTTATTAAAGAGTATTCTTAATCCCAAATATCTGATATCTATTACAATTAACTGTTTAACAAATGTTAAATAAAGATAGGTGAAGGCGGCTAAAAAACTAACCCAAACTGATCAATAATAAAACTACCATTCTATCGTCTTTCTTAATCTACTCAATGATTGTAGCTTAATTCCCAGAAAATCTGCAATGTACTTTAGAGGAACATTATTCAACATATCGGGATATCTTTTCATTAACATTTTATAGCGATTCTCTGCTGTTTCGGTGATAAAGAGATAGAGCCTTCGTTGAGCCTCAACAAACATCTCCTCTATAATACGTCGTCCCAACCGTTCCCACTTGGGATAGCTATTGTACAGCAATTCCAAGTCATCCTTTTTGATTATAAAAAGCTCACAGTCGGTAATAGCACTGATGATTTCGAAAGATGGCGTTTGTGAAATAAAACTAGGCAATGCAGTTGCAAATGTATTGAGTGGTGTGATATCACGCGTTATCTCTTCCCCGTCGTGATTATAGAAAACCCGTAAATAGCCTTGATTAGTGAAAGTAATTACATTTGCAATATCTCCCTCATCTATAAGAGTTTCATGTCTTTTAAGTTTTCTTACTTCAATAAATCCTATCCCAGCTTCTAATTCCGACTGCGAAAATTCTACAAATTGACTTATGAAAAAAACTAAATTGCTATACTTATCAAGGTTCATTTCAACAATATCATAGTTAATAATTTTTGACTATTAGCCTTTACGCATAATGTACAAAAAGTTAAACAGATCAACTAATGAGTATTTACTAATACATTAAAAAATCTCTGCCTAAATATAAAGAAAAAAATCTTTTCAATATTGGTATCCAATTCTCTTAAAATAAAACCATTATACTAAAAACTTACCATTAAACTAAAAAAAATAATACTATTTGCATATACAACTGGTTTATCGAAAATTAAATAATTTATAGTGTTCAACTAAATTTCTTAAACAAACAATTATTGACTTTAGCGAACTAAAGATTCTTCGATCCACTTTGTTCCTCTCAGAATGACAGTTAGTTATTTTTATATAGTTGGACGCTAGTGAAATATTTTTTTCCCTAAGTTAAATGATTTAAATCAATAATTTTTTTTCATTCTTAATTCAACTATTATCCCTCAAATACATCAAACTGTTATATTTGCACAAAAATTTTTAAAATGGTTTTAAAGCGTCTTGCAGTTTTACTAATATTATCGTTACTCCCTATACTTGTTATAGCCCAAAGGGATGTTACCTTAAAAATCATTCAAACAAGTGATGTTCACGGTGCAATCCTTCCTTTCGATTTTATTAATAACCAAGCCGTTGATTTTGGTTTGGCACATGTAATTACCTACGTTAATCAGGAGCGCAATAAAGAGAATCAGGAAGTAATTCTTCTGGATAATGGTGACATGCTCCAAGGACAACCTACCGTTTACTTTGCTAATTACATGGACTCACTCAACCATCATGTTATTCCAAGAATCATGAATTACATGGGCTACGATGCTGCCACAGTTGGAAATCATGATATTGAGGCTGGACCAAAGATTTACAATCAACTTGTCAATGAATTTGAATTTCCATGGCTATCGGCCAATATTTTAGATAAAAAAACAGGGCTCCCTTACTTTAAACCTTATACCATAATCAATAGACAAGGGGTTAGAATAGCGGTAATGGGGCTAACAACACCTGGTGTAATCAAGTGGCTATCACCAACTCTATGGCCACAAATGGAATTTGTTGATATGGTTGATGCTGCCAAAACATGGATGGATTCAATTCGCATAAATGAAAATCCACACATTGTAATTGGGCTATTTCACTCTGGACACGATGCCAGCTTCGAAGGGGCTAACCCTAATGAGCCTTTAAACGAAAACGCATCAAGCTTAGTTGGAAAACAAGTCCCCGGTTTCGACGTGTTATTAATTGGACATGATCACGACAGAGTTGTTAAAAAAATTGTAAACTGCCAAAATGATTCTGTACTTATTGTTGATCCAAGTTCTCAAGCAAGAGTAATTTCTGAGGTGGTAATCAAGGTTAACCTTAACGAAAATGATGAAATTGTAAAGAAAACAGTATCTGGAGAGTTGATCCCAATGCAAGGTTTAATGCCCGACCCAGAATATGTGAGCTATTTTTCCGATTTCTCACGGCATGTTGAAGAATTCGTTGATCGAAGAATTGGTTCAATCACTACAACTGTTTCTAGCCGAGATGCTTACTTCGGACCATCGGAATTTGTTAACCTTATTCATACGGTGCAACTCGGTGTTTCAAATACCGATATTTCTTTTGCTGCTCCTCTTTCTTTCGATGTAAGTATTGAGCAGGGGCCTGTGTATGTGCGAGACATGTTCAAACTTTACATCTACGAAAACTTATTGTATATCATGAACCTTTCAGGGAAAGAGATTAAGGATTATCTTGAGTACTCTTATTCATTGTGGTTAAACACCATGTCTTCTGCAGATGATAACCTACTACTTTTTCGAAAGGGAGATGATGGCAAGCTGATTACACATAATAATGGTCGAGCACTGTTAAAGTCAAGCTACTTTAACTTCGATTGCGCAGCTGGAATTCGTTATCAGGTTGATGCTTCGAAACCTGTCGGTCAGAGGGTTAATATTTTATCAATGGAAGATGGCTCACCATTCTCCCAAGAGAAGATCTATCAGGTGGCTATCAATTCGTATAGGGGAACTGGCGGTGGCGAACATTTAACCCAAGGTGTGGGTCTAACACAGCAGGAAATCCGAAAAAGGATTGTGAGCACCTCTTCGAAGGACATGCGTTACTTTTTGATGAAATGGATAGAGCATTCAGGTAAATACAACCCTGTTAATCCCAATAACTGGGAGATAATCCCGACTGAATGGGTTCAAAAGGCAGCCAAAAAAGACAGGTTCTTACTTTTTGGTGAAGAGTAACCTACTTCCATTTTATATCTTTTCCGAAACAGTTCAAAAAATCAACTGTTTTTCCATCTACAATTTTACCTTTGCATAAAGAAAAGAAATTATCATATCCTCCATGCAAATTGATATCGATCTTCTTGAGAATGGGAAAATGCTCCCTCTGGTTGAAGAGTTTTACACCCTTCAGGGTGAAGGTTATCACACTGGTAAGGCTGCTTACTTCATCCGAATTGGAGGTTGCGATGTTGGATGTAGTTGGTGCGATGCTAAGTTTACATGGAATCCAAAAGTATTTCCTCCTGTTAGTGTTGATAAAATTGTAGAGCACGCATCTTGCCATAAAGCCAAGGCTGTTGTTGTAACAGGAGGAGAACCAAGTCTTTATCCATTGGACTATTTATGTGAAAAGTTAAAGGAGAAGGGGTTTGAAACTTTCATAGAAACATCCGGATCGTACCCATTATCTGGTCAATGGGACTGGATATGCCTTTCGCCAAAACCACAGCTTCCACCTGTGAATGGAATACACATGAAAGCCGATGAGCTAAAGGTCATCATATCAAAACCCAGTGATATTGAATGGGCTGAAGAGAATGCCAAATTGGTAAAATCCACTTGTCGCTTATACCTTCAGCCTGAATGGAGCGTATACAATAAAACAATTAACTGGTTAGTGGAGTACGTAAAGGAATATCCCAAATGGCAGATATCCTTACAAGCACATAAGTTCATGAGAATACCTTAAAGATATTATTTGTGCAGCTATTTTTATTTGTATTATCGAAAGATCTATCCAATTAGTTATGCAAAAGATCATATTACTGCTAACCCTGTTCCTTTTACTATTTCATGGGAATATTCTCTCTCAGCCAAGGGAACTCTCCACAACCAATAAAAAAGCTATGGCAAGCTACAAGGCAGCACTTGAAGCATACGATAAATATGATTATAAAGCTGCTGAGAAAAACCTTAAGGACGCCATAAGCCACGATGATCAATTCATTGAAGCATACTTAGTTCTTTCGCAAGTTTACATGGAAACCAAACTCCCAGAGGAGGCTATAGTAGCAGCAGAAGGTGCAATTAGGATTAACCCTGATTTTTTTCCAAATCTATACATAAATTTGGGAAACATGCTGTTTCATAGGGGTGAGTACGAAAGAGCATTGAAATATTTTTACACCTTTCTTAATTACGATAACATCCGGGTTGAACGCAGGGAACTTGCCAACCTTCGAATCAATAGCTGCAAATTTGCATTGCATTCCATCGCCAATCCTGTTCCTTTCACTCCTATAAATCTGGGGTCTAATGTAAATAGCAATATGGATGAATACTGGCCTAGCTTATCGGCTGATGAGAATACGCTGGTGATAACAGTTAACATGCCCATCGATACAACTTCACCCCAAATCATGTATAATAGGCAGGAAGATTTTTACATAACAACCAGAGGAGCTGATGGGAACTGGCAACCGGTAAGAAATATCGGTCCTCCTATCAACACGCCCATGTTCAACGAAGGTGCTCAGTCGTTAACAGCCGATGGACAAAGAATGTACTACACGGTTTGCCGAGGAAACTGCGATATTTACGTTAGCGACAGGGATGAAAATGGGAATTGGGGTCGCCCTCAAAAGTTGCCTGAGCCTTTGAACCTTTCGTTTAGCAGCGAAAAACAGCCTTCCATATCACCGGATGGACAAACCCTTTACTTTGTTAGCAACAGAAAAGGCCGAAAGGAAAGTCACGATATATGGTACTCAAATAGGGTTGACGAATACCACTGGAGTGAACCCAAAGAAATTAGCGATAGCATAAACACTCCATTTAACGAGCAATCTCCCTTCATTCATTTCGATAATCAAACACTATACTTTTCATCAAACGGGCATGTGGGAATGGGAGGTCTCGATATTTACTTCAGCAAAAAGCTGAACGACACCATATGGAGCAAGCCAGTAAATCTGGGCTACCCCATTAATACATTTCGCGATGAGGATGGGTTAATTGTCAATGCCAGGGGTACCATGGCTTACTACTCGTCAGACATTAACCCCGACTCGGGCAGAGATATCTATAAATTTGAGCTTCCTGAGCCCGTTCGTCCTAATCCCTCGTCATACATTACAGGGACCATAATTGATGCCCGAAGCGGACGACCCCTCAAAGCAAAATTTAGCCTTGTGGATGTGGATAATGGGCAGGAGATAATGAAAACCAATGCGCTTGAGGGCGGTTACTTCTTCCTGTGTATCCCCACAAATAAGAAGTACGCATTTTTTGCTTCGATGACCGGATATCTTTTTCATTCCGATCATATTGATTTAGAAGGCATTCACAGCGCCGATAAGCCATACCGCAAAGATATTGAGTTGGTACCCATAAAGATTGGTGAAACCATGGTGATGCGTAATGTATTCTTCGAAACGGATTCATATGAACTCAAACAAGAATCATTGGTAGAACTAAAAAAACTACTGGAATTACTATCGCTTAATCCATCCATGAAGATTGAAGTTGGTGGACATACTGATAATGTAGGAAGTGCAGATTATAACCTAATCCTATCGGATAAACGTGCAAAAGCTGTGGCTGATTTCCTTATTGAATATAGAATTGATCCAAACAGAATATCATGGAAAGGTTACGGATTAACCAAGCCCATTGGCGATAACACCACCGAAGAAGGAAGAGCACAGAATAGAAGAACTGAGATTAGGGTTGTGGGGATGTAGTTTGGAATGAAGAGTACCTATAGTTGCAATAAATAAGTTTAGCTTTCTATATCTTTCATTTAGCATTCCTCCTTCATGTTATTATCCTCAATCATCCCCGGTTGGTAGTCAATTTCACGTTCGGTTTTTGCCACTATAGTGGCAATCATGGCATCACCAGTAACGTTGAGCACGGTGCGAAGCATATCGAGAGGGCGATCGATGGCAAGGATTAGAGCTAAACCCTCAACAGGAAGACCAACCGAATTGAGAACAATGATCAACATCACCATGCCTGCTCCGGGTACACCAGCCGAGCCTATGGATGCTAAAGTTGCTGTAAGTACAATTGTTAGCTGCTGCCCTAACGTAAGATCAATGCCAAAAACCTGTGCAATAAAAACCGCAGCTATTGCTTGATACAGGCTGGTTCCATCCATATTTATGGTAACTCCAACCGGTAAAACGAAGCTAGTTACCTCATTGCTAACTCCAAGTCCTTTTTCCACCTGTTCCATATTAACGGGAAGCGTTGCCGCACTTGAACTGGTTGAGAATGCAACCAGCTGAACCGGAAACATGGTTTTGTAAAAATCGGTGAAACGAATACCTGCGAAAAGTCTGAGAAATGTTGGGTATATTACTATAGCAACGAAAAGCAAACCGGCAATCACTACAATTGCGTAAAGTCCTAAAGTTGTAAACAGATGAAGCGAATCGGCAACATTATCGCCAGAAAAGTCAACTATTAAAGCTGCCAGTAAGGCCATTACCCCAAAGGGGGCAAATCCCATAATAAAATCAATTATTTTAAGGATTATCTCGTTTAATCCTGTAATAAAATCTTTTACTATCTCCACTTTGGGATGCTTCACTATCACAATTGCCAGTCCGAATAGGATGGCAAAGAATATCACCTGAAGCATGTTTGTATTGTCTGATGCTGCACCAACAATATTTTCGGGAACTATGTCAACAATGAATTGTAAGGGTCCTTCAGTTTTTAGATTATCGACTGCCAATTTACGACCTTCGACATCAGGAGCATACTTGGTCAATAGTTCAACCCTTTTTTCCTCAGGAAAGGATTTCCCGGGTTTAATTAAATTGACCAACAGTAAACCTATGGTAATAGCAAGCACGGTTGTTACCAAATAGTAGGAAATTGTTTTTGCGCCAATCCTTGAAAGTTTGGTGATATTGGATAAACCCGAAACCCCAGTTACAAGCGATGCGAAAATAAGAGGCATTGCCACTAGCTTCAGAAGATTTAGGAAAATAACTCCAAAGGGTTTGATGTAATCGCTAACCAACCAGCCCATGCCAACTATCACAGCAATAATACCAATCAGTATCCCTGCAACCATACCGATCAGAATTTTCATGTATAGAGGTAGATTTCGCATCATCGACATTGGGTTTAGGCTCTCAAAGTTATTCATTTCGCTTGAAAACCAAAATGCTCATGGTTGTTTTTGCTGTTCAATACTAGGGTTGTGAAAAAAGCCGGAAATTCCGGCTTTTTTATTAGATGTAAAATTATAGTTCGTTTTTCTATTATTAACATTCTCCACAGCAGCCACCTTCATGTTTGTGGGAGTGAACATGTCCATGCTCCAATTCTTCAGTGGTAGCCTCGCGTATAGCTTCAACCTTACCTGTGAAATGCAAATCATCTCCTGCTAATGGGTGATTAAAATCCATAACCACATGATCATCCACTATTTCAAGGATTAAACCATTTAACTGGTTGCCCTCCTGATCGACCATTGGCAACCTCTTACCCACCTCAAGTAAATTATCTTCAATAACACCATCAACTTCAAAAATATTTTTTGGCAGTTTAAGGATGAAATCCTTATTAACCTGCCCATAGCCTTCGGCGGAAGGTATTGTAAAATCGAAGGATTCGCCAACTTTCATGTTATTAATGTTGCTCTCAAAGGCCTTTATGAGCATACCCTTTCCGTAGATAAACTCCATAGGGCTAGTAGAATCTGCTTGGTCAACAATCTCTCCTTGCACTTTTAGCTCATAGCTAACTGATACAACCTTGTCATTTGAAACATTCATCGAAAAAAAAATTTAATTTATAAATTCAATTGATTATAGTCCAGCATCAAAGGAACGGCTTTATTTTTAAAATACCAAAAACAGATGTATATCACTATTTTCCAAAATTCACCTGTCAACTTGCATGTTATCAACCTAAAAGGTTGTAAACGAATACTAGAAATAGTTTAATCTCTCTTTATTAAAGGATTGTCTTAAAAAATTGAAATCTTTGCAACTTACTGTATGTCTTTATATTACACTTAATCGTAATTCGTTGAAATTTGATAAGTTTAAAAAAATGTTAAAAAAAAATTGAAATATCAAATCAAATCATCACCTTTGTTGTGTTATAAAATTATTTATTTATCAAATTTTCACCTATTTCACCATGAAAGGAAAAGTAAAATGGTTTGATGCAGCTAAAGGATTTGGCTTTATTCAAACCGAAGAAGGCAACGATGTGTTTGTACACTACACAGGAATTGCTAAAGATGGTTTTAAGCGTCTAGACGAAGGTCAGGATGTAGAATTTGAGATTACTCAAGGAAAACGTGGTCCTCAGGCCACTAATGTTAATGTTATAGAATAAAAAGGTATTATTCTATATACTATCGTAAAAAGGCTTTGATAATCAAAGCCTTTTTTCTTTTATAAGTTAGAATGTGAAATTAACCCGAAACATAGGATTGGAAATATAGGGCGAATAAGAATCCTTGGTGATATCCCAGAGTAGCATAACATTGAAGGCTGCCCTTTCTCCTAACTTCTGTCGGTATCCAACTCCAATCAGGTATAGCTTAATCCAGGTTTTTCCCGTTTCAAAATCTGTTGCAAAAGGGTCAATCATTCTACGATCAATGTAAAGCCCTTCTATTTCGCCATGAAAAAATATTCCTCCGTTAATTGGTATTGGAGTAACTTCACCTAAATCGGGAATAGGTAAAATCTGAGTAAATCCAGAAACTCCCCAAATATTGCTGCGGTAGGTCTGACTTGGTCCACCAATAAAATAGCCCCGATGACTATAGTAACTATACCTTCCCCCTACCCCCAATGACCATTGAGGAATGACCCATATGCCACCAATGGGAACAATATCAACCTGGGTAATAGTACCAAAGGATAGTCCAATGGCTCCGCCAATGAAGAGTCTATCTGTAAATTTCTTATCGGGATCCTTACTACTTTGAGCAAAGGCAAATTGCAAAGCCAGAAGTATTAAAGCAAAGGTTAAAAGGGTTTTTCTTTTTGTTATCATAAACCAAGACGTAATTATAAACTAGCGTTCTAAAAAATATTCAACAATAAAATATCTGTAAAAAGTATTTGCATCTCATACAAAATTTATACAAATGAGTACATGCAATTATGCAAAGTAACTTAAAAACGCAAAATGTGTTACTTTTGTTTTTTGATATCTTCAATAAAAAATATTTGTTTATTCAATAAATCAATTACATACAATAAATACTAAAATCAGAAGGAGAAATTTACATGAATATTGTAATTACTGGTGCATCAAAAGGCATTGGTTTTGAAACGGCAAAGAGTTTGGCTTCCATGGGCAATCATAATATCGTTGCCATTTCAAGGGATGAAAGTAAACTTAAAGAATTGAAAAGTGCATGCATTCGCGAGAATATTGAAGCTCATCTTTTCCCTATTCCCTATGATCTTGCATCAACAGAATCATTCAATGAGTACCTACTAACAAGAATAAAAAACTATATACCACAAGTAGATGTGCTAATTAATAATGCTGGATCATTATTTAACAAGCCCTTTACTAGCATATCTGATACTGAGATTGGAGAAATGATAAACGTGAATTTTATTTCTCCTGCCCGCTTGATAAAATCTATCTTAACGATAATGAAACAAGGAGGGCATGTTGTAAATATCAGCAGTATGGGTGGTTTTCAGGGTAGTACAAAATTTTCGGGGCTTTCGGTTTACTCAGCAAGCAAAGCTGCAATAGCGAATTTAACTGAATGCTTGGCTGAAGAATACAAAGATCAAGGAATTGCTTTTAACTGTTTAGCCATAGGTGCAGTAAATACTGAAATGCTAAGCCAAGCGTTTCCAGGGTATAAGGCACCTCTTTCTGCCACAGATATGGGAAAATTCATTGCCAATTTTGCCCTTACGGGCAATAAATATTTCAATGGTAAAATATTACCCGTTTCTCTTTCAACCCCATAGATAAAACTAAAAAAAATCAACACTTAATAAAGGGTTTTAATGAAAAAGGGATTTGCCATATTACTTATTACTTTCTCTTACATATCACTTGCTGGTTTAACATCATTAAAGGCTCAAAATGAACTCTCGTTAAATGACCAACTGCTGCTTCATGCCGACTCGGCCAACTTTGAAGAAGCATTATTATTGCTAAAACTTGGGGCTAACCCTAATACCTCAACATGGGATGGAACCACCGCCCTGATGTATGCCTCGGAGAGTGGTAGCTATAAATTTGTAAGAGAATTAATAGCCAGGGGGGCAGATATAAACGTAAAACCCTGGAGTGGAAATACTGCGCTACATTCAGCAGTAGTGGCCAATCATGATAGCATTGCAGAACTGCTTATTCTTAACGGTGCCGAAATTGATGCTACCAATAACTATGGGGTTACTCCACTCCACTTTGCAAGTGCATATGGTTACCCTTTCATGGTGCATCTGCTTCTTTACTATGGTGCCTCCATTGATACTTGCGATAGCTATGGCAACACTCCTCTAATCCTTTCTGTATACTCGGGCGCATATTTGGTAACACAATTATTGTTGGAAGAATGGGCTAATGTGGATAAACAAGACAAGCAAGGATTTACTCCTTTAATGATAGCAGCACAATACAACGATACGCTAATGTTACGGTTGCTTACAGATTATGGAGCCAGTATAGATAAGTATAATGTAAATCAAGCAACAGCCCTTGCATTGGCCATATCAAGCAGGGCAAAAGAAGCAGCCGATTTTCTTATATCTATGGGAGCGACCAAAGGAGAATTTCATCCATCAACCAGCTATGCCCAACTGGCGAAAGAAAACGGGCTCATCTCAACATATTATGAACTGATAAGACTGGGTAGCTCTCCCTTCAAGAAACCTCTAATCAGGTCAACTTCAATGTATTTTGGATCAACTTTTAACCGTAACGATTTTTATATGCTTATTGGAGCTGATGCCATTGCAACTACTTTTGGGGTAAAAGTTGGGCTAAATTATGGAATCAGACCTTACTATAAGTCTATCTTAGTTGAAGAAGAAGAGGTTTCCTTTCAATTCAACGAAATAAGACATTTAATTGCTTTAGCATTAGAAAAAAACTTTTTGATAAATCAGAATCTCAGTGGGAGAAGATTTTATTTTTTTGTCGGAATAAACGGTATTTATAGCTGGGGAAGATATGATTATTATAAAGCCCGTACCAAACCAAAGGACTACATACTATTTTCTCCTGGTGCAGGTTTTACTATTCAGAAAAATAGTTTTTTCTTAAAAACTTCAGGAAATATGGTAAGAATGGAACACCTAAAACCTCAACCCATTATGGTTAATTTATCGCTGGGATATATAATGAATATTGCTAAACCAAAGATTAAACAAAAATCTGTAACGTGGTACTAAAAATTGATCAATACATTAACTCTACTAAACTTATGGCTAAGGTTTTTTTCAGATCTTTTGGCATAGTTTTCTTTGTAATCCTACTCTGCATCCCAAAACAGAGCTGCGATGATCCTTTCATTTTCAGGATTGATTGTTCCGAATGCTTTACCAGTCCACCTGATTATACCCTTGTCTATATAACAGTAAATAGAAATGCTGAAAATCCAAAAATACCCATTACGATTTACTATGGTCCCTTCGAGGATAACAATATTGCTGCAGTTGATACCGCTAGAAGCAATAAGATATGGATCAGTTTACAAACCAATAAGCATTATACCCTAAAGGGAGAATACTATAAAAATGATAGACTTTACAATGTAATTAACGGGACACATCTCAGACTTCGATATGATGATGAAACATGCGATGAACCATGCTATTACATCATAGGAGACGAAGTTGACTTAACCCTAAAGTTTTGATGGTAAGCCAAAATCTCTTCGGGATTCATCTGAAAAACCCCTTCACTTCATTCCAATCGCCATCAGTTTCTGCAGGCTCGAGGTCTAATATATGAGCAACAATTGTATAAAGATTGGTATTAATAAATGCTTTGTGCTTATAGTTCTTTTTGAAAGCTGGCCCCTGAGCAAAAAATATTCCGTACATATCAGGATTTTGGTTATCGTATCCATGGGCACCTCCAGTATACCACGAACTATCATTGCTCAGTCCTACGCTATACCCTATCTCAGCCTCAATGAGGACATCCTGAATTCTATGATTAGAGCCATAATGATACCTTTCGGGAATTTCGTGACGTTCCCAAACCTTTAGGTTTGGAATCAATTTTAATGCAGCTATTGCCTTCTCACGGTACTCTTCTTTTGGTTTTAAGCTATAAACCGGATTACCCCCAGTAATTAAACTAAACCAATTCCTATCTATATATTCATTCAGGTTTATATACCTCTCTGGAGAGATATCTGCCATGCCATGATCAGAAACAACCATAAAATTTATCTTATTTGCATAAGGCAATTGAGACATTTTTTCGAGAAATACGCCCAATAAACTATCCAGCTGTTCAACAACTGCTAAGGTTTCTTTTCCCGTTGATCCATGCCTATGAGCTGTACCATCCGGTTCTGGAGAGTACCACATTATTAACCTGGGGCGCTCTTCTTCTGGAAGCGAAAGCCAATGAATTACAGTATCAATTTTTGACTCAAAAGAGGTTTTAGAATCGTATGGCTTCCAAAAGGTTGGGTATGCCCCTCCTATGGGAACTTCAGATCCAACCCAAAAGTAAGTTGCTACATTTAACCCTTGCTTTTCTGCAGTCAACCAGATTGGCTCTCCGCCATAAAAATCTGGGTTTTCAACTGCTTTTCTATTCTTAATAGCGTAGTATCCCAAGGTAGAATCCAAAAAACTATTGCAAACAATGCCATGATTATCAGGATATAAACCAGTTGCCATGCTGTAATGGTTGGGAAAAGTTTTGGATGGATAACAGGGCATCAATGCCTCGGCAGTAACCCCGTTCTTTGCAATTAAATTAAGATTTGGAGTATTGGCAATTGTTGGGTAGTCCCACCGAAAAGCATCAAGCGATAGCATCACAACATAGGTATCGGGCTTGCTTTTGGTTTGTGATTGACAGCTTGATATGAAGAGAACCAGATAGGTAATCGCTATAAAAAGTGTTCCAAATCTTCTTAAAGTTCTACTAGTCAAAATATTGTTCATATTATTTTTTATTGATATTAGAAAAATGCTTAAATAGATTTGTATTTCATTCACAAATCTAAGAATTTAAAAAGGAAATTGGAACCCTACTGGATAGATTTACAATCAAAGGCTTTGCACATTTTCAATGTATCCATCTACGTTGAATTTTCTTTTACATCCATTATAATTCATATACCTAATTTTTCCAAAAATTGGACGCTCATTCCAAGCCCTATCGTGCACACCACCAATGCTCCAAGCAATACCAGCATATCCATTCGGATCACGTCCATCAAGACTATACTTATCGTTTAGGTAGATGGCGATCTTCATCGCCTCTTCGGGTGAATGCGTCCATTCTAAAATCTTTTTTGCCCAGTACATTCGCATGTATCCATGCATTTTGCCTGTTTTCACCATCTCCATTTGTGCTGCGTTCCACAATAGATCTTGTGTCGTTGCCTCTTCAAAATCTATTTGCTTGTAAATGTGCTCCCTCTCATCCAATCTATGCTTTTCAATGGATTGTTTTGCCCAGCTATGAAATCCATTTGGATTATCGTAATCCTTATTGTAGAAACAAAAATTATCAGAAAGTTCTCTTCTTACAATAAGCTCATCAAGAAATGCTGATTTATCCTCCTCGGGAGCATTAGCTTTAGAAACTTCAATTGCTACTCGCTGTGCTGATAATTGCCCAAAATGTATGTAAGGTGATAGGTTCGACTGGCCATTAATTAGTGGGTTATTCCTTTTGATTGAATACCCTTTGATACCCTTCTCAATAAATTTTTCTAGTGCATTAATCCCTGCAATATATCCCGGTTTTAGCCAGCTAACTATACTCACCGACACGTCTGGATTTAACCATTCTACTACTTTTTCCCAATCAATGGGTACACATTTGGTTTTAACTTTTACCTCTGGAATTGAAGGAATTTCAGTTAAGTATTCGGTTAGCCATCGTTTTATTTTTGGGCGTATTGTATACGCACCAAACTCCTGCTTTACCGAAACCACTCTACAAGGTACTACATTGTGAGCATCTATTTCAATATGAGGTACTTCAATTTTCTTATTTACCTCATCTTTCCAATTTCTCTTTATGGCAAGTGGATCAAAATCTGAAACTAACCTTGAAGCATTAATTTCTATTACTAATTGTGACAGCGTATTATCAGGTTTTCCCATTAAAACATGAAAGCCTAACCCTAAACTAACCGATTTTACTTCCAACTCCTTTAACCCAGCAATCATAAAATCAAATTGACGCTGACCGGCACCCAAAAAAGACGAAGAAAGGGTAAAGATAATATGGCAGGGTACTTTTAGCTCATTGGCTTGTTCAATGGCAAAAAGCAGAGCCCAGTTATCCATTAATCTCTGATCGCGAGACATCCAATAGACAACCGGACCTTTTTGCTCTCTTCCCTTTTTTTGCAAAAAAACTCTGCCAGTATTAATCACATCTATATTCGATATTTAAAAAACTTTAATGAACAATGGTGAAGAATCTTATGGTAATGCTCTTCGTTTAAGAATTTCTTCAGATTTCATAAGTATCTCAACATACTGTGATCGTCTATAGGCAAATGGATCCTTTATATTTTTACGAGATAGTTTACCCTTGAATTCTTCGATATTGGCATATCCTTTTCTGTCCATCCAAGCTTCAATCTCGTTGAGTATTGTTTTTACTTGGTTTGGACCATGCTTATATAGTGTGCTAACCACTTGAAATGCTGATGCACCTGCAAGAATTGTTTTTATCGCATCATGCCCTGTTACAATACCTCCTGCACTGGCAATATCGGCATTAACATTTCCGTACAGCAAACCAGCAAAACGAATGGCCATCCTTACATCGTAACTATTGCTAAGCACAATGCTTTGCTCAAGACTCTCAGCATCAATATCGATATCGGGTTGGAACAGCTTATTGAAAAGCACAAAACCATTTACCTCTTCAATATCCATACGATTTATTACAGAAAGAGGGTTTGTATAGAAAGGGCTTAGCTTAACTGATATTGGAATTTTAATTGACCTAGCAACACTTTTTAAAACGTCTATCTGTTTTTGAATTATATCGGTGCCAGTGGTTTCAAAATCACGGGGTGTAATATAGAAGTTCAATTCAATTGCATCAACCCCTGTTTGTTCAATCTGTTTTGCGTAGTCAACCCATGTATCATCGTTTATTGCATTGAGGCTTGCAATTACTGGGATACTTAAGTTTTCCTTTGCTTTTTTAAGGTTTAGCAAATGCTCTTTAGGTCCAGCATGTTTAACAATCGGAAACAGCCGAGTCATTTCTGCATTACGCTCCGAGTATTCATCAAGGGCATTCATCATCTCCAATTCTTCGAACTGAATTTGTTCTTCAAACAGAGATTTGAATACAATTGCTCCTGCATCCCCTAATGTTTTCAACTTATCAGGATCGCCAGTGAGAGAACATGCACCAACAATCAACGGGTTTTTTAATTCCAACCCTAAGTACTTTGTTTTAAGATCTGCCATGATTTCTTGTCTTAGGTTATATATTTAGTTATTATAATAAGCATTTAGAATATTCATTATCAGATCATCATGATTATAGTCCCACTTATGATCGGTAAAGTTTTGCCCATTAAAGGCAACTACCAACTCTTTGTCTGGTGCAATATAAATATACTGATCTCCGTATCCAGCAGCAAAAATCATGGGGTTACCATCAGGTTGATCGCCTATCCACCAATGCAAACCATACTTCACTTTATCAGCAGTAGCCATAGGAGAAATTGTAAGATTAATCCACTCTTCGGATACAATTCGAGTGTTGCCCCAAACTCCTTTGTAAAGGATTAAAGTACCAAACTTTGCCATATCACGTGTACATAACGATAGCCCTCCCCATGCAGGCACACCATTTTGGGCATATAAATCCCAATGATAGGTTGATATCTTCATCTTTTTGAAAATATTTTCCTCAACAAAATGCTTGAAATCTACTCCCGTTGAGCGTGTGACCATTTCCTTAATTAGTTCAGATAATCCGCTGTTGTAGGAAAATTTTTTTCCGGGTATTGAATCCATAGGCAGGTTAATTATATAATGGCACCAGTTAAGGTTGCTATGGCTAAGTTCAATCAAAGGATTTCCTGCATAGGAATAGTGAATATCCCATTCATTCCATTTCAATCCGCTGGTTTGATTAAGTAAATGCCTTAGTGTTATCATTCGCTTCAAAGGGTCTTTATCGAATATCTCTTTAAATTCAGGAAAGTAATCCTGAATTTTTACATCAAGAGAAGGAATATACCCTTGATCAATGCAGATTCCAACGGCTATTGAGGTAATGCTTTTTGTAACAGAACTTATGGGGTGAAGTGTAGTGGGTTGAGAAAAGCCATAGTATTTTTCATATAGAATCCTTGGCCCTTGGTAAATAATTAAGCTGGAAATTTTACCATATTTATCGTTTCGAATATCAACATTAATTTCCTCTAATGTTTTGGTACAAAAAAAATTACTTAATGGTTTATGGAACGAAAACAACAGAAAAATTGAAACTAATCCGACAAAAACTAAGGATATTTTTTTAAACCTTTTCATTTTTCAAGGGCTATAAATTATTTAAACTTAAAGTTAATGTATTATTAAATATCCCCTTGCAATTTTTCTTCGTTTCTGATTATAGTAACTAATATTGTTATGTATTGTTCAATGAATATCTAATTATAATTGACACAATCTTTAAAATCCTATTCATAAATAGGAGATCCATGCATTAGAATTTCGAGAAAACTGTGGTTAAATTATTTAGTACTTTCTCAATTATACTTCTGGGACATGCAATATTCATGCGCTGAAATCCACTTCCATTACTACCAAAAACCTCACCTGTGTTGAAACCAACACCAACTTTATTGATTAGCATATCGGTAAGCTCATCATTATTTAAACCAAACGCTTTAAAATCGAGCCATAAAAGGTATGTTCCTTCCGGTTCCATTAACTTAATCTTAGGTAATTTTTGTGTAATAAAGTCCCTCACAAAATCTATATTACCTTGTAAATAATCAAGTAATTGCATCAACCACTCCTCTCCTTGTAATGTATAAGCACCTTTGGTAGCTTCATAACCTAGAACATTTCCCATATTTGTACCATTTCGCTCAAGCTGCAAATTGTATTGCTTTAAGTTCATCTCATTTGAAACAACCGCATAGGCAGTTGCCAAGCCTGCAATGTTAAAGGTTTTGCTTGCAGATCCAAAAGTTAAGGTGATGTTGCTAACTTCGTTAGATAATGAAGCAAAGGGAATGTGCTTATGTGGACTGAATACTATATCGGCATGTATCTCGTCGGCAATAACCAAGATATTATACTTAAGGCAAAGTTCAGCAATTTTGCATAATTCGTCGTGAGTCCAAACCCTGCCTACAGGGTTATGAGGGTTACAAAGAATAAATAGTTTAACTCCGTTCCTTAACTGGTTCTCAAGTAGTTTGAAATCGATAGCATAGCGCTTGCCATTATTTAACAACTGATTTTCAACTAATCGTCGTCCATTCTGCTGAACTGCATAAAAAAAGGGATGATAAACGGGTGTTTGTATCAAAACCTTATCCCTATTTTTGGTAAAAGCCTGAACAGCATGGTTAAGCCCGGCCACAATGCCAGGGCAAAAACTCAGCCATTGCTTCTCAATAACCCAACCGTGGCGCTTGCTAAGCCAATTTGAAATACTTGTATTGAACTCGTCATCACGAAAGGTATAGCCAAGAATTGGATGATTCAACCTTTGTTCAATGCGTTTGATAATGAAATCAGGGGTTGGAAAATCCATATCAGCCACCCACATTGGAACAATGTTAGGACATCCAAACATCTTCTCCCTCAGATCGTACTTTACAGATGCAGTATTCTCACGGTTTAGAGTATTTGAAAAATCGTAGATCATGTCAATAAAAAATAGAAAAGGTTCTCTTAGTCAAGCAGCCCCGACAAAAAGAACCAGAACATAAATACTAAAAACTGTTTACTGCTTGCTCAGATCGCTAAGCTTAGTAAATGAACCATCGATGGCAGTAAATAAATCGTTATATATATCTTTGTAATGCTTTTTTACTTCCTTTTTATCAGCTGTTTTTTCAGGATTGTTTACCCTTTCAAAGAGTTTATTCCTGCTGTCAACAACACTCTCAATAATTTCAACAATTTTCTCTTTATTCTTCTCATCATGCAAAAAGAGATAGGTATAACAATCGGAAATCACTTCGCTCACCAGGTAGTCAATATCCTTCTTAATGTTTCTAACGCTCGCCATAATTCTTTTAATGTTAGGTTTATAATGCGGTGCAAAAATAGTGGAAAAGAAATGACTTTCTTCATTCCCCAATAATTATTATTAAAAAATTAGTCGTATTTCTTTAAGGGTAGAACCTTTCTAAGAGTATGGAATGCAGCGATATTTTAGGTTAATCTCGGGTAATTCAAAGAGAACCATTCCCTCATTAAGGAGATCTTCGTCCTCCTCATGGTAATTCCAAATTACTTCAACGGTAATTCCATTATTCTGAAAATTCGAAATTCGCTTCATAACCTCTCTTAGGTACTTATACGATGCGGAATTTATGTACTTAAAATTAAAATCAACTACTATTTTTATATCATCCTTATCCTTAATCTCTTCGTAAAAATCATCCAGCCAATCAATTATACTCAAATAAAATTCTTTGGCATTCTCGGGATGTGAAATACCAGATACAGAAAAAATATTAGTGGTAGGATCAAAGTAAATTTCAGGTGTATCAATTGCACCCTCTATCTTTAATGCTTTCATTTTGTTTTTAATAACAGAAGTAAAGATAAATCCTTTTAGTAACTGAAGGCAAAAATTTTAAGTAAAATAGGTGATTCATTTGACCAAGAGCATTAAACAGGTTTTAAATTGATCTTTTTTAAAGATGAAAATAATTATTGACAAAAAAATGATAGAATGAATCTTTTTCAAAATAAAAAGCTAATTGCATAAATATCGATAGTGCCCTATTATTCTGAAGGAAAAAAGACAATCAGATATTTCCTGTCCATTGCCAATATTGTGCACAATAAGGTTTCGCTTACCGTCATCAGATTTCTGGTCAATCACTATTCCTATATGCGTAGTTCCTCCTCCCAGATCCCAGGCAACAATATGGCCTGGTAAGTAGTCCTTCGGATCATCCGATTTTGCCAAATCTTCTCCATGTCGGGCAAAGAAAACCATCAGGTTTGGCACCCTTCGGTGATCAATATTCTTATCGGGTTTGGTTAACCCCCAATTCTTTGGGTAGAGGTGAAAGTTCTTCTTCATATCTTCATGAACCTCCTTTTGCAGATCAATACCCAGCTTTCGGTAAGCCCTTACTATAACATCGGTGCAAACACCCCTGTTTGAAGGCAAATCGCCATTGGGGTAATCCAAGGTATAGTAATTCGGATCGTAAACAACGTGGATTTTTGTTAACTCGACAGCTGCTGCTGAGAGCTTATTATCAAAGGTTTGATCGTTTTGCGCATTTATGAATAAATGGCAGAATACTCCAAGAAATAAAATGCTAACTATAACTCTCATAAAGGAAAAGCATACTCAAATCAAATAACTATGAAATCAATATTCTATTGCCTAATCGCATGTAAATATAACGAAAAGCTATGCAACCTTCCTATACTTTCTTACTGCAAAGAATGAAAAGGATAAAGCAATGATGGACAAAGCATAAATATCCATTTTTACATCCGTAAAAGTCGATCCTTTGAGCATGATCATACGATTTATCCGCATAAGGTAAACCATTGGATTTACCATATCTATTTTTTGTGCCCAGTCGGGCATGCTTTCGACGGGTGTAAAAATTCCGCCCATGAGGATGAATATAATCATAAAGAAAAAGGCAACGAACATGAACTGCTGCTGGGTTGACGAGAACGTAGAAATGAGCAGCGCAAGGCCAAGCACGGCAATCAGAAAAATGGATGAGCAAAAGAAAAGGAGCCCAATGCTTCCTTCGAACGGGATATCGAACAGGATTCGACCCAACACCAAACCAAGAGCAAGATCCACAAGCCCAATAACAAGGAAGGGAAACATTTTTGCGGTTATAAACTGGTACTTCCTGATAGGTGTAACGTTGATCTGCTCAATGGTTCCAACCTCCTTCTCCTTCACAAAATTGAGACCTGCCAGTAGGAATCCCACCGCGGTAACCAGTATGGCCAGGATACCAGGGAGCATAAAGTGCTTATAGTTGAGCATCTCGTTATACCAAAGCCTGCTGGTTACTACAATCTGCTGAATTCCCGAAATTGTTTGGTCTCCAACGTTCTCGGCAAGAATATTCATGTTTAGTTCGCGGATAATCCCATTTAGATACGCCCAGGAAAGTTGGGCTGTTGAAGCATTAATAGCATTAACCGAAGCCAGAATTCTAGTAGGTTTCCCATTTCCAATCTCCTTGCTAAACCCCTTTGGAATGTGAATCACCATATTGCACTTATTGCTGTGGAGAAGGCTATTCGCCTCATCTTCAGAGAAAATGGAATACTTTACCTGAAAAAATGTGGAGCCCTCTAGCTGGCTTATCAATCTTCGGGAATCAGGGGTCATATCCCTGTCAATCACGCAAAGGCTCACGTTTTTAATCTCAAAAGTAACAGCAGGAACAAGTAAAAGCATCTGAACGATAGGTACAGCAAAAATCGCTTTCCCGATAAACTTGTCGCGGAAAATTTGGGTGAACTCCTTCCTAATCAGGTATAGTATTGTTCTCATATTCCTTTTATCGACTTTGCCATTATTGCAATCTGGTTTTAAAACTCTTGACGCTTAAGCCTATAAAAGCTACTGTCATCAATGTAAGGATTAGTGTTTCCTTCCAAATATACATGAAACCTGTGCCTTTCACCATGATGTTCTTAACTATTACCACGAAATACCTGGGCGGTAAAAACGAAGCCACAATGTCGTATGCCTTAGGCATGTTTTCGAGTGGAAAGATAAACCCCGAGAGCAGAATGGTGGGCAACATCATCCCTACCAATGAAATAAAAATTGCCTGCTGCATGGTTTTCGATACGGTTGAGATAAGTATTCCCAGTGAGAGGCTCATCAAAATGTAGAGCATGCTCTCGGCAAGTAAAAGGATTATGCTACCCTTTACCGGTAGGTCAAAGGCTAGCCACGATAGTAGTAATATTAGAATAACATTGATGAATGATAGGATAAAATATGGCATTACTTTGCCTAGGATAATGTGGGCAGGTTTTAGCGGCGACACTAAAAGCACCTCCATGGTGCCAAACTCCTTCTCGCGGGTAATTGTAATCGATGTCATTAGCGCACAGATAAGAATAAGAATAAGCGTAATAACCCCAGGAACAAACATGAAATGGCTCTTCAACTCGGGATTGTAAAACATTTTTACTTCCGATTGTACAAGCAAATTCCCAGCAGTATTAACTTGATTCACCTCCCTGCTGAAATCATTCACAATGGCCGTTGCATAGTTGGTGATAAGGGTTGCAATATTTGGCTCCGACCCGTCGGCAATTATGCTCAGCGTTGCCTTTCCTTTACTAACCAGATCTCGACCAAAATTCTCTCCGAAAACTATAACCGCTTTGGCTTTCCCACTCCTCATCACCCTGTCGATATCGTTATAGCTGTTCAGGTTTTCGGCCAGCCTGAAGAAATCGGACGAACAGATTTTATCGGAAATCTTACGCGTAGTTTCATCTTTCGATAGATCGAGGATTGCAATATCTGCATCCTTAATATCCATGCTCACCACAAATCCAAATATTAGAATCTGCGCAGTGGGAATGCCAAACAGAATGATCAACGTTCGGAAATCCCTGAAAATGTGCATGAACTCTTTTTTAACAAACCCTATAAATCGTTTCATTGGTCAATTTTTATTGGGTCGTGCAATTTTCACAAATACCTCCTCAACCGATGTGGCATTATACTGCCTCTTGAGTTCAGCAGGTGTGTCCATGGCAACAATCTTCCCCTCGTTCATTATCGATACCCTGTCGCAGTACTCAGCTTCATCCATGTAGTGGGTGGTAACAAATACAGTAATTCCCCTTGAAGCAGCTTCGTAGATCTCCTCCCAGAATTGCCGACGGGCAATGGGGTCAACTCCACCGGTAGGCTCATCGAGAAAAACTATTTTTGGCTCATGGAGTATCGCCACTGAAAATGCCAGCTTCTGCTTCAAGCCAAGTGGCAAGTCCACTATAAGCCTATCGGCGTACTCCTCAAACTGAAGTTTTTGCAAAAGATCAATAGTGCGCTGCTTTATCAGCTTGCTGCTCAACCCATAAATCCCACCATATAGCGTAATATTCTCTTTAACAGTAAGATCGAGGTAAAGGGAAAATTTCTGGCACATGTACCCGATGTTCTTCTTAATCTGCTCACGCTGCTTCCTGGCATCGAACCCGGCAACCATCACCTCACCTGATGTTGGCTCCGATAAACCCGATAGAATCCTCAAAGCCGTGGTCTTCCCAGCACCATTTGCTCCCAAAAAACCAAAGATTTCACCCTCGTACACCTCAAAATTCAGATTGTCGTTGGCAACGAAGCTGCCAAATCTCTTAACCAGGTTTTTTACCGAAATAGCTGTTTTACTTGTCATACTAATCTTCAATCAATCAACTTTTTTTTATCTAATCCGGCTTTATCACTTTTGTCACTCAACACTTTCCATCAGCTCCAAAAACCTATCCTCAATCCCAGCCTTAGTTTCCTCTATCGACACATCATCAATTCCTTGCTTACTGAGAAATTCAAAAAGAGAACTGTCGAATTCATCATTTTTAAAAGTAACGTGAACCGATTCGCCAAAGGGGTATGCCGTGTTTACTCCATGGAAATCTCTTAAGGCTTTAATAAGCAAATGCTTTTCCGATGCTTTTACGCTGTATAGTATTCTTGTAAATCCATCCTTTATCCTTTCTGGTTTATCGATGGTCATCAATCGTCCCCCCTGAATAAGGGCCACCCTATCGCAGCGCATGGCTTCGTCCATGTAAGGAGTGGATACAACAATGGTTATATTGTACTGTTTCAGCTTCTTAAGCATCTCCCAGAATTCTGCCCGCGACACTGCATCCACCCCAGTAGTGGGCTCATCGAGCACAAGCAGTGCCGGTTTATGGATCAGCGCACACGAGAGAGCCAGCTTCTGCTTCATCCCTCCCGATAGCTTGCCGGCCAACCTTTTTTTAAATGGCTCGATATGAGAATAGATATCGGCTATTAGATCGTAGTTCTCCTTTACGGTTGTGCCAAATACTGTGGCATAAAAATGTAAGTTCTCCTCAACCGATAAATCCTGGTAAAGGCTGAATCGGCCGGGCATATAGCCAATGTTCTTGCGCAACTCTTTATAGCCTGAAACCACATCAAATCCTATCACGCTCATCCTTCCCGAATCGGGAATGAGCAGGGTTGTGATTAATCGGAATAGGGTTGTTTTGCCCGCACCATCGGGGCCAATAAACCCGAACACCTCGCCCTCGTTTACATCAAAGTTGATGTCCTTTAGGGCATGAAAATCACCAAACTTTTTACCTATTCCTATCGATTCGATTACTTTATTCATGATTTTCAGAAAATTGCTTCACCGGGCATACCCGATTTCAGCGTTCCATTATTCTTCACTTCGATGGTTACAGCATATACTAAAGTTACCCGCTCCTCCTTGGTCTGAATTATCTTGGGGGTGAACTCAGCCTTCTCAGAGATATGGCATATCATACCCGAGAACGATTTGTAACCCCTTTCGCCATCGTCCACCCTCACGATGCACTCCTGCCCAAGCTTAATACTTCCAAGCTGTGCCCCGCTGACGTAAACCTTTAGCTGAACTACCGACAAATCGCCAATTTTAACCAAAGGACGGCCTGCAGCCGTCATTTCTCCTGCTTCGGCGAACTTCTCAACAACAGTCCCTTGCATCGGGCTTTTAACGCAACCCCGTTTGATCTGCTCATTTAAAGTGGCCTTTTTAGCTTCGTACACCGATATTTCCGATGCAATGGATGCCTTTTGGGTTTTATTTGCTTCAATCTGTTTTTGCAGAACAGCAACCTGACCCACAAGATCATCGTACTGCTTTTGGGTTGCAGCATCATCCTTTAGCATATTCTCTATGCGAGCTATATTTACGTTTAGGTTGGCTATCTGCTGATTAAGGATAACGTTCTGGGCATCAATTGACGCAATTCGGGTTCTGATGCTTTTTATTCCGGCCTCAATCTCCTTTCCCTGTAGATGGAACAGAGTGGTGTCAATAAGGGCAATCTCGTCACCTTTCTTAACATCTGTTCCCTTTCTCACCTCAAACTTTAGGATTCGACCATTGGTTTCCGATGATACCATCACCTCGGTTGCCTCGAAGGTTCCATATGCATCAGCCTTGTCACCGTTTCCAGTGCAACCAAATATAATACTTACCGTTATTGCTGCTAATAATTTTGTTTTCATATCGTTGTATTTATTTATTCAGATATTTCTTTTCCCCATATATTTAGGTACTCAACCCTTGCCAAGGCAAGGTTGATAACATGAATCTCATGGTTAATCATGGTTTGCCTTTCGGCGTTGAGTTCGTTCAGGTACTCCGTAGCGGTAATGGCACCATTTCTATACTGCGATTCGGCTGCCTCAATAATTCGCTTTCTTATTCCGATAAGCTCAATGTCGGTATCAACCAATGATTTTAGGCTTGATATTTCAGCACTTTTGGCATCCAAAAGCCTTTTCAGGTTATCGGTGAGGTCACTTTTTCTAATGTCGATCAAGTTCTGCTGTAGCGAAACGATCTGACGTTCATTCCTTGCCCTGTTCCAATCGAAGATATTCCATTTGACACCTGCACCCACAATGAAAAAAGGAGCAAATTCGTCCTTAAAGAAATTGGAGCCTGGAGGGTTACCATACCCAAACGTTGCGAACCCAAAAGCCTTGGGCATCCTTTTGCTTTGGATCAATTGCTTTGATGCATCGAGCTGCTCCTTGCGGAGGTCGAATAATTGCAGTTCGGGACGAAACAGCTCATCATTAAATTCCTCATCAATAGCAGGGATAACGAACTGGGTTGATGTGTCAAGATCTACACCAATGAGACCCGATAGAATTTTTAAAAGCGAAGCTTTGCGAATGGCATTCTCAGTGAGCTGCTGCTCCAATTTTATCCTTTCGGCTACCAGCACATCGGTATCGGATTTGAGGATTACTCCGCTCTCAAACGCAGAACCCATTGAGGCGATTCGCTTATTTAGGAGTTCCAGGTAATTCTGCAACAACTCTTTTTGCCTGTCAATTAGCAGCAGGTTAAAGTAGTAGCCATTTATTTGGCTGCGTAATTTGTAAAGGTCAATTTCTGTTTGCATCTCGTTGATTTTGCCCTCAACCTTTTCAAGGTTTCGTGCACTTTTCACTGCACCACCATCGTAAATCATCTGGTTTACATCAAGTGTAATCTTATACTGCTCGTGTGGAAGGGGACTGATTAGATCAGAAATTCCAGGAAATGGTAGAGAACCAAGAACTTCGGTCATATCCACAACCGATGAGTTGTAAACAAAGTTTCCATTCATATCAACCGTTGGAAGCCATCCCTTGGAAAGATTGTTATCCTTTAGCTGCCATATATTGCTGTATATCTCCTTCTCGGACGATATAGGAGCATTAGCGTATGCCCTATCGTAGCACTCCTTAAGCGTTAGGCTGTTCTGAGCAAGGATTACTGAATAATATAAAATAAACAGCATTAACAAAAATGATGATCTTCTCATATCGTAATTTTTTTACTTTCTAATGGCCCTAATGGTGAAATCGGCTGCAAAATCTTCCCTCATTTTCAGGTAATCGTTAAAATTTGTTCCTATTTCCATAAGTATTGCCGATACTATTGGCTTTGCGACAAATGGAAACAAGCTAATGGCAGCAATGGAGGTCATTAGCTGAGGTAAAGTTTCAGGGGAAATATTATACTTTTCCAGTTCATCCCTATGCTGAGCCTCAATAGTTGTCCACAAATGCTTAATATCAAAATTCTTAATCATCTTCTTAATCCGTTCAGGATTGCGATTAATCTCGTTAAGGATAAACAATGGCAGCCTAGGATTCTTCTTCAGAAAAGTAATATGCTGCTTATAGAAAAACCTAATCTTATCCTCCAAAGATAGGCTCTCGTCAAGTACAGGAGCAAACTTTTTGAACATCTGGTTGACAGTTAACATAAATACTGCTTCAAAAAGTCTATCCTTTGTGCGGTAGTAATAATGTAAAAGCGCCTTGTTTATACCTGCCCTATTGGCTATCTCCTGCATACGGGCACCATCCATACCCTTGTCGAGAAATACCTCGGTGGCGGCTTCAAATATCTTCTCCTCGGTTAGCTTATCCTTCTCGGTCATGGCAATAACTATTTAGTTTAACTATACGGTTAAATCGTTTGGGCAAATATACAACATTGATATAACGAAATCCAAATTTTTAACCAATTATTTTAACCAAATGGTTAAAATGGGTAAAAAAAAAGAGGTTACTTATCAATAACCTCTTTTATATAAAAAAGTTAGATGCTATGCTTTATATTTTGCATCGCCAAAGGCTAGGATGGGGAGGAAAATAAAAGGTAAGAAAATTATGCCCACAGTATACCCGGCACCTTTACCAAAGTTTGTTGAAATACCATGATACATTAAAATCATAAAAATAAAATTAGCGATGGGTATCAAAAATAAAAATATCCACCACCAAGGCTTACCAGCAACTCTAAGCATAACAATAATGTTGTAGATTGGAATGATACAAGCCCAACCTGGTTGACCTGCTTTTGTAAAAATAATCCAAATTGAAGCAATCATTAAAATAATAATTGCAAAATAAAGAAAAATTGCAACTCCCATAATTGTAAGGTTTTAGGTTTTCCTACTCATAAGGCTTTTCGGTTTCGCCCCCACATTTATACCTGCATGGGAAAGGTTTTTTTAGGGTGTTAATTAAAGAATACAATTAAATTACACTTAGCTAATATATATATTTTTTTATACCAAAAAAAAGGTTTTTTTACTTCTTTTTATTTAAATATGGCTACTTCTCTATCTCCATTGGGTTTAGCAAATGCTCTAAACATCCCAAGTGTATTGAATGAAAGGTAAACATTACCCTTTTTGTCAACAGCAACAACACCTCCACCACCTTCAACCTTCATTAGCTTATCGTGTATAACAATATCAACAGCTTGATCAAGATTCAAGCACTTGTATTCCATCAGTGCAGAAATATCGTGGGCAACGGTATAACGAATAAAAAACTCACCATGTCCAGTTGCCGAAACGGCACACGTTTTATTGTTGGCATAAGTTCCAGCGCCAATAATTGGCACATCGCCCACTCTGCCGTACCGTTTGTTGGTCATACCTCCCGTTGAGGTTGCTGCTGCAAGATTACCCTGAGTATCGAGCGCAACACACCCTACCGTTCCCATTTTTTTATCCCTTTCTAGGGCACGCTTAAGCGACTCCCAACTACGCTCAGTATAAAAGTATGAGCTATCAACCACCTCGGCTCCATTTTGCGAAGCAAAAAGCGATGCCCCTTTGCCCACCATTAGCACATGGGGCGATTTTTCCATTACCAAACGGGCAGCAGAAACTGGGTTCTTAATATTGCCTACTCCTGCCACAGCTCCTGCCTTCAACTCGCTTCCCTCCATTATGGCAGCATCTAACTCGTTTTTACCATCATTGGTAAAAACGGCACCTCGTCCAGCATTAAAGAGTGGACAATCCTCTAAATAACGCACAACCTGTTCAACTGCATCGAGGCTTGTACCTCCATTTTTCAGAATCTCTACTCCAATATCAAGCGCTGCAGAAAGTTCGGTCTTGTAATTCTCAACTTCATCTTCGGTAAAATCCTCTAGAACCATATATCCTGCTCCTCCATGAAGAGCAATAGCCCATGTTTTATCAGTTCTTGTTTCGGAACTTTTGCAGCCAACAATAACAAGCAGCATTGCTGCTATACAATTGAAAATCAAGATTTTTCTCATGGCTTATAATAACTAAATTTTGATCATTGTGTTTAATACCTTATTTAGAATGGAAAATCATCAAGTTCAGATTTTCTTGGTCCATCATCCATATCATCAGGCAGTTCCGCCACCTGATGCTCGGGGTTTCCGTTCACGAAAATTGCTTTGTAAGGTTCGGTTGGGCATGCATACTCACAGGCTCCGCATCCTATGCAGATATCCTCATTCACCTGAGGAAGAAGAAGCCCTTGCCAGGGCACCATTTGAACTGCCTTAGTAGGGCAATGCTCCGAGCATGCACCACACTCGGTTCTATCGACCCTCACAATACAATTTCCCATGTGAAATTTAACCCTACCAATCTGGGTACGCTTCTTGGTTTCCAAATCGAGCAACCTGATTGCCCCAGTGGGGCAAACCTCGCCGCACTTGGTGCACTCGAAGTTGCAGAATCCCGAATGGAAATCCATGTGGGGCTGCAGCATGCTGAAAAAGCCTAACTCGGTAATGGATGGCTGTAAAACATGGGTTGGGCAAACCGTAACGCAAAGATGGCAAGCAGTGCAGGCATTTTTGTAATCGCTATGGCTGTAAGAACCTGGTGGGGTTATGGGTGCGGTTCGGCTATTGGGTTTAGTACCCGCACCGCTTTTTATTTCACCTTCATTTCTACCTTGTCCTCTTCCTTGTCCCCTTCCCTGTGCAAAGGTTTTTAGTGACTGACCCAATGCTGAAGCACCGACAACTATTCCAACAATGGTTGCAATGAACCCCCTTCGTGAACTGTCAGATGAAACTTCAGTTTTACCCTTCTTGGCAAATGCAAGTTGATACCCTATCCCATTTTCTTTGCAGCTATCGATGCAATTGTAGCAGGCAACACATCTTGAGAAATCAATCTCCTTCGTTTTTATATTGATGCAACTTGCTTTGCAGTCCCTGACACAACGATTGCAAGCAGTACAAGCGCTTTCATTAATTACCAATCGGAATATGGAGTACCTTGATATCAAACTCAAGAATGCCCCAACAGGGCAGAAAGAATTGCAGAATAAGCGTCCCCACTTCCATGCAAGAACCACCAGAGCAAAGGTTAACCCTCCTGTTATGGCGACTCCCTGCCAGGGCATTCCCTTAAACTCTACATGGTGAAGTGCGTAGCTGTTGAAGTAGCCCAAAACCTTAACCAACAAATTATTGGCTCCGTAGTAAAGCGGTCGTACCAAATCGGAGAAAATTCGACCAGCAAAGCTGTAGGGATCGAGCATGTAAAGCAAGAAGAGTGATCCTGCTAGGGCAAGAATCACAACAGCAACCAGAGTAGTGTAACGGATAATGTTCCAAGGTTTTAGGAATTTGTAGCGAGGTTTTTTGATTCGAATACGGGCTATCAAATCCTGAAGTATACCCAAAGGGCAAATAGCTGAGCAGTAAACTCTTCCAAAAAAGAATGTGAGTAGCAGTACCACAATAAATCCGGTTGCCAGCAAACCACCAACTTTGATGAATTTCAGCACCGAGGGGGTAAATTGAAGGTAAAGCAACCCATTGATAAAACCCGACGAGAAAGTGTTGGAAAAATCGATAAAGGCAAAGGCAAAAAGGGCTAAGTAGATGGCTGCAATAATTTGACGAAGTCTTTTTAGACTAATAATTTTTAACATATCTGTATACTTTCAATTATCTGAAAAAATCATTAAGAAATTGCCTGTAGGGCATATATATCAATAAAAAAATCAATTTCCAAAGGACATTTCCCCTTAGGGGATAAAATCAAAAAAACTAATCAATTGGCTTAAAAATATATCTCTCGTCAAAATCAACATCATACTCTTTTAACAATAGATGGTACTCTTCATAAAAACTCTTTTTCTTATGGTGTTCTTGCTGATTTTCGATGTACTTTATCTTTTCGTTAAGCTGCGATTTTCCTAAAGAAAAAGCTCCAAATCCCTCTTGCCATGAGAACTTCCCTAGCGATAACATATTTTGGTTAATCCACAGTGATGAGCTACGCTTAATGTGGTACATCAAATCTGAGGGTGCCTGCTTGGGACTCATGCTGATTAGTATGTGAAGATGCTCGGGCATGCCATTGATTATGTATAATTTGTGCCCTTGTTGCTCTATTATTCCGTTGATGTATTTATAGAGATCGTTTTGCCAATTCTTGTTAATTAGGCATAATCGATTCTGGACAGCAAAAACATAGTGAATAAAAAGTTGGGTATAGGTGTTTGCCATTGGATGTTGATTTTTGGTTTATGTCCTACGGACAAAAGAGGGTCTTCAGGTTGCTTTATTATTGATATTAAAGCCCTACGGGCTAAAAGAAAACCAAACTGAGTATTAGTATTTACTATTTAATGCTAATTGAATTGTTTATGTCCTACGTACAAAAGAGCGTCTTCGAGTTGCTTCTTAATTGATATTAAAGCCCTACGGGCTATCAATGGAATACTTACCTACACCCTTATCCTCTCGATATTTAGCTCATCCAAATTCATGTTGCCAACCCCCATTTCGTGGGCTATCTTTATGTGAGGGATATCGGCAGGCTCAGAGCCAAATATCTTTGCTGCTGCGGCATCGGCCGCCACCATATCGGTTGAAATTATCAGGGATTTCTTCATCACTATATCGGCCTGGCTAACACCACGGGGACCATTTCGTGTCATTACCCGGTATGCATCAATCACATTCAAATCGGGATTTCGCCATGTGGCGAAATCGGCGATGCACTGATGCAGATCGTTGCGATGCCAGTAGCGTCTATCCCATACAATCCCCATAAGGTTTTTCATTGTAATGGTAACCTTAGCTGAGCTATGATGCTTAAGCACTGGAACGTTGATAAACACATCGCAATTGAGAATGAGTTCGTGCACCTTTGCTTCGGTAAGCCTTTTGCCTTTTGGAACAGTGACGGTTTTATAGTAATTTTCTGTGTTTCCGGGTACCATTTTACCACCCGCATTCTTCACAGCATCCTCAATGCCGCTGTTGGCATAGCAACGGCTCCATGTATCACAAGTGTTATCGAAAACAAAAACATCCTTGGCTCCTGCCTGAAGGCATTGCTTAACAATATGTCCCACCAATTCAGGGTTGGTATCTCCGCCTAGTTCAGGGGCTGTATCCCAACCTATATTGGGTTTTACTACCACAGGTTGCCCTTTCTTTACAAATTTCCCGATACCACCCAAAGCAGCAATTGCCTTATCGAACATGGGAACAGGATCTCCACCCATAACTGCAACCAAATCATAGGGTTTGCTAGGGTTTGAAGGGCTTCCCTTTGCTATACTGCTAATACCTCCAACTTTAAGTATTGCACCGGCCATAAGACCAGCGCCTAAACCCTTTTTAAGAAAATCTCTGCGCTTCATGCTTAAAAATTTTTAGGTTCATATTGATTTGATAGCATACAATCCTCTAAGTTTAATCTTTAAAAATAGGAAAAAAACTAAAAAGCCATATCTTTAATATCAAAAACTAGCATGCATTAAACTTCTTTTTATATTTGTAATCAAATTCTTGAAATTCTAAAATATCGTATATGTTAACCGATCAGCTCTCCTCAAAGAAAACCATAGGCTATATCCTATTCGATATCATTGCATTAGCCTTTATCTACTTTGTGCCTACCATATCGCACATGCTCAACTTTCCACTTTACCTCATTGAGCCAATGCGAATTGCGCTGATTCTGGCGTTAGTACACACTACAAAACGGAATGCTTATATCATTGCCATAACACTTCCACTTTTCAGCTATTTGGTTTCTGCGCATCCTGTTTTCTATAAGATGATGCTGATCTCCGGTGAATTGGTGCTAAATGTTTGGCTTTTCCATTTCATTCTAAGCAGATCCAAAAATGCTTTTGCATCAATTCTAAGCTCAATTATTCTGAGTAAAGCTGTTTATTATCTTACCAAGTTTTTAATTATTGCGCTGATTATCAAGACAGGTGAAAGTATTATTGCCACTCCATTGTACATTCAGGCGATTTCAATGCTCGTACTTAGCGGTTACCTATGGTTGATGTTTAGGGGAAGGCAGGATTGATTGATTGGGTTTACAGATATCAGCTCTTAGTTCTCATCGCACTGTTTTCATGTATTCTCATCAATCTCCATTAGTTCAAGCCAGCGCTCACTTTTTCCATCGAGAGTTTCAATGATCTGGGCAATTCTTTGAGATAATGCTGTTAACTGATCGTGAGGAAGTTCGCCGCTACTGATATTCGCTTCAATTTCGGCTTTCTCGTTCTCTAGCTCATCAATTTCTGATGAAAGGGTTTCCATTTCCCTACGCTCTGCAAAGGTCAGCTTTCGAGGTTTGGTGCTTGCTGTTTTGGGTTTTGGTTTTTCCTCTACAAGTTTTGATACCTTCTGCTCTATACGTTGCTGCTCCTTTTTCCAGTCGTAATAATCGCTGTAAGAACCTGGAAAGCCGCTAATCTCACCGTTCCCCTCAAAAATCAGCAAACCATCCACTACTTTATCCAAGAAGTGGCGGTCGTGCGAAACAGCAAGCACTACCCCAGGAAAGTTTTCCAAGTAATTCTCCAGCACGTTTAACGTTTCAATATCCAGGTCGTTGGTGGGCTCATCGAGGATCAGGAAATTGGGGTTACGCATCAGAATCGTTAGCAGGTAAAGCCTTCTTTTTTCGCCTCCGCTAAGCTTGTAAACGAAAGCATTTTGCACATCGGGGGTAAAGAGAAACATATTCAGAAATTGCGAAACCGAGAGCGTTTTTCCATCGGCAAGTTTAACCACCTCCGCCACCTCGCGGGCAACATCAATCACCTTCATATCCTCGCGGATACTCATTCCCTCCTGCCTGTAATAGCCAAAGACAACTGTTTCTCCCAATTCAATTGTTCCTTTGTCAGAGGGTATTGATTGCGTTATAACGTTCAGAAAGGTAGATTTTCCCGTTCCGTTATCGCCAACTATTCCTAATCGCTCAAATCGATTGAAGGTATATGAGAAATCATTGAGGATATTTAGTTTGCCAAAGGACTTCTCCAGCCCTCTGACCACTAGTATTTTTTTTCCTAGTCTAGCCGCTCCAACGTTAATCCGAACGTTGCTATTGCTAAATCTCTGTGTCGCCTTTTCCCGCAGCTCGTAGAACGCATCGATTCGGTATTTCGCCTTGGTTGTCCTTGCGGGTGGAGAACGCCGCATCCAATCGAGTTCCGTTTTCAGTAAATTCGATGCCTTTTCAACCTGTGTGCTACGCGTAGTGATTCTTTCCTGTCGCTTCTCGAGGAAGTAAGAGTAGTTTCCCTTGTACCAGAACAGCTCTTTCTGATCGAGCTCGATAATATCTGTGCAAACTCTATTAAGGAAAAAACGATCGTGAGTAACCATGAGCAACGTAATTCGGCTATTCTTAAGGTAATCCTTAAGCCACTCCACCATGTCGAGATCGAGGTGGTTGGTAGGCTCATCGAGGATCAGAAAATCGGGCTGGTTAACAAGCGCAGCAGCCAAAGCCACTCGCTTTTGCTGCCCCCCCGAAAGGGTGGAAACCTTCTGTTGTAAATCGGTAATTTTGAGTTGAGTAAGTATTTGCCTTGCCTGCAACTCAGCATCCCATGCGCTGTATTTATCCATCAACTCAAGGGCTTCGTGCAATTTATCCTTATTCTCCAACTTAACCGCAAGCTGGTAATTCGAAATTGCGTTGGCTTTATCCTGGTTTGTGTGGAATACATTCTCAACTATCGTTTTTGAGGTATCAAGGATTGGATTCTGATCGAGATGTGCTGATGAAATATCATTCTGCCATACAATTTTGCCCGAATCGGGCGATTCCTTCCCCGCTATAATCCTTAAGAGGGTGGTTTTTCCCGCCCCATTGCGGGCTAAAAATCCAACCCGCTGATCCTTTGCAACGGTAAATCTTATATTGCTAAAAAGTTCAAGGATACCAAACGATTTTGAGATATCAATAGCCTGTAAGTAGGGTATCATTTTATGTAATTATACGGCAAAAATAGTAAAAGAACTGCCATATAAACTTTTTTATATTTCTAGGCCCTAACAAAATATTAAAATGAATACCTAAAAAAATTACTAAAGTAGAATTAGGAAAAATTTGAGGACTAAATGTACTTATATGTAAAACATCTGTTTAGAAATCAGTTCGCTAAATTTTAAATTTCAATTAATTATAGCAATTTCTATATTTATTTTATAATCACGATATTAATTGAAATGAAAGTTATATTTTAATAACTTGCAACAATATGTTATTATTGAGATGAATAAAAAAAACTTCTTATTCATACTTTTTTCTCTATATTTTTTCCCTGGTTTCAACCAAGAAAAAGATGATACTTTATCTTTCCATTTTATAAAACCCACTATACTTGATGCGTCCAGCATAATTGAAACTGAAGGTTCTGATGAAATTAAGGTAATATCTGCTAGCAGAAGTACAAAGTACATATCGGATTTGCCTTTATCGATATACGTTATCACGCACGAAGAAATATTGCTTAATGGTTACACAACCCTTTGTGATGCTTTAAAAAAACTTCCGGGTATTAGAATTTCAAAGCCTGGAACTGGAGAGTACGGCGAAGGTTTTCAGCTAAGAGGATTACCCGGAAATCAGTACACAAAAATTTTGGTTAACAATCTTCCCATAAAACCCTCGGTAGTAGCTGGTATGCCAATCGGTTCGCAGATTCCCATTCGGCAAGCCGAAAGAATTGAAATTATCTATGGTCCTGCTGCTGCCGTTTATGGTGCTGATGCTGTAACTGGGGTTATCAATATTGTTCTTAAGGAGGCTGATAGGGGTACCTTTGTACGTGGGGATATTTTTGTTGGTGAAGGAAATTATAACTATACCAACTTTACTATTGGCGGTAAAGCTGGGAAAAACAGGAATATCTTAGAGTATTCGTTTTATGGTAATAAAAGTGAATATCCAATCATTAACAACTTCTTAGGTCACGAGCAGGCCTATAATCCTTTAGCTGGGCTGCAACATACGGGAAATAAAATTAACTTGGATGGCAATTTTTTTAATCCCCTGGATATTACTCCTGAACTTTTATACTCCTACGGCATTTCAGAACAAGAGTTCAAAAGTCAATACTATGGTATTTCGTATAAAGGAACGCTCACAGTTCCCGACTTTGAGGATATGGGTTCGGCAGATCATATGATTGGATGTAATATTAAGTTTAGGGGTATTGGATTAACGTATTCAAACATGTACCGAAAAAATCATAGTTCAATGGGGTTAAGTCCTGTTAAATTTAGATACGATAACCCGCAAAACTATTGGGCAGAAAAAATTCAACAATTCACTCTTTCATACTCTCATGACTTTAGAAAGTTTTCTACGACGACCAACCTGTTATTCTTAAGCTACTTCATGGATAACACTTCCAGCATGGGGCTAACTCGCTTGGCATCTGACAGGGCTTACCTCTATTCTCAATCGCACGATATGCTTTTTGAGCAACTTTTTACCCTAATCCCCAGCACCAACTCAGAAATAATCATAGGAGGAGCCTACCAAGCCTCGGATAATCTGCCCCTAACTAGTTTTATGGAAAAACCTTTTGAGAGATCTTGGTATAATGTTACCGAAAGTTCAATACCATCACATCCTCTCATGGGTAAATTTGGATTTAACCCAATGAGTTTTCACAATATATCAGCTTTTGCTCAGGGATTCTCTGTTTACAACAGGTTCCATTTTCTAGCTGGCTTAAGATTTGACGCAAATTCGCTTTACGGCTCAAGTTTAAATCCACGCATTGCATTGTTATACAAATTAAACAGTAATTTCTCCATTAGCACATCAGCTGGATTAGCTTTTAAGGTGCCACCCACTTCAATAACATATCGATCAATGGCATATTTACCCCATAACGAGTCCGATAGAATTAAATATATAGCAATACCTGCTCCATCTTTAAAACCTGAACGATACCAATCGGTTGAAATAGGCTTTCAGGCAAAATTTAGCTCAAGGGTAACTGCAAATATTTCTATATTTTACAATGAAATAACAAATCCCATTGTGAATAAATCTGTACCCATTGATCTTGAAAGATATCCATTGGCTACAGGAGCCACTGATAGCCTTTGGGCTACAACATACATTAACGCAGCCGATGCCATTTCAAGACTTTACGGTTTACAAGCGAATATCCTAATAAGCAACATTATACCAAAATACAAAGTTAATGGAGAGCTTAATCTTTCACTTGCACGACAATCGGATGAAGCCCCTGAATTGGTAGAATTTATCACCTCAAATATGCAATTAATGCCAAGGCATATTGGACAATTCAGAATTTCGGCTAAACCTCATAAAAGTTTCTATTTCAGAGCCGATATGGTTTGGATGAGTAAATGGCTAAGGATGCTGATTCCATTTGAGGAACTGTATTCAAAGATTTTCTCAGATGTGGATGGCTTTTTTACTATAGATCTTTCAGCAAATATCATTTTGGACCGAAACCTTATGCTTACTATTAAGGGGATAAATATTTTGGATGAAAAATATGGTGGCTTTGGTGCAACCGGACTTGAAAACGAAATGTTATACAATCCACAATTAGGAAGGAATTTTAGAGTGGGTTTATCGTATATGTTTAACTAAAATATCTCAAAATAAGAGATGTTTGACCAAACAATAAATAGTAACTATCAACAGTATAATTGGTTCGCCAAAAACCTTCCTTTTCATATTGTTTTGCTATGCTTACTGCTGCAATTTCTTTTCAGTAATAGTACAGCTGCACAGCAAAACATTGAAGATAATGCGGTATGCTTTCAGGTTAATTCAACAATAAACATCGGAACCCATCTTTTCAGAGATGGCAAATACGAATTGGCCATTGAAAGACTAAACGAGGCAATCAGCCTCAGTCCTCAAGACAGCTGCCCCCAGCTCATTATCAGGGCTTATATAATACAAGCACAAGCATTTTTATTTCTCTACGATTATGAAAATAGTATTACTAATCACTTAAACGCCATTGCAGTTGCCGAAAAGATTAAATCCGATTCCTTACTTGTCAATCTATATCAATCCATTGGTGAAACTTTCTTCCAGATTCGTGCTTTCGAAAAAGCGGTGGAATACTACACAAAGACCATTAACCTACAATTAGCCAAGGAGAATAAAGCGCTCAGCTTATACCTTTTAGAAAATATTGGGTTATCAAACCTTGGCTATGGAAATAGTGATGGTGCGTTGAAAGCTTTTCAGAAATTATTATCCATCACTGAACCAAAAAATGATATAGATATTAGAATCAGGATTCTTTTTAAAATCAGCGAAATCTACAAGAAAAATAATGATTGGGGAAAAGCAATAGAGTACTGCGAAAAATTATATAAAGAATTTCTGGGAAAAAATGACATTGTAGGTGCGACACTTTCCCTTAACAACATGGGGTCCAATCAGATCTCTAAAGGGGATTATTTATCAGCTGAGCAAACATTGATCAAAGCTTTAAATACAGCAAAGGGTCACCCAATCCCGGCCACAGTACTTGCAGGTATATACACAAACCTTGGTATTTGCTTTCAGAATCAAGGAAACTACATCCAATCGCTCAATAATCTAAATAACGCGGCTGAATTCATCAAAGGGGAACCATACCCAGCACAACTAGCTGACGTATACAACACTATGGCTTGGGTATATTTTCGCAAGGGCGATTTGTACAATGCCTCCCAGCAAAGTAGATCATCCATTGAAAAAGCGATTGAATCCAAAGACCCCTCCCTGCTTGCCACTTGCTATTATACATATAGTCAACTGCTTCGAGAAGGTAATGATCATGTAACAGCCCTTGATTACTATGAGAAATACTCAAAACTAAGGGATTCATTGGAACTAGAAAAAAGAATTCTAAATGAAAAGAATGAGCAATTGGCCAATCAAATAGAAAAAACCGAAAGGGAGCAGCGCCTTTACATTACCGATAAGGAAATGCAAGAGCTAATACTCAAGCAGCTTAGACTCGAATCAGAAAGTCAAAGACAGGAAATTGAGCTGCTAAAAAAGGAAAGAGAGCTAGAGCAATCAGAAAAAGATAGAGTTTATCAAACTTTGATGCTTGCTAAACAAGAACAAGAAGCTGCGCTTCAAAAATCGACAATTCGTAATCTTGAACAGGAAAATGCCATCAAAGAATTTCAGATTCGGCAAAAAGAGGCAGAAGAATTACAAAGAGAAAAGGAGATAGCCCTATTACAAAGCGAAAAGAAGCGACAGGAACTTCAAATAGAGAAGGAGGCTGAAGCCCGAAAACGAGCTGTGTGGATGCTCATTCTTAGCTCACTAGTTTTAATTATTGTAATTGCAAGTCTTGTGGTCACCCGAAAAAAGAACCTAATGCTTGCAGAACAGAAAAAAACGATTGAAGTAAAGAATGTTAACCTTGAAAAGGCTAATGCCGATATTACTGAAAAGAATTTACAGCTCAGTGAACTCGCCGAGGAAGTTAGAGCCCAAAACGAAGAAATTACCGTACAAAAAGATTTAATTGAAGAAAAAAACAAGGATATAACTGATAGCATTCAGTATGCCAGCTTAATTCAAAATGCCGTTTTACCCCCCATTGAGAGTTTGAAAGATAATTTCTCTGATTTTTTTGTTCTTTACAAACCTCGGGATATTGTAAGCGGCGATTTTTGGTGGTGCCGTAATAATAACTCTAGAAACATTTTGGTTGTTGCAGACTGCACCGGACATGGAGTTCCGGGAGCTTTTTTAAGTATGCTAGGGTCAACTATTCTCACAGAAATTGTAAATCAATACCCAAATATCAGATCAAATGAACTATTAGATCAATTACAAAAAAAGATGATTGACGCTTTAGTTCATGGGAAAAATACTGATCCCAGACGGGATGGAATGGATATAACCGTTTGCATTTTTAATGCTAAATCTAAAAATGTGGAGATTTCAGGTGCAAATAATCCAGTGTATATACTAAGAGATGGTGTAATAGAAATTATTAAGGGAGATAAAACTCCAATAGGATTGAGCGAAGATTCGACAAAAAAATTTACCCAAAAAAATTGGATTACAAAACCAAAAGATCGGTTTTTCCTCTTTTCCGATGGTTTTGCCGATCAATTTGGAGGAGAATTTGGGAAAAAATTTTTATACAAAAATTTTAGAGACTTATTGGTAAAAAGCGGTCACCTCATTATGCAAAACCAAAAACAATATCTTGATGATGCATTTTTGAGCTGGCAGGGCTATAACGAACAGGTAGATGATGTTCTTGTTGTTGGAATTGAAGTATAACACTTTTATTTCGCCCTTTTTACTACTAATTTCTTAAAATAAACAATGTTTGTAAATTTGTCCATTCTAATACTGCATAAAAATTTGATCATGAAAAAAATTGCAATGATAACCGGAGCCACATCAGGTATAGGAAGAGCAACTGCAATTCTACTTGCACAAAATGATTTTAGTATAATTATAACAGGTCGCAGACAACAACTTTTAAATGAACTTAAGAAGGACCTTGAGGTAAAGTATAAACAAGATGTACTGTCGTTATGCTTCGATGTTCGCAATCTTGATGAAGTAGAGAAAGCCATTGAAGGGATTCCTTCAAACTGGAAAAACATTGATGTTCTTGTTAACAATGCTGGTCTGTCCGTAGGATTAAACCCCATTCAAAAGGGAATAATCGACGACTGGGAAAGGATGATAGACACCAATATCAAGGGCTTGCTCTACGTAACCAACTGCGTACTACCGATTATGATTGAAAGAGGAAAGGGTCATATTGTGAATATTGGATCGATAGCGGGTACTCAAGTTTATGAGAATGGAAATGTGTACTGCGCCAGCAAGTATGCTGTTCATGCACTTTCGCAAGGCATGCGAATCGACTTACTTAAACATGGCATAAAAGTAACCGAAATTCGCCCTGGACTTGCCGAAACAGAATTCTCTCTCGTTCGATTTAAAGGTGATGCCGATGCCGCTAAAAAACCATATATTGGTCTAACACCTCTTTCTGGCGATGATATTGCCGACACTATTTTATTTACCATTACTCGTCCTGACCATGTAAATATAAATGATCTAGAGATTACACCAACTGCTCAGGCAAGTTCATTCTACGTTTTCCGTAAATAAAGACCCTATTTGTTTGTTAGCTGGATTTTATTCTTTACAGATTATTTATAACTTTTTTTAAATTGTTTTCGTCTTGAAATTTTTTCTACTCGTTTATATAATTACCTAATTATCTTTTATTATTGTTTTTTAAAGACTTATGATAGGCAGAGATTTAGAAAAAGTTTTTTTTAATAAATTGATTCGAACTTTTTTATCGTTTTTTTTGTTTCAATTTGTATATTTACATAGTTAATCAAGAATTTTGTTTGTTTCGTCAAACATTTGAATTTTCTATCTTTCTTTTTCTTTTATTAGCAATTCTTTACAATAAATAACATAAATTTAAAAATCACAAAAATGAAAAGCAAAAAGAACATAGTTAAGTTGCTATTCCTACTGTTTGCTCTATTTATTATGGCATCGTGCCAAAAACGTGTTCCTTGTCCCGCTTACGCACAGAATAGTACTATTGATGAAATTGTTCTTCCTCAATAATTTCTTATTGCTTAAGGGTAACTATTAATAGCAGATTATATGAAAGCAAAGAGTAAAATTTTATTATTTGCAATAGTTTTATTTGCCATTGCAGCATTTTTAAGCTCATGCTCAAAAAAGACCTGTCCTGCTTACAGCAAAGTAGTTGTTTCGCAACAAGCTGATCTAAGAGGATAGTTGTCTTTCAATAATTATTAATTGTCCTATCATTCTATTCCTTCTTAGGCAACAATTGTTTGCTTAGAAGGCTTTTTTTATTTATATAAATCGATTTTATTTTCAAAAGAGTATTTGGGATAACAAAACTCCTTTTGGTAAATTAAATAAAATTGGCTATTTTCAAATGTTTTAAAAAAAATCAAATTACAATGGATTTAATTCAAAAAGAACTTAGCGATGCTTCAATAATCGCATTAAGAGATTGCATGGGCTTAAAGAGTGATGAGACACTTTTGGTAATTACTGATGAGATCAAGCGGGATATTGGAGTAGCACTTCATGAGGCTGGGAAGAGCCTTTGTAAAGAATCACTCCTAATGGAAATCAAATCACGTGAAATCAATGGAGAGGAACCCCCTTTGCAAGTATCAGAATTGATGAAAACAGTGGATGTTGTAATTTGCCCAACGGCAAAATCACTTACTCACACCAATGCCCGCCGTAACGCTGTAAAAGAAGGTGTAAGGGTAGGAACAATGCCAGGAATAACCATCGACACCATGGTTCGATGCCTAAATGCCGACTATAATAAAATAATTGCTCTAACTGACTTCATCGCTGAAAAACTAATCGGCGTCAGCACAATACGTGTAGTCACTGAGAAGGGAACCGACGTGACAATGCCCGTTAAAGATAGAATGATAATACCCAGTAGAGGTGTTCTTAAGCAAAAAGGCGAGAGCGGAAACCTACCCTCTGGAGAAGTTTACCTTGCGCCCTGGGAGGATCAAACCAACGGAAGAGTGATAATTGATGGTTCAATGGCAAGCGTTGGTATTTGCGAAACACCCATTACAGTTGATATTGTCAATGGTTATGCCGAAACAATAACTGGAGGAAAAGAAGCACAAAAACTTATCGAATTATTCGAAAAATCAGGAAGGGAAGCGCGTGCTGTGGCTGAGTTTGGCATTGGTACAAACTATAAGGCAAAGCTTATTGGCATGATCCTGGAAGACGAGAAGGTATTTGGCACAATCCATATTGCATTTGGCAATAACCTTACCATGGGTGGGCGTATTTCCGTAAGCAGTCATTTAGATGGTTTAGTAAAGGAACCAGACATTTACTTCGATGATGAATTGATCATGAAAAAGGGTAAGATGATTGGGTTCAAGATGTAGATTATTCTTTAAAATTCTTAAAAAAAGCGTAAATTAATCACATTCAATTTACGCTTTTTTTATTTTCATTTTTCTTGTATTTCATTTCCACAGTAAACTTATTCGTATCTAAATTGTTTTACTTCCATATTTTTTAAAATCTATTTTTTTATTAAACCATTGATTATCTTCATGAAAAGAGTTATAATAGCAATTTTAGCATCCTTACTGTATGTAAATGCTCATACCCAAAATAAAGATGTTGTAATCTCTGGATTAGTAAAAGACAAAAACGAAAAGTTCCCCCTTGAATTTGTCAATGTAGTTGTTTACAATCTTGCTGATAACAATTTCATATCAGGAACTATTACAGACAACGAAGGCCTTTTTATGATAAATGGAATTTCTTCAGGAGAGTACTACATTGAACTATCATACGTTGGATATGAGCAGCAAAAAAAACTTATAATTGTAGGGAGACTTAGTAACTTCCTTGATATTGGAACAACTTTTTTATCGGAAATTTCCTCTGACCTAGAAGGAGTAAGTATTGTTGGTTTACGTCGTGAAGTGGTTTCGCAAATGGATAAAAAAATATTTACTCTTGATGAAAATTTCACTCAACTTGGAGGGTCGGTACTTCAGGCTGTTCAAAACCTTCCGGGTATTACTGTCGATCAAAACGGTAAACTATTCCTTCGAGGAAGTGATAAGATTACCGTACTTATCGATGGTAAGCAAACTGCAATAACAGGAATGGGTTCTCAAGCCGGATTAGATAATCTTCCAGCTTCTGCCATTGAAAGTATTGAGATTATCAACAACCCCTCTGCGCGTTATGATGCCAGTGGGATGGCAGGCATTATCAACATAGTTTTTAAAAAGCAACAAGAGTATGGCTGGAACGGTAAAGCAGGAATTACCGTTGGACTAGGTAACCTGTGGATAAAAAGAGATAATATCGAGGGAATAAAGAAACCATATCAGCATACCCCAAAAATAAATCCATCATTATCAACAAATTATAGAATTAATGACTTAAATATTTTTTTCATGGGTGATCTACTTTACCATAAACAATTGATGAAGTATGAATTCACGAATAGATATTATGATAATGGAGAAACATTAAAGCAGCTATTCATAGAAAATAGAACGCAACCCATTTACAATTTAAAGTTTGGAATTGATTGGATGCCTAATAAGCGCAACTCTTTAACTTTCTCTTCACTTTTCAATTACCGAGAGTATACCGATTTAGGAGAGATCCCATATATTGATGCTTTAACAGAAAATAGAATAAGATTATGGCAATACTACGAAAACGAAATTAATCAAACACTTTTTGCCACGATTACCCATAAATATAGTTTTATTCAGCCAGGCCATACTTTGGTATCATCGTTTAATTATTCTTTTCGTAGAAAAGACGAGGCTTTTAACTTTACAAACCAAACACCTGAAATAACAGGAACGGATACGACAATGCTTGTGGCCGATGAAAATATATTCGACCTAACAATCGATTATGTTCGTCCTCTTCGTTCCGGAAGAATTGAGATTGGTGCAAAAAATCGTGTACGAATTTTCCCTAACGATATCATTTTTAAACCCGGAGTTAATTCCATCCTCGATATGGGTTTATCAGGTAATGCAGAGTACAGGGAATGGTTATCTGCTATTTATGGTAATTATGTTTATGAACTCAAAAAGTTCGAGTTAGAGGCCGGTTTGCGTTTAGAGTATGTTAAAGTTGATTATTTGGTAGACCCAAATCATAGTGTTTATAGTAGTGATGGTTTTAACTACATTGATCCTTTTCCAACATTAAGAGCCTCTTTCATTTTAAATGATAAAAGCCGATTATCTTTATTTTACAATAGGCGTGTAGACAGACCTGAAGAGAAGGATTTACGTGTTTTTCCAACTTATGCTGATCCAGAGATACTTCAAATGGGAAACCCAACCCTAACTCCTCAGTTTACTCAAAGTGTTGAAATGGGATACAGACATTCTTGGCAACAAGGGTATTTTTATACTGCTTTATATCATAGATTATCTAGTAATCTCTTAACAAAAATTATCACAGAAATTCCTGGCACTAATAAACTAGTTTCGGTCAATCAAAATGCTGATAAAGGACAAAACAATGGTTTAGAATGGGTTTTCTCACAGCAATTTGGAAATATCTTAAAAGTAACCACCAATGCAAATGTGTATATAAATATTATTAATGCATTTTCAATTACTAATGCTTACCCAACAAATGTTATGTTTTCTAGTGAAGAACAAAGGGTTTGGACAGGAAACGTAAAAATAAATTTGATTTTTAGAATGCCATGGCAAACAGAATTTCAAATAACAGGTTTTTATCTAGCTCCAAATATTATTCCTCAAGGAAAGGTCTTGGAAAGATATTCTATTGATACTGCTATTAAGAAAGAAACGCAAAAAGGTAAGGGAGAGTTATTTATTAGCGCATCTGATATTTTCAATACGATGATAGTCAGATATAATCTTGATGGTAGCAACTTTTCATTACGATCCAAAGATTATTTGGAAACACAAGTGATACGATTTGGTTATCAGTATAGATTCTAATTCTATATTTTATTAAAACAGAGAGCCCCCAGCCATTAAAGGCTGGGGGCTCTGAGGGTTGGCGG
>CAYNHM010000022.1:0-67901 GCA_964397135.1 uncultured Rikenellaceae bacterium
TCGCAATGAGAGAAAGGAAAAACCTTCAACAACGTGGTGAAACTTTACAATTAACCTTTTTAAGCAATGCTGCGATTTTTACGGCAATATTATTAACAATAGACGGCAATTCACATTAAACAATACCCTGCTATTATATGCAGTATTAGAGTATTTAATTAATAATGCAACAATTAACGAGGAAGAATTTATCGAGAGAATTCGAATTGTAAGAAACTTGGTGTTGAATTCTTCTGACGAAATTCGTGAATCAAGATTCAGCGCTTTATTATATGATGTTTATGAAATTATAACCAATAAGTCAATTAATCTTAATACTCTTGGCTTTAATGAAATTCAGAAGCAAGAGGAAATTGAAAAAATTCAGTGGCGTATTAAGAATAATAGTTTAATAGATGCCATAAATGAACTTGAAGACCATTTTTTATTGCAAGGAAGTATTGCTATAGTAGGTTTAGATGCACCTGAAAAATTTGCACTCAGGGCTGCTGGGTTCGCAATGCTTTTCAATGGAAGAATAAATTTTAAGTTGATTAGCAAAGCCCTGCTTGTTATTGGAGATTATTCCCAATTGGCTTCATGGCGCTTTTTATTTGGTAACGATTACAATTCAACTTGGAGGGAATTGTTTACCCAGTCGAAACAAAGAAAGAATTTTGCTAGAACAAAAAATGTTTTGCTTAATCTTTTAGATACTATTCCAAATACTGATATTGAGGAATTCCTAATTAAGTGTGTAAATGATTATCTCAACAATCCTGATACACAAAAAGATTGGCGGTATTATTTTATCAAGTACCCAACAATGAGGAAGGGCAATAGCGGAGTTTATTGGTGGAGAAACGACCCATCAAGAACAAAAGAAAACCAGTATGATATAATAATGATGAACACTGCATTATCATTAAACGGAAAACACTGGAATCCTTTTCTTTATAAAATTTATACCGATAAAGGTTTAAAAGGTGAATTCACTCTAGAAGAGTATAATGCACCACTAATAATGAATCATTCCTTAAATAAAATTCGATGCAGAAATTCTACATGGGAAATTTATGATTCAGAGAATAACTTAATTCAATCTATTTTAATTCCACAACAGGATGGTATTGACCAACAGGATAGAATTGAATTATTTAAAAACGAATATTCTAAAATAAAATAATTACTAATGAATTATGGCAGAATACATCAACGTTGAAAAACCATTTCTCGAGAAACTCCGCCAGTTAGGTTGGCAGGTTATCGACCAGGGAATTGGTGTTCCGCAGGAACCCGCAAAAAGTTTAAGGGAAAACTTTAAACAGGTATTGCTGCCACAAGTTTTTAAAGATAGCATTAAGGCAATTAATAAAACCGCTGATGGCAAAGAATGGCTTACCAATAAGCAATTGGACGAAATTCTATTAGAAATACAGAATTTCCCCGGTACAACTTTACACGAAGCAAACAAAGCCATTCACCGCCTTTTGCTGAAAGGAACAACAGTAAATAAAAACGAACTTACAGGCGAGGCGAATCCTACCGTTCGCTTAGTTGATTTTAAGAATTGGGATAAAAATAGTTTTATTGCCATTAATCAGTTTCGATTGCTTACGCCCGGCGCAAGCCGTCAGGGAATTATTCCCGATATTGTTTTGTTTTTAAATGGTTTGCCGCTTGTAGTTGTAGAAGCTAAAGATTTTGAGGTAGCAGAGCCGCTAAGCGAAGCATACTTACAGGTAACACGCTACGCCAATACAAGGGAAGATGATTATGGAGTAAAAGAAGGAGAAGAAAGGCTATTTCATTATAATCTGTTCAGCATTATTACCCATGGCAGGGAAGCCCGTGTAGGTACAATTAGCGCCGATTTTGATTTTTACAACAACTGGGTTGATATTTTTCCCGAGGAATACAAGGTTGTTCAATTTCCACCCGATGAAGAAAGGCAGGAGGTAATGATACACGGAATGTTGAACAAAGAAATTTTTGTAGATATTCTGAAACATTTTTCGCTTTTCGTGGAAATTAAAAAAGGCGTTGAAGTAAAAATTGTATCACGGTATAATCAGTATCGGGCTGTCGGTAAAATTATTAAAAGCCTACGGGAAGGAGCATCTCCTCGCGAAAAGGGTGGTGTAGTTTGGCATACGCAGGGTAGCGGTAAAAGTTTGACTATGGTTTTTCTTGTCCGCAAACTTCGCAGCACCGATGATTTAAAAGACCTGAAAATTGTATCCATCGTTGACCGTGTAGATTTGGAAGAACAATTATCAGACACTTTAAAATATTCAAACGAATCTTTGTCAATCATTGACTGCAAAGCCGATTTACACGAATTAAACGATGATACAGCGAATTTAAATATCGTAATGATTCACAAATTTTTGGCCGACAACAACGTTTCTGCCCAATCTTTAATTGATGCCGGAATAGTACCAAAATTCGAGAAATTTGAAACCATCAATAACAGCGACCGTGTTTTATTATTGGTTGACGAAGCGCACCGCACACAAGGTGGCGATATGGGCGATAATTTGTTCAATGCTTTCCCTAATGCTACCCGTATTGGTTTCACTGGAACACCTTTGATTACTGAGCGACACGAAATAAAAACCCACGAGCGGTTTGGCGGAAAATTGAATGAAAACGGCGAACCTTGGATTGACACCTACAAATTTGATAAAGCAGTTGTCGATAGAGCCACGGTTGAGATAAAATACATTGGTAAAGTTTCTAAAGATAAACTGGAAGATAAAGAACTTTTTGATGCCGAGTTTGAGGATATGTTTAAACAACGGACTCAAGAAGAAAGGGAAGAAATACAAAGGCGTTACGGTTCTTTTATTGCCTATCTTGAGAGTAAAGACCGGATAGCAGAGATTTCAAAAGATATTATTGAACATTATTACACTGATATCCTTGTTAATGGGTTCAAAGCACAAGTAGTTGCATCGAGTATTGTTGCTGCTGTCCGATACAAGTTTGAGTTAGAAATAGCTATTAAAAACAAAATTGAAGAACTGAAAGCCTTGCCTGATGATGAAAGAGATGATGAAAGAATTAAGCAATTAGAATTTTTGAAAGTTCAGGCAATTGTATCCAGCATGGGTAATAACGAGCCTGGCTATATTAGCAAAGCACGTCGGGAAGCATTAGACACCGATTCAAAAAACAGCTTTAAAAAAGACTTTGATTACGAAAAACCTGAATCGGGCATTGGCATTATTTGCGTTTGCGACCGTTTAATTACAGGTTTTGATGCTCCAATTGAGCAAGTTATGTATCTTGATAAAGGCATGCGTGAACATGATTTGTTTCAAGCCATTACAAGGGTTAACCGTACCAAAAAAGGTAAAAAATTTGGATTAATTGTTGATTATTTTGGTGTTACCAAACATCTTGCAGAAGCATTGGCAATTTATACTGATAAAGATAAAGACAAACTCAGTAATTTTCTGAATGTTTTTCGTGACATAAACAAAGAAATACCAGTTTTAGAAGCTCGTTACAATCGGGTATTAAACATATTTACAGAAAACAAACTCAATGCAATTGATGATTTCTTAAATCAGAAATTTTCTGATGATAATGCTGAATTTGAGTTTGCAGAAAGCTGTATTGAACAAGCAAAAAATGTAAAATTCAGGGCTGAACTTTTAACATACTCAAAAAGTTTCTTCGATAGTTTAGACTTACTTTTTAACACTCCGATTGGTGGCGATTACTGGATAAGAGCAAAACGTTTAGGTTATCTGCTTTGGAGAATTAAAGACCGTTACAAAGACGAAACAATGGATTTAAAATGGGCTTCGCAAAAAGTCCGTCAATTAATTGACAAGCATTTACTTTCGTTGGGCATTGACACAAAAGTTCAGCAAGTTTCAATACTTTCCGATGAATTCAAAACCAAAGTTGATTATCTGAATAAAACACCTAAATCAAAAGCATCGGAAATGGAGCATGCCATTCGTTGGCATATAAAAGTAAACTTGGAAAAAGACCCAACACTCTATAATCGTTTCAAAGATAGACTGGAAATGATTTTAAACTCCTACAAAGAAAATTGGGAGGAAATAGTAAAAGAACTAACCAGTTTAAGAGATGAAATGGCTGAAGGCCGTAAAATAGAAACGGAAGGAATTTCTATTGTAGAAGCACCATTTTTCGATTTATTGAAAGCAAATATTCCTGAAACATCGGAAGATGAAATAAACAAAACAAAGGAGTTAACACATACTTTGATTGTGATACTAAAAGAAACGGCATCAATCAATAATTTCTGGACAGATAAAGCAGCCGAAAGAAAACGAATTGAAGGTATGATTGAAGATGAAATACGATATTCAAGAATTCCCGAACTATCTTCAAAGGCAAGTGAAATGGCTACGGAATTGATGAAACTTGCAAAAAATAGAGAGTCAGATTTAAGATGAGGTTAGAGAACATAGATATTACGATTGAGAGAACCGAAAGAAGAAAGACGGTTAGTATTTTTATTGAACGTGATGGTTCGGTGAGAGTGCTTGCACCTGTTTCTGCTTCTGACGAAACAATTGAAACAGCGGTGAAATCAAAAGAATATCTCATTTTCACTAAGCTTGCAAAATGGAAAGAACTTAATCAAGGAAAAGTAAAGCGTGAATATGTAAATGGTCAATCTTTCCTTTACTTGGGCAGAAATTACCGTTTGAAACTAACAGAAAACCAAGATGTACCTTTAAAAATTAGTGGTGGTTTCTTTTTATTAGGCATAAAGCATTTACCAAAAGCTGAAAAAGTTTTCAAGGAATTTTACAAGGAGAAAGCATTGTTGAAAATTAAAGAAAGAATGAAAGTTCATGAAGATAAATTTCCAACAAAACCAACCTCAATCAAAGTCTTAGAGTTGAGGAATCGTTGGGCTTCGTGGACACCAAAAAATGGTTTGAATTTTCATTGGAAATGTATTATGGCACCAGTTTCTGTTTTGGATTATATTATTATGCATGAAATGGTTCATTTAAAATATCCAAACCATTCAACCGACTTCTGGAATGAACTGGATAAAAAAATGCCTGATTATAGAGAACAAGAAAATTGGTTAAAAAGAAACGGAGTGAAAATGGCCTTATAGTTTTGGGTCTCTTAAAAGTGGGTTCAATTCGTTAGAGCAAACCAGCAGAATGGGCAGTTTAATAATTGGCTGGAGTATTTGGAGGGGAGGTTAGGGTATTAAACTTGGCAAAGATCAATAAACACAGAAGTTTGAGAAAAACTCCCAACTCGAGGATCATAAGAACATAATAAAACAATTCAAATTTCTAAACGACACAAATTGGCGTTACTGTAAATTATCTTTGAAGAAAAAATTACTGCCATGAATCCATTTGAAGAAGTAAACAGACTGCTCGATAGAATGGAGCAACAAATTAACAATGAGGAATTTGACATTGATAAGGAGGAGTGTAACGCCCTAAACAACAGCATTATTAACGAGTTTAAACAGTTAGAACATAGCTGGGCAGATAAATCCGAATTCAATACAGCAAAAGAGCGGTTCGAAAAACTTTGGAATGTTTACGAGCCCATTGAGGAGGACGAACGAAGTGTCAGGGATATGATGTTTCCTGAGGGGGAAGACGAAGATTAATAATTGAATAGAAAATTAATAATAATGCTCTCAAAATCCCAATACACCCGAGGAACCAACTGCCATAAATCGCTTTGGCTATACCGGCACAAGCGAGAGGAACAGATGATCAGTGATGCTACCATGGCTGTGTTTGCCCGAGGGACAAGCGTTGGTGAGCTGGCTCAGCAGTTTTTCCCCAACGGGAAATTGGCAGTCCTGGAGGATTACCCAGGGTACGAGTCGGCAAAACGAACCCAGGAGTATATTGAGCAAGGTATTGAAACCATCTACGAAGCAACATTCATTTACGATAACACGCTGGTTGCCGTTGATATTCTGCACAAGGAGAATGGCCAATGGAGCATCTCCGAGGTGAAGAGCACCAATAGCACCAAACCGCAGCATATTATTGATGTGGCTGTTCAGTACTATGTTGTGGCAGGAAGTGGTTTGCAGGTTGGCAATGCTTACCTTATGCACTTCAACAGGAATTATGTGCGAAGGGGAGATATCGATATTAAGGATCTTTTTACTGCCGATAGCATTCTGCAGGAAGTGCTACAAAAACAGGGAGAGGTTAAGGAAAACATACTCATTCTGCTATCAATGCTTCAGGGATCAGAACCTAGCATTGAAATGGGAAGACATTGCCGTGAACCCTACGAGTGCGATTTTCAGGAGTGTTGTAGGTCGTTCTTACCAAGTGAGGTGCCAGTAGAATTAAGCAGCGAGCCAATTGTAAACGAAAAAGAAGTAAGGGGTTATGTAAATGCAATAGAGTATCCCATTTGCCACCTCGATTTCGAAACTATAATGCCGGGCGTGCCAATGTTCGATGAATCGCGCCCATACCAGCAGATCCCGTTTCAGTACTCCATCCACTTTCAGGCGAGTAAAGATAGCAATGTTATACACTCCGAATACTTGGCACCAAGCGATATAAATGTTGATCCCCGCCTAGGTCTGATAGAAAAACTTATTGAGACTACTTGTGATGCAAAAACTGTTTTTGTATACAACATTGCTTTTGAGCGTACACGGATAAACGAAATGATTAGAGATTTTCCGCAGTACAAGAAACAGCTGGAGTCAATAAATAACCGGATGGTTGACCTGATCATACCTTTCAGAAAAAAATACTACCGCACCGAAAGCATGGAGGGCTCTTCGTCGATTAAGAAGGTTTTGCCTGCCCTTTGCCCTGAACTATCTTACCACGACCTTGAGATAGGCGATGGAATGGCAGCAAGTAACGCATTTCTTGGTTTGTACTACTGTGATGATGAACAATACATACAACATGTAAGGCAAAACCTACTTAAGTACTGCGGATTGGATACATTGGCAATGGTGAGGGTACTGGAGGTACTGAATAGAGTATGATGGCTACTTTTTATTACTCTTTCCCTTATTTACCCTTTCTCTTATTCTCTCAATAAAATCAATGCAATTTTGGCTGTTAGTGTATACCGTAAAAGTCAACTTTCGCCATTTCTTATCTGCAATTACATGGTAAAGAGCAAAATAGCCCTTATCTAAATAGTAAAGGTTAAAGCCGCACTCATCAATAAGCCTAAGTAGTTCACGTTCCTTATCCCTATACGATGCTGCACCCTCAAAATCCTGCGCTTTTATACTTTCAAGCTTAAGGTTGCTTGCCTCTAGCGTTTGGTCGAGCAGTTTTTTTATGTCCGAGTATGGTGGAGGGGCAAACGAATCTTCAGTCAGATAATCAACCTGTAGCGTAATTTCCTTGCTTACAAATTCCTCAATAAATCCAGCAATAAACTCCTTGTCTTCTGAGTACCAAAGCAGTTCGGTTAGAATGAAGTTGTAGTTGGCATCCATTTTTTGCTTTAAATGTAAGCATAGGATGCGCCAAAGGGTGTCGTAATTTATCGAAACATGATTTTCAGGTAAGAAGATTTTCCTTTAGGTAGCTTTTAGGTAAGATGATAAAAGGGCTATCTTACCTTTACATCATGCTATTAAACAATAACTTACCCCCGTTTGGTAAGATAGGTAAGAGAAAATGGGGGTGTTAAAAAAGAATCCTAAAAAATACTTTCCAAAAACTTTCAGTTTGTATGCAAATGAAAAAAATACTCGCAGTTTTTGCGCTGTAAGTGGTTGATTTTTTATGTGAACTACTGGATTATTCGCTCCGCTCATGAGAAAAGTTACTCGCTCCGCTCATGAAACTGCACGTTCGAATTTACCTGTCGAAGACAGGCCAGTGACCCTCCCGACCTGAAGGTCGGGATGCTCTGAACCAGCTAGGATCGAGGGGGATTTCCCCCGGGCTGACCCTTTTCGATGAGCCGTTCGATGAGCCTTCGGCTCTTCCACCCCTTTTATCTCTCGTTCACGTTTTCTTGCCCCTTCTGCAGTGTCGAATTCTTCATGGTATTGCAGGATCCAATCCCCCACGCCTCCGGTAAAGCCCTTGTGGTTTGTATTATGCTTTTTGATCCTAAGGGGAAGGGCAACGTTGGTTGAACCGACGTAGAATTTGTTTGCTGTTGCAGAGTATAGAATGTAGGTGTAGGCCATAGCAAAAAAGCCTTCGCTGTTGCGAAGGCTTTGTGGGAGCTACTGGATTCGAACCAGTGACCCCCTGCTTGTAAGGCAGGTGCTCTGAACCAGCTGAGCTAAGCTCCCAATAAAAGGCTAAACACTTTTCGTTAAAAGCGCTGCAAAAGTAATGGCATTTTTTTTATTCCCAAAATTTTTATCAAAAATTTTACTAATCAAGATTTGTAAAGTAAGCTGAGAAAAACTTATTCAATGGGAATAAGGCGTATCTCATTCTGTCCCGGATAATTATGAATGTACGTCAGTTTCTTCTGGTCATTTGATATTGAAAGTCCGTAAAGTTGAGAAAGAATAGGGTTATAATCAATGGTTTTAATTATTCTTTGTTCCCCGCTAGTAAAGTCGATGCTTATAAAATCAACCTTAGGATTTTGGATGTTTTGATTTCTTATCATAGTTATAAGCAGTGTCCCGTGATTTGCAATATTATGACCCATAGGAAATGAATCAAACCAGCTAAATAATTCTCCGGTAGCAAGGTTGTAATATGCTACCCCATTCGAATGATAATAAAACCCAAACATTCCCTCTTCTCTCCAGAATGGTTGTCCATAAACCTGCATGTCGAAAGGATACTGGCAATTGCATGAAAAATCGTAAATATACGCTCCAAATACTAAAGTATGATCTACTTGGTATAGAAGTATTTTATCATCATCTGGCGAAAAAGCCACTGGGCGATCGCTAATGGGTAAATATTTCTTTTCCTTAGTTACAATATCTATAATAATAAGCTCTTCCTGATGAAGAATGGCAAGGTTGAGATGCCCCATTAATAATTGCACCTGTAATGAAAAATCAAGATCAAAACTTTCGTCAATAAGTAGTTCAGATTCTTTCTCTTCGAGATCAAAAACAAATATCTTAAAAAAATCGTAGGAGCCGCTTAATGGATCGATAACTAAAGCTACATATATCAATTTTTCAGGGAGCTCCTCAGAATAAAATCCTTTCTGGTAAAGGTGATTATAGTCTGTATAGAAGTTCTTTAGAAGTATTTTACTTTTTGTTTCAACATTAATTCTATACAACCTGCCGCAATCATCAATTGAAAGAATCTCATTATTACAAGGCAACCAATGAACTTCTATGGGTGAACAAAAACCATCTGAATACAATACTTCACCAAATTGATCAGTAACTCCGTTATCATCCTTGTTGCAAGAATTAAACGGAAGAGCCATAAAGAATAAAATAACGACATGGCTTACTCTAAAATTAATTATAGCTCTGATTTTTCTGGACATACTGTATACTTTTAATCCTTTACATCTCGATTAATATCAAATACTGAAAAATATAACTGGAATATTAAATAATTAGTTTTCTGCTGTTTAACTCAGTAGTAATAGAATAATATAACAGCATCTGTAAAATAATTATTGTTAGCAAGTATAAATATTACCGCTTGTGAATCAAGTCACAAATACTAGAAATTCAAAATTGTTATATAGGTAAATATAAAAATAATACATATTTTTGAATTGCAAACAACAGAAAACAAATCAAAATAATATTATTTATGGATAATCTGAACTACAAAGAAATTTTAGAACTAGCCATCAATAACGAGATTGAGGCGTACCTTTTCTATATTGAAGCTGCAAAAAAAGCTAAGGATAGTAACCTAAAGGCTATTTTTAACGAATTGGCCGATGAAGAACAAAGCCATAAGCGAACCCTTGAGGCTTTTCTTAAGAATGATTCATTAAAATTGAATTTTAAGCAGAGTCAATCCGATTACAAAGTTTCCGAATCGGTTGAACTGCCTCCGCTTAAAGCAGATATGTCGTTTGTTGATGGGGTTGCTTTAGCAATGAAAAAAGAGGAAGAGGCCATGGAGATGTATACCAAATTTGCCGATGCAAGTTCAGACCTAGTCCAGAAAAAAATATTTTTAGAACTGGCAAAAATGGAACAGGGACACAAGGTTAAACTCGAAGAGCTTTACAATAACTCTGCTTATGTTGAAGCATGGTAGTATAATTAACTTTAATATCAATAAAAGAGGAAGCCTAAATTAACGGCTTCCTTTTTTTTATAGCACATCGGCCACAACAAAAGTGCTACCCCCAATAAAAATCAAATCATTCTTTGCTGCCTGCTCCTTCGCAGCACTAAGCGCTTCAGGGACGTTGGGATATGTTTTTCCATGTAATCCATGCTCCAGAGCCAATGAATATAATTGATTTTCATTCAAAGCCCTTGGGATGGAGGCTTTTGTAAAGAAGTAATTGGCATTTTTGGGAAGTAACGAAAGAATTGCTCCTGCATCCTTATCGCCAACAACACCAAAAACAATGTGCAATAGGTTATGTGGGGTGGTTAATAATTGATTCACAATCTGTTTAATTCCTTCGGCGTTATGCCCAGTATCACAAACAATCAGGGGCGAATGATCAATTATCTGCCAACGCCCCATTAATGAAGTATTCCTCACTACACTTTTTAGACCCTCTTGAATGTCATTCTGAGCTATTGATAGTTCGCCCCTTCGAAGTAGATCTATGGCAGCAAGTACAACCGGCAGGTTTTTTGACTGATACAATCCCATTAAATCAACACACAGCGAACCAAATTTCATGTCATTATTTCCCTCAACAGCGAAATACTGCAATCCATTCTCTGAAATCATCTGCGAAATTACTCTGTACTCACTATCAGCAAAGGTAATTGGTGCATTTAACTCCTTTGCTCTTTCAACAAAGATATCCTTTACCTCTGGCTGTGTTTCACCAATCAATACTGGTACATTTGGTTTGATAATCCCTGCCTTTTCAATGGCGATGCTTTTCAACGAATTTCCCAACAGGTCTGTATGGTCAAGTCCAATGTTGGTAATAATTGACAGCTGAGGAGTAATGATATTTGTTGAGTCAAGTCGGCCCCCTAGTCCAACCTCAACAACTGCAATATCAACCTTCTCCATTGCAAAGTAATGGAATGCCATGGCAACGGTCATTTCAAAAAAAGAGGGCTTTAAACTTTCAAATATTTTTTTATGATTTTCAACAAATTCCACAACATGATTCTCTGATATCATTTTCCCATTTATCCGTATTCGCTCCCGAAAATCTTTCAAATGGGGCGAAGTGTAAAGCCCAACCCTATAGCCTGCTTCCATTAGCACAGAAGCCAACATATGCGAAACACTTCCCTTGCCATTAGTTCCGGCCACATGAATGGTCTTGAATAATCGATGAGGATGATTAAAATATTGATCTAAAGCCAGCGTATTGTTTAGATTGGCTTTGTAGGCTGCTTTCCCTACCCTTTGATACATGGGTAGCTGGGAGAATAGGTGCTGGATGGTTTGTTGATAATTCATTTATAAAAGCAATTCTAACACTATACACTAGGTACGATTATTGATTAAACCTATTTTTGTCAATAACTTAACCGCAAAATAACACACAAAATCTGGTAAGCCAATGGTATTTTTAGTAATTTTGTATGTTTAAAATCAATTAATAATTTAACTTCTTATGGCAAAAAAAGTAGCAAAACTCTTTGTGCTGGACACCAACGTTATTCTACACGATTATAACTGTATTTACAACTTTCAAGACAATGATATTGTTATTCCCATTGTTACCCTCGAAGAGCTTGACCATTTTAAAAAGGGCAACGAAATGATCAATTTCCATGCCCGAGAATTCACCCGAGAACTTGATAAAATAGCTGGCGACAATCTTTTTAACGGGGGTATATCACTTGGGAAAGGGCATGGAAAGTTAAGGATTGAAACTGGAAAGCCATTCACCCCTGAGATGGAGCAGTCCTTTGCCGAAAAAAGCCCCGACCACAGAATTTTGGCCATAACCTACCATCTGCAGAAGGAAAATCCAAATCGAACTGTTATCCTAATATCAAAAGATATAAACCTTAGGATGAAGGCAAAATCTCTTGGGCTAATGGCTCAAGACTATTTGTCCGACAAGGTTCAAGATCTTGACACGTTGAAAAAGGATATCGAAATCCTTGAAAATGTTGAAGACAGCTTAATCCAACGCCTTTATGATACCTACGAAGGATTCGATCCAAAGGAACTTAAAATAAAGCCATATAATAATCAGTATTTTATTATTAAAGGTTCTAAATCAAGTGCTTTAGGCCACTACAACTCATCGACAAATACAATAGGACGAGTTGAAAAGGTTAGAGCTTATGGCATTGATCCGCGTAACTCGGAGCAAACATTCTCAATCGATGCCTTGATGAGGCAAGATATCCAGCTGGTAGCATTAACTGGAAAAGCCGGAACGGGAAAAACCCTATTAGCGCTCGCTGCAGCTCTTCAACAGGAGAGCCATTTTAACCAAATACTGTTGGCGAGACCTATCGTTCCTCTTGCAAATCGTGATATTGGTTTTCTTCCAGGCGATGTAAACGAAAAGATTGGTCCATACATGCAACCCCTTTTCGACAATCTTACTGTAATTAAGAATAAGTTTAAATCCAACAGCAGAGAATACCAATACATAGAGGAACTTCAACGTACCGAAAGATTGGTTATTACGCCTTTAGCATACATTAGGGGTAGAAGTCTTTCCAATGTATTTTTCATTGTTGACGAAGCTCAAAACCTTAGCCCTCACGAGGTGAAAACCATTATAACCCGTGCCGGAGAAGGTACTAAAATGGTGTTCACTGGCGATATACAGCAAATTGACCATCCTTATTTGGATATGAAATCCAACGGGTTAACTTACCTCTCTGACAAAATGCATGGACAGAGCATTTTTACACATGTTAACCTTGTGAAAGGGGAGCGAAGTTACCTGGCCGATTTAGCAAGCAGTTTGCTATAGATCCTTTCTTCTCTTTCGGTTTTAAGGAGTTTTGTAAAAACAAACCTATGGACAAACCAAAAACCTTACTTGTGCTCCGCCACGCAAAATCAACGTGGGACGAACCCGACAAGCAAGATTTAGACAGGGCGTTAAAAACCAGAGGTTTAAATGATATCAAATTGCTGGCCAGAGAAGTCCAACCAACGGTTATTAACCTTGATACAATATTCTCTAGTCCAGCCAATAGGGCAATACACACAGCTATTCTTTTTTCGCTTACTGTAGGATTTCCCCTCGAAAAAATTTGCATTACAAAGAAACTTTACGAAACCGATGAATATCAACTTGAAGAGTTTGTAAAAGGATTTTCCGATGACCTTAACACTGTAATGATAGTAGGGCATAATCCTACCTCAACAGATTTTGTTAATCTTTTCTTAAATGAGACAATTTACAATATACCCACCTCGGGTCTTGTAGGGCTTAGTTTTTCTTCCACAAAGTGGATGAAAATTGGTAAAAGTTCTCTGCTCTCGAGCTTCTTCCATTTCCCCAAGGAATTTCAATGACAAGCCTTTTGATCAAACCAACTAAAGTTTAATTATGGCAAAAAAAAGGGATTATATTAGTCGTGAAGTAAGCTGGTTGTCGTTCAATGAGCGCGTACTGCAGGAGGCCGCCGATATCAATGTACCTCTTGTTGAACGACTTAAGTTTCTTGGCATCTTCAGCAATAACCTCGATGAATTCTTCAGGGTAAGGGTTGCAACTCAACTAAGGCTGTTGAAAATTGACAAAGGACTGAAACAATTTGTTTCTGAAAAACCAAAAAAAATCCTTGAGAAAATTCAACGTATTGTTCAGGATTTTCAAGTTCGATTCGATGAGATATTCAGTCAAATAGTTGAGGAGCTAAAAGAAAAAGGGGTATATTTAGTTAACGAATCGCAGCTAGGCGATGAACATGCCATATTCATCCGAAAATACTATAAACGCAAAATTGCTGATGCCATCGCACCAATAATGATCAGCAAACTCGAAAAATTCCCAGAGCTGACCGACCGAAGTATCTATCTCGCCATTAAACTCTCGAAAAAGCTATTACCCGATGTACATGAATATTCGCTAATCGAGATTCCTACCAATGACTGCTCCCGGTTCATTGAATTACCAGAAATAGATGGTAATAAGTATATCATCCTTCTTGATGATGTCATTCGTTTCTGCCTAAATATGGTTTTTAGCAATATGTCATATGATACCTTTGAGGCATATACCATTAAAATCACCCGCGATGCAGAGCTCGACGTTGACAACGATATAGTTGAGAGTTTGCTCGAAAAAATATCGAAAAGTGTAAAAAATAGGAAGAAAGGTGAACCTGTCCGATTTGTTTATGATTCTCAAATTGCCCCTGATTTGCTAAAGTTCATTATTCAAAAATTAGATCTTGATGAGGATGATAACCTAATGCCAGGGGGAAGGTATCACAACTTTAAGGATTTCATGGGTTTTCCTAACCTGGGAGGACATGAAATGATAAATGAACCTCTCCTACCCATACCTATACCGCACCTCGAAGATGCTCCAAGCATCCTTGAGGTAATTAAACGAAAAGATTTCTCGCTCCATTACCCATACCAGAGTTTTTCCTATTACGTACAAATGCTTCGCGAAGCAGCCATTGACCCCCAGGTGACAAGCATAAAGATTACCCTTTACCGTGTAGCTACCGAATCAAAAGTGGTAAGAGCACTTATGAATGCTGCCCAGAATGGAAAATCGGTAACCGCAGTGGTTGAACTCCTTGCCCGTTTCGATGAAGGGGCTAACATATACTGGAGTAAACGCATGGAAGAAGCTGGGGTAAAGGTCATTTTTGGCATTTATGGACTTAAAGTCCACAGCAAGAAAACGTTAATAACCAGAATTGAGAATGGAGTAACAGTCAACTATGCTACCCTGAGCACTGGCAACTTTCACGAAGGGAATGCTCACGTTTACACCGACTTCAATATTTTCACCGCCGACAAACGAATAACCAGCGAAGTGGAAAAAGTTTTCACATTTTTAGAGTATAACTTCAAAACTTTCAGCTATAAACACTTGTTGGTAGCCCCCAACAATATGCGGCGTAAACTCTACTTGCTGATAGATAACGAAACTCGTAATGCAAAGAAAAAGCTACCAGCATATATACACTGCAAAATTAATAACATAGTTGATATTGAGGTTATCCGAAAACTTTACCAAGCTAGCAATGCTGGTGTTTCTATTAAGTTGATGGTAAGAGGTATCTGTTCTCTTGTCCCTGGTATTCCCGGCCAAAGTGAAAACATTGAAGTTATTAGCGTTGTTGACAGACTACTGGAGCATTCACGATTCTTTATTTTCTGCAACAATAACCACGAAAAGTATTTCATATCCTCTGCCGACTGGATGACACGTAATCTTGATTATAGAGTTGAGGTTGCTGCACCTGTTTATGATCATGATATCCAGAAAGAGCTTAGGGAAATTTTTGAAGCAGGATTTAAAGACAACGTAAAGGCAAGGATTGTGAATGCCAAACAGGACAACACATACAAATCAGAACTTAAAAAGAAAGCCTTTCGCTCTCAAATGGAATTGCATTCATATTACATTAAGAAATTTAGCAAACCCAAGAAAAGTTGAACCAAGAAACTGTAAAACGACTAAAATTTGCCCTTAACAAATCCGCTTTTCTGACCCTAAAAAAATTATAAAAAGTAAGATGGATGCAAAACAGAAAAGCGTTGCCTTCTATACGTTAGGTTGCAAGTTAAATTTTTCCGAAACATCAACCATTGCCCGTCAATTTCAGGAACTGGGATTTCAAAGAGTACCGCCTTCATCAAACGCTGACATATTTGTAATTAACACCTGTTCGGTTACCGAACATGCTGACAAAAAATGCCGACAGGCAATCCGAAAATTTGCCAAACAATCACCAAACGCATTTATTGCCGTTGTGGGATGTTATTCGCAGCTCAGACCCAAAGAAATCGCTCAAATTGAAGGAGTTGATATAGTATTAGGTACTGCCGAAAAAGAAAGTTTGCCAATTTACATTAATAGTAAAGGGAAGAACACAAAGGCAATAGTTTACAATTGCGAAGTTGATCTAATAAACGATTTCTTTCTCGCTTACTCATCTGGTGATCGTACTCGATCATTCCTTAAGGTTCAGGATGGTTGCGACTATCGCTGTACTTATTGCACCATTCCATTGGCAAGGGGCAAAAGCCGAAATATCCCCATTGATCGAGCTGTGAAACAGGCAAATGAAATTGCCCATCAGGGGATAAAGGAAATTATACTAACCGGGGTAAACACAGGTGATTTCGGTCGCTCAACAGGCGAATCGTTCATTAGTCTCCTTGAGGCATTGAATGATGTTAATGGAATTGAACGCATCAGAATATCGTCCATTGAGCCCAATTTGATTACCTCTGATATTGTAAACCTTGTTGCCCAAAAGGGCAAATTCCTCCCCCACTTCCACATTCCACTTCAATCGGGTTCCAATCACATTCTGGGTTTAATGAAAAGACGGTATAACAGGGAACTATTTGCCAATAAAGTACTGAATATCAAAGAAAATATACCAAATGTTTTCATTGGAATTGATATTATTGTCGGTTTCCCAGGCGAAACCGATGAAGATTTCCTTCAGTCATATCAGCTTATGGAAGATTTGAAACCATCGTTCATCCATGTTTTTCCATACTCTGAACGCCCCTCAACACCAGCTGCAAATTTCTCGGGTAAGGTAAAATCGTCAGTTATTACGAAGAGAGCCAAAACACTTCTAGAGCTATCAAATAGATTGCATATGGATTTCTATGCACAAAATGTGGGACAAACCGATGAGGTTCTATTTGAATCTTCAAAAAAGGGCGGAATGATGTACGGCTTTACAAAAAATTACGTTAAGGTAGAATATCCCCATACAAAGGAATTGATTGGTAAAATTGCCAAAGTTAAGCTAACAGAAATTTCATCAACTGGAAATTTTCTGGTTGAACTTATTCATTTGTAAACTATTGTTGAAATAACTTTTTTAAAGTATGAACTTAGAAAATATATGCCAACAGGTAATAGAATTGTCGCGGATAACAGGAGGATTTATCCGTGAGCAAAGGATCAGCTTTACCATTGATAAAGTGGAGAAAAAGGGCCTGCACGACTTTGTTTCTTATGTTGACAAAGAAGCAGAGATGCGTTTAGTGAATGGCTTAAACCAAATTCTACCCGAAGCTGGTTTTATCGCTGAAGAAGGGAGTGGAAACCTAAACCACAATGGGTTAAATTGGGTTATCGATCCATTGGATGGCACAACCAATTTTATTCACGGCTTACCTCCTTACGCCATAAGCATTGGGTTGATAAAAAATGATGAAGTAATACTTGGTGTAATATATGAGGTAAGCCTCGATGAGTGCTTCTACTCATGGGGAAATGGCAAGGCATACCTGAATGGTAAACCAATACGTGTATCGAGTATTAATAGCGTGGACAACTCGTTAATTGCCACAGGTTTCCCATACTACGACTATAATAGAATTGAACCCTTCCTAGAATCAATGGAACATTTCATGCGTTATTCGCACGGCTTACGCCGTTTGGGCTCTGCTGCCACCGACTTGGCATATGTGGCTTGCGGTAGATTTGAAGCTTTTTACGAGTATGGGCTTAATCCATGGGATGTAGCAGCAGGAGCTTTTTTGGTAGAACAAGCCGGAGGAAAGGTATCCGACTTTTTGGGCGAAAAAAAATTTATCTTTGGCAGAGAAATAGTTGCAGCTAATAGCGCCGTTTTTCAACAGTTTCTATCAGTAGTATCCAACTTTATGATACATAAAGAATTATAAATAATACCATGAGGGCATTTCTATTCTTTCTTTTTTACATTTCAACATGGCTCATAGCACAAATTCCCTCTAAGGTAATTTATAGGTTTTCCGATTTTTCCTGCTTCATCGTTTACAGGATTGCCAAATATCGAAGAAAAGTGGTAAGAGAAAACCTGTTAAACTCTTTCCCGGAAAAAAGCATTGAAGAGATCAAAAAAACTGAAAAAAAATTTTATAAACATTTTTGTGATCTTTTCTACGAAAATATTTTCCTTCTCCACGCCAGCAGGGAAAGAGCACTTAGACGTTGTCGTTTTAATAACCTTGAGTATTTTGAAAAACTTTATGCAGAGGGCAAAAGTGCCATCCTGGCCACTGGTCATTACGGAAATTGGGAGCTTTACGCTTTGATGGGCGCAAAACTCAAGCACATACCACTTGGAGTTTACAAACCTCTTTCGAATAAACGTTTCGAAAGATTCATAAATGCTGCCAGAGAGCGTTTTGGTGGTGTTCCTGTATCCATGAAAAAAACTTTGAAAGTTTTCAACCAGTTTATACAGGAAAAAAAGCCCGTTCTTTTAGGATTAATTTCTGATCAGACCCCCGCAGTAGGCGATATCCATTACTGGACAAAGTTTCTTAACCAAGATACTCCAGTATTCCTTGGAGTTGAAAAAATTTCCAAGAGGTACAATCTTCCGGTGATATTCTGCAGCATGACCAAACTTAAACGCGGAAAATACCAAGTAAACTTTGAGGTTTTATCTGAAAATCCTAAGGATACTAAACCTTACGAAATAACTGAAATGCATGTTAAGGCATTGGAAAATCTGATACGTAAACAACCTGAGTTTTGGCTTTGGTCCCATAGGAGATGGAAGCGAAAATACCTTAAAACTTTTAATTCAGAAGGAGAATGAAAAGCCTTGCCATTGTCATTTTAAATTGGAACGGAAGACCTTACCTTGAGATGTTTTTGCCTGAGGTAGTCGAAAATTCGAATATCGATACCCATAGAGTAGAGGTTGTGATTGCCGACAATGGCTCAACGGATGATTCATTGACTTGGCTTAAAAGCAATATGCCAAGTATTCGCACAATTGAATTTCAGAAAAACTATGGTTTTACAGGCGGATACAATCTTGCGCTAAAGCAAATAGAAGCAGACTACTATTTGCTTTTAAATTCCGATATCAAAGTTGAAATTGGTTGGCTATCACCCATGCTTAACTTTATGGACTCTAACCCTACGGCTGCTGCATGTATGCCAAAAATGCTCAGCTACGACAATCCTAAAAAATTTGAATATGCAGGTGCTGCAGGAGGTTTTATCGATTTATTCGGATACCCTTTTTGCCGGGGCCGAATCCTAAATACACTTGAGGAAGATAATGGACAGTATGATCAGAATACTGAAATTTTTTGGGCTTCGGGTGCATGCATGTTGGTTAGAGCAAAGTATTATTGGGATGCCGGAGGCTTGGATCCCGATTTTTTTGCACATATGGAAGAGATAGATCTATGCTGGAGGTTAAAAAGGTTAGGGTATTCCATATGGTGCATTCCCAAATCAAGGGTTTTTCATATTGGGGGTGGCACCCTTCCCAATAATAATCCAAGAAAAGTTTACTTCAACCACAGGAATAACCTTGCTATGTTGCTAAAAAATTTAAGCAGAAGGAGACTTTTTCCGGTGATGGTTTTTAGATATTTTCTCGATATTGCCTCAATGTTTGGCTATGCTGTTACTGGAAAACCCATGTTCTCATGGTCAGTTATAAAGGCTCACCTTTACTTTGCCCGATGGGCAATGAAAATTATCCGAAAAAGAAGGGCCATCAAAGAGCCCAAGATATCTCTGTATCCCCACAGCATTATTTTTCAGTTCTTTGTCAAGAGAAACAGGATATACTCACAATTACCTAAATTTTAGCGAATGGCTTAGTTATTTCTCAAATAGCTAATCTTGGCAATACCAACTTTTTGCAGGAAGTAACTGATTGATACCTTAATTACACCAATCCCATAGGTAATGCTGCGCATTATATTTATTGATGATGCTTCTTCAAAGTATTTTGTTGGGCAAGTAATCTCTGCAATCTCAAATCCTGCGTAAAATATCTGAGCAATCATCTGGTTATCAAAGATAAAATCGTTTGAGTTGAGTTTATATGGTATTGTGCGAAGAACTTTCCCCGAAAAAGTTCGATATCCAGTGTGGTATTCAGAAAGCTTCTGGTTCATCATAATATTCTGGAACAGGGTTAATAACCTGTTTGCAATGTATTTGTAGATCGGCATTCCACCTTTAAGTGCTCCATTTCCTAAAATTCTCGATCCAAAAACAACCTCGTAAACCCCACTGGCAACAAGATAGCACATAGACTGAATCAGCTTCGGGGTGTACTGGTAATCGGGATGTAGCATTACTACAATATCTGAATTTAACTCCAATGCCTTATCGTAACAACTTTTCTGGTTTCCGCCATACCCTTTGTTTTCCTCATGCTTCACAATATGCTTTATCCCCAACTTCTCAGCAACCTCAAGAGTTTTATCTCTACTAAAATCATCAACAAGTATTACATGATCAACAATGTCAAAGGGAATCTCATTATAAGTTTTTTCAAGTGTTTTCTCAGCATTATAAGCAGGAAGCACTACAGTTACAATATTGTTATTTATCATATTGATGAATATTTGAAGATCTTTTCAAGAAAACAAATCCGTTCTTGCTGTACAAAACTTCTAAATCGGGGTGTTTTTCTAGTGTTTTTTCGACACGATTTACTTTTACCACAAAGTATGCATCACGGTCAATATCTCCAGTGAGTAACCATCTTGAATCATAAGAGAACTCATTTTCCGGTTTGCCCTTTTGGGCATAGAAGTAATGAGCATAACTCTTATATCTAAGGGGTTGAATATAAACATCCTTCCCCTGTAAACTCTTAAAAAACTCAATGGCAGCCCTTTGTGAATAACCCTCGATACGATGTACCACACAAACCAAAGTGAGATTTACAAAAACCAGAACTGTTACAAACAATGAGATTACAGCAATCTGCACGTTTCTCTTCCTTAAGAAAAAGTATGCAACAAGCCCTAAAATCATAAAAATTCCGATAAACATTTCAAATCCAGTCCACCCTACTATTGCCTGAAGGTTACCAATCGCAAATGGATCCCTTATTAAATCCATGGCAATTATTTTTTCTTTAAACCTATCGATTAAAGGAAGAGCGATAACGGCAATGCCGAATAAAAACCCAAATGGATATATCAGAAAGGTTAACCATTTACTATAGTTTATTTTACCCGAAAACAATGCATAGATGTACCAGGCAGCCAAAAATGTCAACGGGAAGTAGCCCAATGAGGAGTAATGCAGAATTTTGGTTTTGACAATGGTAAAGAGGATTAATACGGTAAGGAGTAATACCACCATAACAAGCCTGAAATGACGCTGAAACGGTGAAAATCCATCAATTTTTTTGAATGCAGGTAAGGCAAAGATCGATGCGGGGAAAACCCCTACGAGCAATACAACAAAATGGTATAGCAGAAAACCACCATGACCAGCATCCTTGGTTTTAAACAAGCGAATTTGGTACTCAATAAAATCGGCAATAATGGTGAAATTGCCTATGGCAATTTGTAGGATAAACCATAAACCTCCAGTTACCACAAGGGCAAGGCCAAATAACACAATATGTCCTAAGGAAAACTTAACCTTAAATTTCCTGATAATAAGCAGCACAAAAGCTGTAATGGCAAATATCAGAAACGCCACTGGACCCTTGGTTAAAACCCCCAGACCTATGAAAAATCCTGAAAGTAATGCCTGTAGCCATTTTTTCCCTTCATTATCAATGCTTGTGTAGATGATGAAATAGTAAATCCCAATGAAAATAAAAAGGTTGAACCACGGATCGATGATCCCCGATTTGAAGTAGAAGAATGGCAAAACTGAACCCACATAGGTCATGGTCCATATTAAACCAAAATTTTTGCTAACCAACTTTTTACCAATTCCATAAAGAGCAGCAATGGTTACAATACCGCAAATGGCATTGGGAAATCGAGCGGCAAATTCGGTTATCCCAAACATCTTCATCGATAGCACCTGCATCCATATGAAAAGCGGAGGTTTTTCCCAGAAAGGTATAAAGTTGATCTGCACCGTAAGGTAATCGCCCGTGAGTATCATTTCTCTTGCCGATTCGGCAAAATTAATCTCATCCCAGTCGAAGAGATGAACTTGCCCAAGAAATGGAATAAAGAGCACTGCCCCTAGAATGATCAGGATTAAATAGTTCCTATCAAAATTCCTTAGCCAATTTCTCATTTTTTTGAGGATAATTGTTTTTGTAATGATCTGTCAAGCCAACTAGTGTTCCAGCGATTCATAAGATAAATTGAGAGTATTGCGGTGATAACTCCTATAAACGATCCGGCTAAAACATCGGGTAAGAAGTGCTGCGAGAGGTGCATACGTGAGTATCCAACCAGTAATGCCAAGATGAAATAGATTGATCGTAAGTAGCTATTTTTGGTTGTAAATATTAGGCAAAAGAATAGTGCAAAGGCAGTGGCGGTATGTCCCGAAGGAAAAGTATTCAGCTTGGCAACCTTTACCCCTTCCACCAGATGTAAATCGTAAATACCTTCAAAAAAGGCACGAGGACGAGGCATTCCCTTAAATGCAAACCGTTTGAGCAGTTGAGCAAGTAATCCCGATGAAAGAAAGGCAATTAGCTGTGAAAAACTATTTCTAAAGCTAAAGAAAAGAAGTACTAGTATTACTATAACGGCAAAAAGACCATCGCCCAAATGGGTTAGGTACTTGAATATAAAATCTGAAAATACAGTTGCATTGCGATTAATGAAGATATGAATGTCGGCTTTGCCAAAAACCAAACCCAAGGTTATCCCAATACCTAAAAAGATAAAATATGAGTACAGAATTCTAGAATTTTTAAGAAGAATTTCTTTCATGTTTTGTTAAATTTTTCGCAAAGATAGAAAAACAAGGTTAAAGCTTGACTGCTGCAAACAGGGTTAAAGGTTAAAAAGTTAAAATCTTTTTGATATTGGGGCATTTGATTGAAAAATGATATTGAATCTATCATGTGATTGATCATCTTTTTCAAAATATCCATAAATTGCACCCTAAATAAACGAATATGAAAATAATATGTATTGGTCGCAATTACGCCGATCATGCAAAGGAGATGAACTCTCCCCTGCCAAAGGAACCTGTGTTTTTCCTTAAACCCGACTCGTGCTTACTTCGTAACAACCAACCCTTTTTTTACCCAAAATTTACCAGTGATCTGCACCACGAAGTGGAGATTGTAATCAGGATATGCCGTTTGGGAAAGAATATCAGCGAGAAGTTTGCCCCACGCTACTACAAAGAGGTTGCCCTGGGTGTCGATTTTACTGCACGAGACCTACAACGTCAATGCAAGGAGAATGGTTTACCCTGGGAAATGTCAAAAGCGTTTGATGGATCGGCTCCCATTAGTCAGTTCATTCCCATTACCGATCTTGAGAGTATACACTCCGTTGATTTCAGGCTTAAGGTAAACGATGAAACCGTTCAGCATGGCAATACTGCCGAAATGATCTTTGATTTTAACAAGATTATCGCCTACGTTTCGAAGTTCATGACCCTAAAAACCGGTGATTTGATCTATTCTGGAACACCCTCAGGCGTTGGTCCCGTTAGCATTGGCGACAGGCTCAAAGGATATCTTGATGGAAAACTGATGTTTGACTTTTTTGTAAGGTAATTGCACTCAATTCATGTTCCATCTTTATCCAGCTAAAAAAATGCTAGTCCCCCAATTTGTTTATAATTGAAAAATTAAAAACAACCTTTAACTTCTATCGAAAATATTATTCAAATTATTCTATCTTAGCAAATCCATTAAATAGCAATATCAAATTAATTGTATATTTTTTACTTAATAAATAGCCCTATGAATTCTACATTATTCCGTATTCAATCCTTGCCATTTCTATTGGTCTCAATGATCCTTCTTCTTGGGATAAATACTCAATCATACTCCAATTCCGATGTCAACAACAAAACAAAAGATAGATACATCACCATAAATGGTCACCTATTCAGCGAAATGTCGAGCGGCATTGAAACAATAGTTGATGAAAACTCCAATAAGATTACCCAGCCAACGGGTATTATTGGTGAGGTAAGTATAGGAATGGGTGTTAAAAAAGTTCACAAGATTAGGTTTTCGCGTATGCAGGTAACGCTCGAAGATGGAAGAAAGGGATGGGTTGATATCCAGTTAGTTTCACCCTCAGGTGAGAAGGATGCCTACCTAATGAATCGAGTCAAGCTGAGTGAACTTATGGCGCAACCACAGAAAGGAAACACTGCAGTTCTCATTAGCGACGAAAATAAAAATATACAGTTTAAAAGGAATACCCCGCTTAAAGTTATGGAATGGAAACATGAGGAAGGGAAAAATAAGAATAGCCTATTCCAATCGGGCACTTGGTGGGCAAAGGTTGAAATTGAAGACTACTCCGGTTGGATTGAAAATTCAAAATTCAGGTTCAAAGGGCAAATGTTCGACACGGCTATACCTATGATTTGGTATCCAATTCGATGGATAAACCGACTTCTGGGTGATGGATTCTGGGCAGGACTATTCATCATCATTCTTTTAGGTGTTCCCATGTTGATTGGCTATGCCATTGCCCGCTTCATTTCAACAAAAATTAGATTTTTACCCAATTTCATCCTTTACTTTATTATCATTCTAGTAGGTTTCTTGATATACTCCAACACTTTTATGAGCATATACGATGCATCAGCCTTTAATCGTGCTGGTGGAATTAGCATGACATTCTACGGGATAATAGTTTTAATCGTGGCTGTAGCAACCTTTTTTTACATCCGAAAGATAATTTTTGAAACTCGTTGCCCCGATTGCAAGCACTGGGATGGTAGTGTTTTGGATAGCAGCAAACTGAGTGAAACCAATATTACTAAAACTGTTACATGGCGTTACTACAATGGTACCGAGGAAAAAGAGGTTACACATACTACCATAGAACACTGGGAAGATTTCTGCAATTGCAGCAATTGCGGTTTTTGCTGGAAGATACGCCGAATTGAGAAAAGCGAGTATAAGCAGTAATGCACATGTCATTAATTTTCTTAAAAAAGCGTTCAAACAAAGTAAAAGGAATACAGAAAAGTAAGGGGTACAAACAAATCGTTAAGAATGCTTGATCGCTATGTTTGTAGATTTGCTGCTTAATGAATAATAATCATAACAAATTCAAATAATTAGCAATTCTTTGAATTCTTCTATCAACTCTCCAGGGTTGTATGCTTTGCCTCGATGGCTGCATTTTTTCCAGCCAACCAGCCGGTTGAGTAAGCAATCTGTAGATTAAACCCACCTGTTGAGCCATCAAGATCCAGAAGCTCCCCAGCGAAATAAAGACCCTTTACCAGCTTTGACTCCATGGTTCGTGGGTTAACCTCTTTGAGCGATATGCCCCCAGCTGTGATAATGGCTTCGTCCCAGCCTCGATAATTATCAACTTTAAATACTATCTTTTTTAGCCAATTCCTCATTCCTTCTAGTTCTTGAAAAGAAAGTCTTGATACTGGTTTTTGTGCAGCCAAATCAAGTTGATCGATCAGTGTGTACACGAGTTCTTTGGGAAGAAGTTTTCTGACAATATCAACCAATGCACTCCTTGGCGCCTCCTGAATTTCTCGTTTAATACGCGCATCCAACTTTTCAATGGTAAGGGCTGGTTTTAGATCAAGGTGTAGCTCAACATATAAACCCTGATCAATGGCATCAACAATTGTACGGCTCAATCTAACTACTGTAGGGCCATCCAGCCCGAAAGGGCTTAACTCCAACTCGCCAAACTCTTCTGCCTTCTTTTTCCCTTTTACAAAAAGCGAAAGATTAATATTTTTCAAAAACAGCCCTTTGGCATTCTCAAAAACTGGCGTAGTTTCCAACCCTACCAGTGCAGGACGAATTGGAACTATTGAATGTCCGCATTCGCGAGCTAGACGATAGCCATCACCAGACGAGCCTGTGGCGGGATATGATTTGCCTCCAGTAGCCAAAACTATGCGATCGCAATATATGGTTTGGGTTAGAGGTCTATTTGATTTTGTTGATGTGTAGGATAAACCTATAACTCTTCCGTTCTCAATCCTTATTCCGTCCACTTGGGCATGGCAAATGATTTCAACCTCAAAATTTTGAGCCCATCTTATCAATGCTTCGGCAACATCCTTAGCCTTGCCACTTGCAGGGAAAACCCTCTGTCCCCTCTCAAAAACAGTCTCAACGTCCTGCTTATTTAACAAATCAATAATATCTTGTGAAAAAAAATCACGAAAAGCATCGCGCAGAAAATTGGGTTCAGGATTTATCTCGAGTAAGAACTCGTCCAAGGGCTTAAGGTTAGTTATGTTGCATCGCCCCTTCCCTGTAATCCTCAACTTACGGGCAGGTTTCTCCATTTTCTCAAGGAGCAAAACACTTCTTCCTTCCATGGCAGCTTTTCCTGCGGCTAATAATCCAGCAGGACCTCCACCAACAACCACAACATCGTACTTTATGCTCATTAGACTATATTTCTGATTGATATCAATGATGATATGAATGGTAAATAATCAAATAAAAGCAGACCATAAAAAATGAAATTACATGAATCCCAAATTATCAAGGATTATAACTCCCTCTTCAGTTTGATCGAATATCAGACTTATTCTAGAAATTTTATCGAGCTGAAACTGTTCATTTAAGCCAACAAACCGATCCAACTGAAATTTGTAAAACTGATAAAGGCTTTCTGAACTTGGCGTTGATGTTAAGAAACCAAACTTAGCCATTTTAGCCTCTAGCTGAGGCTGAAGAAATGAAAAGTCAGACAATTTGAACCTAACTGTTTCTCCCTTAACATCGGTAACTTCGATGCTAAAATCGATGGCTTCTCTCTCTCCATTTTTTTTCTCTTTCTCTGTACTTTTCTCTTCTTCGTTTGCAATCTTTACTTCAGCATTTCCATTTTTTAGCATAGACTCATCAGGGATAGAGTCGTTCTCTTGCTCCTTTTCCTTCGGAAAAGGATTGCTATTCTCATTCGCATCAGCAAGTGAAAAGAATAGTGTTTTATGCTTAGCAGTATTTACAACACCTTCTGGTATCGTTACAGTATAATGCGCAGTAAGTGAATCGTTTTCGTTATTATTCCAGCCAATGTATGCTGCTCTCGTTTCTTTATCGCCCCACTTGATTTTTACCAGCTGCTCCCTCCAAACCGTAAGGTTTTCTGCATCTATTGTACCCCCGGTAGTAGTGGTCGTTGTAAAATCAAGATCTTCGTCGAACTGGCAGATGTACTTCATATCGCTATGGTCAAACCTACTGAGATAAATAGTTTCGGGCAGCCAGTTTCTACCAGTCCGATAATCCATGAACAACGGTAAGTACTCTTCCCTACCTTTTAATGTGATTTCCAGAAACGCAGTGATGAACGTTTGTGCAATCTTTTCCTGTTCCTCTCCCGGCATGAGTTGCCTTAGATTCATCAGGTTAATGCGGGGGCTGGAATAATCCTTTCTTCCCCACCTTGTATTGAATTGTCCATGATTTGCATTGAAAATGTAAAGCGACGCCTTAAAACCTTTAAATCCTTCTGTAAATCTAACTCTCTCGTATTGTTTCATGCCCACAAAGGATTGCACATCTGCATCATGAGAACCATGAAGAATAAAATAGTTCAAGTCATTTAATGGAGTTTTTATACCCGAAGGTTGATATTGTCCATCGCAGGGCGCAATGGCAACAATGGATTTCAGGTTGAAACCATAATCGAATTGAACTCTGAAATTATCGGGATAGTAAGGCAGTTTATTAAAAAGTGCTGCATGACCAACCGCTTCACCACCCCTTGAGTGCCCAATAAGCGAAATATTATCCATGTCAATCTTCTGGTAAAAAACCGAAGTGGAATCACTATTCCATTCTCGCCACAGCTTAAGGTGCTCTAAAAGCATCCATCCTCTGGCATCGTTTTCGGTTTGCAAGCCTTTAAAAACATTGGTAAAGGAACCATTAAAAAAGTTTTCATCAACCGATGCCATTATGAACCCCCTGCTAGCTAACAATTTTCCAAGATATTCGTACCCTGGGTCTGAGAAATCCTGAGCAAGGTGATTCCCATGAACAATCAATATCAAGGGAAACGGTCCATTACCCTCTGGATACCAGACTCGTGCATTTCGTGGTAATGATTTTAAATCAAATCCAAAATACCGGGTGCGTAATTTTCCCTGAAAGCCATCCCATCCATCTACAAGAAACGACCCATCCACTGAATCGGTTTGAATGGTAACCTGCGTAGCATACTCTTTTCTCTGTTTGTCAACTCCACTTCCATAGGTAAGAAATAATACGTTGTGCTCCCCACTGATTCCAGGATCTTCAGCCTGTATATGGTGTGGGCGAAATTCTCCTTTTAAGGCAGCAATCTCTGGCATTTCTAGGGTCTTCCCTGGGTGGATCAACCACCAGGTAAAAAGGGACAACCCCACAAAGCCCAGCAAACCAAAAATGGTAAGTGATATTTTTCCGGATAACATTAACTTATTCGCTTGCCCCTTAAGTAATACCATAATGGCACCACCGGCAAAAGCACTAAACGTAATTAAGTAAAGGAAGATAATGATACTTCCCTTTGGTGTAAAAGTCAGCTGAAGAAAAACGATGAAAAAACATACAATCATAGCCAGCCATAAGAATGAAGGGATCCTACTTAGAAGTCTGAAAATTAATTTTGATAGCAAACCTATCAGAATTCCTCCTGCCATTAAAAATACTGTCATGATTAGCACATTTATCAATCCTATGTACTTAATAAGAAATGTGCTTGGAATAACAAGAAGCAGGGTGGCAACAATAAGAATGCCCCAAGCTGCACCAAGAACAGCTTCTTTTGAGGGTATAAAAAAATTCAATTTCCCCAATATTTGCTTCCAAATCGTTGATATCCTTGTTTTAATTCTCCAATATTTATTTGCTTCCACGTTAAAATAGTTATAGGTTAGAAAATATAATGATACTAAAAGCAACACAGACACATCAATCCAACGACCTGAAAACCGGATACCTCATGAAACTCTTCTCAAAGTAAGGTGATCGTTGGTATAAAAAACTTAGCTGTGCATAGGAGTTTGATGCAAATTCCTTATCACCCTTTCGCTTCAGCTCAAATTCCTCCTTTAGCAGCGCATCGTTTGCAAGCATCATCTCGGCATAATCCTCAAAAACGTATGGAGAGAAGTACTCCTTCCGCTGAAGAATGGGATCGAAGAAGTTCCATGCAAAAAACGAATCGTCAGCTTGGGGTTCAAGCATCTGCACAATGTACTCGTTGGTAGCCTGATCGGTGGGGACTATAAAATCACCCTTATAAAATTGTATGGTTTGCTTTTCGGTTCTCACCCTCACATCGTAGTGTAGGTAATGTCCATTGTAAGGTCGATTATACGATCTGTAATCATCAATGTAGTATGCCTCCACCTCCATAAGTGTATCCTTCTGTATTCGTTCTATGCGAACATCATTTATGGCCAACCTATAAACAGCATCGCGCCAGGCTTGTGGAATAATATACATGCTGGGTTTGGCAACTGTAAGGCTTGGATTGTAGTGCCGATAGTATGGTATCTCTTTTTCGAAAGGCTTTTCCCTGTTATAACGTAACCTTTTCCCTCCAGTAATTCGGCTATCAACCAGCTCAGCTTCGTAACCTTTAAAAGGGATTGTTTCCACCCTCGTTGAGTCAAGTTGCCAACGTAACACAAAATCTGTTTTCTGAGAGATGTACTTATCTGCTTCGTCTTTCCTAGTTTTCAAATCGTGTCCATATAATTGCGTAAAATTTAGGGTAGCCTTAATGAACTCATAGGTTGCCAAAACCCTATCTGCAAAGGGTTTAAACATGTGCGCTTCGGTCATCAACACAATGGTATTGAACATTCGCCCGTAACCTGTTGTGTATCGAGGTGAATTAATATAGCGTTGCAACCCACTCTCGGGAATACTTCCCATAGGGGATACGTAGGGTATCATCTCGAAACCCGATTTTTTCATTTCACTGTACAAATGTGGCTCTAATGCTTTATCAAGTATCTCCCCAAGCATGGGCGGTAAAACTTGCGGATGATTGGGAATTAATGTCAAAACGTACTGGTAATCGGCTCCGTTGGTTGTGTGAGTGTCGATCAGCAAATGAGGTTTCCAGCGATGGAAAATCTGAGCAAAGGAACGGGCATTGCGACTGTCCATTGGTGCAAAATCCCTATTGAGGTCTAAATTCTTCGCATTTGCCCTAAATCCCTGCTCAGCAGGACCATTCTGATTTGCCCTGTTAAAAGGAGAACGGTTATACGAACCTCCAATGTTGTAAATTGGCACAACGCACAGTACGGTGCTATCCAATAATTCCCATAAACCTTCCTTTTTACCTAAAATATCTCGGGCCAACTTAAGGCTGGCATCAATTCCACAGGGTTCACCCGGATGAATCCCATTGTTAACCATTACTATTCTGTATCCTTTTTGTCTGAGGATTGCTGGATCGAAAATTCTTGATTTTGATATAACAAAAAGGTGCAAGGGTTTTCCAATATCGGTTTGCCCGTAGGTAATTAACTTTGCTGTGCGATACTGCTTATCCAGCGCTTTATATGCAGATATTACCTCAGGATAAGTAAGGCTTTCGTTGAATTCGTAACGCAGCTCAATTTTAGCTGTTTTTTCAAATGAGCTAGTTCTTAATAATCTAACTAACATCAACGAAACTATAAAAAGCGCCACAAGCGCTAAGTAAAATCCGAAAAATCTTTTCATATCAATAAACTATTTGATTTATCATTAGATTTTTGATGACTAAAAAGGTTGATTCAAAGTTCACAATTTTTAAGTATTAATGTAACTCAATTCATTCCTTAATTCATAAAAAAAATTGCTTATTTCCTTTGATTGGAAATTATTTAATGCAAAATCTATAGTTGGGGAAATATTCATTTTTCGCTGAATAAGGCAATCTTTTAGGATGCAAACTATTTCATGGTTTGTATAAGCAATAGCTTTATTGGCTTCTTTTTGCTTCTCCATATCGTCAAAGAAACTGAAAGCAATTTCGAACCTTGCTCTATGCTTATCAACGTATTTACTTAGAAAGGAGTAGCTACTCTGGAAATTGTCAAAACGGTTTTGCAGGTTTTTCATTACAGCCTTCGGCAGTAAATCAATGGAGATGCCACGGATAATGTAGATTTCAACATATCGGAATATCCCGATATTACCAAAAGCATCCAGATCATCGGCAGTCGAAACAATGTTTTGTATTGATACTAAATCCTGATTACCTTTTTGGCTACAACATTTTACCTTTTTATCATCATGGTTCTCAATTGCAGTAAGAATATCGCTGAGATTGACAACTTGTTTGTCAGGATTATGTTTAAAGAATTGCTCGCAGAAAAGACGACTTTGATAGCCGTGTTTCTCACTCTTGTCAATAATAAGACCTGTATCGTGAAAGAGTGCTGCAATTATTGCACCCTCAACCGTTTGCTTATCGATCTTGATTCCAACCAGATCTAATTCATACATCAAATTGCGGCAGAAGTTCCAAACTCTCAAATGGTGCTCCACACCATGAGAAGGTAAATGGGTATTCTGGTAAAGCTCATCAATGTACTGATGAAGGGCTTTCAGCCATTTTCTTTCTACTTGATTAACAATCTGCCTTAGAACTAACATTGAGAATGCATTTAAATTTTAAAGGCAGAAAATTATTAAATTCTCTGCCTTTAAACAAAATGGTTTTCTGCGAAAATTTACACCAACTGTCCCTGTTCAGTTTCAAGAATATCGAATGCCAGTTCGAGTATTGTGGTGTCGTCGAGTGTAACAATTCCGCCATCGGGTCCCTGCTCGTAGTGGAAACCTACCGATTCGCCCCTTTCGTAATCTGTGCCTCCGAAATAATTGCGAACGGTTTCTACGTTCATGTTCAACTTATCTGCAATGTTCTGCATCGTTCCGTCAGGGAGCTGGTCCTTAATCCGCCTAAGCTCGTTAAAGGTGATGGTTTTAGTCATATCTGTTAAGGATTTTATTAGTATAATTTTATGCAATAAATATATGAAATCATATCGAATTAAAAAAAAGAAAACTAACTTTCACAACCAGATTAACTTTGTTTAACAGCTATTTTTTGTCTTGCATTTAATACTCTACACTTTTAGGCACAACAATTTAACTTGCTCACATTAAAATTTCTTAATTTGGCAAGCGATTTTCTTTTCCTAGTTTTGTATGCTGATCCAGCCAAAATATTTTTTTCCCTTACTTATTAAACGTTTTTGACCAAGGATTGTTATCATTTTTTTTGAGTTTTTTGCTATTTTATGATTGCTTATTGATAATCAGACATTAAGGAAATGAAACTATTTATAGTTTCACAGCTATCTACAAATGCATAAATTATCTTTAGTGGTTACCGATCTCGATGGCACTTTGCTTAACTCAAATAGCAAGGTGAGCGACATAGATTTAGAAACCCTAAATATGCTTGGTGAAAAAGGGATTGTTAGAGTAATTGCCACAGGTCGATCACCCTACTCATTTGAAAAGGTAATTAATAATGATTTCCCTATTGATTACCTAATTTTCTCATCTGGAGCAGGAATAATGCATTGGCAAAAGAAAAATATTCTATATTCGACTGAACTTAATGGCAATGATATCCAAAATGTTGTTGATGAACTGATTTTACACAATGTTGATTTTATGGTTCACGAACCCATCCCCACCAACCATCGATTTCTTTACCATTATACCGGGAGTGATAATAATGACTTTTTAAGGAGAGTGGAGATTTATAAACCTTTTTGTCAACCCTATATTCCTGGAGTTCCCTTTGACACTAATGCAACACAGATTTTAGCTGTGCTACCTCATGATGTGGACTGGTTCGAAAACCTTAAAAATCGTTTCCCTTTGCTAAAAGTAATTCGGGCAACATCCCCTCTCGATGGTCATTCTATCTGGATGGAAATCTTTCCCCGAGATGTATCCAAAGCCCATGGAATTCAATGGATATGCAATGAACTAAATATTAACCTCGAAGAGGCTATTGCCATTGGCAATGATTTTAATGATCTGGACATGCTTTGCAGCGTAAAAAGAAGTTACGTAGTAGATAATTCGCCACATGAACTAAAAACTAAATTCCTAAATGTAAAATCAAACAACGATTCTGGGTTTAGCCATGCGGTTGAAATGGCAATGAATGAAGGAATAGGATAAAATTACTTAGTCTAATAAAAGATTATGGATTCTTTAACACACATAGTTCTTGGTGCAGCCACTGGAGGTGCAGTACTTGGAAGGAAAGCAGGAAACAAAGCGCTATTGTGGGGTGCTCTGGCGGGGTCGATTCCTGATTTTGATGTAGCCATTACATCTTTTTACGAGCCAGTTAGATCTCTATTCGTTCATAGAGGATTTAGCCATTCCATCGTTTTTGCCATAATTGTTGCTCCTTTGCTTGGGTGGATAATCTCGAAGATTCATAAGGATATTGGTTTTCGGCAATGGACCTTGATGACACTAATTGCGATTCTAGTTCACTCAACAATTGATTGCTTTAATACCTATGGAACAGCATTGTTTGAACCTTTCAGCGGAGTGCGCCTTGCATTCGACTCAATAGGAATAATCGATTTAGTTTTACTAATCCCAATGATTATATTAATGATTATTGCCATTTTTCAGCCAAAATTTTCCAATAACCGAAAATTCCTTTCCTTAGTTGCACTGGGCTACACAATGCTCTTCATTTCCTTTTCGGTTGTTAATAAAATTTTTATAGAGAGCAAGATAAAAAGACAAATAACCTGCCAACAAATTGATTACAAAAATCTTAAAACAGCCCCATTACCTCTAACCAACTTTTTATGGCTTGTTCTTGCTGAGGATTCCAATGGATATCACTTTGGCTATTACAGCAATTTTGACAAAGATAAAATTAGCCTAAAGTATATCCCAAGGAATGAACAAATGCTTGGTAAATTATTGGGAAAACAAAAAGTTAGGGAATTAATACGGTTTACCGATGGCTTCTATACTGTTACCAAAAAAAATGACGGATCGCTATGGTTAAACGATTTACGCTTTGGTAGTATGGCCTTTGAAAGCGAGAACGATTGGTACGTGTTTTCTTTTCAGATCAATGAAATTGATAAAGAAGTTATTGTTTCCCGCGCTCACCCAAACCGAAGTTTTGGATCTAAAACCTTTAGTTTATATTGGAAAAGAGTTTTTAGGGATATTTAATGCTTAGTTGAGTTAAAAATTCTAAAGATGGCTGAACTAAATAATTTAAAAAAAAGATCATTATTGACCATTGATTTGTTTTTTTACATCTTTCTTTTTTTATTTCATCAAGCTATTTGATTTAGGTTCTTGTTTTTTCTATATTTACTGCTGTTTTTTTTAACGAAAATCAAATCTTATGGCAAGCATAAACGGATTGTATATTAAGGGCACCAGCAAAACTCCAGAAATTGAATTTACACCCGGTATACTTAATATTTCAGGAAGGTCTATCCCTGAAGATTCAGTTGCTTTTTATCAGCCTCTTGTTAGATGGATTGAAACGTACCTTTCCAATCCGGAGAAATTTACCAAGGTTAATTTTAAAATTGAGTATATTAACAGTGGCTCTAACCGATTTTTATTCACTATACTAAAAATGCTTGATAAGAGCTTTAAGGAAGGTTTAAATATTGCCATCTCATGGTATTACGAAACTGACGACGATACCATAAGAGGTTTAGGTCAAGATCTTCAAACCTTTATCGAAATACCTGTTAACATGGTAGAAATGTAGTTTATCATCCCTCTGTATATGTATAAATGTAAAGTTTGCGGTTATATTTACGATCCAAGTCAAGGCGATCCATCGCAGGGTATTGAACCCGGAACCCCATTCGAAGAACTGCCTCCCCAATGGCGATGCCCTATTTGTTCTGTCTCAAAGGATGATTTTATTGATTTAGAGACATTTCATTAATCATATTTTGCTATAATATCAAAAAGCGAGAAGCATTTAATGTTGATCGTAAACTTTTTTGCTGTTTCTATGTTTGTAGGTACATAGTAATTACTATTACCTAATTTAAATATGATAACATGGAATTTACAGTAAGTTTTTCGGGGAAAAAACAAGTAATTGCTCACATGGGTGAGCATAACATTATTACCGATCAACCCGTGTATGCTGGTGGTGATAACGAGGGTCCATCTCCTTTCTCGCTTTTCCTTGCATCGCTGGGGACTTGTGCCGGTATTTACGTCAAGTCGTTTTGCGATCAGCGTGGGATACCCACAAATGATATCAAAATTGCTCAGAGGCATAGTTTTAATCCTTCAACACAAATGATTGAGAAAGTTGACTTAGTAATTGAACTTCCTGAATCCTTTCCTGAAAAGTATAAGGAAACTGTGATTAGGGCAGCTGATCAATGTGCAGTTAAGAAGCATTTACAGCATCCTCCTTCAATAAACGTAAGTACTTCTGTAATGGTACAATAGTTTTTGGCCTGATTACAGAGTAAAAAAGCTGGGTTTTACCCAGCTTTTTTAATATTAAAGAATTTTTTATTTATGTTTTTTTCTGCTGAATTCTTTTCTTCGCAGCAGGTTCTCTGGCTGTTACAGGTTTAGCTTTAGGAATTGCCTTTTTCTTTGCCGCCAGTTGCTTGTCTTCGGCTCCAACCTTCTTACTTTGAGACTTTTTCTTTTCTTCCGGATGTTTACTAGCTTGATTATCCTCAACTATTTCTGCATCAACTTCTTTATCTTTTTCTTCTTCAGAAAAATCAAGCATACCTATACCTTGAAGAAGATTATACCAAGTAACAACTTTTTTTATATCAGATACATAAACTCTTTGGTCATCGTAATCTGGCAAAAGTTGGGTAAAATATGTTTTCAGCTCATCGTTACTTACCTTATGCGAAATGGTTGGCTCTCCGTTTTCCTTATTTTTAATAAGCTCCATAACTTCTCTCAATGGTTTTTCGCCATCGTTAGTGTAAATTGCGATGTCGGAAAGTGCACTGACCTTTGCTGATGTTGAAACATGAGTGCGTTTGCCATCAATCATCGATTCTACGATAATTCCATTTCGCCCTTGCGAAATAAATTTGAATAAACCGGGCTGACCCGAAATAGCCATGATATCTTTTAAAGCCATATTCTATAGTTTGATAATTGTTATTACAAATGTATAAAAAAATAAAAAAAATCCTAGAAATGCAAGTGTTTTAATTAAACCCTCTATCACGTTTAATCTTCTCGTAAGCTTCGTTTACCTTTTTAAACTTTTCCTCTGACGCTTTACGAATATCATCTCCCAAATGTCCCAGTTTATCTGGATGATATTTAAGTGCCATGTTACGGTAAGCCTTTTTGATCTCCTCGGGTGTAGCATTTCTATCAACCTCTAATATCTTGTATGAAGCATCAAGGTTATCGAAAAACATAGACTTGATCGACTCAAAGTCGCCGCTTGAAATCCCAATCCATGAAGAAATGTTCGAAATAACATTTATCTCATTGGGATGTAGCATCTTATCTGCACTGGCAATTCCAAAAAGGAAGTGAATAAGCTGAAGGCGTGAAGGGTAATCCATGTTATCGCGAATCTGACTGCAAACATCTTTAAGGGGTACTGATTGTTTGAGAATGTCTCTTAACAGCATGAGCGATTCACGAGCAGCCTCTTCTCCAAAATTGGCTACAAAGTATTGCTTAACGTAATCAAGTTCTGCTTTTAAAACTTTCCCATCGGCTCTCATAACTTCGGCCACCAAAACAAGAAGACTCACCAAAAAGTTGTTGCGACTCGTTTGTCCTGTGTAAAATGTTTTTGTTTCGGTTCCGTCAAGCAATGAACCCAAAGCAAAACCGATTATCCCTCCAATTGGACCAAGAAATGCCCAGCCCAAACCACCAGCAATCCATTTTCCATACTTTGCCATAAGTACAAATAATGATTTTAAGATATTTTAGTTAATTCGCTTTTGCCATTGAACTTTTCAAACGCTCTATCGCCCACAATACTTTGGGAGTCAACAAATCCTTCCCATCATTTTTGATTACCAGATCGCATTTTGCTACTAGTTCCTCTTCACTCATTTGGTGTGCCATCCTACGTTTCACAATCTCAGCATCAACTCCATCGCGATCTACGACTCGTTGAATCCTCAACTCCTTTGGGGCTGAAACTGCAATGATCCTATCAAGTTGTTTATAGGCACCGCTCTCAAATAATATTGCCGCCTCCTTAAAAATCAATTGAAAATCAGAATTTATTTCGCACCAATCCTGAAAATGCTTTGCAACAACAGGATGAATAATAGCATTGAGCTTATCTAACAGTATTGCATTGCCAAAAACCATTTGGGCAACCCTTTTGCGATCCATATCCTGCGCAATATAGATATCATCGCCAAACAATTTTTTTACCTCTTTAACTATAAAAGGATTATTATTGGTAAGATATCTCGCCTCAGTATCAGCATTGTAAACAGGGAAACCCATATGGTCAATTATTTCACTCACCAATGTTTTCCCACTTCCTATGCCCCCAGTGATCCCAACCTTTAACATTATTTATTTTCAATAATAAATTCAACATACTTTGGCTCAAAATCGAAATTGCCAATGAATTCATCTTTAGATTCAATTTGTACTGGAAGTTTATTGCCTAAACTTATCTGAATATAACTATAGTCAACAAAAGCATTGAAAGACCTACTATTCAAGTTTGCATATTGGCCAATGGGTACATTGCACTTAATGTTAACAGCTCTGGGCAAAAGTACTATTTGAATATCCTGAGGAAGGTTTCTAATTTCGATTGGCGTGCTAAAGGTTGCTTCGGTGTACTTTTCCACTGGGATTTTGAATAATACCTTACGATGGGATAATCCCACCTGTGGAATGTGAATAATAGAAATGTATTTTTCCACAGAAGAAGTAAGCTTGTCTAACCTTATAACAGCGGTATTCAACTCAGTAATGGTGTCAACAATAGTTTTTGGACCACTAATGGTTATACTATCTGGATCTATGGTTATTGGCCCTGACTGCATATACTGTTTGTCGAAGGAAAACTTAAGATCTGGCTTAACAACCACTTTTCTTTGGACAAGGCTGGTTAGCTCAAAAAAAACGGTATCAGGTAGTACGCTTAGAAGTTGTAACTCACCTCTTAGTTGCGAAATTATTGGGCTACGCATTCTTGCAGCAGTAATATAAAACATAGATTCCGAATCCCTTTGAGGCAAAAGGGAAGTTTTATTTAGATCAATAATAAGCGGGGAAATAGATGCAAGTAATTTATACCTTAAAAGCGTATAGCCATAAGCTTTAACCCCTATCTTAAGATTATGGGGTGGCTCCCCAACCATTACCTTACCCTTGGGAAAGTTCTCAAAACGAACTGGGTATACCAATTCGGTATCATATTCGTAGCTTAGTTTATTTAAATACCAAAGAATTGAGGCAACAATAAGAAAGAAGGTAAAGATTGCTATTCGTTGGTTAACCTTAGCTTTCTCCCTTGATAAAACTTTACCAAATTGCTTGAGTAAATTAGTGTCCAAGCTATATGCTTTTAAAAATTCTTTGGATAAATAAAAAAATAGAGTTCAAAACACCAATTGGGCACTTTGAACTCTGTAAAGGTATAAAAAAACTACTTCTGTGGCAAATCCGATGGATCTCGTAAAACAGTACTTTTAACAACTTTAACCTTAACGTTGTCAGATATTTCCACGGTAACATGTCCTTCGGTTACTTCGACTACCTTACCCATAATCCCTCCGGCTATTATTACCTTATCACCTTTATTGAGCGATTCCTGAAACTTACGCAACTCTTTTTGGCGTTTCATTTGAGGACGCAACATAAAAAAATAGATAACAACAAATACGAGACCCATCATGAGTAAAAATGAGGTATCGAATCCTTTAGCCTGTTGTTCGAGCAATACAAAAAGTGTACTTGTCATTTTGATTTGTTTTAAATTATTAAAATTAGTCTATTACATTTGCCTTTATTGTTACTGATTTTTGGGGGTAAACACCATTGGAATGAACGGTAACAGTTTTAAACTGAACTCCTCGCCAACCTTTACTATCAAAAACAACCTCCATTGTTGCCTTTTCGTTGGGCTTTAAAATTTCTTTGCTCAACATTGGCTTGGTACATCCACATCCCACAACAATATCCTTAACCACTAACGGGATATTCCCTGTATTCTGAAGTGTAAATGTATACGAAACTACTTCACCATGCTTAATGGTTCCAAAATCATGAAAATCTTCGGTGTACTCCAAATTAGCATGCATTTCTCTACCATCATTGATATATGTACCTTTATCACTGGTGATATTATGACTTGTAGATGTTTGATTGCATGATAATGCAAGTATCACAATAAGAATTAAACAAATTCTAAAAAGATAATTACTCATAAAACAGCTATTAATCCTCATTGGTTGCTTCATCTTCACCTACCAGTCCCCTCCCTTGCTTCTGTATTCTATTTTCGCTTCTAAATGTATTAATAACTTTATCGAGTACTCCATTAATAAACATGCTACTCTGCTCAGTGCTGTAATATTTGCTAATCTCTATGTACTCATTAAAACTTACCTTTACGGGAACAGATGGGAATTCCAGTATCTCGGTTAAAGCCATCTCCATGATCAGGATGTCCATACTTGCTATCCTTTCCACATCCCAGTTCATGGTGAACTTATCTATCATCTTTACGTTTTCCTCGTGCTTAATCACAGTTTTCCGAAGTAATCGCTGGGCAAAATCCTCATCATCATCGTTCCTAAACAATGGGAAGAGAGGAGTTTCAGCAGATTGGTTTTCTTCAAATTTTTTGAGGGTTTTTATTACCATACCCACCATAAAATCTAGGTCATCATTCCAGTAGATGCTCTGTTCTTCCAAACACTGCTCAAAATCATCGAAACCGATTAGCTCTCGGGTCAATATATTTATTGCTAAATACCTGTCGTTGGCAAAATCAGATTCTTCAGCCTCCATGTACTTAGAATAATATGAAGATGCTGTAACCTTCTGAAAGAGTTTTTTTATCAGCTCCGGGTAATTGACCCAGCTAAGCTTTTGATTCCTTAAATATTTATTCACAGCAACATTCTCGTCAATCAACTGTATAACCCTGTTGTCGACAAAACGAGTATTGGGATTAAGATCTTCATAAGTTGGCATTTTTTTCTGCTTTGCCAGCTCTATTCTGTTCTCGGCATATAAACGCAGATCAAGGAGTAAAAGGAGGAGGTAATGGTATAAATCGTAAGCCTTATGTATGCTATGGACGAGCTCAACTTCTGCTTTCTCAAGCGAATCGCTTTCTCCTCTATAAAAGGCGAAAAGAACCTGAAGGGTTTTAATTCTGAGTAATCTTCTACTTATCATTTTAAGAACGAAACATGCACATGGTTTTCAGCTTGCAAAGATACACCCAAAAAAGATATTTTAAAAAAAAATATTATAATACTCTATAATCTTGATTTGTACTATTATCGCAGTAAGGCAAAAGCCTTTATTTTTGTTGAATAAAAGTGTTAAAATGTAAAACTGTTGAAAATATTAAACAATTAATAAGGTTAATGAAATATTTTTCTATTTTTGAAAGTTCAAAAATTTGAGTATTAAATCTATTAAACCTTAATAATGATGGATGAACAGATTAACCACGATGGAGTTGAAAGAAAAGAGCGCGACGATATCTTTTCAAAAGTTGTAAGGGCAGGCAAAAGGACATACTTTTTTGATGTTAAGGCCACTCGGCAAGAGGATTTTTATCTAACCATTACTGAGAGCAAAAAAAGAGCGAGTCAAGAGGGAAAGTTTTTCTTCGAAAAACACAAGATTTTCCTTTACAAGGAAGATTTTGAGAAGTTTGCGGAAGGGCTAAATGAGGTTGTTGATTTCATTAAGTCAAAGCAGGGTGATGACCTATCATTCAAACCCAAAGTAAACGATGACGAAGGTGATGTTATGCAGGACGAACTCACAAACATCAGCTTTGATGATCTTGGGGAGAAGTAAGGGGTTAAGCCTTTTGATAAAATACTAAACCGGCAAAAGCCGGTTTTTTTATTCTATGTTTATTTCTCCTTCGGGATACTTCACAATCTCATCAATTTCCTTTGCATCCAAAATCTTAACATTGGTAATAATGAATTCTTTTTTAATATAATTCCTCAACGAATTACACTCATCGATGGTTTGCTGAAACGGCTGCTTAACTGCTACATTCAGAGGAATTAATGCCAAAATTGTGGCAAACCGATCAAAAAAATGTACTTCTTCAATATCACCATTATAACGACGAAGGACAAACTCCAGCTCGCTACTCATTACCTTTTGTTCTGTTTCATTAAAACCGTTTTCCGACTGGGGGAAAAATACTACAAAGTATCTTAGCTTTCTTCCTTTTCCACCCAAACCCGTTGAAATGAACACCTGCTGCTCATCGAGCAGGCGTGTTTCTAAAAGCATACGGCTTTCCTGACATGCCATAATTGCCCAATCCTTGATATCGGGTTGTGCTTCTGATAAATATTTTTGAAGTATACGATACGCTTCGGGTTTTTCAATGGACGCCAAGTTGACGAGTAAAGTTTTTTTCTTTTCTAAATCAATATCTGATCTGTATAGATCTGATTCCTTCAACAGAATATCCTTAACATCTTCATTAGTTTTTTGCTTTCTTGAAAATTCGTAGTATTCCACCTGCACCTTTATGTCTACCTGATGCTCAAGAATGCTGAAATTATCGGCGTTACTGCCCAAAATTTCTCTTATGCGTTTTAGTATGTTATCCTCGTTCTCCAAAAAGAAATGCAAAAATTTTAAACCAAAACAAATATTAGATGTTAAAGATAAACTGCCAAATGCATACAAAAGTATAAATATTCAAATAAAATGGCGTCCATTTTTCTGCAACCTTTAGCCAAAAAGATATTAAGTTTGCAAACCATATTGAGCATCGATATTTCATCAAATAACATTTTTACAGAATAAATGCTTTTAAGCGAATTACAGAACGGAGAGTATGGAATTGTATCGAAAGTACGTGGAAGAGGCGCTTTCCGTAAAAGGATTATGGAAATGGGGTTTATTCGAGGGAAAAAGGTTACGGTTGTAAAAAACGCCCCCCTAAAGGATCCCATCGAATACTCCATTCTAGGATATGAAGTTTCGCTTCGCAGAAGTGAAGCAAGCCTTATTGAGGTTGTTACACCCAACGAAACCCCTGGACTGTTGGAAAATGGCTATAGCGGTGTACATAAACCCAGCGTTGATCCAAATATGGTTGAATCGGCTGCCAAAATAGGAAGTAAGATCGTAAATGTTGCGCTTGTGGGCAACCCCAACTCTGGAAAAACTACACTTTTTAATATAGCATCGGGTGCCCGAGAGCAGGTAGGTAACTATAGCGGGGTTACAGTGGATAGCAAGCTGGCACGATTCAAATACAAGGGGTACACATTCAACATCACAGATTTGCCTGGAACGTATTCGCTAACAGCATATACTCCGGAGGAACTATACGTCAGAAGGTTTATTCACGAGCAAAAACCCGATGTGGTGATCAACGTGGTAGACTCATCAAACCTTGAACGAAACCTTTACCTTACCACACAACTTATTGATATGGACATCAAGGTTGTTGTGGCACTTAACATGTACGATGAACTACAGAAGCAAGGAAGTAAGTTTGATTATAAAGCACTGGGTAAGATGCTTGGAATTCCTTTTGTACCTACTGTTAGCTCAAAGGGCAAGGGTATTGGGGAACTTTTTGATACAGTAATCAACGTATACGCCGATAAGGATAAAACCCTTCGTCATGTCCATATCAACTATGGCGAGCAGATAGAGCGTGCCATTGAGTCAGTTCAGGTACCCATTAAGAAAAGTGATAATAGCACTCTTAACATACACTACTCATCGCGCTACCTTGCCATTAAACTGCTCGAGAAGGATAAGCGTGCTCACCATCTGTTAAGCCATTCAAACACCTATACTGAAATACAAAATACTATCAATCAGCATGTTAAGAGACTTGAGGGTATATATTTGGAGGATTCCGAATCGTTGCTTACCGATGCTAAGTATGGCTTTATTGCCGGTGCTTTGAAGGAAACTTTCAGCGAAGGGGTTAGGCAAAAGCGTCAAAGCACCGAGGTTATCGATGAGTTCATGACGCATAAACTTTTTGGATTTCCAATCTTCATTTTCTTCATGTGGGTTACCTTTTTCACCACCTTTAAGCTGGGAGCATACCCCATGGACTGGATTGATCAGGGCGTTTCATGGTTAAGCTCTTTCATTGGAAATAACATGCCCGAAGGGGCATTTAAAGATCTGCTGGTGGGCGGGATCATCAACGGGGTGGGCAGTGTAATCGTATTCCTCCCTAACATACTCATCCTCTTCTTTTTCATATCTCTTCTTGAGGATACAGGTTACATGGCACGAGCAGTTTTTATTACCGATAAGTTGATGCACAAAATAGGTTTGCATGGTAAATCATTCATCCCTTTAATCATGGGCTTTGGATGTAACGTTCCTGCCATAATGGCCACACGAACCATTGAAAACAGGAATAACCGGCTTGTTACCATGCTTATCAATCCATTCATGTCGTGCAGCGCAAGGCTTCCTGTATACATCCTTATACTCGGAGCTTTCTTTCCAGAGTATGCTGGTTCTCTGCTATTCCTTATTTACATCATTGGCATTGGTATAGCAATGCTTATGGCGCTGTTCTTTAAGAAAACTCTTTTCAAGGGGGATGATGTTCCCTTCGTGATGGAGCTGCCACCATACCGTATTCCCACTCTAAAATCAACAATGAGGCACATGTGGTATAAGGGATCGCAGTACCTCAAGAAAATGGGAGGTGTTATACTCGTAGCGGTAATAATTATCTGGGCTTTGGAGTACTACCCACAAAATGTGAACTTTAGCCAAAATTTTGATGAGCAAATCGAAAAAATCATAAACGAAAACCAACCAAAAATTGATAATGCACTTAACGCCTATGACTCCGATAGCCTTTCCCGCTTAATGCAAAAACAGCTATCAGCCATCGAATCAGTAAAAATCTCCGAGCAGCAAGGTAACTCATACCTGGGTCGAATCGGAAAGTTCATTGAACCCATCATACGTCCTTTGGGGTTCGACTGGAAAATGGGAATCAGTTTGCTATCGGGTGTTGCCGCCAAGGAGATTGTGGTTAGCACACTGGGTGTGCTTATGCAAGCAAATGAGGATGCCGAAGAAGAGAGCCAAACGCTAACCCAAAAACTACGTGCCGAGACATACTCTAGTGGTCCACGTCAAGGCGAAAGGGTATTTACACCCCTAAGCGCATTCTCCTTCCTGCTCTTTATCCTTATATATTTCCCATGCGTTGCAGTAATTGCAGCCATCAAAAAGGAGTCGGGTAGCTGGAAATGGGCAGCATTTACCATTGCATACACCACTGGGTTAGCATGGTTGGTATCCTTTATTTTTTATCAAATAGGCAGCCTATTTTTTTAGTATCTTTGATTGGAAATTATTACCCATTCCATGAAGGATAAGCCATTGAAAAACGGATCAACGCTGAAGTTTTTTATCCCCGACATTGCCGAGGAGCTTAAACTACCCCTGGTAGATGCATTTATCAGTGCAGGTTTCCCTTCGCCTGCCGAAGATTACATTGAAGGTAAGCTGGATTTAAATAAACTTCTCATCAAAAATCCAAGTTCCACATTCTTTGCCAGGGTTAGAGGTACATCCATGATAGATATTGGAATTCACGATGGCGATATTCTAATCATCGACAAATCACTTGAAGCCAAGCATAACTCTGTGCTTATCTGCTTTATAGACGGGGAGTTTACCGTTAAGAAAGTACAGAAGATCAATGGCGACCTTTACCTTATTCCTCAGAATAAGGATTTTGCACCCATCAAGGTGAGCAAAGAATCTGATTTTAGGCTTTGGGGTGTGGTTACCTACTGCATTCACAAACTTATTTAGAATGTACGCATTGGTCGATTGTAATAATTTTTACGTTTCCTGCGAGCGTATCTTTAACCCTTCGCTCGAAGAGGTTCCAGTAGTGGTGCTTTCCAACAACGATGGCTGTATAATTTCCCGTTCGAACGAGGCTAAAGCCCTTGGGCTTAAAATGGCTGAGCCAGTCTTCAAACGAAAAGATATCATTGAAAAACAAAACGTTAAGGTTTACTCATCGAACTACGCACTTTACGGCGATATCTCGCATAGGGTAATGAATACCCTGAGGGAATTTACTCCAATGATCGAGATCTACTCCATCGATGAAGCTTTTCTCGACCTTACTGGCATTAACGAAAACCTTAAAAGTTACGGCGAACGCATAAAAGTTGATCTTCTTAAAAAGTTAGGGATGCCAATTGGTGTGGGAATAGGAGCCACAAAAAGCTTGGCAAAAATTGCCAATAGAATTGCCAAAAAAAGGGATGGTGTATTTGTGATTGAAAACGAAAGGGATCGCGATTGGGCACTACGCAACACACCCATTGAAGATGTATGGGGAATTGGACGACAGTACGCCGTTCTTCTCAAAAAGCATAATATAAATTCAGCTCATGATTTTACACAGATTGGAACCGAATGGATAAGAAGTAACATGACTGTTATGGGTCATAGGCTTAAGGAGGAATTACTTGGAAAGCCTTGCATCCCCATTGAAACCATGATGCCTGCAAAGAAGAATATTGCCACCACAAGGGCATTTGGGAAAAAACTTTCCGATTTTAATCTGCTCCGCGAAGCAGTTTCATCACATGCAACAGCTTGTGCCCATAAGCTTCGCAGGCAAAAGTCTGTGGCCAATTTTCTAACCGTTTTTATTCATACCGATCCTTTTTCGGATAAACAAAAGTATGTTTCCAAAAGCGTAACACTAACACTCCCCATTGCATCAAATTTCGATGCCATTCTGGCCAAAGCAGCCCTTTACGGGCTCAAAAACATCTATCAGGGGGGTTTGCTCTACAAAAAAGCAGGGGTGATCGTAAGTGGAATTAGCGCTCAGGATGCAGTTCAGGGAAACCTTTTCGTAAGCCATGATACCGATAAGCAAAATGCTGTTTCGCAGGTTACCGATTACCTAAATGCTCGCTATGGTAGAAAAACGCTAAGTATAGCCGTTATGGGAAGCAGTAAAGAATGGAAGTTGAAGCAAGAGAAGCTTTCACCGGGGTATACAACCCGATGGGATGAAATTCTGAACATTCAAGTATAGATAAGTATGTGTTTCTACTATGCCATAACCAAAAAGAATCCTGATAAGCTAATAAAGGCTGGGGTTATAAACGCTAAACAGCTATCGCTTTTCGGCGATCATTTCCTGGTAATTGGATTTGATCATCCTGAGATGCCAGTGATAACCAGCGATGAACCCGATAAGCTTAACTTTTTCAGGTGGGGCTTGGTACCCAATTCGGTAAGATCCGAGAAAGAAGCTGCAAACTTTTTAAAGGAGTACAGCACCCTGAATGCCAACGGCGAGAAGATATTCACCAGCAAGATATACAAAGATCCATTACTTACTCAACGCTGCCTGGTGCTATGCTCCGGATTTTTTGAATGGCGTAAGGTTAAGGGAAAAAAGATACCCTATTACATAAGCCTTAAGGATGAAAGCCTATTTGTTTTTGCAGGAGTTTGGGATAAGTGGACAGATGAGAGTAACAAAGAGCATTTTACCTACTCGGTGCTTACCACCGAAGCAAATGCTTTAATGGCTCAAATCCATAACACCAAGAAACGGATGCCATTGATTCTAACACCCGAAAGAGCAAAGCTTTGGCTTTCGACCAATCTAACTTCTGAACAAATAAAGGAGCTAATTACTCCCTTTGAAGCTAAAAACCTGAAGGCTTATACCATTAAACAGTTTCTTCCTATCTCCCCAAAAGAAGATATGGGTTCAAGTGTAATTGCTTACTACCATTATCCAGGCATTAGCCAAATTGTTTCGGATGAGGATAAACTAAAATTTCATGAGAAACCAGGGGAACAGCTTAAGCTTGGTTTTTAGGTAGTTAAATAAAAAAACCGGAGCGTAAACTCCGGCTTCATTCTATTCGTAGTCGATCAATACAGAACCCTTTGGCACTTTATCCCCCTCCTTAACAAAAACCTTTTTGATAATTCCAGGGAATGGCGATAGAACCTGATTCATCATTTTCATTGCTTCGAACACAAGAAGTAAATCTCCGGGTTCAACCCTATCGCCTGGTTTAACCGAAACCTTTATTATCGTACCAGGGATAAATGATTTTAACTCTTTTAGTTGCGGGGCAACCCACTTAGTACGTAGTTCATTTTTCCTGGTTGTAAGGGTTCTATATTTGGTTCCTTCAATAATCATATGCCTAAACATAGGATTATCAGCAATGTTAACCTTTTCCTTAACATTGGTTTTGCCTGTCTCACCTTTTACTTTTTTTGTCATAAATCAAATTTTAAAAAGGTGGAATTCCATGTTTTTTCCAGGGTCTATCTGAAACCTTATTCACCGAAACCTCAAGAGCGTGAATCAATAGCTTACGTGTTTCGTATGGTTCAATCACTGTATCAATATACCCTCTGGCAGCAGCAACGTAAGGATTGGCAAACTTCTGCTTATATTCCTTAACCTTTAAGCGACGCATTTTGTCAGGATCCTCTGCTTCCATGATCTCCTTACGGAAAATAATGTTAGCAGCACCCTCTGGTCCCATTACTGCGATCTCGGCACCGGGCCAAGCAAAAACAAAATCGGCACGTAAGTGGCGAGAGTTCATGGCAATGTATCCTCCGCCATAGGCTTTACGAATAATTACCGTTGTTTTGGGGACAGATGCCTCACTGAAGGCATACAATAACTTAGCTCCATGGCGAATTACACCAGCATGCTCCTGATCTACACCGGGTAAATAACCTGGTAGATCAACTAAGGTAACAAGAGGTATGCTAAATGCATTACAGTAACGAATGAATCGTGCTGCTTTGTCGGAAGAGTCTACATCGAGAACACCTGCAAGAACCAAGGGTTGGTTTGCCACAAACCCAACGGTATCACCATTGATCCTTCCAAAACCAACGACTATGTTGGCCGCCCAGTATTCGTGAATTTCGAAGAAATCAGAATCATCGGCTATTGCCTTAATTACATCCCTTACATCGTAAGGTTGCTTTGGATCACCAGGAACAATCTCCTCAATGTTATACTCTGGTTTTGGATCCTTGGGTTCAAATTTACGAGCCTTCTTGGTATTGTTCCATGGAATGTAGGTAATAAGCTTCTTTATTTGCTCGAAACATTCCATTTCGCTTTCTGCATAGAAATGTGCATTTCCTGTAATCTCGGCATGAACACGAGCACCACCCAGCTCTTCCATGGAGATTTCTTCCCCTAAAACAGTTTTAATGACTTCTGGGCCAGTGATAAACATCTTAGAGATGTTATCAACAGTAAAAACAAAATCAGTTAAAGCAGGAGAGTACACCGCACCACCAGCGCACGGACCTAAAATAACCGAAATCTGAGGTATCACACCACTAGCCAAGGTGTTACGAAAGAATATCTCCCCGTAACCTGCCAATGAATTTACCCCTTCCTGGATACGCGCCCCACCTGAGTCGTTGATTCCAATAAGCGGAATCCTCATGCGAAGTGCATAGTCCATAATCTTTGTAATCTTTCGGGCATGCATTAGCCCAAGCGATCCCCCAGCAACAGTAAAATCCTGTGCAAAAATAGCAACCGGTGCTCCATAGATTGTACCAGTTCCAATGACAACGCCATCGCCATGGAGTACTTTAGCCTCCATGCCAAAATCGCGTGCCTCGTGCTCAACGAAAAGATCGTATTCGTTAAAAGAATCTTCATCAAGAAGGGCAATAACCCGCTCGCGAGCAGTTAATTTCCCCATTGCTTGTTGCTTGGCAATAGCCTGTTCGCCACCACCCTGAAGAATCTCTTCTTTACGCTTTTTGAGCTCTAAGATTTTTCTTTTTAAAGGCATAAATTTCCTTTATTAGTTAATACTAATTGCTCTTAATAATAAAAAAAGTCTGTTTGAGACTACAACGTTAATAAATCAAACCAAATAAATGGGTATAAAATGGAAGCTTTTTGATGAAAAAACATCAACCCCTATTGATTTTCAATGCGATCCTAGTTTTCAGCTAGAATGATTATGAGTTTCATTCCACATTGTACCAATAGTTCTGTAAGAAACAATCAAAACGACTGTTTAACAATTACTTAATTTGTTTTGGAAGAGGAATTCTAAAAATTTTATTACCTAAAAAAATTTCAATCCTTTGGAATAAAGATTTTTCCTTTCTATTAATAAAGGTTAGAGCAACCCCGTCGGCTTCGGCACGAGCTGTTCGACCAATGCGATGAACATAATCCTCAGGATCATTGGGCACATCAAAGTTAACAATCAAGTCAATGTCCTCAATATCAATTCCTCTTGAGATGATATCGGTGGCAACCAGTAGCTGAAATTTTCTGTTCTTGAACTGCCTAAGCACCTCCTCGCGCTCCTTCTGCTCCAGATCAGAATGGATTGCCCTTGCTGCCATCCCTTCGTGCACTAGCGAACGTTCTATGCTTTTCACTTTAACCTTTGTGGATGCAAAAATAATGGCACTCTTAACATGGTCTTTCCCTTTAAGAAGATGGCTGAGCAATGCAATTTTCAACGACTCATCTACCTCATATACAGCCTGAAGAACGTTATCTGCCGGTTTTGAAATGGCTATACTAACCTCCATAGGGTCCTTTAAAATCTTTTTCGCCAGCTGACGAATGTTGTTGGGCATGGTAGCCGAAAACATCAGGGTCTGCCTTTTTGAGGGCAATAGGCTCACTATTTCAACAATATCTTCGTAAAACCCCATGTCAAGCATTCTATCGGCTTCATCAAGTACAAGGTGCTCCACTCGGTCGAGTTTTACATATCCCATGCGAATATGCTGTATCAATCGTCCTGGGGTAGCAATAATAAAATCGACCCCTCTCTGTATGGCAACCCTTTGCTTATCCCAAATTGCGCTTTCGTTTCCACCATATACTGCTATTGAACTGGCGGGAGCAAAGTAGCCAAATCCTTCGAGATGCTGATCAATTTGTATGGCCAGCTCGCGTGTTGGTACGATTACAAGGGTACTGATATAGTTAAGCTTTGCGGGAAGCATGGTAAGCTTGTTGAGAATTGGCAAAATGAATGCTGCGGTTTTCCCGGTACCTGTTTGCGCACAGGCAATAATATCTCTGCCTTGCATAATAAGCGGTATGGACTGCTCCTGAACGGGTGTTGGATCCTCAAATCCCATGGCTATAATACCATCCATAATGGACTGCTGGAAGCCAAAATCTTTGAAATTCAAAATAAGAAGTTTTTAAAATTGATAAACTTGATAATGAAAAATGCTACAGAAAAATTTTAAATCTAAAAAGATGATTCTTTAGCCTTGCAATTTTTTATAGTATAATTTGGGAGCAAAGGTATACTTTTTTACTGTTTCAACATTGATTTTTGTTTTTAATTACAAATGAGACTATTGCGAATTTGTTTTCAGTAAAGCTAGTATTCAAACACATCTCCAGCTTTTATTTGCTTAACCTTGAAACTTGTGTAAAAGGCCGATAACGCTGGCAGGGCAGTGCAATGCGATGGATGGATATGCTTAACCTCATTTTTCTTGAGGTAGTTAATGGTTTCCTTGGTTTGCCGATTGTTTTCCTTGAGATGAAAACCTCCCATTACACCGTAAATTATACTGTCGCCTGTAACTTTCTTTGCGTGCTCAAGGGTGTTCACCACACCTGAGTGCCCACAACCTGTAACCACAAATACTCCATGCTCGGTTTTTAGCGCCAAGGCGCTATCGTCCATCACAAAATCGGGTGTGCCATCATCAAGGATAAAGGTTGTAGTTTGCGATTCAAAATCTGTAATACGGGGGATTTCTCCCAGAAAAAAGGCGCCATCGAAAAGTTCGTAAGGTTTCTCCGAGGTTATAAGATTAAACATTGCAGATATTTCTTCCTTCGTGTTTTTGAGACCGATATAGGTTCGTTTCGTTTTGCCGTAACGCTTTACGAAACAGCCGGGGTGGCAAACCAATTTCCCGCCATTCAGATTAGCCAAACCATTTCCATGATCGAAGTGACCATGGCTAAGCACGATAAAATCTGCCTTCTGAACCGATAGGTTCATAATCTTGGCGTTCTCCAGAAAAAGGTTGGTTTGGGCTGTATCGAAGAGAATAGTTTTGCCATTGTGTTCAATAAAAAACGAAAGACCAAACTCGGCTTTTGTGTTAATGCCTGGCGTGTTATCGACTAGAATAGATATTTTCATGACGAATAATCTTTTTGATAATAATTCAAAGATGACAAATTACACATGATCAGAATGATGCAAAGGATCCACAAGTTCTCTATACTTAAACACAATTTTCTTAAAATCTTCCCACGTCGATCGTTTTAACGATGGATCTCGGAGCAGGGCGGCTGGGTGATACACGGGCATGGCTAGCCTTCCATCCAAATCAACCCAGTTGCCCCGTTCACGGGTAATTCTATGCTCCTGCCCCGCCATATACTTTAACGCGGTAGCGCCCAGCAAAATTAAAATCTTTGGACCAATCAGCTCTATTTGCTTCAGCAGGTAAGGCATACAAACTGCTGCTTCTTGCGTTGTTGGCATGCGATTATCGGGCGGACGGCATTTTACAATATTGCTGATAAAAACATGCTCCTCACGAGTAAATCCGCAGGCAGCCAATATTTTATCGAGTAATTGTCCCGACTTCCCCACAAAGGGTCGTCCCTTCAAATCCTCATCTCTACCTGGTGCTTCGCCAATAATTAGAATTGGGGCATTCTCGTTCCCCTCACCAAAAATTACATGATTCCGTATTTGTGATAAATTGCATTTGGTGCAAGTTAGAACATCTTCTTTAAGTAGTTTTAAATCATGGTTCATAGAGTTTTCTGTTCATATGATTTTATATGCTCTAAATTACTATTTATGTGTAACTTTGATCTTATAAAAACCATTATTCATCTACAATCCAATGGAAACAATTTCATACCATCCAATAGGAAGAGTAATCTCTCCATTTAACGAAACGGTAGATACTCCCATACAGCCCTCATCGGCAAGCGGTTACAAAGGAAGAATAGAAATCTTTCCCGAGTTTACTAATGGCCTTAAGGATATTGAAGGTTTCTCTCATCTTATTTTGATCTACCATTTCCATCTATCAAAGGGGTACGATCTGCAGGTAAAACCCTTTCTGGATGAAGAGGCGCGTGGGATATTTGCAACCCGTGCGCCCAAGCGCCCCAATGGAATAGGAATGTCAATTGTAAAGCTGGTTAAAGTTGAGGGGAGCACCCTATACGTTGAAGGTATTGATGCGCTAAATGGTACTCCCCTGCTCGACATTAAACCCTATGTACCTCAGTTTAATAATGCCAAAAATGTGAAGATAGGCTGGCTCACAGATAAAAAGGATAAGATCAGAACCCGTAGAGCGGATAATCGGTTTGATTAAGCTTTAACAAATAGCGAACTCACAATCCTGTCGAACGCCTCGATGGCCACTTGGCTTTCCTGATTGAATACGCTGAGACCCTTCTCCGCTGCTTCGCCAACCTCGGCAATTAAAGGAATTAAACCAACTAATGGAACATTTAGTTCTTTTGCCAGCTTTTCTCCCCCACCCTGACCAAAGATATAGTACCTTTCATCGGGATGAGGCTTTGGCGTAAACCACGACATATTCTCGATTACACCTAGTATAGGCACTTCCAAATCCTTGTTTCTGAATAGAGAAGCCGCCTTGCGGGCATCGTTAAGGGCAATCTCCTGGGGAGTTGTTACAATCAGTGCGCCGGTCAGCGTTAGCTTTTGCACAGCCGTTAGCTGGATGTCGCTGGTTCCCGGAGGGAAGTCGATAATCATATAGTCGGTATCGCCCCACTGGGTGTTCTCCAGAAGTTGCGTTAACGCATTGGAGGCCATTGGCCCACGCCAAATCAACCCTTGGTTGTTCTTCACGAAAAACCCAATGGACATTACCTTTACACCATACTTCTCAATGGGCATCATCAGCTGTTTCTCGCCCTCCTCAAAAACTTCGGGCATGGCATCCTCAATTCCAAACATTTTGGGGATTGAGGGGCCAAAGATATCGGCATCCACTAACGCTACGCTGTAACCATTACGTGCCAAGGCAATTGCCAAATTTGCCGAGACTGTTGATTTACCAACACCGCCTTTCCCCGATGCAACGGTGATGATGTTCTTAACTTCGGGCAGATAAATTTTTTCAAAAGCAGCCATTTCTATTTCTCTTTACACATTAGTTTTAAAAGTTTATTAGCTATCTGTTCGGCTGCTTTTATTAGTGGATATGCAGCAGGCGAGGCTGTTAGGCAAGGGTGCGTACCAACCTGCATGGTTAGCAATGAATTCACCGACATTCGGTTCTGAATTGCTAACCCGATTACATTGGTTAGTTCTCCTGCCTCGGGACCCCCAATAACTTCTCCTCCAATTATTACACCCGAATTCTTTGCAGCTACTAATTTAACAATCTGCTTATGAGCGCCCGGAAGATTTCCTGGGTGACGATCAACCCCCTCGAACAGGCCTGTAATTACGTCAATATCTTCCTCTTTTGCTCTCTGCTCAGTAAGTCCGGCCGTACCAAAGCCGGTAGTATCAAGCGCGGTGGAATAAATTGCGATAGTCCCGCTAAAGGTTTTCACCACGTGCAGGTTGAAAAGGTTCATGCCAGCAATTCGTGCTTCGGCACAAGCGGTTGATGCCAGCATTGTGGGAACTCTACGACGGGTAACAAAATCACGTTTCTGAGCGCAGTCGCCAATGGCGAAAACATCCTTGGTATGGGTGCGCATGTACTCATCCACCGCAATAAAACTACCCTCATCGATGCTAATTCCTGATTTGCGAGCCAATTCAGTATTTGGCTTATAGCCCATGGAGAGTATCACTGCATCCATTGAAAGTTTCTGGCCATCTTCTAGCTCAATGGATTCAACTTTCCCGCTTCCATGTACTTTCTTTATGCCTTTCCCAGTAATTACTTTCACCCCACGAGTTTCGAGCATCTCGTGAATCTTCTCCGACAGTTCGATGTCAAAAGCCAGGTTAAGGATATGGGGCAATTTTTCGATAAGTGTTACATTGTAGCCATGTTTACGGAGTTCATCGGAAAGCTCAACGCCAATAAAACCTGCGCCAATTACGGCAATGTTTTTTGCTGACCCAAGCTTTACGTTCATCTCATCGAGGTACTGCCTATCCTTGGGGATAACGAAAACATTCTCTAGGTCGGCACCTTCAAGCCACTTTGGCTTTATGGGATTTGACCCAGTAGCGATAATCAACTTCTTGTAACCAATTTTTTCGCCGCTGGCGAAGGTTACAACCTTTCCGTTAGTGTCAATCTCAACGGCTTCGTCAACCAACGAGGTAACACCAATTTTCCCCATCATGCCATCAACGGGCATAAGGTTCTTCTCGCTACTCTCGAGCGTTCCGAAAATGTAAGGAATTCCGCAGGGAACCATTACATCCTTCTGCTTTTTTACAAGGATAAAATCCTTATCGGGCCAATGGGTCTTACCCGTTACTGCGGCAACCATTCCGGCTGCGCTGCCACCAATTATTAGAACGTCTGTGTTTTTCATGCTGTTTTCTGTTTAGGTTGAAAATATGATTAATAATTACAAAAGATTACTTTACGTTTTCTCTTTAATTTCAAATACGTTGTGGTTTGAATCGCTTACAAAGAGGGTTTCGGAGCTACTCGTTCGGCGAGTAAATACCCTATAACCCTTTTGCTTAGCCGCTATTGATATACCCTGAGAATTTTTAGTTTGAATGCATATATGATTGTACGAGTGTGTTAGAGGTGAATCGCTGATAAATAGCTCCATGTCAAGCCCACGGCATAAGCCAAATAGTATGCTAACTTTACTATTGATTCCAAAAATATCATTCGATTCCTCAGCAGATAGTTGCATCGTTCTAATGGGTTCAAAACCCAGTATATCAATATAGAATGAATCGACATCCCTCTCAATCACCTGCAATCCAATATGTTTAAATATGATGTCCATCTTAGTATTCAATTCCTTTTCGTGCTTCAATTCCATTGTTGTAGTAGTGCTTAATTTCCTTCATCTCGGTTACCAAATCGGCGGCTTTAATAATTTCCTCGGGTGCATAGCGACCGGTGAGGAGTATCTCCATTTCTGATGGTTTATCCTTTAGCAATGCTAACACTATGTCAACGCCAAACAACCTATAGTACAATGCGATGCAAATCTCATCAAGGATAACCATATCGAACATATTCTTCTCGATAATTGATGTTATCTCAGACAACCCGTTACGGGCTGCATCAATATCCTTTTGTGTTGGCTTGTTCTTGATAAAGCAATCCAATCCGTACTGCCTGATCACAATCTCAGGAAAACGTTTAAGCGATTCTAGCTCAGCGTAATGCATACCCTTCACGAACTGTCCTATAAAAACCTTTTTCCCTGCTCCAACGGCTCTAACCGCTAAACCAATGGCTGCGGTGGTTTTCCCCTTGCCGTTTCCAGTATAGAGGTGGATGTAACCGGTTGACTTTTGTTCACCTTTCATCATAAACTGTTTTTAATTAAATATCTGCAAGCAAACGCTATACGGTATTCCAACAACCATGAGATTATCTTTTACTCCACCGTAATTCCTCGACTCGGGACAACCAAATGAAACGCTTATCACTCCATGCTTGTAAGTATTTGCAAAAACATTCCCGCACACCGACATAAATGTATAAGGCTTGATGATTGGGTATTGGCTCAACTTCAGGGCGTATTCCTTCATCAGCTCCATAACATCCTTGGGGGAAATGAATAGGATAAACATATCGGGGGTCACCTCCTTCTCCATCTCCTCGTCTATTCCCATTAAGATATTTTGGATTGGCGATTCGAAATGAGGGATATCGTTCACCGCCATTCTTATAATCTGAGAAGCTATTCCGCTCTCCTGAGCAATATGCTGAACCAATTCCTCATCGTGCTTTAAGATACCCATGCTGCGCTTTGCGCCATAGCACGATAAATTCTGCGGATTGAAAAGCAGGGGTGTTTTGAAAGCATCGTTCACTGCCTCGCAGAACCGAATCTGCTTGATGGGTGAATTATCGAATTCTTTCTGATAGTTCACCTTTAGCCCAAGGCACTTGTTACCAAAACGTTTCTTCAGCTTGTTGATCATTCGGGGTTCTGTTTTTTGTACTTCGAGATTACTTGACATACATCGGACATGGTATTGTTGGTTATACTATTTGGCAAACTGCCTCATAATCTTTTTTAACTTGCTGGATAACAATGATTTTCGGATAGGACTAACCCTGTCCACAAAGAGAATTCCTTCAAGATGGTCGTACTCGTGCTGAAAAATGCGCGCCTCAATTCCATTAACTTTCCGTTCTACAGGCGTAAATGATTCGTCTAAATAATTGACAGTAATACTCTTGGGACGTTCAACCTCCTCGTATATACCGGGAATACTCAGACAGCCTTCGCTGTATAAAATGGTTTCCTGACTTCTGCTTATAATTTGCGGATTGATCACTAACCTCTTGAATTTCTCAACCGATTCATCATCCTCGGCAATGGGATTGGAATCCATTACGAATGCCCGTTTCAATACTCCTATTTGCGGTGCTGCTAATCCTATTCCTCCCTCCTTCTTAAGAGTATCGAACAGGTTGTCGCTTAGCTGGGTTATGTTATCTGCCTTCGTAATCTCAACCGATTGCTTCCTTAAAAGAGTAGAACCATATTTTAATACCTTAGAAACCATTAGCCTAAAGTTGATGTTTGCGTAAATAGAATTTCTTTGATTTATAGAGTAACTGCTGTACTTTGTCCTCCTGTATTAAATTTTTAACAACCTCATATTCAGCATTATCCTTTGCTAAAAGTTCAACCATGGTGTCCTCTCTAATGGGATGAACAGCGCAAATATTCAGAATATCCTCCTTTGCATTGCCTGTAAAGCCAGTATTGGTGCCCTCAAAACCAAGTATTAACTCAGTATTTAAACCTTTCTCTGTAAAAATTTGATACGCCTCGTTTATAGCTATCTCGTTTGGTGGAGTAACAGATGGTACCGCAGGCGGACGGGTTGGAATTGATATATAGGCAATTGTAGGTTTAACCTGCGAAACCAACTCCGCTGTTTGCATTAGCACCCCGGGATTATCGTTTATTCCCTGAACTAGCATGGTTTCGCTAACTAGCTTACCCTTAAATTCTTCGGAAAATTTCAGCAAGCCCTCAACGTATAAACGATAATTAACCCTAAAATGCGGTCTGTTAATTTGTTTCCAAGCGGCCTCATCCGCCGAATCAATCTTTACCGAAACCCAATCGGCATTAATTAGCTCAGCTCTTACCTGCTTATCACTTAGTAGCGAGGCGTTTGTAATAACTGCAATGGGAATGTTAAATTTTTTCAGGGCCAGTATCGATTTGCCCAATTTTCCATCAAGAGTTGGCTCACCATTGGCCACAAATGTTAGATAATCGGGCATTTCCTTTAATTTTTCCAGGTGCTTTTCTACTTCTTTGGCAATTAATGATGGTTCGTAGAAAGGCTCACGGGTAACGCTGTACTTTTTGGTGATTCCAACCTGACAGTACACGCATGAGTATGAGCATATCTTTCGCGTTGGAATATTATTTATTCCAAGACTCATGCCCAGTCGGCGAGATGGTATAGGACCAAAACTAATCATTTTGCATCGCTTTTATCGAGGCGAACGTTTGAAAATCCCATAAGGGCTCTTAACATTCCATGAACCATAGCAATTGGTAGAATAATTAAGCCAACGATATGCATCCCCAATTCATAAATCAAAGTACTGTCTTTGTATGGTTTCCCCTTCAGTCTTGAGATTAATGCGCTGTAAGGAATTCCATATATGTTTCCAGCAATCATCAATTGTACTGCGGAAAGAATTATTCTTGCCTTCTCATTTCCATATTCTTCAATAACTGATTTGTAAGTATCTTTTTGAGGAAATCCTCTAGTATCAGCAAAATGCTGTGCGAAAACAATTGCTTTAGCTTCTTCTTGATTGATAAAAGTTCCATCTCCACTAAGAAAACTGTATATTTCTTCATTACTCATTCCTTGTTTTAATGCCATGTACGAATGGGCATATGAACAGGCAGCGCATCCGTTTACTTCCGTCACAGCCAGTTGCAATCTCTCAACAAAGTTCTTGTCCACTAATTTCTTTCTTTTATTTACCATCATCTTAGCTGCTGCACTTGGAATAAAAACAAAAGCGCAATACATTTCCCATAAGCTGAATTTTCTTTTATATTCAGTCCTTGAGCCTATTACATTAGGTATTTTTATACCTTTAACCATTGATGTCTATTTTTTTCTGTTTATATGCAAAGAAGTTAACCACTCGTTATGGTGTTCCAAATATCTTTCAATTCGTTACTCAGTTCAGATTTGGGAGCCCATTCGATAATACTTTTGCAGTTCACCATGGCATCAACCACTAAGGAATCGAATGGCAACTTCCCTGCGAGGGAAATTTTTGAATCTTGACAAAAGGCCTCGATTTGGGCTGCCATTTCGGTATTTAAATCGTACTTGTTGATAATGACCCATGCCTTAAGGTTGAATTTTGTAACAATTTCAAGGGTCCGTTTCAAATCGTGCAGCCCCGAAATGGTGGGTTCGGTAACTACAACTACATGGTCAACTCCTGTAATTGAAGAGATTACGGCACAGCCAATGCCTGGAGGACCATCGATTACGATATTGCTGAAATTATATTGCTTTGCGGTGTTCTTTGCCTTCTCCCGAACCATGTTCACTAGTTTCCCAGAGTTCTCCTCGCCCGGCGCCAGCCGCCCGTACACCATCCGTCCGTTACGAAAGGCTCCGGAATACATTCGGCTTTTATCGTTATCGACCATGGTAATTGCCCCGAGGGGACAAATGCGTGAGCAGAGCTGACAGCCATCGCACGAGGTTTCGGAAATCATAATTTCGCCGTGCAGGTCATGGATTGCATCGAAACGACAGTAGTCCAGACAGATACCACAATGGTTGCAAATTGAATAGTCGATTACCGCATTCTGCCCGGCTATGTAAACCTGCTCCTCCTCGTGGGTTGGATTGAAAATAATGTAGAGGTTAGCGGCATCCACATCGCAGTCGGCCAGCACTACCTGCTCCGATAGGGTAGCAAATGCAGCGCTGATGCTGCTCTTCCCTGTTCCTCCTTTTCCGCTGATTATGGCAATTTCCATGGTAAATGATTCTTACAATATATAGAAATAGTTTTCTTACATTTTAGCTATTATTACAAATTGCCACGGGCTTAAGCCCGTGGTAATTTTTTTGTGAAATCATGTGGCTTTAGCCACATCTTGTTTTACTCAATTGGGCTAAAGCCCAAATCTTTTTGTTTTTCTATCCACGGGCTTAAGCCCGTGGCAATTAAACTATTAATATCCTTGCTATAAAAATTTTAAATACCTTTCTTCTTTTTACCCCGACCTAAAGGTCGGGACTATCTATATTATGCCCCGATGGGTCATATTTATTTGCTAATTAAATAATTACACACTAAATCAAACACCTCAAGCAGCTTTTCCAGCAGCTCAGGTTTTTCTTTGGCTACAATTTCACCCTTTGAGTAAATGGATGCAATTTCCCTATCGAAAGGGATCTCCATCAACAAAGGTATTCTCTTATTTTTCAGGTATTTATAAATCTCATCATCGCCCAAACCGGCACGGTTTATAATAACCCCACAGGGTTTATTCATTGTTCGCAGGGTTTCCACCGATTGTATCAAATCGCTAAGCCCAAAGGGAGTGGGCTCAGTTACTAGAATAACATAATCAGCACGAGAAACCGTTTGGATAAAGGGACACGAAGTACCCGGCGGCGAATCCATAAGAATTACATGATTACTTCCCGCCTCATTTATGGCTGCCTTTATTACAGAAACCGGTGAGTAAACCCCAACCCTCATCCTTGATTCAACAATTCTTGCGTTCATGGAAATAGGATAGCAATTCACCTCCCCCAACGATACATCCTTCTCTGTTATAGCATCAAACTCACAAGCCACCGAACAAGCACCACAACCATGGCACAAATCCTCCATCACCTTAATTATTTTTGAGGGAGGAATAATAAAGATGGCCTTGTAGCTGCAGTAATCGTGGCATTTCCCGCAGTAGGTACATTTGCTCTCATCGATTACCGGAACCCTTTGGGTTACGTTGGTAGTTTTTTCTGCATTCCCTGCGAAAAAAACCATGTCGTTTGGTTCCTCGGCATCGCAATCAACTAGCGTAACAATCTGGTGTTTCTGCTGAAGAGCATAGAACAAACTAGTGGAAATTAGAGTCTTTCCCGTCCCTCCCTTGCCGCTGGCAATGGCAATCCTTATGGGTTCGCAGTTAATCATACATCAATCGGGTTTTCTCATCGCAAAGCGTTTCCTTTATTGCCCTCTGAAGAAATGGAGTATTCCAGGTATTAAGCACACCGTGGGTAAGGAAGTACTTCTCGGGGATAGGGTGGGTTCCAAATACTACCTTCATCCCGTACTTATCGTTAATGAACTTCTCGAAATGCTCCATGTAGGGGCAAGGGGGATAGCCAACCAGAAAGCCTGTGGCAAAATGGATATGGGTTGCGCCATTCTTTTTCATCTCCTCGGGAGCATACTCAATGTTGCCTCCTGGGCATCCATCACAAGTTGTGTAACCAACCACGTCAACGTCCACTTCCTTGTACATGGAAAATGCGCCCTCACGATTCTGAAGTGAACGGAAACATTTTCCCCCTGCGCAGGTTCTGTAGCGATCGCAGATGATAATTCCTATCTTGACCTTTTCCATGATTATTAGTTTAATGTTTTACACCAAGACATATTTAACTAGTTCATATTATGCACAATAAAACTTCCTTTCCGTACATTTAAAAATTCAGCTATTACTTCACACTTCACCATGAGCAAGAAGAAAATCCTTGAATCGTTCTGTTTAAGTAACCCTTCGAGGTTGCCCTGTCCCTTGGAAATTATTAAATCGACTTCATCATATTTTTCAATGAAATTTCTACTACACCTTGAAAGCACTGTTGAAGGAGCATCGTATCCATTGGATATTAGATCGGCAACCTTATCCATCCCAACATCAATGGCATCCTGCATTGTAACATCATTTAAAACTGGACCTCCCCTAACTGCATAAGTAATATCGTTGTGCATAAAGGTTTCAATGAAAAGCTTGTCAAAAACAATTTCTCCCGCATTATCCCCTAGGTAAAGAATTCGTTTGGCCTTACTTATCCTCTCTTTTAGCAAAGTTGAACGGTCAATGGCAAAATCATCTTCCAAAACCGTTGTAAAGGTTTTGCTAATATCGAAGCTGTTATTGGCACCATAATCCATGATGTTGCTAGCAATGGCAAGCCTTAACGCCAAACCAAAGGGATTATCTGAATCAATAACCCTACTCTTCCACGTTTTGTATAACTCCAATGCAACCCTGTTGTTATCCTCCTTCTCCTCTGCAAAGGGATCAACAATGCCAATCATGTCACAAAAAAAATTGTTAAGGTCACGTTGGATAGTGGGGCTATTTTCAATATTCTGTTTTTTAATGATGTCGTTGAAAAAAGTTAAGAAAGTTTGTTGCTTCGAATCAATAACTTCATACTTCTGAAAAAGTCTTCTGTATGTTTTCAAAAAGCATCCAACGCATCTTTGATCAGCCATCTTTTCACTTTTAATGCCTACAATTTCCGTGATCATGGTGTCCATCGTGGTTGCAATAGTTAGCGCTAAGAACCAACTTGTTGCTAATGAAATCGGTTACCAATGTTTTTGGGTCAACCATGGGAGCACCAATAAATACGTTGATATTCTGCTGATTGAATAGATCAATGGCTTTCTGTCCCATACCTCCTGCAATGACATCGGTGGCACCCAGCTGAGCAACCCAACGGGGATAGAGGCCAGGAATATGCTCAGGAGGCGTATGCGACTGAATATCTGTAATTTTACCGTTCTCCACCTTTACAAAGGCAAACTGCTCACAATGCCCAAAATGGGCACAAAGCGCTCCGTTTTCCAACGGAATGGCGATTATTTTGTTCATAAAATAATTTTTAAGTATTAATTTGTATTTCCCCATCATTGCTTCGTCTCGTCATCTTTTTTGACGAGACGAAGCAATCTTTAGATTTTTTGCAATAAACAGATTGCTTCATCCCGATTTAGCATCGGGATTCGCAATGACGTAACAAAAACATTTAAAATCCTCCCCTAAAGCGATTCTGCATTCCGAATCCTCTATTCCATCCACGTCCACGGCCACCACCACCGCGACCAAAGCCTAAACCCCTTCCAAAATTTTCAGGAAGGTTTTCGCTTGGGGTTCCACCCGTGGGCTGGTTTCCTCTTCCTGCACCATAATTGGTGCAGCGTCCCATTCTGCGGCCGGTCATTGGACCTTGTCCTACCGGACCTGATTGATCAAAACCTGGCATAGCTACCTCCTTATTTTAAATTTAAGAACATCGATTAACGATTGAGGATTTAAGATTTGATTTATTTGTATTTACTGCCTAAATCCTAAATCGTTAATAGACATTCCATATTATTTTTCTTATCAGCGTCATTGCGAGAACTCACCCAAAATTTTTGGGCATAAAGTGATGATGACAGAAATAAACGACCGTCATTGCGAGGGTACTTTCCGAACTTAGCGCAGCGATCTCATGAGCGAAGCGAATAACAAAGCAATCTATTAATTAACTGGCCTTTACAGATTGCTTCACCCACCAAAAAAAGGTGGGTTCGCAATGACGACAGATAATCTGTCATTGGTAGCGCTTTTTGCGATGCAATCATTTTTTGGAAACAGATTGCTTCGTCGGAAACAACACCTCCCTGCCTACCGCAGGCAGGCTCGCAATAACGAACTGCTACTCTCCGCTCCTCAACCGTTTTCCTTTTCCCTGCCCGCATCCCGATTTGCGACCCTTGCCCATTCCTTTTCCCAGTTTATGCAATTTTTCCTCATCGGATGCGTTCCCACATTCTCCTAATCTTCTCCCCGTACGGGAACCTTTCCCATCGGGGCCTGTTCCATCCATTCTAGGCATCTCAAAAAATAATTAATGATCCAACATATCAATAATTTCCTTCACCTTTTTGGCTTCCTTTACCACAATCATCTGTATTTTAAGGCTATCGACAAGCGATTTGATCTTCATCCCGAACTCGCCTGAAACAATTTTGCTCACGTTGCGTGAGGCCACAAGCTGCACCGAAGCAGGTCCGGCACCATTCTCTGCCTCCTTATTGGGGTTGGGAACAAACTCCGTCGATTTGCTCTCCGTATCGTAAATAACGAAGTAAGCGCAACGACCAAAACGCTCGTCGAGCGTTGACTCCAATGAATTTCCTGTTGATGTAATGGCTACTTTCATATCTTATTAGTTTAAGTTTCTACGTCTATTTGATCTTCCTTTCCTTCGCATTGGTGATTGACATTCGGGGCATACTTCTTGGCTGCAAGGCCTTCCAAATTGATGCTCCCTTTCAAATCCACAGCGAGGACATATGCAAAGATCAACGTATTGCCTTACCTCTTTCCCTTCAGGCATCTCACTATCAACTTCATACCCTTTTATACTTTCACCTCCACAAAGCGGGCAATTGGTAATATCAATTTCCTTCTGCGGGTTATTAAAGAAGCATTTGCATTGGTTACATTTGTACCAATCGCTATCGAAATATACCTTTCCGCCATCGATTACTATTTGCCTACCCTCCGCAAATGCAACCGCAACCTTCTGACGAACAGAAGCATAAATACGTGTAAACGTTGGGCGCGAAACGCCCATTAAAACCGAAGCCTGATGGTGGTTATACATATCGTAATCGCACAACCTCAACGCTTCGTACTCCTCGAAATGAAGCAAAACTGGCTCTACTTTAGCACCTTCCACATCAGGGCCATAGGGCTTGAAACCCTTTATTGGCGGAGGGTTAAGAACTTTTCTTAATTTTTTTAATCGTGGCGACATTCTATTAATGAGCATTTGTTCACTGCAAATATAATGAACATATGCTCATTTTGCAAGTTTTTTTTTATTTTTTTTACATCAGTACATATTTTTAATATCTTTAGATGTATAAAAGAAGAAATATTTTATCGCTAGTGTTACTTTATAGTAAAAAAATTATGCCCAGCCTATCACCCGGAACATCAGGCGCGAAAGAAGCTTACGGGGTCTCCATTGTTAGAGACGATTTAAGCATCACCATCCCGCCCAAAGCGTTAAACCGCTATGGTCTATCGGATAACGACATGGTATTACTATCATCTACGCGCATTGGAGAACCGGGTTTGGCTATCATGAACAAGGAGAAAGCCTACCAAAGCGTTTTCAAAGAAATAATCGATCGGATTGATTCCCTGAACGCTGTTTTCATGCAGGGGAAAAGGGTTTTTTCCATTACCTGCATTACTGACAGAAAAGTGTTTTTAACACCTGAACTGCTAAATGCTTTCCACCTTAAAAAGGGAGACAGGTTAGTTGTTGTAAAAAGCACTACTGTTACCATGAGCTACTCTCCCGTTGAAATATGGAAGCGAAAATTTGAACTGCATGGTTTTTTTGAGGCAATTGAAAACATGAAGAAACTGGAGGAATTTTAGCACTGGAATTATTGAAAAGGGGAACAAACTACTTACCTCATCACACTGTAATATTTTGAATATAATCTGAAATCAATAATCTGATAGGGTTTATGCATCAAACCCTAAATTTATTGCTCACAAAATTTTGAAAAAAAGGTTGGTATTATTTAGTAATTCCCTGATCCTAAGATTGTATTAAACACCAAAGCATCTTATTCGAAATTGTGTATATAATAGGAATTGAATTAATTTAATTCCGCTTTTGTTACCTTTGCATCCAAGAATATTTCAAACTACAAGATTTAAAAAAATTGATGAAATATAAGCATATCTTCTTCGACCTTGACCGAACCCTTTGGGATTTTGACCAGAACATGCGGTTAACCCTTCAGGAAATATATAACCGACACAACCTTGGGTCGGCGTTTGCGGATTACGACAGCTTTCACAAATCGTTTGTTGGCCATAATGAGAGGTTATGGGACTACTACAGAAAGGGACGTATGAAGAAGGAGATTCTTCGCTTCAAGCGATTTGACCTAACCCTTAAGGATGCAGGCATTAAGAATGAATTTTTGGCGCAAACCATTGGCGAGGAGTACATTACCGAAAGTCCCATGAAAACTGCCTTGATTCCTTACACCATTGAAACGCTGGAATATCTTCATAAAAAATACAACCTGCATATCATCACCAATGGTTTTAACGAGGTACAGTTTACCAAGCTGACGCTTTGCGGCATTGAGAAGTACTTCCAAAAGGTGATCACATCGGAAATGTCTGGCTTCCACAAGCCTCGTCCCGAGGCTTTTAGCCATCCCCTATCTGTTGTCAATGCAAAAAAACAGGAATCCCTAATGGTTGGTGATGACCTAGAGATAGATGTGCTGGGAGCCAAAAACTTTGGCATGGATCAGGTTTTCTACAATCCCGAAGGGATAGCCCATAATGAGAGCGTAACATACGAAATCAAATCGCTGAATGAACTAATTGATATACTATAACGTTTTTTTATTGGGTGGAATGGATTCTAAAAACACTGGTAAAGAAGGGGGAGATTGGAATCCGACATGCATCATAAAATAATACATAGTCAAACTGTTAGCCAAAGCTATTTTTATGCAATTAGGATTACTAAAGATATAACCCTGAAGCTGTTTCCTTCTATTAGTAAGGAATGTCATCATCTGATCCTGCGCCCGCAATGAAGTCGAAGTCGGAATCGCCTGCTGAACCCGGTAAGGGATCCATGTTCATCTTCGATTTAAACGTTACTGCCTGTGGCGTAGAGGCTTCGACTCCAGCAAAAGCGGGGAAATCAGTCACATCAAGGTCGGTAAACTTGGCCAACTCCTTGCGGAATCGCAACTTTATGTCGCCGGTTGCACCATTACGGTGCTTTGCCACAATAACCTCTGCCAAACCTGCCAGGGAGTTTCCATCCTCATCCTCCATAAAACCATAGTACTCGGGTCTATGGATGAATAGAACCATATCAGCATCCTGCTCAATGGCGCCCGATTCGCGTAGATCCGAAAGTTGAGGTCGCTTATATCCTCCACGTGTTTCCACCGATCGGTTCAGCTGCGAAAGCGCAATAATGGGAACGTTAAGTTCCTTGGCAATGGCTTTAAGCGAACGGGAAATGGTGCTTACCTCCTGTTCACGGTTTCCCTTTGCCTCGGAGGGTCCTGTCATCAGCTGCAGGTAGTCGATGATGATGATTTGAACATTGTATTGTGCTTTCAGCCTACGGCATTTTGCCCTCAGCTCAAAAATGGAGAGAGCTGGGGAATCGTCGATAAATATTTTTGAGTTCTGTAGATCGCTGATCTTAACGGTTAGCTGAGCCCACTCGTGTGGTGTGAGTTTGCCATTGCGAATTTTCTCGTGTGATATTCCCGATTCGCTCACAATAAGTCTTTTAATGAGCTGCGGGCTCGACATTTCCAGCGAGAAAAAGGCAACTGATACATCGTGATCAACAGACATATTGCGGGCCATGGAGAGCACAAAAGCTGTTTTTCCCATTGATGGGCGGGCTGCCACAATAATCAGGTCTGAAGCTTGCCAGCCCGAAGTCATCCTGTCGAGCTCGGAGTAACCACAGGGAACGCCGCTAAGGCCATCCTCCCTTTTACCAGCCTCTTCAAGCTCGTGTAATGCTTTCTTCACAAGCACGTTGATGGGTGCTGTTTCGCGCTTGATATTGCCTTCGGCAACCTTGAAGAGCTCCATCTCGGAGTAATCGAGCAGGTCGTCAACATCCAACGAATCGTCGAAGGCTTTGGATTGGATTTCGCTCGATACCCTGATCAGCTCTCGCTGAATGTACTTTTGGGCAATGATCTTGGAGTGAAACTCAAGGTGTGCCGCCGATCCAACTTTTGAAGTTAGCTGAGCCAGATAAATCGCCCCTCCTACCTCATCCAGCTCATCGCGTTTGCGAAGCTCCTCGGTAACGGTAAGCAGATCGATGGGCTCGTGCCGGGTTGAAAGGTCAAGTACCGCCTTGAATATCTTCTGATGGTTCTCCTTGTAGAAACTTTCGGGTTTAAGCACATCGACAACCGAAACAACAGCATCCCTCTCGACCATGATCGCCCCTAGTACTGCCTCCTCAAGCTCCAAGGCCTGTGGAGGTACTTTTCCCAGGTCTAATCCAACCATGGTGGTGGGGTTTGGTTTGCGATTCCCTGTAGCTCTTTTCTCTGCCATACCATTTATTTTTTTGCAAAGGTAATCCCCTTATCATTTTTTGAAGAAAAAAACAGCAGTAGGTTATCAACAAAATTGCTATTCTCTGTTTTTCAGCCGCTTGAATGCTTTAGATAAATTTTTAGAAATTGACAAAATGATTTTTTTAGATCATTGCAGGAGATTTTTTATACATTTGTTAAAAAACATAAAAAGTTGCTTTTACAATCTGTTTGTGTTATCAAAAGCAACTTTTATTGGATATATAAACAAGTT
>CAYNHM010000023.1:0-66416 GCA_964397135.1 uncultured Rikenellaceae bacterium
ATTAGCTATATATCTTATAAGATTATAATACTGCTCTTGAGTTACTTTAAGTTTAAAAAGTGAGGCATATGATTCATAATATAATACAGGATCTGTTCTAAAACCATGTATTCTAATTACAGACTGGGTTGGGAATAGTATTGCTCGAAAGGCAAGCAGGACGTTAATTCCAGGTTCCTGATAAAAAGCCTCATCGCCCCAGCCAATATCCAAATAATTGTAGTGCTGAAATTGGTTAATTCCGTTCCAAAGACTATCGGGAATCGTAGTGGTTTCAAGCACAATGCCAGTATGCCAACCTTCCTGAACAATGAAAATGGAGAAATGCTTTGTATTTACATCATTGTAAGCAACTACCCGATTACTAATTATGTAAAAGATTAAAAAAGTAATAAATACCCTTTTCAAACAAAATGCGAATGCATCAACAAACATATTTTCAAGCAAAGAATTACCCACAATCTTTAGCCGTGGTGTATCAACATGAAAGACCTAATGGAATTTGCCTATACCTTTAAGAAGTTGATCAGCATTTCTGGTATAAGATTTTTTCTCTCATTGATAAAACCTAAAAATTCTTCTTTGGAAAACTTATTCCTATCAGCAATAAGTTCCTTAATGGCAAAAGGAAATAAAACTAAAGAGATCATGCTGATATAAAACTGCTCAGGATTAATTTTGCGTATTCTACCAGCCTCAGCCTCAATTAGTAGATGATTACAAAATTTTTCTGAATTGTACAATGCCAATACAGAATTCATCGATTTTAGCTTATCTGGATTTCTATGAAGAGAAGACATGACAAACGATACAAGTAAAGGATTTTCAATAAGCATATCGATATAAGCCCCAATGTAGTCTTTAACTTTGTCCTCTATGGAAGATTCAGCCTCAAGTATTTCCCTTAACTTAACGGCTTTATCTTTTACCAGCATATCGAAGATGGTTTCAAATAAATTTTCCTTGGTTTGAAAGTAATAGTTCATTAGAGAAAGGTTAATGCCTGCCTTTGAGGCAATTTCTCTAACCCCTACTTGATCAACACCCTTTTTCAGAAAAAGTTTAGTGGCCGTTTTTAGAATCTTTTCACGTGTTTTCTTTGAATCCCTGCTCATCTTTTTATTATTTTCTTACAAATATACAACAACAATAAAATTATAACATAACATAGGAACAAATGTTTTAAACATCGTTTTATTTTTTAAAAAATTACTTATAATTGTGTTTATTGATTAATTATAGTTAAAAATCATCACATAATAAAGCCATTAAAATGCAAAAAATAAAGAATCCTTTTACAAACAAAAAAGGGTACAACTGTTTTGGATGTTCTCCGAATAACTCCATAGGAATTAAACTTGATTTCTTTTTTGATGAAATTAACAAAACAGTCATATCAGAATGGGTACCAAACTCAAACCTTGTTGGTTACAACAACGTGTTGCACGGGGGCATCCAAGCCACGTTACTCGATGAGATTGCCAGTTGGGTAGTTTATACAGTTTTAAGAACAGGGGGGGTTACGACTCAAATGTGGGTCAGATACCGAAAGCCTGTAAATATTAATGATGGAAAAATCAGGTTGATCGCAAAATTGGTTAAACATGAAAAACGATTAGCCGACATCAAAGCTGATTTGTACAACGGAAAAGGTGAATTGAGTGCAGAAGCCACCCTGCAATATTTTATTTACCCTGAAGACATTGCTAAGGAAAAATTTGGTTATCCTGGTATTGAAAATTTTTTTTAGCTTATTACTGCTATGATTATTCTAACTACACTCCTATTTTTCTTTAGCTATACGATAGTAGTAATCTGCCTGTTTCTTGTTATCAAAACGGGTATAAATATTTCCCAGATAAATAGCAAACCGAGGGTCTGGATTATACTTATATAGCCTCTCAAGGTAATCGCGTGAGGTTCTGAAATTGGTATTTATCTCCTCGAGGGCATCAAGTAATTGTTTATACTGACGGTTAGTCCTATTGTCTTCGTATGCTTTCATTTCATTTTGATATCGTTCTTCAGCTGTTCGGTAGTAATATAGTGCAAGGACCTCAAGAGCATTTGTATTATTACGATCCAAATTAAGTAGCTGATAAGCCAACTTATTCACCTTATCCTCTTTTCCCAGCCCTCCATTAACCTTCATGTACTCAGATAACATTCTAACTTCAGAATGGTACTTAATATCTAGCGATGACCATAGTTTATCTGCTTTTTCCCAGTTGGAACTTTTAGCATACGCTAAAAATAGTTGTGCATGAACCTGTGTCAATTCTTCTCCTTTGGGATACTTTTCAACGTAATCCTCAAGGTTGTTTATTTCTCTTGAGAGGTTATCAATCTCTAGGTATGCCTTTGCTAAGGTTGAATAGGTTTTAGCATTAGCAGCCGAAGTTTGCTTTGCCTTTTCGAGATAATCAATGGTTTTAGTAGTTTTTTTAACTTCCCAGGCTGCAAGACCTGCATTCTGATAAATATTACCTTCAACCTCTTTATTTTTTTCAGTTTTGATTTTGATAATTTCATCATAAGCAATTATCGCAGCTTCAAAATCATATGCTTGATAAGCAGATTGTGCGTCAAGATTTAACTGTTTTAACTGCTTATTTACAGAACATGAAAAAATCGAAATGGAAAATAAAACAACTAAAGAAAATCGAAATAATTTCATTTGAAATATTAGATAAAATGAGCTGCAAAGGTAAAAAAGTTTTACTTTTTATTGATTTTTAAGGTATCAATCAGCTAAATCTCATTTTTTTGAATTCTTTAAATACTCTCTAAACAACTTCTCCAGCTTATCAATTTTAGGCGATATAACCATTTGACAGTATAGCTGATTCTTGTTATTGGCAAAATAATTCTGATGGTAATCTTCAGCAATGTAAAATGGTGTAATGGGTGATATTTCTGTTATTATGGGATCCTTCCATAATGCTGCCTTGCCAAGCATATCTTTTACTTCATTGGCAACTCTCATCTGCTCATCAGAATGATAAAATATTACCGAACGATACTGAGTTCCCACATCTGCACCCTGACGATTAAGGGTTGTAGGGTTATGGGTTTTAAAAAATACTTCAAGTATTTTAGCATAACTTATAACCTTTGGATCAAAGGTAATTTGAACCACCTCTGCATGTCCTGTCAAACCAGAAGTTACTTCACGATATGTGGGATTAGGTATCTTTCCACCTGAATACCCCGATTGAACCTTTTCAACCCCATTCAACCTGAGAAATACAGCTTCAACACACCAAAAACAACCAGCTCCAAGGGTGGCAATCTCAAAATTGTTATTTATCATTTTACTTTGCCCTTTTACACTACTATTAACAAAAACTATTAAAATTGAAAACAATAAAAGAAAAATAACCTTACTGTTCATATTTTTCTTTTTAAAACAAATATGTGATGCTGAATGTTCGGTTTGATCTCTTTAAAAACAAACTAGGGATGGCTAGCCTTCAATAATCTGTATTGAATTTTATAATTATTAATTTCAGGATTTTGATTTAACTATTTGTTGTTTAAGTTGTTCTATTTCTGATTCATAAGCTTTCTTCAATGCATCCTCCCTTTGTTTTTGCTCTTCGGCTTTCCTACCCATTTCCTCCTGTGTTGCTTGCAATTCTTCCATGTTCTGACGCATTTCCTCTTCCTGTGCCTTCATTTCTTCGGCTTGCTGCTGCGATTGTTCAAGCAGCAATCGTGTTTTTGTGTTAATCTTAACAGATAGAATTGATGAAGCAATACTCTCTGAAATTTTCTCTAAAAGTTCTACCTCATGTCCTTCCATCTTATTAAAGGAAGCCATTTCGAGAACACCTACCACGGATTCATCATGTTTCAAGGGTACTAAAACCACATAGCGAGGGGTGGCTTTACCCAAACCGGAAGTTATAAACACATAATCTTCAGGGATTTCAGTTAACTGAATGGTTTCCTTTTCCATTGCACAGGCACCAACCAAACCCTCACCCAACTCCACCCTCTTGTTTACAAACTTCTTACGATCCCATGCAAAGGCAGCCAAAAACTGAAAATACAAATCATTTTTATCTTCATCATTGAGAATAAACATTCCTGCTTGGTTTGTTCTGAAGTACTTAACAAGATTTCTAACAATCTCGTCGGCTAGATTCTGTATGCTATCGCTATTCTGCCTTAGAATATCTGAGAAAAGAGCAAACCCTTCATTTGACCATGCTCTTTTAGCATCCTCAACTTTTCTTTTTTCCTCTTCCTCCCTTGAATGCTTTAGGCTATCGCGCATGTCTAATAGGGATTTTCCAAGGATATCTTGGTCGCTAAGCAAATCCAATTTGCTGGTTAGCCTTTCGTTTCCAATATCTAGGGCAAATGACGTTTTATGATTTAATCCCTCAATTGTAGTATTCAATGCTTTAGCCATTTCCTCTACTTCATCACCTGTATCAATATCAAGGGATAGTTTACTAGATATCTCTCCCATAGCCATTCTCTTAAGTGAATCTGTTATCTTTACGATGGGACGAGTTAAGTTATCAGAAATGAATACTAAGATTATAAAAATTAAAATCAGTCCAAAAATTCCAACACCCAATGATATGAATAAAGTTCGATTTGCATCAGCCATAACTTCTCTTTGCGGTATAGAAAGAACCAATGACCAATAAGAACTAACCCCTTCCACATGAATAGGAGTAAAGGTTATTGTGTGAGTTTCACCTTCAAAATCACGGTTGAATTCAAAGTTCTCTCCCTTTTTAATGCGCTGAATAATATTATAGGTCTTAACCTCACTAGATAAAATATCAGATATATTTTTAAAAATCAACGATCCGTCTGGATGACCAGCAATTACACCATCATTAGATATTAAAAATGCATATCCCCCCTCAACAAGATCAACTTCTTTTACAAGTTCTTGTAGATAGGTTAATTCAACATCTACCCCAATGAGGCCCATAAATTTTCCATCGATTTTTATTGGCGATGCAATGGTTGTCATCAACCTAGCTTCCCTAACATTATCTTGAACCTGATCAAGGTATGGTTCCCATATATCATCTGCATTCTTTTTCTTAAATTGACCATACCTTTCTGGGTCACCATCGATGCTCCTTTCTTCTATGGCTTTAGTATATTCTTGACCATCCCTTAATACATACATCAAAATTCGGCCAAAGTCTTTTGCATAACCTGGAATATAGCCATAGTATTCCCAACTATCCCATATAATGTAAACATGAGGATTTGACTTTAAAACAGGCAAATACATATTCATGAAAAGCTCTTGCCATAGTTTTGGTGATAAGTTTTGGTATACTGAAAAAGCTTGTGAAAGAGTTCTGGTTATTGTAAGATTCTTCTCAAAAAAACGCTGAATTTCACCTGCAGAATTATGGGCTATAAGCAATGATTTTTCTTTTGTTTCTTTTAAAATTGTTTGACGAGAATTGAAAACGATATACCCTAAGGTGATAATATAGAATACTGTGAAAAGAGATAAAATGTAAAAAAGAATCTTTTGGCGAATCTTAAGTTTAACTTTCATGGCAATAAGAGTTATTTTTAGCTAAAATAATGTTTTTTTTGTTTGCATGTAATCTTACCATTGTTATTCAACTCTTCACTATAAATATATTATAATATCAACCTATTAAAATTGACACTAATCGAAAAAAGCAGGATTAAAATTTACCAGATACACCTTTTCTGATGCACGGGTTAAAGCTGTATACAACCATCTTAGATATTCGCGATTAATCATATCCTCCCTGAAGAAACCCTGATCAATGTATACTTCTTTCCACTGACCACCCTGAGCTTTGTGGCATGTTACTGCATAGGCAAACTTAACCTGTAGAGCATTAAAATGAACATCATTGTTAATTTTGCTAATTCTTGTCTTCCTGTTTTGAATATATGCATAATCCTCAGAAACACTATTATAAAGTTCCTTTGATTTCTCAACAGGCAATGATGGTCCATCAATTTCAAGTGTGTCAAGTAGAATGGTAAGGTTTAATTCCTGCTGTTGGTAATCGATAAGACGAACAGCAACATCAGCAAATCTGAAACCGTAAAGTTCCTTAACCTTAAAAATTCTTATTACTTCAACTATATCGCCATTGGCTATGAAACTAACCTCCGGAATATTCTCAACCCAGAAGTAGTTGTTCTTAACTACCATAAGAAAATCACCTGAAGATAATTCTTCTTCCCGCCAAAGTATTCTATTCCTGATCCCCTGATTGTACTTATTTGCTCTTTTATTAGAATAGTTTACTACTACAGTATCCACAGAACCAACCCTTGAATAACTAGATTCTAGACTCTCTAAGAAATCTACGCCTTCTATTTTAACTATATCATTAAAGCCTTCGATTTGAAATTTAGGGATTTTAATATTATCCGATTCCAGCATTTCACGTATTTTTGTTGCATTGAAGAGTATTCCAGAGTCTTTTGCTTGCCTTACAACCTCTGCAAGTGTAATCTCTACTACTTCTAGGCCAAAGGTTTGTAGTACTGATTTGTCGAGTGCTGGACTTATAGCTAGTTTAACTGGAGGAAGCTGTGCTAGATCTCCTACTAGCATTAATTTACACCCATCTCCACTGGAAACATATTGTATTAGATCGTTAAGTAAGCGACCAGAACCAAAAGTTGAATCATCCGTGGAATTATTACTTATCATTGATGCTTCGTCTACAATGAAAACAGTATTTTTTAAAGTATTTCTATTTAATACAAACTTGCCAAACCCATCCTTCTGCGATTGTTTTCGGTATATCCACTTATGGATTGTATAAGCTGGATAACCTGAATATGAAGTCAGAACCTTGGCTGCTCTTCCAGTGGGTGCAAGTAAAACAACTTTTATCTTTGCAATAACAAGACTTCTGACACATGCAGAAATAAGAGTTGTTTTTCCTGTTCCAGCATACCCTTTTAAAAGAAAGCAGTAAGAATAATTTTTGCTTACAAAAAAATCAGAAAGGAGATCCGATGTAACCTCTTGACTGCTTGTTAAATCGAATCCTAAATTCTTAATTATTTGATTCCTTATGCTGTTTTTTTGCATAGAATTGTGGAATTATATCAATGTGTTATTTAAATATTAATTATATGTTTTTAAATTTGCACACAAACTTAAACTAAATTGAGTAAAATGAAAACCGTTTATCAAATTCTACTTTTTGTTGCCATAATTGTTTTATCATACTTTGTTTATGAAAGTATTATGAATCCTATCCGTTTCAACAGAGAAAAGGATAAAAGGTATGCAAAAACTATTGAACGTTTAAAAGATATCCGAACTGCTCAATTGGCTTACCGTGTAGAAAACGAAAAATTTACTGGTAGTTTCGACACTCTTATCAATTTTGTTAAATATGACTCCTTTAGGGTTGTTAAGCAAATAGGCTCATTGGATGACTCAATTGCCGTTGCCAAGGGATTGGTTTATCGAGATACTATAATGTTAAGCGTTTTAGACAGCATCTTCAAAAAAGGTTATCCAGTTGATTCATTAAGATATGTTCCTTTTGCAGGAAACTCGCAATTTGAAATTGCCGCTGGACAACTTGAAACAGGTTCCGGATTAAAAGTTCAAGTTTTTGAAGCTAAAGTACATAACGATGTACTTCTAAAAGGATTAGATCGTCAGCTTGTTGTTAATGAAAATGACCTTAGAAAGAAACTAGAGCGTTATCCTGGTCTTCAAGTCGGATCGCTTACTGAGTTCACCAACCATGCAGGAAACTGGGAATAGGTTGAAAGTATAATAATGATGCAGAAGTTTGAGCTTTTTGACGAAACCTTTGATCCTGACCGTACTGAATCATATGAACTATCCATTCAGGTATCCCTGAATGGATTTTCATTTTGCATCAAGGACGTAACACGAAAGCAATACATTGGCTTGGTTTCATTCCCATTCGGTTTAGCAATTAAATATTCTGAAGATTGGCCAAACTACGTGAAGCAAGTCTTAACAACTTTTCCTTGGTTATCGAATAGCTTCAAAAGAGTTCTCTTCTGTTACGAATCACCTTCCTGTACTATCGTTCCAAAAGATTTTTTTGAACCCCAAAAAGCAAAACAATTCCTAAATACCATTCACTCTATTGACCCTTTGGATGAAATATGGTATAATAATCTTCAGAACGAATTGGTTAGTATTTTCAATATTCCCTCTACCCTAGTAAGCTATTGGTTGACAATCCAGAAAAAAACAAGATTTATTGGCTTTTGCGATCCTGCATTATGCTACCATCGACTTTCAACTTCACATCAATCGTTTCCGATGATAACCCTATCGTTATCTGAAAAATTTTCTGTAGTAATAATTTCAAAATCATCAAGGTTATTGCACTGCGGTAGCGTTGAAGCTCAAGTTCCAGAGGATATTGTATACCATTTATTGAATATTTGTCAAAAGCTCAAGCTGGCTACTGGTGATATATCAGTAAAACTTCTAGGAAATGTATACGAAGAGGAACGACTTGAATCACTAATCGATCGCTTTTTCAAATCGGTAAAGCAAGCATCAACCATTGAACAAAATTATTTTAGCTACTTGTTAAGTAAGCATAAGGTAAAATTTGCCAATCTGTTCAACCAATCCCTATGCGAATAGTTAGTGGTATTTACAAGGGAAAGATATTTACGCCTCCTAAGAAGAAATTTTCTGCACGCCCCACAACCGATATAGCAAAAGAGGGGTTATTTAACATTATCAATAACTATTTTAATTTTGAAGATATCTCTGTACTTGATCTTTTTGCAGGGACAGGTAGTATTAGCTTTGAATTCGCTTCAAGAGGATGCACAAACATTCATCTTGTTGAAAATAACCCTCAACATCTTTTCTTCATCCGAAAAGTTATTTCCGAACTTAACCTAAAAAACATCGTTTCGATTAGGCAAAATGCCTTCACATTTTTAGAAAAGTGTTATTCCAACTATAACATTATCTTCGCTGACCCTCCTTATGATACAAAAGGTATCGAGAAAATCCCTGAATTAGTCTTTAAAAATTCATTACTTAAGCAGAGTGGATGGTTAATTCTTGAACATTCAAAAAAAATCAACCTATCAAAATATCCTTATTTTGAATCTGTTAGGAATTACGGAAATGTTCATTTTAGCTTTTTTATTAACAAAGAATAATTTTTTGTCAAAAATATTGCAGATATTATTTGAAGGTGTATCTTTGCAGCGTTAAAAAAAAGCGTTCAAAATAGTTTTGGTCCGGTAGTTCAGTTGGTTAGAATACGTGCCTGTCACGCACGGGGTCGCGAGTTCGAGTCTCGTCCGGACCGCAAGTAAAAAAAGCCCTTAATTATTAAGGGCTTTTTTTGTTGATATTTCTTTTACCTCCACGATCTGATAAAGAAAAGAAGCATCAAACCAAAAATCTCCAAGCGACCAAGAAGCATATTAATTGTAAGCAACACCTTACCTAAGTCTGGAATTATTGCATAGTTAGATGCAGAACCTACTTCCCCAAAGCCAGGACCAACAGTACTTATTGTTGCAGCTGAAGCTGAAAACGCTGTCATTAAATCCACTCCCATTGCAGTGATAAGTAATCCATTTACAAATAGAATTAGAATGTATAATACGATAAAAAGAAGTACAGAATCAATAGTTTCTTCATCTACAGAATTACCATCTATTCTAACAGGTATAACAGCTTGTGGATGTTGCAACTTAAGAACCTGACGTCTTAAACTTTTAAAGAAAATTACCAATCTATCAACTTTTATTCCACCGGCAGTTGAGCCAGCACATGCACATTGAAATGAAAAGTAAATTAAAACCATTATTGATAATGGAGGCCAAAGAGTAGTATCAGCAGTGCCATAACCTGTGGTAGTTGAGATTGAGACAACTTGAAATGCAGAATATCTTAGGGCTTCGCCCCATGTTTCGTAGTTATCTCCTTTAGTGCTAATGGTAACTATAATTACTCCAACAAGCATCATAAAAAAATAAAACCTTAAAACTGAAGACTTATACCATTTAACATCTTTAAAAGTGAAAACGGTGTATAGAACCCCAAAATGCATTCCTGCTAAAAACATAAAAACAATGATTATCAACTCAATGGCAACACTATCATAATAACCTATGCTTGCATTTTTGGGTGAAAATCCCCCAGTAGCCACAGTTCCAAAGGTATGGGTTACCGCATCGAATAGGTTCATTCCAAATAAATAAAGCAGTACTGTCTCAACTATGGTTAATCCGAGGTAAACCATAACAACCACACGCAATGTCTTATTGGTTTTATAGTGAAAATTAGTTTTTGCTAAAGGCGACATTTCCAACCTTGACAAGGACATACGTGTTTTTCCTAAAGCTGGAATTATAACCAATACGAATAGAATTATTCCTATTCCACCTAACCAATGAGTAGATGAACGCCAAAATAATAGCCCTTTGGGAAGTGCTTCTATATCGTTTAAAATTGTGGATCCTGTGGTTGTGAAACCTGCTACACTTTCGAACCACGAGTTAACAACAGTAAATTCACCTCCCCAAATTAGGTAAGGTAACATACCAAACAAGCACACAATCAACCAGCTAAAAACAAGAATTACATAGCCTTCTTTATTCGTAAGATTATCTGAAGGAGGTACAAAAATAATTGGAAAAAAACCAACTAAAGCAGTTAGAATACTGCTTAAAAGCAAAGGAATCATAGCCGAATCAGCATTATATGCCGAAATCAAAAAAGCTATAAACATAAATGCAGAATTCAACAGAAGAACTAGCCCAATATATCTTATAATTATAGTTAAACGCATAGTTTGGTTATTCGGTCTTGCGATTACTTGTTCTACAAATAGCTATTAAATTTGTAATCGACTCCTTTAATTTCCAAAGTTCGTCTCTAGTTTCCAAAGGAATACCAAAAGGTTTATTGTACTTAACATAATCATTAATCCCTTTTGTAAGCCTAATAATTGGTGAAACAAAATAATGGTTAATTAAATAGGTAAATATAAATGTAAATAATAAAGATGTTAGAATAACTATTAGTCCGGGCATTAAAGCTCTTTGAGCACTTGCTTCATGAAATGCTGCAGATTCGTAAAGCTCTTTTTGATTTAACACCATCAATTGTTTTATAAATTCTTTGGTAGCAAGAGCATGAGGATAAATATGCTCGATATAATCTTCTGTTAAATAAAGTTTTCCTCTAAATACCTGATCTGAAACATCTTTAAAAAAACGATAGTGATATGAAATTGAATCTATTATCTCTTTTTCATTTTTAAAGGTGAGATTAGTCTTTGCGCTGTCAAGATTTAATTCAAAATGTTTTGCAATACCTTTATAGGAATCTTCATAGCTTGAACTCTTGGTTCCTATGAAAAAAAGAATGATTTTTTCCTGTTTTTCAATTGCATCAAGCATTTGTTTTGAGTAATCAATACTTCTATAGCTATCATTAATCATCATTTTAACTGCTCTGCTTAACTTTGTTAGCTCAAATATTGAAATTGCTCCAGAAATAAAGAGCATGGAGGCTAGAATAAAAAAGCCTAATAGAATTTTTACCCTTATACCCATCGCTTATTTTTTTATACAAATGTAATTCTTTTTGATCAACAGCAAGGCTAATGATATCCTCTTTCAAGAGCTAAATAAATAGGAACCCTATCTTTTCAAACCTGACGCAAGTTTTGTAAATTGCAAGTGTCTAATGCATAAAAAGCAACTCTATCGCATATATATATGACCGACCAGCAAATAGTTCATGAAATACTTACTGAAAACAGCCAGAAGGCATTTGTAGAACTGGTGCACAGGTATCAGCCATTGGTGGTTAAAACATGTAGAGGTTTTGTTTCCAACTATGCTGATGCAGAAGATTTGGCTCAGGAAGTTTTTATAGAGGTTTACCAATCACTCTCCAATTTCAGGAATGAGGCGAAGCTATCAACATGGCTTTACAGAATTGCTGTTAATAAGTCGTTAAATTTTGTACGTAAACAAAAACGCGAAAGCGTACTGCAAAGCATTGACAGGTTCTTTACAGGTGGTAATAGAGGAAGCCAGTATTTTGATATTGAAGAAAACCCCAATGCAAATCCCGATAAACAAATACAAAAAAAAGAGGATAGGTTAATTCTAAAGCAAGCCATTAATAGCCTCCCCGATAACCAAAGAATTGCATTTATACTTAGCAAGTATCAGGACCTTTCATATAAAGAAATTGCAGAAGTAATGAACGTTTCTCTAGCATCTGTAGAATCTTTACTCTTTAGGGCAAAGGCAAATCTTCAAAAGAAATTGGTTGTTAAGTCAAAAAAAAATAAACCATAAGCGCAAGTTTTAATGAATAATTTTGTCTAAACAGTAAAGTGCAAAACAATGAAATGCAAAGAAGTCAATACCAAATTTATTGAATACCTTGATAAAAGGTTAAATGCAACTCAGAAACAACAATTTGAGGATCATATATCAACTTGCACTAATTGCAAAAAAGCATTTGATAGTTTTATCAGGATATATGGGGAAATTGAATTTGAGAAGAATGAATTTTCCCCTAACCCTTTTCTTGGACAAAAAATTTGGAACAAAATCAATGTAAAGGAAAAGAGCTACAATTCTCCAATACTTACAATTCGTAGAGTTGCCTTTACATCGATTGCTGCTGCAGGTTTATTCATTGGCATCCTAATGGGAAGTCTAATCAATGGCTTAATTTTCTCGAATATAAATGAAGACATTGAACAGTCGTGGACTCTTTTAACAGAAGAATACTTCCCATCAGAAATCTATAAGCCATACGAAGAGCTTGCAAATAATGAATTACCTTAAATAATACTGCCATGAACTTTTTTACAAAAACAAGAGTGTTAATCGGAGTTATTATCTTACTTGTAGCCATAAATGTTGCAGTAATCGGAACAATTGGTTTCCACTTCTATAATGCTCCTAAGGAGTTACCACCAGTGGCTCCCAACGAACTTCAGCACGCTAAGTTTATTGCCAATGAGCTAAACCTTACCCCTGAGCAAAGAGAGGAATTCAAAGTGCTTCGTGATCAATTTATGGGGGAAGTGCAATTGGTAAAGCGTGAAATCAAAAATACCTACAAACTATCAATGATTGAACTTTCTAAGGATGCTCCAAACAACCATATACTCGATAGCCTTTCAGATGAAATTGCTGAGTTACATCGCAAACATCACAAAATAACCATTGAACACTTCAAAAAAGTTAAACAGGTTGCCGTCACACCTGAACAGCAGGAGCATTTTAAAAGAATGTTTTATAGAATGATGGACAGGGATCGAGTGGATCAATACAGAAAAATAAGGCATGGGAGAAGAATAGATCGCACAAAAAAAAATAATCAGTAATTAGAATTAATAACTCTTTAAATTAAATTGATATGAAAACAAAATTGTTAAAACCAGCAATGATTGCCATTGCGATTAGTTCTATCCTAATGACAATAGGACTAAATACTTACGCTCAACGCGGACAGGGAAGACCAGAACAACGAAGGCTTAATCAGGATGAAAGGCCATTAATAGGACATTTTATTCCCAACCTTAGCCCGGAACAGCAAACTCAAATTCAAGAACTTCGTACTAAGCATCTCAAAGAAGTTACACCGCTCCGCAACGAGTTGAATGAAAAAAGAGCCCGCTTACAAACACTTCAGTCGGCCGAAAAACCCGATATGAATGCCATTAACAAAACCATAGATGAGATGGCCCAAATAAAAGCCAATATTATGAAGAAGGGTTCTGCTCATAGGACTGAAATATCTACAATACTTACAGAAGATCAAAGAGTAGTATTTAATGCAAATAGAGCTGGCAGGTCAAAAAAAATGGGACATAGAGGTACACACATGCAAGGAAGAATGGGTATTTGTCCATATATGCAATAAATTAGGTTTTAGGTTTTAGGTTTGAGCTTCTTCAATTAAGCCTCTCGATTTTGACTGAGAGGCTTTTTTTATGATTACAAAACAGATAAGTTGAATTACAAACTATTTTTAGCAATTACATACAATATACTCTAGTTATACTACATTTTTTCATATAATTGCAGTAAAAAAAAACGAATACTATGATCTGTTATGGTGGACTGCCCGATGAATTTACACAGGAAAAAGAATCAAAAATTGTAATACTTCCCATCCCGTACGATGGAACAAGCACCTGGGTAAAGGGATCAGATCTGGGTCCAAGTGCCCTACTTGAAGCCTCGGCCAATATGGAACTGTACGATATTGAAACCGATAGCGAAGTATACCAACATGGCATATATACTGCACCCCCTATCGTTGATAACAAAAGTCCTGATGAAATGGTAAAAGCATCGGAAATGGAAGCGTTAAAGCACATTGAATCTGGCAAGTTTTTAGTTACCATTGGTGGTGAACATTCGGTAAGCATCGGCCCAATTCAGGCCCATGCAAAAAAATTCAAAAACTTAAGTATATTACAAATAGATGCACATGCTGACCTCCGTGATAGCTACGAAGGCTCAAAAAATAATCATGCCTGTGTTATGGCGCGAGCTCAGGATATATGCCCAATAGTCCAAGTGGGTATCCGAAGTATGGATGTTGGAGAAAAAGATCGGCTTGACCCCAAAAGGGTTTTCTGGGCACACCGAATTACCCAATGCGATAAGTGGATGGAAACAGCTATTGATTTGCTTACCGACAATGTTTACTTAACAATCGATCTGGATGGATTTGATCCTTCAATTTTGCCATCCACCGGAACACCGGAACCCGGTGGACTTGAATGGTACCCAACCCTTTCGTTCCTTAAAAAGGTTATTGAGAAAAAAAACCTGGTGGGTTTTGATGTGGTAGAACTATGTCCAAATCCCCATGAAAAATCATCGGACTTTTTAGCATCTAAATTGGTTTACAAAATACTTTCCTATAAATTTGCAAAGTAATTGAAAGCATTCCACTTTATTAAAACCTATGAAATGAAGAAAAAAGATCTGCTTAAGGATGTAGTTAAACACATCGACATTAAATCATTCGATTCTACCCCCATTATCAATTCAATGCGCGATATGTCGTTCACATCACGCGATACCGCTTCAGCAGCGGATATCTTCGACCGCATGATAAAAGATCCAGAGTGTAGCAATTGGCTTACTTTAGCTGGAAGTACTAGCGCAGGTGGTTGTATGCAGGTATATGTGGAGATGGTAAAGAACAATATGATTGATGCTATTGTAGCCACAGGAGCCTCTATTGTGGATATGGATTTTTTTGAAGCGTTAGGCTTCAAACATTACAAAGGCACACCTTGGGTTGACGATAAAATTTTGAGGGGCAACTATATAGACCGAATATACGATACATTTATTGATGAAGAGGATCTGCAAAAATGCGATGCCGCTACCAAGGCAATAGCTGATGGCATGAAACCAGGAGCATACAGCTCTCGTGAATTTATTCGCGAAATGGGTAAGTACCTTACCAAGCATTCTGTTAAGAAGGATAGCTTAGTTCAAACCTGTTATGAGCATAACATTCCCATTTTCTGCCCCGCCTTCAGTGATAGTAGCGCTGGTTTTGGGTTGGTTAAGCATCAGGTTGAACGTCCTGATGCACATGTATCAATCGACTCGGTTAAGGATTTTCGTGAGCTAACCATGATTAAACTTCAGGCAAAAACCACTGGATTATTCATGATTGGCGGAGGTGTTCCAAAAAACTTTGCTCAGGATACTGTAGTATGTGCTGAGATCTTAGGACACGATGTGCCGATGCACAAATATGCAATTCAGATTACTGTTGCCGATGTTCGCGATGGAGCTTGCTCCAGCTCAACCCTAAAAGAAGCCTCTTCGTGGGGTAAGGTTGACACGACCTACGAACAAATGGTTTATGCTGAAGCAACCAGCGTTTTACCTTTAATTGTTAGCTATATCTTCCATAAAGGCGACTGGAAGAAGCGCAAAAAGTATGAATGGTCAAAAATTTTCAATAAGTAATCAATAAGCATAGAAATAAAAAAGGTGAAGTTATCCGCTTCACCTTTTTTATTAGCAATTATATTAATCTATTTTTTCTTTGAACTTCCACTATCCTTCACAATATTCTCGCGCATATTGGTATCAGCCTCAATATTTTTAAACTTATAGTAATCCATAATTCCCAGGTTTCCTGATCGGAAAGCTTCGGCCATTGCTTTTGGAATTTCTGCCTCAGCAAGGATAACTTTAGCACGTGCCTCTTGAGCTTTGGCTTTCATCTCTTGCTCAAGAGCAACCGCCATTGCACGTCTCTCTTCGGCCTTAGCCTGAGCAATATTCTTATCGGCATTGGCTTGATCCATTTGAAGCACGGCACCAATGTTTTTTCCAATGTCAATATCTGCAATATCAATGGAAAGTATCTCGAATGCAGTACCTGCATCTAATCCCTTCTCAAGTACAACTCGGGAAATGAAGTCGGGGTTTTCCAATACTTTTTTGTGCGAATCGGAAGAACCGATTGATGAAACAATACCCTCTCCCACGCGTGCAAGTACTGTCTCCTCTCCTGCTCCACCAACCAGTTGTTTGATATTGGCACGTACGGTTACTCTAGCTTTGGCAATAAGCTGTATCCCATCCTTAGCTACAGCAGTAACGGGAGGTGTATTTATTACCTTAGGGTTAACTGACATTTGTACGGCTTCAAATACATCTCTTCCTGCCAGATCAATTGCAGTAGCCATTTTGAAATCCAAAGGAATATTGGCCTTTTGAGCTGATACCAGGGCGTGAACCACTTTTGATACACGACCACCTGCAAGGTAGTGAGCCTCAAGATCGTTTCGAAAAAGTTCAATGCCAGCCTTAGTCCCTTCAATTAATGCTTGAACGATAACTCCTGGTGGTACCTTTCTCCAACGCATCAGAATAAGCTGCAGCAGAGAAACTCTAACCCCGCTAACCAAGGCCGAAAACCACATTCCAATGGGTACAAAGTAAAGGATAATCCATAAGCCGACTATGCTGACGGCAAAGATTATTAGATAAAGCGCAATCCCAGTCATAATTAAGTTGTTTTTGGTTTAACAATTATTTTTGATCCTTCAAAACGAAGGGCAACGATTTCTGTTTTTTGATCAATGTACTCTCCTGTTGACTTAACCTCATAAACCCTATCGTTGAATCGGGCTTTACCAATTGGGGTTAATCTGCTAATGGCAATGCCAGTATCTCCTGGTTTAACCTGATTTTCATCATCGATGTTTGCCACACTGCCTTCGATATTAGTGTTAAGCATAAATCTTTTCCAGGTTTTAGCACGAAGGGCTATGGCAATGGTAAAGAACGTAGCAACCAATGTAGAGATTAGCGTGATGTGACCAGCAGTATTTCCATATCCAGTGTATGCCCATACAATACCACCAATCAAAAAGGCCACTCCTCCAATGCCTGCAACAGTAATTCCAGGAATCAATAAAAACTCAACCAAAAAGAGAAATAATCCGATAAGGATTAAAATGATTACACCTGTCATGGTTTTACTTATAAAGTATTGTTAAAATATCAATATAACATTCCCTATTGGGAAACAATAGTTGAGGATAGCCCACGCCTTGAAAGTTCATCTTTCATTAACTTGAGCTTACTGAACTCACCCGTTTTTATATCGCACTTACCCTTATGATGTGCTATTAAAGTGCATTGCTCGGCCTGCAACCTGTTATGATTACATACCTCAACCAAGCTGTCGATTACATATTCGTAATGATTATAATCGTCATTGAAAAGAAAGAGAGAATAGTAATCTGATTTATTTTTCTGACTACTAATACTTTCCTTTCTTTTTGTGGATCTACTGCTGCTCATAATATCTCAAGAAAAAGTGATGCTAATATAGCTAATTATCATCTAGTTCAACCACAACAACAAAAGCATTTTTAATTCCACTACCAATTAAATTGTCCTTAACCCTTGCTGCCTCTACGGCATCAGTGTATGAACCAACAGAATAGATAAAGCCACCCTGATCGTTGGGTTTACGAATAATATCCTTCCCTGGGGCAAGCGCCCTTATGGTTTGAGCTATATCGTCAGGTAGTCGCCCTTTGTAATGTCCAAGCTGAATCATATAGAGACGACTATCCTGTTCAATGCTAATTCTTGGTGATTTATCGTTAGATAAATCTTCGGATGATTCTAGCGATTTTGCTCTAGTAAGGGCAATAGGACGTCCATTGTGCCAAGCAACGACAAACGCATCCTTAAATCCTTTTGATCGAACAACTGGTAATGCTTTTTCTGCATCGTTGAGCAATCGAAAATTTCCTATGTAGTATTTAGTCACCTTCCCTCCGCTAACTCGCTCCCCGTTGATTGGCATCATTCCTTTAAAGAAATCGACAGCAACAGGGTTGCTGAATGCTGCCACCTGAATCCTATAGATGACTCCTGAAGGAAAAGGTTTGTCAACGGGAATAGGATTAGCTGAACTGTAGGGCGATTTTTCAACCACCTGAAATTCTATTTCTTTCTCGGGATGAAATAGTATTGCATCAGGCTTTACTTTGTTTTCTTCAACTCGGCTTATTGAAGCATCCTGAAGAACCGACTCTTGATCTTCAGATACAACCTTTTCAGCAATAGTTTTAGTGAGAGTAACAGGTAATTTGCTCCCAAAGATATTCTGTTCAAGCCGATATATTCTGCTAAGCACCTCCTGTTCAAAGATTTTCATTCCCCATAGCTTGGCAAAAACAAGTTCTAACCTTAACACCCCCAGCTCATCAAGAAGTAAAGCATCATAAATTGAATGATCCATCTCCTCTTCGGTGGCATTATTTCGAATGGCCGTAGCAGCACGAAAGTGCTGGTTTGCTCTATCAATCTCGCTTCTGATATCAATATCGTTGCTTGCCCCTCTTTTTACCATAGCCACAGAAACACATTCTCTATAAAGTATTTTTTTTCCTACTGCTTGTTCGTTCAATAAATTGTTAAAGCTTCGAATTTTTGTTAACCAATCTGTTTTATGCTTTTGGTATTGTGGATTTTCGTTATAGGAATCGGGCTCATTGCTCTCGATTAGTTCTATCTTACTCTTTAATTCTAATAATTCCCTTCTCTGTGTTTCAATCTGAGGGGTTAACCTCTCCCATTGGGCCAATCGATTTAACTCATCGGTTTGAAAAACAGTTGGGGCAAATTGTGCCTGATAAAGGTATTTTGGATTATCTGACGCAAAGGTTGATGTAGGCTTATCGATGGGCTTACGTTTCCCAGCTATATACTCCTGTTCAATCTGACTTGCTCTAACAAAAAAATTATCGGCACTGTGTTGTGCCTCAAGAAGAGCATTTTCAACTGTAACAACCTGCCTTTCAAGTGCTCTTCTATCTTCAGCAGTATTTACAAAGTCGAAACGTTCGCGAAGTGCCTCCAATTTAGTCCTTAATGAATCGGCTTTCATTTGCTGGGTAAAACCTTGAGCTAAAGCTCTAGAATATTCAGGGTCATTTTCAACGGCATTAAATGATGCTGATTTTGGTTGTGTTTTAGTTTTGGGTGAAGTTGTATGAGTTACTTCTTTGCTAGTAATTGTTTTTGGTTCAAGTTTGGCAATACGCCAAATTGACTCTATCCTACCGAACGGTCGACGTATGGGATTATCATCTATCTCTACTAAAACAATCTCCAGACTATCCACTGCTGTATTCCGATTGGTCACAAAAGTGGCCAGCTCATACTTTTCATCCGGAACAAATAAAAAATCATCATATGGAGAGCTAAAAGGGAAACCCAAATTCTCGGGAGTGCTCCATTGCCTAGTCGAAGGGTTATAAACACTCCTATATATATCGTAACCACCCATACTGTAATGACCATTGGATGCGAAGTACAATGAAACTCCATCACTGGCTAAGTATGGGAAATCTTCATCGAACGATGAGTTTACAACATCACCAAGATTTCGGGGTTTGCTCCAAAATCCATCAGCCTGAAATTCAATCATAAATATATCTTTTCCATAGGATGTTGTGGAGCCAAAACTTGAGTAGAATATTTTATCTCCTGGCTGGGGATTATTTGGGTAGAAGATAATGGAACTATCGCCCTGCTTGAGGTCGATGGATGTTTTTAAATCGTTGGGTTTAAGTATAAATGTACCATTGGTAGATTTGGTGTTGATATACCGAAAAAAATCGTTTTTGTGAACCATTTTCCTATCGATCACAATAGGTTGATAAATAAAACGGATCATAAAATTTCCATTCTCGCATTGCCCAACGCGACGTTCGATTATTGGGGTTGGTACTTCAGGATCACCTCCGTTAATAATGAATCTGCGGTAGTATGAAAGGGCATCGTCAAACAGATAGCTATGGAAAAACGCCTCAGCCAGGTAATAGTATACCAGATTTGTTACCTGACGGGTTGAGGCAAACTTAAGATGTTCAATTGACTTATCAAGTTCTTTGGTTGCCTTTAAGTAGCAAACTCCAATTTTATAGTGAAAGTTGGGATCCTGAGGAAACTGCTCAATTAATTTCTGATATTTAGGCAATGCCTCAATATAGAGCTTCTGTGAAAAAAGTGAATCGGCTGTTACCTCAACTCTACTCTTCTGAGGTGCAATCTCAATATTTTGACCAAAAAGATTTTCTCCAGCAAACCAAAGGATTGCCATTATGAGCAAGCTAGAAAACCTAAGACTAAATGCAACCATTTAAGTTGAAATTTGCCCTAAAAATACAAATAATAATTGTATTTCGTCTAAAGAGCAACAACTTGGGCAAAATCCTATAAGGCAAAAAAAGTCCTCAAAGAAAATATCTATGAGGACTTTTTATAATTAAATACTATTTTTAATTATCGCGTAATACAAACTCGTCATACTCCAGCTCAAAGCGCAATTTATGACGCGACTCCTCCTGAGCAAGATTTAAAAAAAGTTGCTTCAAATCCTCGCTTTGTGATTTTTCTGATAGTGACATGTAGAGTTTAAATGCTGCTTTTTCACGCTTCATGGCAAGAATAAGTGCTTGCTCATAGGTCAAATCATTAGTTGCCTCGTTTATAACAATATAATCGGCAATCTTTAAGTCAGCAACACTCTCATTGGGTAAATTTACAATTCCCTCCTCTTTAATTTTTGTAAGACGAGCTTTATGTCCAATCTCTTCTCTGGCAAATTGTATAAAGGTTTGACGCATGTCTTCGGAATGGGCTATTTTAGCCAAACCCTTATAGAAATCAACTGCATGCTGCTCATTTTCAATGGCAAAATCTAAAATATCGTTTATGCTTTTGAATTCTTTCATCGCATTATTCATTTAAATTCTTCTAGCTCCTTGTCAAATTGTTCCATAATATAGTCACATCCATGACTAAACAACGGGATTTCTCCGGGTTCATTGATTGTAACAAATCGGTGTTTGCTTTTACTCACATTTTTGGGCAGAAGTGATATGGCCTCGTTTCTAACATCATCAATGTCGTTTAGTCCGTTTAATCCAAACAATTTCAATAGGTCGATTAGCTGTACGATGCTTGTTTTTTCAACCCTGGGCTTTAGTCCAGCCTCGAATTCCTGAATAAACCTTTGCGAGTTGGTAAACGAGCCTCCTGTTTCGTACCAAAACGATGATGGAAGTATGAGGTTTGCCATTTGGGCTGTTTCGGTCATAAAGGCATCCTGAACAACAATAAATTCTGCCTTTGAGAGTACTCCCGAAATCTTTTTGCTAGTATCCGAACAACCTACCGGGTCCTCTCCAAAGATAAAAATATTCTGGAAATCAGCTTTGTAGAACCTCTCGCTAAAGCATTCCTTTTCGGGATTTGGGTTCGTACTAACACCCCATTGTTCTTTCAACTTTTCAGCAAAATCTTTACTTGAAATGCTTTGGATTCCAACCCCAGTACTGGGTCGAACTCCCATATCGAAAATTCCTTGCGAGTTGTTCTTGCTCTTCAGAGCTATAATACCAGTGGCTGTTTTACCAAGTTTACCAGTAATTAATGCCAGATTTCGAATTTCTATAGCGGTTTGCTGGTCAATTTCTCTCTCCGAGAAGATCAGAATTGCATTCAACTCCTTGTTAAATCTATCGGCAAATTCCTCTATACACCTACCGGTGCAATCGCAAGCTTGCTTGCAAAGTTCACTGTAATTTTTGGCCAAAAGATTCGTTTTGTACTCCTCAAATTGCTCGCAGTTATCGTTTATGAATAGATTGTTCTGTAGGTTATTCGAGAGTATGTAGTGATTTACTGCCTGAACGAAATGGAAGTATGAATTAATATGGTGGAAACCTCTGGCTTTTCTTTTTAAACGAGGAATGTTTTGTGTTGAAATTACTTCGAACGGTACCTTGGCCGAGTTAATCATGTATCCCACAACAGGGTTGTACCTGTCTATCTCTGAGCCAAACAGGAAGACTTTACTCGATTTTTTTATTTGTTCAAAGGGAACGTTATGTGTTGAAATGTTAGCAAGGTTCGATGCCCCATGAAGATAGTGGAAGCTGTTGACGTTGTTGGTTTTAACCCCGGCACGAGCAAATTTCTGGATAAGGTACAATTCTTCGTTGGTTAGCCTTGCACCTGCAAAAAAAGCATTTTTACTGAATTCTGTTGTTTTTATTTTTTCTTCCATTAACTTGTATGCATCCTCGAATGTAATTTCTCGGTACGAACCATTCTCTTTTACCAATGGCTTTGTTATTCTGTCGGTTCTATTGAAAATTCTGTATCCAAATTTTCCATACATACACAAGTTGCCATCGGCATTTACCATTCCCTCGGCACCGGTAACCTTCATAATAAAACCACCCCTGTGATGAAAGGTAAGTTTACAGCCAACAGAACAGTAGGTACAAATTGTTTCAAACGAATCCATTTTAACAGGACCAGGTTTAAACGGAACGTTTTCGGTGAGTGCACCGGTTGGGCATGCCGATAGGCAAAGTCCGCAACTTTCGCAAGTTGTATTGTTTAAATCGTTACCCATTGAAGGGGCAACATAGGTTTCGAACCCGCGATTGATAAGTGTTAAAGCGTTAGCTCCCACAATCTCTTTGCAAATTCGGATACAACGTGAGCATAGAATACACTTGTTGTTATCTATTTCGATGAAAGGATGGTTGAAATTCACCTGGTATTCCTTATGCTCTCCAGCAAAACGTTGCTGGTCAGCATTGTAATTATCTGCATGCTCTTTTAGGCTGCAATCGAAGTAGGCAACGCATCCGCACTCGAGGCAGCGGCTCGTTTCGTGAAGGGCTTGCTCCTCGCTATAGCCCAACTCCACTTCGTGGAAATTATTTCGTTTATTGGTTTCAAGCACAGGCATCTCCTCGCGAAGCTGTTTTTGGTAGCGACCAAGGTAATCGTCTGATTCCTGCGTTTTAAAATTATCCTTCTTGCTTAAAAACTCCTTTTTAGGTGGTTTTACCTCTTGTCCGTTAAGGAACAGGTGGCAGCAATGCGAAGCCAGCTTTGCTTGCGCAATGGCCTCGATAATGGTTGCCGGGCCAGTTACCCCATCGCCAGCAGCAAACACCGATGGAATATCGGTTTGTAGTGTATCTGGGTTAGCCGCAATATCGCCCCACTTGTTAGGTTTAAGATAGCCACCCTTGGCGTGTGTATTGATATCATCCAAAAAGTTGATATCGGTTTTCTGGCCAATGGCCGCCAGAATGTAGTCAAACTCAAGGTCCTTTTCCGACCCTTCAATGGCAACAGGTCTCCGACGCCCCGAAGCATCGGGCTCACCCAGTTCCATCTCAACCACGGTGAGAGATTTTAACTTACCCAATTCATCCTTATTCACCTTAACCGGTGCGGTTAAAAACATATACTTTACACCCTCCAACTTTGACTCGTGAATCTCAATGGGATTGGCGGGCATCTCCTTCTCGGTACGGCGATAAACTACGGTAACATCGGTGCTTCCGCAGCGAATTGAGGTACGACAGCAGTCCATTGCCGTATTTCCACCACCTACCACGGCCACTTTTTTGCCCTTGAAGTCGTAACGCTGACCTGTAACCTCCATATTTCGAAGAAAATCGATTCCAGAGAAAACGCCCTCAGCATCCTCTCCCACTGCACCCAAAAGCGCTCCGCGCTGTGAGCCTATGGTTAGTATGGTTGCATCGTAATTGTCGGAAATCTCCTTGTACGAAAGGTTATCTCCTAACTTCTTATTGTAGAAGATATTAACACCCAACTCGGTAACAGCATCAACCTCTTGTTGGAGCAAATCGTTGGGGAGTCTGTACTCGGGTATGCCGTAACGCAACCAGCCACCAGCGTAGGGTTGCGCCTCGTAAATATCGCATTGATGACCTTTCTGTTGAAGAAAGTATGCAGCGGAGAGTCCACCGGGACCAGCTCCAATAATTGCCACTTTTTTCCCTGTTGATGGAGCAATTTCAGGAATATAGTGTGTTTCAGAATCCAGATCAGCATCAGCAGCAAAGCGTTTCATGTAATCGATACCAACACCTGTGCCTTCGTCAAGAAGGTTACGCCTGCAAGCAACCTCACATGGGCGAACGCACACACGTCCACAAATTGCTGGAAGTGGATTGGTTTGCTTGATAACTTTTACAGCTTCGCTGTATAGTCCCTTTTCAATTAGTGAAATATAACCCTGTACATCAACACCAGCAGGACAACGTTCACGGCAGGGAGCAACGCAATCAGCGTAGTGGTTGCTCAAAATCAAATCCAATGCTGTTTTACGAGCCCTGTGAACACGTTCGTTATCAGTATTAATGGTCATACCTTCTGCTACTCTTGTTGAGCAAGATGGTTGAAGGTTTCGTTGCCCTTCAATCTCAACCACACAAAGGTAACAGGAAGAATAGGGCTCAAGGCGAGGATCATGACAAAGCGTTGGAATCTCAATACCTTGGCGTTTGGCGACTTCCAGGATGTACTCTCCCTTGTTTGCAGCTGTAGGTTTTCCGTTAAGAATTATATTGATTTTTTCACTCATTTCTGCTATTTTTTTTTGCTAGAGCGCAAAAGCAAAGAATTATTTATAAGCTAAAAACAAATTTTACGAAATCTTTATGGCATCGAATTTACACCTGCTGTAGCAATCGCCACAACGGATGCAGATTTCTTGATTAATAAAATGTGGCATTTTCTTCTCTCCGGTAATAGCTTGAACCGGACATTTAATGGCACAAACCCGGCAACCCGTACACTTGGCTGGATCAATCTCGTATGTAAGCAGTGCCTTGCAGCTCAAAGCAGGACATTTTTTATCGTAAATATGTGCTTCATATTCATGCCTAAAATACTTTATGGTTGTAAGAACAGGGTTTGGGGCAGTTTGTCCTAATCCACAAAGGGAACTATCCTTAATCTGATGTGCCAATTCCTCAAGCTTTTCGATATCGCCCTCGACTCCTTTACCCAAAGTTATACGAGTAAGTATTTCTAGCATTCGCTTAGTGCCTATACGGCAGAAAGTGCACTTGCCACACGATTCTTTCTGGGTAAAATCGAGGAAAAATCTTGCAACATCCACCATGCAAGTGGTTTCGTCCATAACCACCATACCACCTGAACCCATTATGGCACCAGTAGCAGTTACCTTATCATAATCAATTTCAGTATCGATAAGATGTTTTGGAATACAGCCACCTGATGGTCCTCCCATCTGAACGGCTTTAAATTCCTTATCGTTTTGAATTCCCCCTCCCAGACTATAAATAATCTCACGAATAGTCATACCCATGGGTACTTCAACCAAACCACCATGCTTGATTTTACCTGTTATGGCAAAAACCTTTGTTCCTTTGCTTTTTTCAGTACCATATTTATTAAACGATTCGGCTCCACGGTAAATAATAAAGGGTATGTTGGCAAAAGTTTCAACGTTGTTTATATTTGAAGGTTTACGCCAAAGACCTGCTTCAGCAGGGAAAGGTGGACGTTTACGGGGCATTCCTCTTTCACCCTCAATGGATGCGATTAGGGCTGTCTCCTCACCACATACGAATGCGCCAGCTCCCTCTTTTACGTAAATATCAAGGTTCAAACCCTCAATTCCACAGATATTTATACCTAAGAAACCTGCTTTTCGTGCTTGTTCAAGCGCAATATTTAATCGCTTAATAGCCAACGGATACTCAGCCCGACAGTAGATTACACCATGGTTTGCACCAATGGCGTAAGCGCCAATTATCATACCTTCCAACACGGAATGTGGATCTCCCTCAAGCAGCGAACGATCCATGAATGCACCCGGATCTCCCTCATCAGCATTACAAATAATGTATTTATCATCCGCTTTATTATTTCGGGCAAATCGCCATTTTAAGCCCGTTGAAAAACCACCACCTCCTCGTCCTCGAATACCAGAATCAAGAACTGTTTGTATTACTTCTTCAGGTGTTATTTTACTTTCAGCAATCTTTTTCAATGCTTTATAACCATCTCTTGCTTCGTATTCCTGCAAATTTTCAGGATCAATATAACCGCAATTGCGAAGTGCAATCTTTACCTGTCCCTGAAAAAAATTCTTGTCGGGGGTTTCAAAAAGATCAGTTTTTACCACATATTCTTTTATGGGATTATGCCCAATTATGTGGTTCTGAATTATTTCAACTGCTCTATCCTCGGTTACATCACCATAGGTAAATGAACCTATATCGTCAACAACTTCAACAAGGGGTTCACGAAAGCACATGCCCACGCAGCTGGTTTTCTTTAGCTCAAAATCGAGCGTATCGGATTTTTGGAGCGCAAGTATCTTTTCATACACCTTACCAGCTCCAGCTGCTATACCGCAGCTTCCCAACCCGACTATAACCTTTGTTTTAGACATCTATTTATTATTTATATGGAATACAGATTTAGGTAATCCTTATGTTTTTGCTTTGCTGAAGGTAAGAAAATACTTCATGTTTATGATTCGAACCCCTCCACATTAGGATTCAGTTTCTTTTATTTTAATATCCTTGATTACTTTCACTGCACTTGCTTTTGTAAGTTTTCCATGAGTTTCTTCTCCAATCATCATAACTGGGGCGAGCGAACAGCATCCAAGACAAGCAACTGACTCGAGTGTAAATAGTTTATCGGGTGTGGTCTCCCCGTCCTTAACTCCAAGGGCTTCCTGAATAGCATCAGTTATGGAGTCGGCATTTTGAACGTGACATGCAGTGCCATGGCAAACCTTAATGATATGCTTGCCCGCAGGTACTAACCTAAATTGAGCATAGAAAGTTGCCACACCATACAAATCGCTAAGGCTAAGCCCTGTCTCATCCGAAATTTTTTTGAAAACATCAACAGGTATATAGCCATATATATTCTGAGCTCCCTGTAATAAAGGAATCAGACTTCCTTTCTTACCTTTAAACTTATCAATTAAAGGTAAAAGCAGATTTAGGTCGATATTATCAACGATCTGATTATTATCATGCTTTGGTTTAATTCTTTGAATACGCATTGACAACTTCTTTTATATACTTTACGACGTTTTAAAAGTAAGGATTTGATTTTTATTATTGAACAAGGAATAAAAATTTTAACTCCCGACCTAAAGAATCATAAAAGTTATGTAATCTATATTCCTTGTTCATAAATTGTTTGTTAGTGAAGAAACTAAACGGCTCCTTGTGCTATCATTGAATCGGCTACTTTTACAAACCCGCCAATGTTAGCTCCATCAACGTAGTTGATAAATCCATCCTCTTTGGTACCATACTTCTGACAGGTTTTATGAATATTTATCATGATAGTATGTAAGCGAGCATCTACTTCCTCTCGAGTCCAGGATAAACGCATTGAGTTTTGGGACATTTCCAAGCCAGAAGTTGATACACCACCTGCATTAGCTGCCTTTCCTGGTCCAAATAAGATTTTAGCATTTAGGAAAACCTCAACTGCCTCGGGTACTGATGGCATATTGGCTCCCTCAGAAACGCAAATGCAGCCATTTTTCACCAAAGTTTTGGCTTCCTCTCCATTTATTTCATTTTGGGTAGCACATGGCAATGCCACATCACACTTTATTCCCCAAGGACGTTCGCCTGGGAAGTAATCGCATCCATACTTCTCAGCATACTCCTTAATACGACCACGTTTTTCGTTTTTGAGCCATTTTACATACTTCAATTTATCGGCATCAATTCCCTTGGGATCGTAAATAAAACCTTCAGAATCAGAAAGAGTTACAACTTTACCACCAAGTTCAGATGCTTTTTCAACGGCATATTGGGCCACGTTGCCCGAACCAGAAACAGTAACCACTTTACCTTTGAAGCTTTCTCCACGGGTTTTCAGCATTTCTTCAGCAAAGTAAACCGTACCGTATCCAGTAGCTTCGGGGCGAATTAGAGAGCCACCCCATTGTATTCCTTTTCCAGTTAACACGCCTGTAAATTCATTGCAAATACGTTTGTACTGACCGAACATATAACCCACTTCGCGTCCACCAACACCAATATCACCAGCAGGAACATCTGTATCGGCACCTATATGCTTACAAAGTTCTGTCATAAAACTTTGGCAAAAACGCATTACCTCTTTTTCACTTTTTCCTTTTGGATCAAAATCGGAACCGCCCTTACCACCACCCATTGGGAGTGATGTTAAGCTATTCTTGAATACTTGCTCAAAAGCAAGGAACTTTAAGATTCCCAAATTCACCGTTGGGTGAAATCGTATACCCCCTTTATAGGGACCAATTGCACTATTCATTTGAATTCGGAAACCTCGATTTACCTGTATTACACCTTTATCATCAATCCAAGGAACACGAAAAATAATAACTCTTTCGGGTTCACAAATCCTTTCAAGGATTCTCTCCTCACTATAAATTGGATTCTCCTCAATGTAGGGGATTATACTTTCAACCACCTCTTTAACCGCTTGGTGGAATTCGGGTTCGGCAGGGTTCTTGGCAACAATGTATGCCATAAACTTATTCAACCGTTCTTCGTAAGCTGGATTTTTCATAATCGGAAATAGGTTTTTAAATTTATAATTGGGTGAAGTATTGGTTAAAAAATTTTGGTTCAAGTTACCCATAAAACCAATTTTAGCAATACTTATCACTAAAATTCAGGCATTTACTGATTTTTCATATCAGGGTTTTACTTAAATTGTATCCGTAAAACACGTAATTGCCAATTAACCCATCCTGATTAAAAAAAAACAATGTATATTGGGAAGTTAAGAGGGCAACTGAAAGCCAGTATAAAAGGGGATATATTAACGAAACAATGTCATTATGGGCAGCAGTTCATCGTCACAAGAGGACTTCTACAAGCTTCTTGCTGAAAGCAAGGAAAGGTTAAAAGAACTTTCTGCAATTAACCGAACAACTTCAATTATAAAAGAAGGTCGAACTGTTGAAGGCACACTTCGTCAAATATGTTTAATTCTTCCAGATGCATGGCAATTTCCTCAATTCACAGTTGCTCGTATTAAGTATCAAAAGATGGAGTTTACCTCTGTAGGTTTTGAAGAAACTCCCTGGGTTCAAATTCAAGAATTTTCTACTATCGATGGTGAGAAGGGAAGTGTTGAAATATTCTATACTCGTGAATTTCCTGAAGAATATGAAGGACCTTTCCTGAAAGAGGAACGAGATTTAATTCAAAACTTAACTAATCTAATAGTTGGTTACCTTAACTCCATAAAAGGAAAAGACTTTGTAAAAGAGGTTAAAATTCCCAAAAAACCAGTTGAATCAGAAGGAGTTCACACCAGAAAAAGACTTTTACAGAAATTCATCAATCAGCATAATTCTGACCGTGATATCTATCACGATTTAATGCCATTTAAAGTAAAGGAAATATTACTTATAGCAAATCTATACGATGCATACAATCTAGAAAAAGAGGATAGAGTAACCGATAACATACTTGGCGAATACTCAAAATTAAGTTTAACCAGTGTACCAAGAATAACGGGTGTATCAACGCTAGAGGAAGCGCTGGAAAAAATGGAGGAGAAGCATTTCAACATGGTTATCATCATGATGGGTGCTGATAGGGTCACGCCGTTGGAGGTGGCAAAACGGATTAAAGGCGAATATAACTACATCGCTTTATATCTTCTGGTTAATAACTCAGCCGTTCTTAACGAGATGGAGAAGAATCCTTTGACCTTAGAAAGCATTGATAAAGTGTTTGAATGGAATGGAGATCCAAAAATATTCTTCTCAATAATTAAACTTCTTGAGGATAAGGTAAACCTCGAAAATGATACAAGAATAGGCCTTACAAGAATTATACTTCTAGTTGAGGATTCACCAAGGTACTATTCAAGATACCTACCTGTTCTCTACAGCAGCATCCTTGAACAGACCAAGCGTATTATTGAGGACGTGAGCACCGATGATCTCTACAAAGTGCTTAGAATTAGAATTCGACCCAAGGTTTTACTAACCGGAAATTACGAGGAGGCCATTGAAATTTTCAAGCGATATAAGGATTTTATGCTCTGCGTAATTTCAGATGTTAAGTTTTTTCACAAAGGGAAACTTGACGAAAATGCTGGAATTAACCTTATCACAGAAATCCGTAAAACACTGCCCAACTTACCAGTAATCATGCAATCGTATGAGCAAAGTAACGAATTCAAAGTTAAGCTGCTGAACGAAAAGTTTGCGGGCATACGCAACGAACCAATTTTTGAAGATTTAATCAATATCGCCTTTATCAATAAGAACTCTGACAGCTTAATGCAAGAACTTAAAAATTTTATTAGCAACTACTTAGGATTTGGCGATTTTGTATTCAAGGATGCAATCGGTCAACCCATTGCAACAGCTACCAGCATGGAAGAATTTGAAAAGATTCTTAGGGATATTCCTGGAGAAAGTATTCTTTACCATGCCGAGAAGAATCACTTCTCTCTTTGGCTTTCTGCCAGAGGGGAAATTAACGTTGCTCGTATCATTCACCCCTCTAGCATAAACGACTTCTCGGGTCCGGAAGAAATTAGAACTTACCTCCTTACTACTTTAAAGAAATACCGCCAAGAGCAACGCAAAGGTAAGATTGTAAGCTTTGAAACGGCATGGGAAGTGGATTCAAGCAATATAGTTTCTTTAGCGGAAGGCTCAGTGGGAGGTAAAGGGCGGGGTATCTCTTTTATAAACACTTTGCTTTATACTTTCGAGATTTCACAGTATGTTCCTAATATCAATCTCTACAGTCCAAGAACATCAATAATAGGTATCAACGAGTACGAATGCTTTATGCAGCGTAATGGGTTGTACGAAAAGGTTTTTTCTGAAACTGACTACAATCGGATTATGCAGTATTTCCTTGAAGGAGAGCTATCCGATCAACTCATTACCAGATTAGAAAGGCTCCTGCAAATATATTATCGTCCGTTAGCTATCCGTTCTTCTGGGTTACTGGAAGACTCACTCATGCAACCTTTTGCAGGCATATTCGAAACTTACCTGATACCAAATAACCACCCCGATCCCAAGGTACGCCTTAAACAAACAATGGATGCAATTAAGTTGGTTTATGCCTCCGTTTTTTCAGATACTGCTCGAGGGTACATAAAAGCTGTTAACTTCAAAATTGAAGACGAAAAGATGGCTGTGATAATTCAGGAAGTCGTGGGAAATAAATATGGTGATTACTACTATCCGCATATTAGCGGTGTGGCTCAATCATACAACTATTATCCTTATGGTCATATTAAACCTGAGGATGGCTTTGCCACAGTTGCTCTAGGTTTGGGTAAATATGTAGTGGAAGGAGAAAAAGCGTTCCGATTCTGCCCCAAATATCCTACGTTAATGAACTATACCCCGGCAGATCTTGTTAAAAACTCACAAACCGAATTCTTTGCCATTGATCTTAAAAGACATGATATTAATCTGTTGACTGACGGTGATGTTGCTGGGTTGTCAAGGTTAAACCTCTTCGAAGCTGAAGAGCATGGCACCATAAAGCACTGCGCTTCGGTTTACAATCCCGAAAACAATACCATTACACCTGGATTATCGCAGCCCGGATCAAGAGTTCTTAACTTTGCCAACATTTTAAAATATAATTATATACCCCTTGCACAAACAATTCAGGTTGTTCTTGAAGTGGTTGAGGAAGCCCTTGGCTCACCCTGTGAAATTGAATTTGCTGTCGATTTAAATCGTGATATCAACTATAAGGCATCCTTTTTCTTACTGCAGATAAAACCCATGGTTGGCAATACAGAAGAGTATAAAATATTCCCTGAAAGCATAGATCATTCTAAAGTTATCTTAATTTCGTATAATGGCATGGGTAACGGACAGATTGAAAACATTTCTGATATTGTATACATCCGCAGAGAGAACTTTGACAAAGGGTTAACCCCTGATATGGCTCATGAAGTTGATCTGATTAACAGACAAATGATTGAAAAAGGTAGAAAATATGTGCTTATTGGCCCAGGCAGATGGGGAACTCGCGATCGATGGATAGGAATTCCTGTTACGTGGCCACAGATATCCAATGCTAAACTTATTGTTGAAACCAGCTTCGAAGATTTTCCGCTTGATGCCTCATCGGGATCACATTTCTTTCATAATGTTATTAGCATGAATGTTGGCTATTGTTCAATACAGGATGGTGATTTGAATTGTAGGATTGCTTGGGACTCTCTCGATGAAATTCCTGCAGAAACAGAAACAAAATTTTTCCGACAAGTTCACTTCAAAGAACCTTTATCGGTTAAAATGGATGGAAAGAAAAGAATTGTGCTGGTAAGCACTGAAAAATAGTTGAATTTGAATTGTGTAAGTAACATTGAGGTTGAAAAATTGAATGATTGCCCCGATGCATCGAGGGAATGAGTGATAAGCTAATATTGAATTGAAATCTTCCAATCATTAATAGTTTTGAGTCCTGTAGAATATAAATTTGATGGTGAGTTTAAAACGTATTGCTGAATACTGCTTCGTTAATAAATTCTTTAATAAACAATTGAATTACTCTAATGCTACCAAAATCAACAGATTCAAGCACAGGTAAGTACTACTTTGCAGAAACTGCTTTTGATTTGCTAATGAAAAGACGGATATTAAACGTTCTGTTAATTTGTAGCAAGTACGATGCTTTTATGCTTGAAGAAGATGGTAGAATTGAGGAGCAAATTTTCAACGAATACGTTAACTTAAACCTACGATATCCCCCAAAATTTATCCATGTAACCTCTGCTGATGATGCTTTTGCAAAGATGAAAGAGCTATCCATTGATCTTATTATCACCATGCTAAAAGTCGAGGGCATGGATCCTTTCAATCTTGCCAAAGAAATAAAATCCCTTTACCCACAAAAACCTATTGTTGTTTTAACCCCATTTTCCCGTGAAGTAACCCTTAAGCTAAGCCGAGAGGATCTAAGCGCCATTGACTACGTTTTTTCGTGGCTGGGAAATGCTCAAATTATGCTGGCCATAATAAAGCTTATCGAAGACTCAATGAATGCTGAGCATGATGTGAACAAGGTAGGTGTTCAGGTAATCCTGCTTGTAGAAGACTCTGTTCGTTACTATTCAGCATATCTCCCAAATATCTATAGGATCATCTTTACTCAAAGCAAGCAGTTTATGTCTGAAGGTCTAAATGAACACCAGAAGATGCTTCGCATGAGAGGTAGACCAAAGATATTGCTTGCCCGAAACCTAGAACAAGCAGAAAAACTTTACCATAAATATAAGCATAATATGCTCGGTGTGATCACTGATATGAGCTATCCCCATAATGGGCAGATGGTACAACGTGCTGGTGTTAAACTGATTGAGCTAATAAAAACGGATAGCCCATTCATGCCTATTCTATTACAATCGTCAGATATAAATAACCAGCTTTTAGCCAAGCAACAAAAAGTTGGGTTTATCCACAAGTACTCTAAAACCTTATCGCTTGAACTGCACGACTTTATCATTAAGTATTTTGCCTTTGGTGATTTTGTTTTTATTGACCCAAACAGCAATCGAGAGATTTTTAGGGTTACCGATTTAAAATCGTTACAGGAAATAATATTTCAAATCCCAGACGAATCATTAGCTTACCATATTGAACGGAATCATTTCTCTAAATGGTTAACAGCCAGAGCCCTATTTCCCATTGCTGATATATTTAAATACATAACTCCTGATGATTTTCAAAACCTCGAAGAGGTTCGAAGGTTTATATTTGACACAATTGATAGGTACCGTGAGAGTAAAGGAAGGGGTATAATCGCCAAATTCTACCGCGATAGCTACGATGAGTACCAAATATTCTCTCGAATTGGAGATGGGTCATTAGGGGGTAAAGGCAGGGGTTTAGCGTTTATTGATTCGGTTATAAAACGCAGCTACCTGATGCATCGGTTTGAGAACGTGGTAATTTCGATACCCCGTACAGTAGTAATATGTACTGACGTTTTCGATGAATTTATGGAGATTAACAACCTTTACCCTATTGCCCTATCAGATGCAAGCAATGAAGAAATACTTCGCCATTTTCTTAATGCTCCACTGCCACTACGTATTCATAAAGATTTATATTCTTTCATTGCAGTGGTAAGAAATCCCATTGCCATTCGTTCTTCCAGTCTACTTGAAGATTCACATTTTCAACCATTTGCAGGTGTATACTCGACCTATATGGTTCCCAACGTAAAAGAGAGTGCACCACAAATGCTCGAACTAATGAGTCAAGCCATAAAGTGTGTATACGCTTCGGTTTACACCAAGGAAAGTAAAACATACATGCAAGCCACACAAAATGCAATAGAAGAAGAACGTATGGCAATTGTTTTACAAGAGGTTGTTGGATCAAAACATGACAATAGATACTACCCAAACATATCTGGAGTAGCCCGTTCCATAAATTTTTATCCCATTTCTCCAGAAACTCCAAACGATGGAATCTCAAGTATTGCTCTTGGATTGGGTAAACATGTGGTTGAGGGAAAACCATCGCTAAGGTTTTCGCCCAAATACCCCAAAAAAATATTACAGCTCTCTTCTCCAGAAATGGCGATAAAAGAAACTCAAAAAACTTTCTTTGCCTTAGACCTTCAACCTACAAGCTTTATCCCATCAACCAATGATGCCATAAACCTTTTTGAGCTGGATGTGATGGAAGCTTTTAATGATGGTACTCTTTCCATTGCAGCTTCCACCTTCGATTTTGAAAATCAGCAAATTTATGATGGCTATAACGGTAGTGGCAAACCTGTAATCACATTTGATGCCATTCTCAAGCATAAAAAATTTCCTTTACCTGAGATTCTTAAAGCTATTCTTGAGGTAGGACAACAGGAAATGAATAATCCAGTTGAAATTGAATTTGCTGTAAATCTTAATACTCCAGGCGATAAGCCAAATATGTTTGGTATGCTACAGATACGACCCATTGTTCAGAACCGGGAGATTATACATACCAACTTCGATAGCATCCCTCAAAAAGATATGCTTCTATTTTCAACTTCAGCCCTTGGGAATGGTGTAGTTAATAACTTATCGGATATTGTATACATAAAACCGGATAGTTTTGATCCATCAAAAACATATCAGATAGCAACCGAACTTGAAGAAATCAACGCTGAATTCATGAAAAAGGGAAAGGGTTACATTCTTATTGGTCCGGGTCGCTGGGGTTCCAGCGATAGTTGGCTTGGAATACCAGTAAAATGGCCTCAGATATCGGCTGCAAAAATTATTGTTGAAACCGCTTTGGAAAACTACAAAATTGATCCCAGCCAAGGAACTCATTTCTTTCAAAACCTTACCTCATTTAGCGTTGCCTACTTAACAATTAATCCATATCTTAATGAAGGTTTTATCGATAATAATTATCTTGCCTCTAAACAAGCCACATATGAAAGCGAAATGGTAAGACATATTAAATTTCCCTCTCCTCTTGAGGCAATTGTTAATGGACAGAAAAGAATGGGGGTTGTGCTTAAATGATAATTATGAAATAATATTCAACTAGAACATTTTAATATAAAAAAACTAATTTATGATAATACTTCTTCAACAGTTTTAACTATCTCTTTGATGTTAAATGGTTTACTAAAATATTTGTTTATCAATTTTTCATTTAATGCATTTGCTATCTCTTCGGTTATATCATAACCTGTTAGAATAAAGAAAACTATATGAGGATAATCTAGTTTAGCTTTTCTAATGAATTCGATGCCATTCATACCTGGCATTCTCATGTCGCTAATTACAATTGAGATATCAGGGTTTTCTTTAAGTTTTTGTAATCCTTCCATTCCTGAAGTTGCTGTTACTACATGATATATACCTTTAAAATTTAGCTCAAATAACATGAGGTTAACAGGCTCATCATCAACATAGAGGATTTTAGTAGAGTTTTCCATAGTTTATCGAAATAACTAAAAAGAAACCATCCAATACAATAATTACCTTTAAAAATAATAAAAATCACGTAATAACTAGTAAAATTTTAACTAAAGTTTAAATTTTTTCTTTTAGCAACATTAACACTTTTTTACCCTTTGCACGCAATGCGGGAGTTCCTATCTCCATTTGATTTTCTATTATATACGGGAGTTCTTGTGCAATCCATTTCTGACGTATGGATAGATGAAATAGAACGTCCATACAATGAGCTTTAATGGCCGGTTTACTCTTTTCGTCAACTAACCATTTAAAACAAATCTCTTCAAGCGGCTCTAAGTTTGTCTGCCAAAACTCACGATCAAAGACCTTTGATGTTTTTCTCTTCACGATTCTTTTAACTCCTATAGAAATTAGTTTTGTCAAGTGTCTTTGTACGCTATGATTTTTAGTTTTTGGAAGATTTTCTATAAGAGTAGGAAGGTAATAATCTAATGCTTCAGGAGATTTAATAAACATATTTTCAAGAACCCAAGCTGAATGAAACCTAATTGACTGATCCCCATGTAAAGTCAGGGCAATTATTTCCTCAAACTCTACACCTAAATCTGAAAAGGACTTTACCAATTGAAGGACTTCCTTTTTGGTCATGGAGTAGTTTAATCGTTCTAAAAGTTTTTCTTTATTTATGCCTGGTAAATACACTTGTGTTAATATTGGATTATAAAAAATCTATGCTAAATGTTCTTTTCAAATAATAGGTTGCTCTAAACAAATATAATAAAACTTTTTCTAGCATCAACACTAAAAAAATATTAATATTTTAACTATTTAATTACTAATAAAGTTGATATCTCTATGACATAAAAACCCCTTGTTTTATAAGGATTAACTGCAAATCATTACCTTTACATTTTGATAATTGAATCAACAGCAATGGATTTATTAAGCTTTTTATTCTTAAAATACCCCTACACTCCAGAAAAATTAAAAAAAATGGTTTGTGGAGAAAAAAATGTTGCAATTATGCTTGATAATGGTAGCATAGGAGTATGCTCAACTTTATGCAACACCGTCGAATGTGCATTTAAAATTTTAGAAAATCCAGATTTCACAAACTATCATCACAGAATTATTATCAATGCCTGGGTAAATGCTTTTGCAAATAATAGCGTTACACCCTCTGGAACCAATGATATTTTTGATGCTATTGACTTCACACGTTTCGAACATGTTGTAATGGTAGGCTATTTTGGTTCTTTATCCAAAAAATTAATGGACATTGGAATAAATTTATCTGTTTTCGATCTCAATGAAGAAGACAAACCTGTTGAACCTCTAAAAAACCTAGCATCAGGAATTCAAAAAGCCGATGCAGTAATTCTAACAGCTACAAGTATATCAAACAACACATTCAATGAGCTAGTTGGTATTGTATCAACCAATTCAAAAGTTTTTATTCTGGGGCCATCCACTCCCTTGTCAACATTCATGTTCAGCAATCCTGTGATCAGTGGATTATTTGGTGCACGATTTGAGCCTTTCGATCATGAAGTTCTTCAAGCAATAGAACAAGGAGGTGGAACAAGATCATTTTTAGGAAGAATGCAAAAGATTTATATCTTGCGTTGAAAAAGTATAAAAAGAAAAACTAACAATTAAACACTTTTACTAACATTTAAAAATACTAACATGGCTGGACGAAAAGGTAGCAAATACTACGATATTTTTCTCAAGCATAAAGTTTGGCTCGAAAATATTCATGGTCAAGACATTGTTGGTGGGGGAAAATTCGATTTACTTTTATGTATTGACGAACTGGGTTCTCTTACTGCAGCGGCAGACAAATTGAGTATTAGCTATCGAAAAGCATGGGGTAATCTGCGTGAAATTGAACAACGACTTGGTTTTACTATAGTTAACAAGCACAGAGGTGGTAAAGAAGGAGGTAATACCCAGCTAAATACCGAAGGTAAAAAGCTAATTGAGGCATACAAAGTATTTTTAACCGAAATTGAAACCCTGATGCATGATGCGGCAAAGGCTTTTTGGGCAAAAGTGAATGATTGAAAACGCTTTAAAGTGGAAGTAGGAAAATAAAAAAAACTTTTTCAATCCATTATCTTTAAAATTCTTATCTACTAATTCACAAAATATTTTTTTATTTCAATGCGTTGTGCTTTTTTTGCATAACGAAAATACTTGGTATGAAAAAAAACTTATTGATCTCTCTGATTGCATTATCTTTTTCATTCTTTTCATGTAATTCTATTGATAAAAGGCAAAATACCCTGACAATATTTCACGCTGGTAGTCTTTCGATGCCCATGAAGGCCATAGCAGACAGTTTTAAGTTGAAAAACCCAGGTGTAACTATTCGGCTCGAAGCGGCAGGGAGTGTTGAATGTGCTCGAAAAATAACTGAATTAAATCGCCAATGCGATATAATGGCCTCAGCCGATTACAAAATAATCGATGATCTGCTAATACCTGATTACGCTGATTGGAACGTACTATTTTCAGGCAATGAAATGGCAATTGTGCACAACAAAAAATCTAGGTATGCCAATGAAATAAACAAAGACAACTGGTGTGATATACTACTAAAACCTGAAGTAAACTATGGTCGAAGTGATCCCAATGCCGATCCCTGTGGTTACCGTACCTTGCTAGCTCTTCAACTTGCCGAGCGTTTTTACAGTAAACCCAATTTATTCAATGAAATTGCCCAAAAGGATAACCGCTTTGTACGACCTAAGGAGGTGGATCTAATTGCCCTATTAGAAACTGGCACCGTTGATTATATCTTTTTATATCGGTCAGTGGCAGTGCAACATGAGTTAGAATACCTAATCCTTCCCAATGAAATAAACCTTGGATCTCAACTTTTTTCTGATGAATACTCGCACGTTCAAATTAAAATCAGAGGATCAGCCATGGGTGATACTCTACTGATTAGTGGTGAACCAATGATTTATGGGCTAACTATACCCAAAAATGCTCCAAACAGAAGACTTGCCGAAGAGTTTACAAGATTTTTCCTCCATCCTGAAAAAGGATTGAAAGTAATTGAACAGATGGGCATGCCTCCACTAAATCCCTTGATTATTAAAAATGAGAAAAGCATGGATGAAGTTCTTTTTAAACAAATATCAGGGATAAACGAATACGAATAGAGCTATAGTATAAGTTGCAAGGAATAAGTAAAACCATTTAAAGATAATGCAAAAGTCATCCATAAAGCAATCCTTTACATTCTTAGGTGGTTTAGTGCTTCTTTTTATAGTAGCACCTCTGCTCGGAATGGTATTCGCTACTCCTCTCGCCACACTTTTCTCAACAGCCGGTGAGCTGGAGGTACAACAAAGCATTTGGCTAACAATATGGATTTCAATGGCAACTACATTGGCTTTCTCCATTATGGCTATTCCGCTATCATACTTACTGGCAAGGTATAAGTTTCCAATGAAAAATATCGTACTTGGCATTATTGATTTACCGATTGTTATTCCACATTCTGCAGCAGGTATTGCCCTACTTGGCTTCATCAGTCGGGATACTGTTATTGGAAAAATGGTAGGTGTGTTTGGGATAAACCTGGTAGGAAGTCCTATTGCCATTGCTCTTGCCATGGCTTTTGTTAGCCTTCCTTTTTTGATCAATGCTGCGCGTGAAGGTTTTTCGTCAGTACCAGAAAGGCTGGAAAAAGCTGCTTTGCTCCTTGGAGCTTCACCCGCTAGGGTATTCTTCACCATTTCATTACCCTTAGCATGGCGAAGTATTGTTACGGGTTTGGTTATGATGTTTGCTAGAGGGATGAGTGAATTTGGGGCAGTGGTTATTGTTGCATATCACCCTATGGTTGCACCAGTTTTAATCTTCGACAGATTTAACGCCTTTGGCTTAAAGTATGCTCGTCCAGTAGCCTTGCTTTTCATTATGATTAGTCTGGTTGTTTTTATAACAATCAGATTGCTTGCCACAAAACGGAAGAAAGATGCTTAAGCTAAAAAATATCTCGAAAAAATGGGAGTCGTTTTCCCTTAATAACATTACGCTAAACGTGAATAAGGGCGACTATTTCATTCTGCTGGGACCATCAGGAGCAGGCAAATCACTGGTACTCGAAATTATTGCAGGATTAATAAAGCCTGATTCAGGAGAGATTACGCTTAATAACGCAAATATTACGGAACTTAAAATTCAAGATCGAAACATTGGTCTGGTATTTCAGGATCTTGCGTTATTTCCACATCTTACAGTGCATCGCAATATTGGCTTTCCATTGTTTAGAAAAGGAATTCGAAAAAGAGAAGTAAACCGTAAAGTTATTGAGTTAGCCAGTAGTCTTTCCATTGGTCATCTGCTAAGGCGATTCACCCCAACCCTATCGGGTGGGGAACAGCAACGAGTTGCCCTTGCTCGCACCCTTGCTCTCGATCCTGCAATACTTCTACTGGATGAGCCACTATCATCGCTTGACGTTGAACGAAAAGTCGAAATCCGCAAAGTACTTCGAGATCTAAATCGAAAAGGGCAAACCATAGTTCATGTAACCCACGACTACGAAGAGGCAATTGCCCTTGGTAGTAGAATAGCGGTTATGAATAATGGATCCATTGAACAATATGGAACTCCTCAAGAGGTTTTTAGCAAACCAACATCAACCTTCGTGGCAGGTTTTGGAGGTATTCGCAATTTTTTTCTAGCACATCTATCCTATTCAAAGGATTGCGAGCTGATGAAAGCTAAATTAAACGACAACCTATCAATTTATTTGTACTCAGAAGAAGAAGGGCATGGCTATATCACCTTTCCTGAGAATGGTGTTATTGTTTCGAATTCACCATCCAATTCAAGTGCCTTAAACTCTTTCTGTGGCATAGTAGTAGACTTATATCCGCATCGATTTGGATTTGAGGCTGTTGTTGAAATCGGAGTTAAGATTTTTGCTCTTGTTACCGGTGAATCGGTACAAAAACTTGAAATTTCCATTGGAAAAGAGGTGTGGGTATCATTTAAGGCTAATAGCGTCAAATTTATTAAAAAGGAGTAAATTCAAGATATCACTAATAATGATATTTATTGAACTCTATTAATTTTCAGAGAAAAAAGAAAATTATTCAGCAAAAAAAATTGTCCATAGTTTGTAACGCCCTATTGTTTTCGTATTTTAGTGGCAACCTTATCTCTCTGAAATGAAGATCAGAAAAAAACCGAAGATAAACGCCTCTGTATTTATTGTCGATCACGACCCAATTTATTCTGCTTCGTTAAAAGAATCCATTGAAAAGCCAGAAAAATATGGTATTCAAACTTACCTATCGGGCGAACGATTCATTGCACACCTTACATCCCAAAAATTCCGAAAGAATGAAGTTTACATTGTTTTTTTAGGCTATAATTTTAAGGGTGAGCCAAGGCAATGCTTAATGAATGGCATAGAAATATTAGATGCCATAAAACTTATTAACCCTAACATTGAAGTTGTAATGATTTCAGAGGATGCTGAGTCTAATCTGGGTTCGTATGCAAAAAAGAGTGGCGCATTCGCAATTGTACCAAAAACTGATACAATTTTTTTGAGGATCAACAACATTATAATGAGAATTATTAGCCAAAAGAAGCTTGAACAGAAACGTAGGTTCTTTCTTTTTGCTGTAAAGATTTTTGTTATATACCTTATTCTGTCCACATTAATCATATTGATTCACCACTTCTTCTTCATTTCACGGTAACTTTGCCACTCCATAATTAATATTTCTGACTATTTGGCAGCAAATCATTACATGGCATTGCGTTTGAAAGGTTCAAATCGCGAGATAAAATATGTTTAACCTTAAAAATTAAATAGCCATGCATAAGGGCAAAATTGACGTAACATCAGAAAACATTTTTCCCATAATCAAAAAATTTCTCTATTCGGATCATGAAATATTTCTTCGCGAAATTATCTCAAACGCCGTTGATGCCACACAAAAACTCAAAACACTCGCCTCTGTAGGCGATTTTAAGGGTGAAATGGGTGACTTGACAATCCGGGTGAAACTCGATAAAAAAACTAAAACCATTACCGTTAGCGATAGCGGAGTGGGTATGACTTCCGAAGAGATTGAAAAGTACATTAACCAGATAGCATTTTCGGGTGCCGAAGAATTTCTGGAAAAGTATAAGGATAAAACCGATGCCATCATCGGACATTTTGGACTCGGATTCTATTCGTCGTTCATGGTAAGCGATAAGGTTGAGATTATAACCCGCTCGTATCAAGAGGACGCAAAGCCAGTTCAGTGGTCTTGTGAGGGTAATCCAGAATTCTCAATAGAAGAGGCAAAACGCGAGGGGCGCGGAACAGACATAGTCTTGCACATCAACAAGGATAGTGAGGAATTCCTTGACGAAAGCCGTATTAACGAAATGCTCAAAAAATACTGCCGTTTCCTTCCTATTCCCATTGCTTTCGGCACTGAGAAAGAGTGGAAAGATGGCAAGGAGGTAGATACAGGTAAGGATAAGATTGTGAACGAAACCAATCCTCTATGGACCAGAAAACCCGCGGATCTGAAGGACGAGGATTACGAAAAATTTTACCGCGATCTATACCCTGCAGCGCAAGATCCACTATTCAACATTCACCTTAATGTTGATTACCCATTCAATCTGACAGGTATTCTATACTTCCCCCGAATTAAATCGAACTTCGAAATACAGAAGAATAAAATACAGCTCTTCTGCAATCAAGTGTATGTAACCGATTCTGTTGAAGGAATTGTACCCGAGTTTTTAACACTTCTTCATGGAGTTATCGATTCGCCCGACATTCCTCTAAACGTATCGCGCAGTTACCTGCAAAGCGATTCAAACGTCAAGAAGATTTCATCGCACATCACAAAAAAAGTAGCCGACCGGTTAAACGAGATTTTCAAGAGTGACCGTGAGCAGTTTGAGAATAAGTGGGACGACCTTAAGCTGTTCATCAATTTTGGAATGGTTACCGATGAAAAATTCTATGAGCGGGCCGAAAAATTTGCCATGTTCAAGAATACCCAAGGTAAGTACTTCACCTACGAAGAGTACGAAAAAATCATCAAGGAGAATCAAACTGATAAGAACAAAACCCTTATCTATTTGTATACCAACGATAAGGAAGAGCAATTCTCCTATATCGATCAGGCTAAGAATCGAGGATACGATGTTTTGCTAATGGATGGACAACTTGATCCTCACTTGATCAATCATCTCGAATCGAAGTTTAAAGATTCGCGCTTTGTAAGAGTTGATAGCGATGTTATTGATAAGCTGATCATGAAGGAAGAAAAGAAAGAGTTAGCCCTATCGTACGAGGAGCAAGGTGAACTTCGCAACTTATTCGAAGGAGCCTGTGCAGATAATGGAAAATATTGGGTACAGTTCGAAGACATGGGCGAAGAAGCGGCACCAGTGGTGATAACCCGAAGCGAGTTTATTCGTCGTATGAAGGATATGTCGGCAATGAGTGGTATGTCAGGCTACTATGGCAGCATGCCCGACACCGTGAACCTTGTGGTAAACGTATCACATCCATTGGTTAAATCGGTTATCGATCAAAAGGATAAATCGCTTGGCGAAAAACTAGCTGATTTCAAAAACCAAATCGACCCTCTTCAGAAACAACTCGATTTGCTGAAAAAATCCAACGAGAAGAAAAAGGATGAGGATATTCCTCAGGCTGAAAAGGATCAAATAGAAGAAATTGAAAAGAGTATCAGTGACATAAAATCTTCAAAGGATGAAGTATTAAAGGGATTTGGAAAAGATCATGCGCTAGTGAAGCAGCTGATTGACCTTGCCTTGCTGGCAAACAATATGCTAAAAGGCGAAGATTTAAGCAAATTTGTTAAACGTAGCGTGGAGCTGATAAAGCCCAATCAAAAAAAGAAATAACGACATAAATAATTCTTAAAACATTATTTCAAAACAAAGGATGATAAATAATAAAGCCCTCTTTTGAAGGGCTTTATTATTTATTGCAAATCAGCAAACAGCATCAATACCATTAAAAAAGATCATTCACCTCCTTCTTCAAAAACTCAATGGCCTTGTTTGTAGGGTGCTCATCCAGCTCAACAAGCCTTTCAAGTATAATTTTGCTCAGCAAAATCGACGGTTTATCACCTTCAATTTTATCGGAACATGTATTGATCAACTTGATTACATTTTCCTTAGCATTCTTGACAATGCTCCATGCTTTATTGCTGATGTATAGCTGCTGCGAAAGGTTATGTTCCCACTCGGTTCGGATATTTGTAAGCAAATTTGACTGTAATTTTTTAGCCGTTAGGTTTGGTTGATTTACCCTGATTAACAACGATTCGGGTGAAATACGTTCCAAATACAGAACCAATCGCTCGTATGCCTGAAGCCTAACAGGTGTGGATATTTTCTGTCTATCGACAACTATTTCTGCTTTCCTTCGATTGGATTCAGCTCGTAAAAGACGTTCTATTGCAAGGTAACCAGCAAGGAATACCAGTAGCGAGGGAAGAAGTAATTTTAGTAGTTCTATAACCATAGCTTGCTATTTAACATTACACAATTAGTTTGTGTTCGCTTAAATAAGTATAACTTTATCGCTTCAAAAATATAAAGGTATTGATTATTTTGAAACTAATTTACTTGTCATGGAGAAAGTATCTGATAGAATAAATAAACTTGCTGTTTCTGAAACCCTTGCCATGTCGCAGAAGAGCAAGGATTTGAAAAGCAAAGGGATAAATGTGATTAATCTCAGCGTTGGAGAACCCGATTTCCATACCCCCGATTTTGTGAAAGATGCAGCAAAAAAAGCCATCGATGACAATATCAGCTTTTACTCACCAGTTCCAGGTTTTCCTGACCTTCTGGAAGCCATTTCAAAGAAACTATTAAGGGAGAATGGTTTAAACTATGCTCCCGATCAGATTGTGGTTTCGAATGGTGCGAAGCATGCCTTAGCCAATGTACTACTAGCCCTTATCGATAAGGATGACGAAGTGATTGTGCCAGCCCCATACTGGGTAAGCTACGTTGAGCTGGTTAAGCTGGCTGAAGGGAAAAATGTTGTTATTGAAACAACCATTGAAAGCGATTTTAAAGTAACCCCAAAGCAGCTTTCCGAGGCTATCACACCACGTACAAGAGCTCTGCTTCTGTGCTCACCTTCAAATCCCACTGGCAGCGTTTATACTCACGATGAGCTGGGTGCCATCGCAGAGGTGGTTGCCAAACACCCCAACCTGTTCATAATCTCCGATGAGATATACGAGCATATTAACTTTGTGGGAAAGCACGAAAGCATTGCTCAGTTCGAAAGCATTCAAGACAGGGTTATCATTATCAATGGGGTTTCGAAAGGTTACGCAATGACTGGTTGGCGTATTGGCTTCTGCGCTGCTCCAAAGTGGTTGGCAAAAGCATGCAGCAAACTGCAAGGACAAATGACTTCCGGAGCCAGCTCCATAGCCCAAAAGGCATCAGCAGCAGCCATAAACTCCGACTCCTCATACTCAAAAATGATGTGCAAAGCCTTCGCTAAAAGGCGCGATTTGGTTCTGGAGAAGCTAAGTAAAATACCTGGGTTTAAAACCAACGTACCGCAGGGTGCCTTTTATATCTTTCCTGAAGTTTCGGAACTTTTTGGCAAGAAGCATAGTGAAGGTGAGATTAACAACGCATCCGATTTGGCCATGTATCTATTGAACACGGCACATGTTGCCTTGGTTCCAGGAGGGGCATTTGGAGCACCTAATTTTATTCGTCTATCCTACGCTGCATCAGAAAATGAACTAACTGAAGCAATTGACAGAATTGAAAAAGCTATCGTTGCATTAAAATAAAAATCTTTCAATACACATAAACCCGTAAATTTTCATTTACGGGTTTTTCTATCTTTGCAAACCAAAGCATTTTAATATGAATAAGAAATATTTCAAACGATCCATCTTATATATTGCAATTCTGTTATTTTTTGTAATCATTTCAGGTTTTGTTTTTGGTTATAAAATCTACTCCCGTATGTATTCATCCAATATTAATCTAACCGAAAAAAAACAAACATATATCTATATACCTACCAATTCTTCATACTCAGATGTTTTGACAATTATCGATAGCGCAAAAATATTGGTTGATATGGATGCATTCAAATGGGTTAGCTCACGCATGGGATATCCCCATAGCGTAAAACCTGGTAGGTATAAGGTAAGTGATGGAATGAATAACAAAGAGCTAGTTACCAAATTGAGAGCAGGCATTCAGACACCCACAAGAGTAACATTCACAGGATTTAGAACACCCCAGCAGCTAGCTCAACGCATATCAGAACAACTAGAAGTTGACTCAGCCATAATCGTTCAGAGCTTTTACAATGTTGAACTTGTTGATGGTTATGGCTTTACGCCCGAAACTTTTATTGCCATGTTTATACCCAACACCTACGAGTTTTTTTGGAATACCGATGCCAAGGGTTTTTTCGATCGAATGAAAAGGGAATACGAAGCTTTCTGGAACGAAGCAAGAGATAAAAAAGCTTCTGAAATAGGCCTAGATAGAGTTAGGGTATCCACTTTAGCCTCAATTGTGGAGGAGGAAACTGTTAAGGTTGATGAGCGTCCAAGGGTAGCAGGTGTATTTATGAACAGGCTCAATAAGGGAATACCTCTTCAAGCAGACCCGACCATTAAATATGCTGTTGGTGATTTTTCCATCCGTAGGATACTAACCCGTCATCTACAAATCGATTCACCCTATAACACATATAAGCATCGTGGTCTTCCACCCGGACCAATAAATGCTCCCAATATTTCATCCATAAATGCAGTGCTCAACTACGAAAAGCACCAATACCTTTACTTCTGCGCGAAAGCCGACTTCTCTGGATATCATGCATTTGCCCGAACCCTTTCAGAGCATAATCGTAACGCAAGAGAATACCAGCAAGCTCTTAACAAGGAAAGAATTTACAGGTAATTTTTTAGCTGTTTTTCTTAGGATTACAATAATTCATTGTAAAATAACATAACTTTAACCCTAATTAAAAATAAAATCATGAATAGCATTTATTCTCAAATCAACAATCTGGCAGAAAAATACCGCGATTACACTGCAAAAAACCTATCGAAGCTGGTGCAAATCAAATCCCTTAGCTTGGGCGAAAAAGATGTTCAGCTCGAGCTGAAACGTCAGATGGAAGAAGCAGGTTTTGATGAGGTTCGTATCGATGGTTTGGGCAACGTTATTGGAAGAATTGGTAATGGTAAAAAAATCCTTGCCATAGATGGGCATATGGATACCGTCGATATAGGACTTCGAGAGAACTGGAGCTTTGACCCGCTTGGGGGTGAGATCAAGGATGGCTATGTTCATGGACGTGGCTCTGTCGATCAGAAAGGTGGTCCTGCTGCCTTTGTAACAGCTGGAAAAATACTAAAAGAGCTGAACTTTGAAAAGGACTTAACCATTTACTTCGTTGGTAGCGTTATAGAAGAGGACTGTGATGGGTTGTGCTGGAAGTACATCATTGAGGAAGAGGGTATTAGGCCCGATTTTGCCATTAGTACCGAGCCCACAAACCTTAATATTTACAGGGGACAACGTGGGCGAATGGAAATGCAAGTACACTTCTACGGGGTGTCTTCGCACGGATCAGCACCAGAGCGTGGGAAGAATGCCATTTATATGGCATCGAAAGTTGCCTTGGAAATCGAAAAGCTGAACGAAAGGCTTAAATACGATGATTTTCTGGGTAAGGGAAGTATTACCATTTCGGAAATTATCTCGGGGAGTCCATCACTTTGCGCCGTGGCCGACTACGCTCGTATTCACCTCGACAGACGATTGACCTGGGGCGAAACCAAGGATTCGGCTGTAAAGGAGATTGAAGGAATAATCAAGGGAATGAACGCAAAGATTGAAGTTCTGGAGTACTCAGAAACATCCTATACCGGATTGAAGTATGGCATGGAAAAGTATTACCCAACATGGAAAATCGAAGAAAAAGACTACATCGTTCAAACAGGGGTTAGAACATTCCAGAGTTTATTCAATAAACAACCAAAGGTTGATAAGTGGACCTTCTCCACTAATGGCGTAACAATTAATGGATACCATGGAGTACCGATAATTGGATTTGGTCCTGGTAATGAAGTTTTAGCCCATGCTCCCAACGAAAAAGTACCCATTAGCGATTTAGTAGCTGCTTCAGCATTCTATGCTGCTTTTGCGTATGAAATATAGTTTAATGTCTTAATAGCTGTAATATGAAACTAAAAAAACGTATCGACAAGCTTGGCGAACTAAAAACCTTGCTTTATCAGAAAGACTTCCTGCTAACATGGAAGAAGAAGGATAATGACCTAGTGGCAATCCTCGAGATTGCTGATATCTTAAAGGAAATGCGTAACGAAAACATTTCGCCTCGGGTTTTCGATTCTGGGCTGGCAGTATCCATTTTTCGTGATAAGTCAACAAGGACCCGATTTTCATTCGCCTCGGCATGCAACCTGCTGGGATTGGCAGTTCAGGATATGGATGAAGAGAAATCGCAGATTGCTCACGGCGAAACCGTTAGGGAAACAGCACAGATGATATCGTTCCTGTCAGATTTCATCGGTATCCGCGATGACATGTTTTTAGGTGAGGGTAACCGCTACATGCGTGAGGTTGCTACATCGCTAGATGAAGGTTATGCCAAAGGCATTTTGCCTGTGCGTCCGGGTATCGTTAACCTACAATGCGATATGGATCATCCCACCCAATCGATGTGTGACCTTTTACATCTTCGCAATCATTTTGGATCGTTAGAAGCACTTAGGAACAAAAAGATTGTGATGAGCTGGGCCTATTCGCCAAGCTATGGTAAGCCCCTTTCTGTTCCGCAAGGAATTATTGCGCTAATGACCCGCTTTGGGATGAATGTTGAATTGGCATACCCTGAAGGATACGAGTTAATTCCTGAAATTGTTGACATCGCCCGAGATAACGCTAAAAATAGTGGTGGCTCTTTCAATATTTCCAATTCTATGGATGAAGCTATGAAGAATGCAGATATTGTTTACCCAAAGAGCTGGGCTCCATTCAAGGTGATGGAGCAACGTACAGAATTGCTCAAAAAAAGCGATAAGCAAGGATTAGCTGAACTTGAAAAAACTTGCCTTGCCCATAACTCCAAACATATGGACTGGGAATACAATGAGAGCAAAATGAAGCTAACCAAGAAAAAGGATGCTCTCTACATGCACTGCCTCCCAGCCGACATATCAAGTGTTTCGTGCAAGAATGGGGAGGTTTCAGCTGATGTATTTGAGAAATACCGTCTTTTAACGTATGAGGAGGCTGGCTACAAACCCTACATCATTGCTGCAATGATGCTTTCCTTCAGGTTCGAAAAACCTGCGGAAGTGCTTAAAGCGATACTTAAGAAGGATAAAAAAAGGGTGGCATATTAGCCCCCTTTTTTATTCTTTCCAAATCCGACTATCATCCGTTATGTACCAAACCGATTCTCCATCGGCACTGAGTGCCGAAAGCTTAAATCTGGTTCTGCTCACCTCAAAATCAACTTTTAAACCTTTTAGAAAATTGAAAGGGATTTCCAACTCATCAATCCTTGTAGCATACATGTTATGTATTTCCCAGTATGCCAGTTGACTGTAATACAATTCTCTAAGTACAAATTTGATGGGCTCATCGGGGTTGGGAATAAATTCATCTGTTCCACTCCCTGCCTGCACATCAGAAAACTGAACATACCCCCAGAATTCTGGTCGGTGCATGTTAATGGTCCATTGTGGTGACCATACCCAGTTATGCTCTGGGTAAGATTTACCTGTATCGGGATTAATAGTCTTTACATACTCTCCATCAACAATATCTAACCTCCACTGTACTCGCGAAAAATTTACACGCCATTGTTCCCCCGAGTTGGGTCTACGCCTTTCGAAAGCGCACTCCTTTAAAACATTCCAGGGAAAAGCCATTTCTACAGTCCATGAGGTGTCGGTATCGGAAGGGTTATTAAGGGTTCCCCTTAATTTAATGCCAAACTTAAACCCGGCAATATCCCAGGCATTCATTGGAATGCCATCGTTGAGGTATGGTTTTGTCAGGAAAAGGTCCCAAAGTGTTCCCAATGCATTTAACTCTAACTCGTAGTAGGTATGGGTATCGCCATTGGCATCGATAAAAACTTCAAAATCATTCTCATGGAAAACAACGGATTCGCGCTCGGTATAGGTTGCCCACAGATGCGGTTCTTCAAGCTCTGCTGCAATGTAAAAGTAATCATCGTCCCAAAGCATTTTTGCTCTGGTATTATAGTATGGTTTGGGCATATGTGGACCCTCAATATCCAAAAAGTGATCAGTCCAGGGTACATTTTGCCAGCTAGGTTCGTTGAGCAAACCATCCAATACTATATTTACATTGGTTCTATAGCAAACATAATGCTTAGGATAATTCTCTAATAGTTTGGCCTGTCCAAATGTTAACATTGAACACATTGATAATACGACAATAAACAAAACTTTAGTTTTCATTGGTAATGCATTATAAGTTACTGATCTATATGCCTATCTCATCAATCAACCATAAAATCTCCCTTTTCAATGCTCCAGTCACTGCCAAAGAAACCCGATACTTTAACAGCGTCAAGCCCTTCTTTTATCCAATCTACGCTAAAAATTAGGAGATCTGGAAACCCTGTGATTCCAGAGAAATAGTCATTAGCAAAAGTTGCATTCATTCCTGAATAGCCTGTTCCGGCAACAACGCCAATACTTGCAATTTGGCTATCGTTACGAGGGTAAATAAAATAGGCTCCAAGGTCTTCCCCTTCCATTACTTTTTTGCCAAAAACAATCCTGTTGTTGCTAACCTGAACAGGACAATGATTTAGCAGCATATTCCAAGCCTGGTTGTTGTTAGAATTACCATAGATAATCACATTTCTGTCCATATACTTCTCTGGTGAAAAATCCACATCGGGAATTACATCGAATGATCCATTGGCTTTATATAAAAATGCTTCAGCATCGTAGCGTGCTTTGTTTCTGTACCATTCATTCTCCTCATCGGTTCCCTTAGTTGCGTAAACCAAAACCACATTATTAATGAATGCCAGCTTAAACCCGCCATAGCGCTGAGGATACTTTTCTGCAAGATTCAGTGCGTTTACTACCTCCCATTTACCATTTACCTTCTTCAGAATAATATCATCAGAAGTTTTAGGGCATATATTCTGCTCTTCGATATTTATAACAGGATCACTTGCCAAGTCAAGCATTGAAAGATGAATGGTAATGCTCTCAACGTTTTGCAGCTGAGCAAAAATTGTATCATTAGCTAATCGAAGATTGGCAATGCTGTTTAAGTAAGATTTATCCTGCTGGTTGATGGTGATCCAGTAGTTTGAGGCTGAAACTCCTGGGGATGCAGTATGAAACTCGATATTCTTAACATCCTTAGCCAATGGAATGATATTCTGTTTTAGAAAATTGAAAAGCGGAGGCCAATCCATGCAATGATCGCCATACCAATGGGAACCACCAGGGTATTCGTAGTAAGTGAAATTATCGTGGAATTTTCCCAGATTCTCCCTCATCATTCGGGCTTGACCAACAGGGACAACCGCATCGGCACCCCCATGAAGGACATAAACTCCTGACTGTAAATAGTTTCGCATAATATTTAGCACTCTGCCAGCAAGTGCACCCCTTTCAACCATCTGAAAATGGGGTTTGGCAAGCATAGCTGTATCCGTCCCAGTTCTACGATATCCAATGATATCAGGATACCCAGCAGCAGGAGCTATTGCAGCCCATTTATCGGGATAGGTTGCACCTAAAAACCAAGTTCCATGTCCTCCCATAGAATGGCCTGTTAGATATGTTCTCTGGAGATCTGTGTCGAAAAGTTTAAGCCCTTCTTCCAGCACCTCTAGAGCATCTAGCCTACCCCACTCCTCCCAGTTAAAACCAAATGGACGCCGATTAGTTGGTGCCACAATATGAGCCCAATCCTTTTGCTTATATGCTCTTGCCTGGTTAGTTGCCTCAACAGATGCACCATGTACCGACAGGACAAAAGCCTGTTTTGGTTCATTTGAAGTGGATGGAACAACGCTAAAATACTGAACGCTGCCATCAATTCCACTCACAAAAGTTCTTTCGTGATGTTTACTTGCATCCTTAACATTAATATTTATCTGAGTCCTGTCCACCTCATTACCACTTTCATCCCTTAGTACTATCGTTGCAGCAATGGTTTCCTTTTCATACTTCTTAGACAATGCTGGTATTCTGAACTTTATCTTTCCTACGATCATTGGCATTAAATAATCAGTAGAGTAACTTTGCTTTTCTCCAGTTTCCAGAATACAATCAATGTTTAATCCTCGTTGGTATTTTTCGCTGGCATTAATAACTCTTACAGCACCCCATTTTGCATCAGTTTCGCCAATTATTAATGATGGTAGAGTAAGGTCTCTGTTTGAAAACATCAGCTCCTTACTAGGGATCACTATTTTGGAGGTTACCCTGCCAAATCTTCCATAAGTATATATAAAGGTATTCTCACCCTTTTTGAGTTTAAAAGGAATTAGGGTATGCCTATAATCGTAATGATCGCCCTCATGTGGCTCACCATTGATGTAAATACGGGTATGTCCAGAGGCATCCAAAAGGGCAATCATCTCCTCGTGTGAGTTAAACTCAGTGTAGACATATGCCCTGTAAAGATCTCCTGTAAAATAGCCCGATGTGTCAACCCTTATTGTTTCCCACTGTAACATGGATCTAACCCCAGAGCTGTTGTATGAGTGCCCTAAAAATTGGTTGGCTACAGGCTTCTGAAATTGCTGGGTGGCAATCTGCCAGAAAAGGATATCTTGCGAACCATTAAGCATTCCTGGGCGAATGGCATTTCTTAAGGCAAACCCATCAGTAAACTCATGTAAAATAAGTCCTTCTTCTGTAGTTTCAACTTTATCACGACCAAAGATTTCCACTATATTCCCAGTCCTTTGTCCAAAAGACTCAAAGGATAATAAAAATACAATAGTTAGTAGTATGGCTCTATAATCTCTTTTCATACTTTTTTTTAAAAAAATTATTGATCACAAAACTTATTGCTATATTGCAAGGTAAATCGATTTAGGTACAAATGTAAAAATTACTTTTTATTATATTAAATAATGTTGTAAAAATTACTTTATCAACAAAAATTAGCCATGAAGTTTAAAATTTTACTAAATCCATTCATTCTTCTTTTGCTGCTTGCTTGTAACGAGGAAAACAAATCCTATATGTCAAGTATTGCAATTACTTGGGAGATTATTAGCAATACCCATAAGGATCTTCCAGCATCTAAAGCAGCGTTCACTCTTTACAATAACAGCCAACGCTTACTGGATGGAAATAACTGGGAACTCTACTTTAACCAATCACCACGAAATATCATAAACAGCAATTACGACAGCATTAGCCAAGTACATGTTGAACATATCAATGGTGATTGGTATAGGATTAAACCCAAAAAGGACTTTTTGCTAAGATCCGGTGAGCATATTACCATTTTCTACGAAACCAGTCATTGGCTTATCAAAGAATCGGACACCCCGATAGGACTATACTTTGTTAACACTGATGAAAAAGGGAATAAAACTATCACCGAGGTTGAAGATTATACCATAAAGCCATTTGAACGCCCAGAACAAATAAGTCGGCATAAAAATGATTTTTTATCTCAACCCACTCCACAGAAAGCTTTTGAAATGAATAGAGGTCTATGTTTACTACCTGAGAAAGAAATTCTAAAGATTATTCCATCACCAAAATATATTAAAGTTGAGAACAACAAGGTCGTTTTTTCCAAAGAACTAATCATTTTTTACGATGATGATGAAATACTTTCTGAAGCCACTGTGCTTAAAAAACAACTCAACAATCTCTTGGGTTGGAATATTCAAATTAGAAAAGGCAGTGCCATAATGGTAAACTCTGTGCAGCTTTCGAAAGATAATGCCGTAGAAGTATCGCACGAAGCCTATCGGCTCAGGATTAAAGAAGATAAAACAATCCACATCGAAGGCGATAAAACCGGTATATTTTACGGGATTCAAAGTCTGATTGCCCTTTTACCCATTCAAAGCATTATTGAAAAAGGAGAATCGATAGAACTGCCTTTGATCGCCATTGATGATTCGCCCCGATTTGCCTACAGGGGAGTCCACGTTGATGTTGCTCGAAACTTTCATCCAAAGGAAACCATTATTAAGGTTCTGGATATTCTAGCATTCTATAAAATCAACACGCTGCATATTCACCTAACCGATGATGAGGGCTGGCGTATCGAAATACCAAATTTGCCAGAACTAACAAAAGTGGGTGGCCAAAGAGGGCATACAACCAAGGATTCTCCATCGCTCCATCCCTCCTATGGCTCGGGACCAACCCCCTATACAAAAAATAAACAGGGAAGCGGTTATTTTACCCGTGAAGAGTATATTGAAATCCTCCAATATGCCAAAAAAATGCATATCAAGGTAATACCAGAAATAAACCTACCTGGTCATGCTCGTGCTGCTATTAAGGCAATGGAAGCAAGATATTTGCATTACATGCAAAAAGGTGATGCTGATGCTGCCAATGAATTCAGGTTGATTGACCCCGAGGATAAGTCGGTTTATCTATCTGCACAACACTACAACGACAACATAGTTAATGTAGCTAGAGAATCAGTTTACAATTTCCTCGAAGCGGTTGTAGATGCCATGGTTGACATGTATTCTGAAGCACAAACTCCTCTGGACATAATCCATATTGGGGGCGATGAGGTTCCAAATGGTGCATGGACACAATCGCCCATGGTTGATGCATTGATGACGGATTACCCGGAAATTAAACATCATGAAAACATGCATGTTTACTTCACCGAGAGAGCCCTTGAAATTTTAAACAACAAGGGTATTAAAATGGCAGGCTGGGAAGAGATTGCGTTACATACCCATAACAGTAATGTCCCAAACCCTAAATTTGCCGATGGCAGGGTAATACCCTATGCTTGGAATAGCTTATGGGGTAAACAGGATCTTGCTTATCGTCTGGCAAATATGGGATACCCTGTGGTAATGTGTCATGTTTCAAATTTTTACTTTGATTTGGCTTACAGCAACCATCCTAAAGAGCCTGGCTTATACTGGGGCGGTTTTGTTAATACCCGTAATGCTTGGCATTACAATCCGTTCGAATTGTTTAAATCAACCCTGATTGATAATATGGGAAGACCTATAAACATTGATATTGAGTATAAAGACATGGAACGTCTTAAACCCGATGCCAAGAGAAATATTCTTGGGCTTCAGGCCCAACTGTGGGGCGAAGCCATTCGTGGACAAGAAATGCTTGAATACCAACTCCTTCCTAAACTAATAGGTTTTTCTGAAAGTACATGGGCCCCTAAACGTCGTTGGGAAAGCACAACCGATGCCACTGATCGTGCTATGCAGGTGGATGACGACTGGAATATCTTTGCTAACACATTGGCACAAAGGGAACTTCCCCGTTTATCATATCTTTTTGGGGGTTACAACTATCGGGTTCCTCCTCCCGGCGCATCTATTTCAGATGGACTACTACATGCAAATCTGGAATTTCCGGGCCTACAAATCAGATATACCGTTGATGGGAATGAACCGACATTGAGCTCATCGCTTTATGAAAAACCTCTTGAAATAAAAGGGAATTGTATTAAAATAAAGGCTTTTGACAGATCTGGAAAGTCTAGTCGAACCATTGTGCTAAAAAACTCTCAAAATGAAAATTAATTTTTTTTGGGCTGGCTTTAAGGTAATGCTATTTGCCATTCTAATTACGCTATCCCTGGTGAAACAAACTATAGCGCAGCAGGGCAATAGCGTAATGGATGATTCGTGGGAAACACTTCGTAATCGCCCTTACCCTCAGTGGTTCAAGGATGCCAAGCTGGGAATTTTCATCCACTGGGGCATTTACTCAGTTCCCTCCTACGGAGGAGCTGAATCGTATGCCGAATGGTACCTGAGAGGATTGCAATCTGGTGCACAGAATCGCATTGACTTTATGAAAAAAAACTGGGGCGATGATTTCACCTACAACGACTTTGCACCGCTTTGGAAAGCGGAGCTATTTGATGCCAATGAATGGGCTGAAATATTTAAAAAAGCAGGTGCCAAGTACATCATTCTGGTATCAAAACATCACGATGGGTTCTGTCTTTGGCCAAGCCAGTATGCCAAAAATTGGAACAGCGTAGATGTTGGTCCAAAAAGGGACATCGTTGGTGAACTTGCCGATGCAGTAGCTAACAAGGATATTAAATTTGGCCTTTACTACTCTCTACCAGAGTGGAATAACCCATTACATCGTTGGTATATAGATCCACACGATTCAATTGGCAGATATGTTCAGGAGCACATGATTCCACAGTTTAAGGAGTTGGTTGGCACATACAGGCCCCACGTTCTCTTCACCGACGGAGAATGGTTTAACCATTCTGAGACATGGAACGCCCGTCAGCTAATCGCATGGTATTACAATCTGGTTGGCAATGATGCCATTGTGAACGATCGCTGGGGACATGGGAGCGATATAGGCTTTAGAACGCCCGAATACAGTTCGGGAGGTTTGCATGCCGATCGACCCTGGGCTGAGGTACGTGGGTTGGGTCGATCGTTCGGGCTTAACCGGAACGAGAAGCTAAGTGCCTACATGACATCTCGCGAGCTGATCCATCTCTTTGCCCGAACAGTAGCATACGGAGGAGGACTTATTATTAACGTGGGTCCATCGGCCGATGGAAAAATACCATTGCTGCAGCAAGAGAGAATTGAGGATCTGGGAAAGTGGATTAATATAAACGTTGATGCTATTTACGGTTCAACCCAATGGAAACGAAGCGGTGAAGAAAAAGAGGTTACTCTAAAAAGAATTGACCCAATGATCGACTTTAACTGGGTGCGAAATTCACCAGGACCTCCTATTTCTGAAGATAATTTTACCGCCATTTGGACTGGATATATCCAACCAAATCAAACCGAAACTTACGAATTTTCGGCTATTGCCGATGATGGGATACGCATTTACATTGACGGAAATCTTTTACTTGATCTTTGGGAACAAGATTACGAGAGCACCAACTCAGAGGCGATGAGGGAAGATACAGGATTACAAAAACTTAACAGGGTAAATTTAGTGAAAGGGAAAAAATATCCCATAAAAATAGAGTATCGCGAAGATTTTCAAAACGCCAGAATATCGCTTTTCTGGGAAAGTATATCGACACCAAAGGAAGTAATTCCTATGGCTAACTTGTTCACAAGTGATAAGCTAGAACAAGGAGATGGCCTTAATGCAATGTACAAATCTATGCGTCAACACATTGCCTACACCCATAACAATGGAAACCTATATGTAATTTCCTTTGAATGGCCAGGCGATGAGCTAGAATTACCCATTCCACAGCCTAAAGAAGGTACGAAAATCAGCATGTTGGGACGTGAGGGAAACTTGGAGTGGAAGCATGAGGGCAAATTGATCATAAACCTAAAACAAATTAAGTATAACGAAATGCCTAGCCACTATGCTTGGACTTTTAAAATTGAAAATTATGAGTAAAGTAAAACAAGTAGTATTCTTGGTTGCTTTGATTGCTACCGTTTCAGGATGCAACAATAAGCCTGATTATGATCGTATTAGCATAATTCCACAACCCGTACAAATAAAAATTGCAAAAGGAAATTTTAAGGTTGTGCCAAGCTCTTCAATTGATTTTCAGGATAAAAATCTTGAATTCTTGGCCATTTATGCTTCAACCCTTTGGGAGCAATACCTTGGATTTCCTTTGAATATTGAGAAAAGCGATGCTTCCAACACCATATTATTCGAAATCAACAAGGATTTTGACAATACTATTGGTGAGGAAGGGTATTTTTTAAACATAAAACCATATCAAATTTCTCTATCAGCTAACACAGTTGCAGGAATTCTCTATGGCATACAAACCATTTACCAGCTGTTAAGTACTAATTCAAATGGTACCATTCCATGTTTAAACATTGTAGACTACCCCCGATTTGGCTATCGTGGAATGCATCTCGATGTATCGAGGCATTTTATGCCCATTGAGTTTATATATAAGGTAATCGACTATATGGCAATGCATAAGCTCAATGTTTTTCACTGGCATTTAGTGGACGATCAGGGATGGCGGTTGGAAATCAAGAAGTACCCTAAGCTAACCGAAGTGGGTGCTTGGCGAGTAGATATGGGAGATAAACACTGGGACAGTCGATCATATACTGAGGCTAAAAGTGGACCCGCAACTTATGGAGGATTCTATACACAGGAAGAAGTAAAGTCAGTGTTAGCCTATGCTGCTGAGCGAAATATTACCGTTATGCCCGAAATTGAGATGCCAGCCCATGTAATGTCGGCTCTTGCAGCATACCCAGAATTTTCGTGTACTGGTAAAGATCTGGGGGTGCCTCCTGGAGGAGTATGGCCAATAACACACATCTATTGCGCTGGGAATGATGCAACATTCAAGTTTTTGGAAAATGTTTTAATCGAGGTTATGGATCTTTTCCCATCAAAATATATACATATTGGAGGTGATGAAGCAGATAAAACAGAATGGAAAAAATGCCCAAAATGTAAGAAAAGAATTAAGGAAGAAGGGCTTAAGGATGAAAATGAGCTGCAAAGTTACTTTATCAAACGTATCGAAAAGTTCCTGAACGAACATGGACGTAACCTTGTAGGTTGGGATGAAATTTTAGAAGGAGGTCTTGCTCAAAACGCTACGGTTATGTCGTGGCGTGGCGAAGATGGAGGTATAGAAGCAACTCGACAGGGCAACACTGTAATAATGACACCCGGCAGCCACTGTTATTTTAATCATTATCAGGGTGATCCTTCAATTGAGCCGCTTGCTGGAGGTGGTCCTACAACCCTTAAAAAGGTATATTTTTACGAACCTATTCCATCTGTGCTTACTAACGAACAAGGCAAGTTGATATTAGGGGCTCAGGCTAATCTATGGGCAGAATTCTTAATCACCCCAAAGCACGTTGAATATATGGCATTTCCACGCTTGGCAGCACTTTCCGAAGTGCTTTGGTCGCCTGCACAACATCGCAACTGGGGTAGTTTCTCCAGAAGAATGGAAGCACAGTATAATCGTTACAAACATCTAGGGATTAAATACTCGAAAAGCGCTTTTCAGGTATCCATAAATCCAAGTTTGAATATTAAGAACCGTAGCTTGCTCATTGAGCTAAGCTCAGAGGTATTCGAGCCAGAAATACGATATACTCTCGATGGTACAGAGCCGAAATCAACCTCTCCAATCTACAAAAAACCCATTGAAATTTTTGGAAGCACAACCATTTCCGCGGCTGCTTTCCAGAATGGTCAATCGAGCGGACAGGTTTTGTCGCGAGAATTTATTATTCACAAAGCTTTTGCCTCCAAGATTACCCTTGAGTACCCCAACAGTCCCCGTTATGACGGTCATGGGAAATACAGCCTTGTAAACGGTGTTAAGGGTACTACAAACTTTCACGATGGAAACTGGAAAGGGTTTCTTGGCGATGATCTGGTGGCGACCATAGACCTTGGCACAGCCAAAAGCATAAGCAGCATAAAAGTGAATGCAATGCAAAACTATGCTTCGTGGATATTTTACCCCCAGGAGGCTATTTTTTTCTCCTCAACCGATGGCGAACTATTCGAAATTTTGGGTAAAGTTTCAAATCAGATATCTCCCTACGAAGGCGGAAAACTAATACAAACCTTTGCTATTGAGCAAAAAAAGGATAGTATACGCTACGTAAAGGTACATCTGCGAAACCTTGGGGTATGCCCTCCAGGGCATTCTGGCGAAGGGGAACCAGCCTGGCTTTTTGTGGATGAGATAGTTGTTGAATAAAAGTCAAAACATTTCATCACCATGAAAAACATTATACTTTCAATCATTCTACCTTTAGCATTGCTCGGTTGTACGTTAAAATCAACGAATAAAATAAGGCTTGTTATTGATGGAAAAAGCGATTACACCATCGTAATTCCTGAAAATGCAAATAGCTACGAAAAACGGGCTGCAGAATTCCTTCAATACCACCTTAAAGAAATTTCAGGAGTGGAGTTACCCATTATTCAAACAAATCCTCCCGAATCAGAGCATATCATCATAATATCTACAAATCAGGAAAAATTACTGGATGATGGGTTTGAAATAAACACATTAGAAAATAAACTGTATATAAATGGAGGTAAAGGACGAGGTTGTATTTATGGAGTAAGCGAAATTCTGGAGAGTTTTTTTGGGGTTAAATATTATAGCCCCGATCATGTAAAAATCCCCGAAACAAAGAATATCATACTCCCATCAATAAACATCGCCGGTTCATCGCCAAACACATACAGAAATATCAACGGCGATTTCTCGAAACATCAGGATTATAAAGATTTTCATCGTCTTCACATCATTGACGATATGTTTGCAAAAGGGTACTATGTTCATACATTTCAAAGACTTTTACCTTGGGCTGAATATTATCATAAGCACCCCGAGTACTATGCCTATATGAATGGCAAACGGATTATTGACCAACTATGCCTGACTAATGAGGATGTTTTTAGAATAGTTATAGAGAAACTTCGTGAAGAAATGGAGCTACAACCCGATAAGAAAGTATGGTCGGTAAGTCAGGATGATAACTTCTCTTACTGCCAATGCGAAAAGTGCACAAAGATTATTGAGGAAGAGGGTATCCCTGCCGGTCCAATCATTCGCTTTGTTAATCGCATTGCCGACGAGTTTCCCGATAAAATCATCTCTACTCTGGCCTACCAGTATAGCCGTCAGGCTCCAAGGCAAACAAAGCCAAGGGAGAATGTGCAGATCATGCTTTGCACCATTGAGCTTAACCGTAGCGAGGCTATTACAACAGATCCCTCCAGCGTTTCATTCCTAAAGGACCTTGAGGATTGGGGCAAGATCAGCAACCATATCTACCTTTGGGATTACACCGTGAACTTTAACCATCATGTTAGCCCATTCCCAAACCTGCATATTCTTCAGCCAAACATACGGCTCTTCGTTAAGCATAAGGTTAATGAGCATTTCCAGCAGTCGAATACCAGCTCAGGACACGAGTTCTCGGAGTTGAAATCGTATCTAATTGCCAAATTACTTTGGAATCCTGAAGCAGATATTAAAACCATAATTGAGGAGTTTACCAACGGGTATTACGGCCCTGCGGCCAAATGGATCAGAGCATATATCGATGCCATGGAGATTGAGATTGTCCGCTTGGGTAATCGGCTCGATATCTACGAACCACCTACCAACCACCAGTTTGGACTGCTTTCGGCTGAGAATGTGGATAAATACCTAAATTTTTTTCAAAAAGCAGAGAAGGCAGTGAAAAATCAATCGCCTTACAACCTTCACGTTAGGCAAGCCAAAATGTCGTTGCAATATGCTATAATGGAAATCGGCAAGAACGACATGTTCGGGCCCAGAGGATGGTATAAAGAGGTTGATGGTGATTTTAAGCCAAAGCAGGAGATGGTGGATATGCTCGAAGAGTTCTACCAAACTAGTATCGAATGCGCTGTAAAAACGGTAAATGAATCAGGGCTAACACCCGAAAAGTACTACCTTTCCACTAAAAGGTTTATTGATGTTCAGGTGAAGGGCAACCTTGCGTTCCGCAAGAAGGTAACCGCTGATCCTCAACCAGCCCAGAAGTACAGCCAGGGAAATCTGGCATACCTTACCAACGGGGTTCGGGGTGCCAACGACTATAATGTACACTGGATTGGCTGGGAGGCAAAGGATTTTGAATTAGTGCTTGATTTAGAGAAAAAAATAAGCGCATCTGCCATTGAAATAAGCACACTTTGGGATCCCAAGAGTTGGATACTTCACCCAAAGTCGGTTGCCTGTTACATTTCTGATGATGGCATTAACTACAACCTTCTTGAAAAGCAGGTTGTCATAGGTGATCAGAAAACCGAGAGTATCAATCGCCTTTATCGTTTCCTAGCCCGGGATAATACGTTCCGCTACGTAAAGTTCGATGTGAAGGGAACGCTTTCTCTATTCGACTGGCATCCATCGGCAGGTGGAGACTCTTGGGTTTTTGTGGATGAAGTTGTGGTTCATCAGTAATTTTTTTATTAACAAAATATAGTTGACATGATAAACAATTTACTCAAAACCATCTTACTATTAATGCTCATAGCATTTGTAGGGACAAGCTGTGTAGAACAGCCCAAGCATACATTTCGTATTGCTAACGGACATTTTCTGCTAGATGAACAACCAATAATGTTTTTCTCCGGCGAAATCCATCCTTCGCGCATTCCACGCGAATACTGGCATGATAGATTGCAAATGATCCGTGCAATGGGTATGAACGCCATAAGCATCTACATGTTTTGGAATGTTCATGAGCCATATCCCGGTAAATACAATTTTAAAGGCAACGCAGATATTGCTGAATTCATTCGTCTTGCCCAAAATGAGGGTTTGTGGGTTATGCTCAGACCCAGCCCTTATGTATGTGCCGAATGGGAGTTCGGAGGTTATCCCTGGTGGCTCCTGAAAGAAGAGGGACTTATGGTTCGAAGTAAAGACCCTCGTTTTATCAATGCTTATCGCAACTATGTTTTAGAGTTAGGTAAACATTTAGCACCTCTTCAAATTGATCAGGGTGGTCCTATCATCATGGTTCAGATAGAGAACGAATACGGCTTCTATGGTAGCGATAAGGAATACCTTGCCATAAACCGTGATATTTTCCGCGAAGCCGGGTTTACTTGCGATTTGTTTACCTGCGATCCTCCATACACAATAGATGCAGGACATCTACCCGGAATATATGCTGCTATTAACGGAGGGATTAAACCTAAAGATGTTATGGAAACTCAAAAACGAATTAATGGAAGTGGACCATACTTCATTTCGGAGTGGTATCCAGCCTGGTTCGATGTATGGGGGAAAAAGCATCACACATCTCCTGAAGAAAAGTTTACTGAGTACCTCGATTCTATTTTTTACTACGGTATTTCGCTAAATATGTATATGGCTCATGGTGGCTCAAATTTTGGGTTTATGAATGGAGCCAATTACGATACTTACATGCCATATCAATCGCAAACGCAGAGTTATGATTATGATGCCCCCATCAATGAAGCAGGTAACCCAACCCCCAAATTCTTTGCCTATCGCCAACTTGTGAAGAAATATGCTCCAGAAGGCTACCACATCCCAGATGTTACAAAGCCAAAAAAATCCATGGTTATTGCCCCGTTTAAGTTAGATCAAGTATCACATATTGAAGATCATAAACCCGAACCCATAAAATCAGAACGTCCCTTAAGCTTTGAGGATATCAACCAAGGTTATGGTTACGTTATGTACGAAACCAATTTGCCCGCAGGGCAAGGATGGCTAAAGATTAAAGAGTTGCGCGATTATGGTATTGTTTTGCTTAATGGTATTCGTGTTGGGGTGGTTGATCGACGTATTGAACTCGACTCAATTTACCTTTCAGTTCCTGCCGAAAATGCTAGGTTATCACTGTTTATTGAAAACCTTGGGCGTATTAATTTTGGCACCTTCCTTACCGATAATCGAAAGGGTATTACCGAGGCAGTCTTCTTTAACAATCAGGAATTGGTAAACTGGGAAATGTATGGTTATCCTTTTGATGATCTTAGTAATTTCAAATTTACTCAGGATCAGCAAATTGAGCAATCCGCTCAATGGCCACTACTTCGCAAAGGTGAGTTCCATTTGGATGAAGTGGCAGATACCTACCTTGACATGCAAGAATTTGGGAAAGGTAGTGTGTGGGTTAATGGGCATCATATTGGTAGATATTGGCAAATAGGACCTCAACAAACTCTTTATATTCCAGCACCCTGGTTAAGAAAGGGTAAAAATGAAGTATTTGTTTTCGAAATGCTAAAAACTTGGCAACAAAATATCCAGGCAATTAATCATCCTATTCTTGATCAACTTAATGAAGAATTATTTGTTGGACCCACATCAGTACAACAAATTGAATATTAATGAAATACTGTTATTATATTTTATCTTTCTCTTTGGTTTGCATTTTATATTCATGCGGCAAGATTAATTATTCTGAGAAATTTATCTTTTTTGATCTAAATTCATCTTTGGATCAAAAAATTCGAATGGCTGCACATGTGGTTCCAACTGCACAGCAGCTGGAATGGCAAAAACTAGAATTAACTGCTTTTATCCACTTTGGCATTAACACTTTCACCGAACGTGAATGGGGCGATGGTACCGAATCTCCTATCCTATTTAACCCAACTGAACTAGATGCCATGCAATGGGTTAAAACCCTAAAAAATGGTGGTTTTAAAATGGTTATTCTCACTGCTAAACACCATGATGGCTTTTGTTTATGGCCAACCAAAACCACCAGCCACTCAGTGGCTGCTTCGTTCTGGCGCGAAGGCAACGGCGATTTAGTGCGAGAGGTTAAAAATGCCTGCGATTCGCTTGGACTTAAGTTTGGCGTTTACCTATCGCCTTGGGATAGAAACGCTCAATCCTATGGCGATTCACCTAGGTACAACGAATTCTTCAGGCAGCAGCTCACCGAACTGTTAAGCTGGTATGGCACAGTTGACGAGGTGTGGTTCGATGGTGCCTGTGGTGAAGGTCCCAATGGGAAAAAGCAGGAATATGACTGGGCATCGTATTACGAAGTAATCCACATGTTGCAGCCCAATGCTGTTGCAGCCATAATGGGTGAGGATGTGCGCTGGGTAGGGACCGAAACAGGTTATGGCAGACCAACCGAGTGGAGCGTTACCGTATTAGCTCCTGGCGGACGAAAAGAAATGCAGGAGATAAACCAAACCCTTGGTTTAAATGAAATGTCGGCTGATATGGGAAGTCGTGCGCTAGTAGAAAAAGCCAATGCGCTTTTCTGGTATCCCGCTGAAGTGGATGTTTCCATCCGACCCGGCTGGTTTTATCATCAAAAAGACGATAGCAGGGTTAAGTCCCTTGCCCATTTGGTTGATATCTACTTCAATTCCGTTGGCATGAACGCAGTTCTTTTGCTCAATGTTCCGCCTGATAAACGCGGACTAATTTACGAAGCAGATGTAGCACGGTTGAATGAGTTCAGGATGTGGCTAGACAAAACATTCAGCAAAAACCATATATTTGGTGCCCAAACAGATGCAAAGAGGGCTAAAGCTGCCATAGACATCAACAATGATACATACTGGAAAACCAAAAAATTCCCATCAAGTGCTGTTTTTCAACTCAAAGGAAAAAAAACGTTCGATATCATAGAACTTCAGGAGCATATTGCCAAAGGACAAAGGGTGGAAGGTTTTAGCGTTGAGATTATGGAAAACAGTTCGTGGAAAGAAATTGCCACAGGAACCACAATCGGCTATAAACGTTTGCTGCGTTTTGCCCCCGTAACTACGGACAGGATTAGAGTAACCATTACCGAAGCACGATACAATGCGCTGATTTCGAACATTGGTATCTATCTATCTGCTGAGATACTCTCTGATCCCATAATTACAAGGAATAAAGAAGGAGATATAACCATAAGTTCGGAAGCGAAGTATCCAATAGTCACTTTCACTCTGGATGGCAGCGAACCTATGGAAGATTCTACACTCTATACCACTCCTTTCCCATTGCCACAAGGTGGCATGGTTAAGGCACGTGCATTTATCGACAACTTTGAGCTAGGAAGCAACGTTATTACCGAAACCTTTGACATCGCACCAACAAAATGGAAAGTTGTTGAAGCCAGCGAAGGGTTCAACGCATTTCCTGCTGATTTTGCAATAGATGGGGATTACAATACCATGTGGCATACCCCCTGGTTTGATAATCCCAAACCACATCCGCATAGCATTACAATTGATTTAGGTGAAGAGTTGTTAATCGAAGGCTTCTCGTACACCCCTCGCAATGAACTGTGTTAAAAACCAAATTTAAAATGAACTTTCTTAATGTTT
>CAYNHM010000024.1:0-63692 GCA_964397135.1 uncultured Rikenellaceae bacterium
GTTTCTGTTGTAAAAGGATCTGATGGTTTTCATCGCTATACAGTAGGATCAACTAAAACAAGAGAGGAAGCTAAAATTATTCAACAGCAGCTTGTTGCACTTGGATATAAGGATGCATTTGTCAGAAAAGCAATATTCTCCGAAGCAACCTCTAGCAGGTTTGCAATTCAAATAATGGCGCTTAGGAATCCTGTTGAAGTTGGTTTTTTTGCCAATTTATCTGATGTAATTGTATCGCATGACGAAGATGGTTTGTATCGCTATTTCTATGGTTCATATTCATCGCTTGAACAGGCCAAACAAGATCTACCAAGAATAAAAGAGCTTGGCTACATGGATGCATTTGTTAGGAGAATTGAACAATAAATCAGGGGAACTTCGAAGGGATGTTGTTATTTACATCTCTTTCTTATTATTGGAATATTAATTAGAAGATTACTAATCCATTGCTAGTTGAGAGCTGTTTTTTACCATCGAATCGAAGATCTCAGGACTCATATCGTTGAAGTAGTTCATAGGATCGACAGGTTTGTTACGAAGAAGTACCTCATAGTGAAGATGAGGACCAGTACTACGTCCTGAACTGCCAAGTTTTCCAATAACTTGACCTCGAGCAACCTGATCTCCAACTTTTACATCAATCTTCTGCAGGTGTGCATATCGAGTGCGATAACCAAAACCATGATCGATAACCACTACATTCCCATAGCCAAAAAATGAGAATTCTGCACTAACTACCTTGCCATTTCCTGTGGCATAAATGGGAGTACCCTTTGGTCCAACAAAATCGATCCCGTGGTGAACTTTTTTTTCCTTAGTAAATGGATCTCGGCGAAAACCAAAATAATCAGATATTCTGGCCAAATCCTTAACAGAAACAGGTTGAATGGCAGGAACGCTTAGTATCATTTGTTCCTTATTTTTAGCAAGATCAATTACCTCATCGAAGGATTTCGATTGCATGTAAGTTCGCCAGGTTAGCTGGTCAAGAAGGGTAGCCGTGTTTATCAATATTTCAGAAGTTCTGAACCCTTCGAACTTTTCGTAATGGTTAGTACCCCCAAAACCACCAGTTCGTAGAGTGGACGGGATTGTATCTGCCTCAAATATTGAACGGTAGATCTGGTTATCGCGCTGTTGAATTTCATTCAGAATATCAATTGATTCAGCAATTTTTTTCTCGAGCAATTCAAATTGTAAGGCAAGATTAGCATTTTCGCGTTTGAGAATTTTTTCCTTTGGAGTATCAAGAAAATAAGAGTAAAGAAAGAAAACTATTGCTGCTATAATAAGGCTTAAACCAAAACGAATAGCTAAATTTGCTAACTTTTTGAGAAAAGGACTTTCTACTTGTTCAAATGTAAGAGTATGTGGGTTGAACTTGAACTTCTTTTTAACCATAATACTAGTAGAAAAACCGATTGTTTAAAAACGTTCTAAATTGACTAACGGCAGCAAATCTAACGTAAATATTTATTTTTGCAAAGTTTTTGGAAAAAAATTAGGACTAAATCATTAAATAGATTTTGCAATTTTATTAAAAAACAATACTTTATGACATCTTCAGAGATCAGACAGGCTTTTTTTGATTTTTTTTCGAATAGATTGCATCAACTTGTTCCTTCAGCACCCATGGTCATTAAAAATGATCCAACATTAATGTTTACCAACGCAGGAATGAACCAATTCAAAGACATTTTCTTAGGTAATACTCCCATAAAAAATAAAAGAATTGCAAATACTCAAAAGTGTCTTAGGGTTTCAGGTAAACATAACGATTTGGAAGAAGTAGGGCACGATACTTACCATCACACAATGTTCGAGATGCTTGGCAACTGGTCGTTTGGCGATTATTTTAAAAAGGAGGCCATTGAGTGGGCATGGGAGTTTTTGGTTGAAGTCTTGAAAATTGATAGCGCTAACCTGTACGCAACCATTTTCGAAGGCAGTAAGGAGGAAGGCCTTGAAATGGATGCTGAAGCCTATGAATATTGGAGCAAACTACTTCCAGAATCAAGGATTCTAAAGGGTAACCGAAAGGATAACTTTTGGGAGATGGGCGATACAGGACCCTGTGGCCCTTGCTCTGAAATTCATATCGATATACGTGATGATGAAGAAAAGGCCAAGTTACCCGGCTTTAAATTGGTTAATGCTGGACACCCTCAGGTAATTGAAATATGGAATCTGGTTTTTATTCAGTTCAACCGGAAAGCGGATGGATCTTTACTCCCATTGCCCTCAAAACATGTTGATACGGGTATGGGTTTTGAACGCCTATGCATGGTAATGCAGGGTAAGAAGAGTAATTATGATACTGATGTTTTTCAGCCAATAATAAAGCAAATTAGTCAATTGTGTGATATTGCCTATGGTAGCAATCCAAAAGCAGATGTAGCCATGAGGGTAATTGCCGATCACCTAAGAGCCATTTCCTTTTCTATTGCCGATGGGCAAATGCCCTCTAATGTGAAAGCAGGTTATGTAATTCGAAGAATATTGAGAAGAGCCGTTCGTTACGGCTACACTTTCCTAGATTTTAATACCCCTTTTATCAATAAGCTTGTTCCGGGTCTTGCTGAACAGATGGGCAACTTCTTCCCAGAGCTATTGGCGCAAAAAGAATTAATTATTAGGGTAATTCATGAAGAAGAAGCAGCATTTCTACGTACTCTCGAAACAGGGATTCGATTACTGGATGGAATTATTGAGCAGGCAGAAAAATCAAAGATCAGTTTAATATCTGGAAAAGATGCCTTTATCCTTTACGATACCTATGGATTTCCTCTTGATCTAACAGAGTTAATTTTGAGAGAGAAGAACCTTAATGTAAACCGAGATGAGTTTGAGATTGAAATGGCTGCTCAGAAGGAACGTTCCAGAAGTGCCGCAGCTGTTGAAACTCATGATTGGACTGAACTATTCAATGCCAATGTATCGGAGTTTGTTGGATATGACGAATTGGAAACAGCTATTAGGATTGCCAGATATCGTTCGGTAAAAGCGAAGGGAAAGGAACAGTTCCATCTGGTGTTTGATCGTACTCCTTTCTACGCCGAATCAGGCGGTCAGGTAGGAGATTCTGGTGAAATATACAATGCGCAGGAGCGCATTAGAATAGCTAACACACTAAAGGAGAATAACCTGATTATTCATGTGTCAGAGAAAATGCCAGCAAATCCTTCAGAAAATTTTACGGCAAAGGTTGACATCGAAAAGCGCATTAATACTGCCAATAACCATACTGCAACGCATTTGTTACATAACGCTCTTCGAGAGGTATTGGGAACTCATGTTGAACAAAAAGGATCGCTGGTACATCCAGATTATTTGAGGTTTGACTTTTCTCATTTTCAGAAAATGACAGATGATGAGATTATTCAAGTCGAAAAGAAGGTAAATGCTGCAATTAGGCTTAACTACCCTATTGATGAGCACAGGGATATTCCAATGAATGAGGCAAAAGGGATGGGTGCCATTTCTCTTTTTGGAGAAAAGTATGGCGATTCGGTTAGGGTAATCAGATTTGGCGATTCAATAGAACTTTGCGGAGGAACCCACGTTACTAACACTGGAAATATTGGTCTGTTCAAAATAATTTCAGAAGGAGCCATATCAGCAGGTATTAGGAGGATTGAAGCCATCACAGCGAAAAAAGTTGAAGAGTACTTCCATGAACAGACCGAAAGGATGAAAGCTTTGAAAGAATTGATGGGCAATCCACAGGATTTAAAAATAGCAATAGAGAAACTTATTGCAGAAAATCAAACACTGAGTAAGCAGGTAAGTGAGTTAATGCTTGAAAAAGTTAAGCAAGTCAAACAAGACCTTCTTTCTAATGTTAATAAAATCAATGAAATTGCTATTATTTCTGGAAGAGTAAACCTAAATAATGCCGATTTTATAAAAGATTTGGCTTATCAATTAAGGAATGAGGTTGATCCTATGTTTTTTGTTGTGGGTGCCGAAATAGCAGGGAAGCCATTTCTTACGGTTATGATTTCGAATAACCTTGTTGATAAGTATAAATTAAACGCTTCTGAGATAATTCGCGAAGCTGCTAAAGAAATAAATGGAGGAGGAGGGGGACAACCCTATTTTGCCACTGCCGGAGGCAAAAATTCCAGTGGCATAGAGGCTGCCATTGAAAAGGCAGTAGGTGTTTTAAAACGAGTTGTAGAAGCGGGCTAGCCTTATATTTATAACCATTATGTTGTTACAAGTTGAATCTTGTAATTCAACAGGTAATTTTTACCTTTACCAAAAAAGTATTCAATATGATTAGATATGTTGCTCCTTCACTGCTCTCGGCTGATTTCAACAATCTGGGTCGCGATATTGAAATGGTAAACCAAAGTGAGGCCGATTGGTTTCATCTCGATATTATGGATGGTGTTTTTGTCCCTAATCTTTCTTTTGGATTTCCTGTGGTTGAGCATATTGCCAAGTTGGCAAAAAAACCATTGGATGTTCATCTTATGATCATTGATCCCGATCGATACTTGGAGCGATTCAAAGATGCTGGAGCAAATATTCTTACCGTTCACTGGGAGGCTTGTACTCATTTGCAAAGAACGCTCTCACAAATAAGAAAACTAGGCATGAAGGCTGGCGTTTCATTAAATCCACATACACCTGTTGAATTTTTAGAAGATATCCTACCCGAAGCAGATTTAGTGCTTATAATGAGTGTAAACCCTGGGTTTGGTGGACAAAAGTTTATTCAAAACAGCATCTCAAGGATTAGCCGTTTACGCCAAATGATTGATAAAAAGGGTTGTAATACCATAATCGAGGTGGATGGAGGTGTTGGAACCCATAATGCAGGGGAACTTTACAGTGCTGGTGCAAATGTTTTGGTTGCGGGTAATGCTGTTTTTAATTCACAGAACCCAACCGAATCAATACAAATAATTAAAAACGCATAGCGTTTTATAAAGCTAACCCCTTTTTTATCTTCAATGCCCAAAATACTTTTACTCGACAACTACGACTCATTTACATACAATCTCTTTCATTACGTTGAGGAGTTTGAAGGTGTACAGGTAGAAGTTATCCGCAACGATGACATAAAGCTTTCCCGGGTTGAGCAGTACGATGGAATTATTTTATCTCCTGGACCAGGACTTCCAAACGAATCGGGGTTGCTTATTCCAATCATTGAAAAGTATAAAGAAACCAAGAGGTTTTTTGGCGTATGCCTTGGTCAGCAAGCCATTGCTATGGCTTTTGGTGGTGAGCTGGAAAATCTCAAAACAGTATACCATGGAGTAGCAAGATCCATTAATATCAATCAGCCCAAGCACTACATCTTCGATGGAATTCCTGACACAATTGATGTTGGTCGATATCATTCCTGGGTTGTTTCATCTAAAAATTTTCCTACTTGCCTGCGAGTTGATGCCACCGATTCAGAAGGTAATATTATGGCCCTAAGCCACAGAAAATTGGATATCTGTACGGTGCAGTTTCATCCCGAATCGATACTTACTCCGCATGGGAAAAGAATAGTAACCAATTGGTTGAAACCTTATTTCGATTAGGGTTACAGTAAAATTGAATGCTGAAGAAAATTTCAGGAAATTCTAGTTAACTTTATCTTTTTAATACTAAACTTTAATGAAGTTAATTACCGTTGATGGTTTACAGGGGAAATCGCAAATCTTTGTGGGAGAAACATTAGGCAATGTGGGCAAATATCTACCAGAGAGTAATGTGCTTGTAATAACAGATAACAACGTTAAGCATCACCACCAGAGTAGTTTTCCGCAATTCCCTGTATACTCTATTGATGCAGGTGAACGATCGAAGAACCTAGAAGAGGTTGCCGACATATACCGTTGGTTGCTTTCGCAAGGAGCTGACCGAACGTCATTCATTCTCGGGATTGGAGGAGGAGTTGTATGCGATATTGCTGGATTTGTGGCATCAACTTACATGAGAGGTGTGAAGTTTGGTTTTGTTGCAACTTCACTTCTTGCTCAGGTTGATGCCAGCATTGGTGGAAAAAACGGGGTTGATTTTGACGGCTACAAGAATATTGTGGGAACGTTTAACCAGCCGCAATTCGTTATATGTGATACTGCAATACTTAGCACGCTGGCTAAGGATGAGATCATAAATGGTTATGCAGAAATTTTGAAGCATACCCTTATCGCCGATGCGCAGATGTTTCATTACATTGAGTGCAGAATAGATAGCCTTAAACAATTCGATCCGGTTATGCTTATGGAGTTTGTAGTTCATTCAGTTAGTATTAAGGCTAAGATTGTCCAGACAGATGAGAATGAAAAAAACGAGCGCAAGAAGTTAAATCTAGGACATACATGGGGACATGCTATTGAAAAGATTTCAGGCATGTCACATGGAAAAAGCATTAGCATTGGTTTGGAGTTTGCCGCTAGGCTCTCGGTTGAAAAAGGTTTGCTGAAAAAAAAGGATTATCTGCGAATTATTAATGTTCTCAGAGAGTTAGACCTTCCTGTTTGCTCCAAAATTAACCCATTTAAAGTATTTGAAGCCCTTAAAATGGATAAAAAGAAAACGGCTAACTCCATTGACTTTATTTTAATGAACGGTGTTGGTAATGTGGTAATTGAGAGAATAACATTAGATGAGATTCATAATTTCATTCAACCTAAACCAAATTATGAGAACTGATATCTGCCTTAGCATTGGAAATGTTGATTATGATGCTGTAATAGAGCATCTTAATAGAGTTTCTTTTGCTGAAATTCGTATCGATTTGCTTAAGTTATCCCATGAACAGCTTAACCATATCTTTAGCACCCACAAGAATCTGATTGCAACATGCCGTGAGGGCTCAATCAGCGACGAAGAACGTTCGAAAATCCTTATTAATGCTCTTGAGCAGGGTGCAGCCTTTGTTGATGTTGAGATTGAGTCGGCGGAGCATTGGCGTAAGCCAATTGTTGAAAAAGCGAAAGCTTTGGGAAGGAAGGTTATCGTTTCGTCGCATAGCTTCGACTGTACCCCAGATGTAGATAATCTATACCGAATGGTTGATTCTCTTTTTTCCGCTGGAGCAGATATCGCAAAGATTGCCTGCATGGTTAGATCACCCGAAGATAACGCTAAAATGCTGGGGCTTTACGCAAATTTTCAAAATTTAATATCATTTGGTTTGGGAAATCGTGGTATAATTTCAAGAGTGTTGGCCCCACTGATGGGAGCACCATTTACTTACGCATCAATTCCTGGAATGGAAACAGCAGAGGGTCAGCTTGATAAAAACCAAATGAATGAAATCATAAACTTTTTGGAGCGACATACAAGTGGAAAAGACTAAACTATTTGCCGTATTCGGCAATCCCATTTTGCACAGTAAGAGCCCACAACTCTTTAATTCTGTGTTTAAAGAACTGGGAAAGGATGCCTATTACACCAGAATACGTCCTCAGTCAGTCTTCGATATTGTTGACCTAATAAGGAATTTACCCTTGTCAGGAGCAAACATCACAGCTCCTTTTAAGGTAGAATTAATACCATTTTTAGATGAATTATCCAGTGAGGTTAAGATGATCGGAGCAGTGAACACAGTCATAAATATCAATGGAAAATTATGGGGTTACAATACTGATCATGTTGGAGTGCTTGAATCTTTAAACCAGGAAAGAGTTAGTTTAATTGAAGCTAAATGTCTTGTGATAGGTGGGGGTGGGGCTGCAAGGGCGGCAGTTTATGGACTGATTAAACAAGGAGCTGATGTAATTGTCTGTAACAGAACTCTCTCAAAAGCACAGAGAATTGCTTCCGATTTTGGCTGCGACATTATGGCTTGGGATACTTTTGACACAAATGAGAATTTCAATGTTCTGGTTTCAACTCTCTTACCCGATGTTGTGCCGCCTTTTATTAAATCCTTAAAATTAAATTACCTCCTGGATGCGTCTTACAAGCAATCAGTTGTATTTCAAATGGCAAATCGAATGGGTATTCAAGTTATTTCGGGAGAAAGATGGCTTTTGCATCAGGCTGCCGAAGCATATAGATTGTTTTTTGATGAGGTCATCCCTGTATCCTTAATGGAAAAGGGTTTGCATAAACAATTGGAGAAAAGTGATGTTAAGACGGTTGGATATGATATCAATTCTCCATTTCATGAGTTGGACTTGCATACAGACCTGATTGTTTCCTCTAAGGGTATGGACAACTTGCAGGTTAAAGGAATTATTGATGAAGAGTTTGGTAAAGCCTTCAGCTGTTAGGGGAACAATATCCGTACCCCCTTCGAAAAGTATTGCCCAAAGGGCAATTGCTTTGGCCTTACTGGCTAAGGGCGAATCCATAATTGAGAATGCTGGAACTTCCAACGATGTTTTGGCTGCCATACATGTTTGTAGGGCTTTAGGCGCAGAAATATCCGTGCACAACGAAACTCTTTCCATTAAAGGTGGCATCAAACTTCCATCTGCAGCGCTCAATTGCGGAGAATCGGGTTTGGGGATCAGAATGTTTTCGTCCATTGCAGCATCGCTAAACAAACCAGTAATCCTTACAGGCCTTGGTACCTTGGCCAAAAGGCCAATGGGCAACGTGGAGGAATCCATTAGGGCCTTGGGAGCAAAGTGCTCAACCACAAGAGGCTTTCTGCCTATCACCGTTGAGGGCCCTTTGGTTGGAGGCAATGTCAAGGTCGATGGTTCGTTAAGTTCGCAGGTGCTTACCGGTATGCTAATGGCAGCACCCTTGGCCAAATCAGATGTTTCAATTGCTGTTAGCAACCTTCAAAGCAAACCCTATATCGATATCACCGTTGAAACCATGAAAACCTTTGGTGTTGATGTTGAAAATATTAACTATGAGGTTTTTAGGGTGAAATCAGGGCAGCATTACAAACCAACCCAAATTATGGTTGAGGGCGATTGGAGCGGTGCGGCATTTATGCTGGTGGCTGGTGCGATTGCCGGAAACGTAAGGGTTGAAAACCTAAACCTCATGTCGAAACAGGCCGATAGAGCTATAATACAAGCTTTAATTTGGGCAGGAGCAAGTGTATCAGTTCAGGATAAATTTATAGCAGTTAGCAAAAATGAGTTAAACTCATTCCATTTCGATGCCACCCATTGCCCCGACCTTTTCCCACCGCTGGTTGCACTTGCAGCACATTGCAAGGGAGAAACAAGAATTTTGGGAGTTAACCGCTTGTGGGCAAAAGAGAGCAATAGGGGGCAAACTCTTCAGCAGGAATTCGCCAAGCTGGGAATTTCCATTGAGGTAGAAGGCGATTTGATGAAAATTTATGGGGGCCAGGTTAAGGGCGGTACAGTTAAATCGCATGGCGATCATCGAATTGCCATGGCGTGCGCAATTACTGCATTAGCAGCAGACGGAAAAGTGGAAATTGAAGGTGCTGAAGCAGTGGCAAAATCCTATCCTCTTTTTTTTGATGATATAAAAAAGAGGATGATACCGCAATTATAAAACAATAAATAATTATTTCCGATGAACTCTTTTGGCCGTATTTTCCGCATATTAATTTTTGGCGAGTCGCATGGCCCCGCCATTGGTGTTTCCATTGATGGTGTTCCTGCTGGAATCCCATTAAAAATTGATGATTTTATCACCGACCTCAACCGCCGTAAGGCGGGTGCAAAGGGTACTACCCCACGTATTGAGGACGATACACCTGAAATCATTTCGGGTTGGTTCAACGAACAAACAACGGGAGCACCCCTTACCATTCTTTTTCGCAATTCAAACACGCAATCGTCCGATTACCAAGATATTGCCAAAACACCACGTCCCGGACACGCCGATTTTGTGGCATACAAGCGATTTGAAGGATTTAACGATGTAAGGGGAGGGGGTCATTTTTCGGGTAGGTTAACAGTTGCGTTAGTGGCTGCTGGAGTTGTTGCAAAAAAAATTTTGAAGAATATCGATATATCTGCTAGGGTAATATCAGCAGGGGGTTCAACAAACATTGATGGTGCCATTGAAAAAGCAATGGGTAAAGGCGATTCAATTGGAGGATTGGTAGAATGCCGTGCAAATGGAATTCCAATTGGTTGGGGAGAGCCATTCTTCGATTCGGTGGAGTCGGTGATTTCACATCTTGCTTTTGCCATCCCTGCAGTAAAGGGCATTGAGTTTGGCTCTGGTTTTCAGGCAGCAAATATGCTTGGCTCTGAGCATAACGATCCAATCCTTGATGAAACAGGGCGTACTGCTACAAATAATGCCGGTGGCATATCGGGAGGGCTAACCAATGGCAATGAGTTGGTTTTTCGGGTAGCCATTAAACCAACATCAAGCATTGGTGCTAAGCAGAAAACTTTTAGTATAGATTCAGGTAAGGTTGAAGAACTCTATGTGGAAGGACGACACGATGTTTGTATTGCACTTCGTTTACCTGTTATTGTTGAGGCAATAACTGCCATTTCATTGGCAGATTTTATGATGATAAACAAGGGAATAAGCAAACCGTAAAAAAAAGGGCTATCTCAAAAGTGCATAACATTGTATTAATGACTCAGTGTAACTCTTTTTTATCTCTGTGGAACAGTGTGATCCAGTGTTTTATAAATTACACAGTGTCTCATAGAGATTTTTTGCAGTGTTTCACAATGAACTTTTGAGACAGATCCTAATTAACAAACCATTACCATTCCCTACCCTTCAAGATAATCAAGAAGGTAAGAGTATAGCATGGTGAGTTTACCATTATTCATAATGGTGGCTCTCATGACCACTCCTTCAGAATCATCACCAATAAAGTGGGGAATAACTTTATCAATTAACGTCTTGCCAAAGTCTTCGCTGGCATCTCGGGGTAGTTCTCCAGGAAGATTATCAACAGTCATCATAGTAATATTCTTCTTACTGGTGAAGGCAACCTCTTCTCTTTCAAGGAAAGGGTTATAACCATAGAAAGGCTCTGCTATAGTTGTAGCACGAAGGGTTGAAGGTATAGGTCCTGGCACATCACAGCTAACATCAGCAATAACGGTTATCCTGAAATCAGGGGAGCGCATATCCTCTTTGGTAAAGAAATGGGGTGAGCGGTAGTCCCAGTAATGACATGCTACGAAAATATCAGTTACCTTGGTGTACGGAAGAAATGTAGACTCATGCTCTGAAGGAGACTTAACCCAGAAATCCCAATCGAAAGGTTTACCATCCTTGCGCTTTGCGTAATGCCAAGGATCTATTCGGCATAAAACTGGTTCGTTGAACTCTTTTTTAAGGTACTCCTCAGGCGAAACTTCTTTAATGCCAATAGCTCTGAAGACTTCAAGGGCACCTCCAGCTACTCTTCCTCCTCCCGAAATGAGAATCCTTTTTGGACGAAGATGAACATTCTTTAAGCCTGACATCATATCATTGTAATCATGACATTCGTGAGCAGGTCGAAGTTTGTACCGATCTGTTCTTATCCCTCTGGCACGTAATGAGTTGTATGCTCCCATAATACCAGCCCAACGTCCAAATGCGACAAGCCTTTCTCCATTCTGGTTGGTAATGTACTCGTGATCAAGTAGAGTTATTTTTTTACGTGCAATTGCCTGCAATAGTGCTTGGTTATGTGGTTGTTTCTTTGCCACATGGGCAAAGAATAAGTAGGTTTTATTTGGAATCAGAGCATCAATCTTTACCTCTTTTACGCCAATCAGCAAATCGCAATCGCTTAAATCTTCCTGTAAAGATATACCAACTGCTTCGTATTCAGAATCTTTGAAACATCTTAATTCGCTTGGTTGCACAACCACTTCAATGTTAGGGTATCGTTTCATTAGCTCAACACTCTGTGTAGGTGGAAGCGCAACTCGCTTGTCGGGTGGCGTTTTGGTTTCCTTAACTAATCCTATTTTAAATTTTTTATTCATGATGAAATATGTTAATCTTATGTATTAGAAAACTGATATTGTTTAGATATAATCAAACTTTAACCTGAATGATGCAAAAATACTAAAAATAAAGCGAAGGGGCAAATTTCTTTTATGTAGTAATGATGCTTATACATTTATGATATAAAATAATCATTACTAGTTTTAATGTTATTCTTTTCATGCAATTTATCAAATGCTATCTTAAACCTTATTATGATCGAGAATAGCGCAAACGTTTTAGTACATTTTATCAATTGTTAAGTGCTTAACAACATTTCTTTTTTCATCAATTTTTTTATACCTTTGTTAAGTTTGTGTAAATAGTAAATCACTTATTACCAATAAAATACACTTTAAGATGGCAAAGAACAAAAAGTTTATCACCTGTGACGGGAACTATGCAGCATCGCATATTGCGTACATGTTCAGTGAGGTTGCCGCCATTTACCCAATCACTCCATCATCGACAATGGCAGAGTACATTGATGAATGGGCAGCATTTGGTAGAAAAAATATTTTTGGAGAAATCGTAAAGGTTTCCGAGATGCAATCGGAAGCAGGAGCCGCAGGAGCTGTACATGGTTCTCTTCAAGCTGGGGCGTTAACTACAACTTACACTGCATCTCAGGGATTGCTATTAATGATTCCCAATATGTTCAAGATTTCCGGTGAATTGCTTCCCGGTGTTTTTCATGTTTCAGCAAGGAGTGTTGCTGCTCAGGCACTATCAATCTTTGGGGATCATAGCGATGTTATGAGTACCCGATCATGTGGATTTGGATTACTCGCCACAGGAAGTGTTCAGGAGGTAATGGATTTGGCAGGTGTAGCACATTTAACAGCTATCAAAACAAGAGTTCCATTTCTTCACTTCTTCGATGGATTCAGAACATCACACGAAACCCAAAAGGTTGAGGTAATTGAAACTGAACAAATGGCTGCTCTGGTTGATAAAAAAGCGCTGAAAGAATTTCGCGATAGAGCTTTAAATCCTGAGCATCCAGTAACCCGAGGGACTGCTCAAAACCCTGATATATATTTCCAAACCCGCGAGGCTGCAAACAAGTTTTATGATGCTGTTCCCGATGTAGTTGAGGATTATATGCAGGAAATAAAAAAAATAACCGGACGTGAATATCATCCTTTTAGGTATTACGGACACCCACAAGCAGAGCATGTTGTTATTGCCATGGGATCAATTACAGATACACTAAGTGAAGTGGTTGATCATTTGAATGAAAAAGGTGAAAAAGTAGGACTATTAGCAGTGCATCTCTATAGACCATTCTCTGCGAAGTATTTCTTTAAAGTTATTCCAGCATCAGTTAAGCGTATTGCTGTTCTCGATAGAACCAAAGAACCTGGCGCCAATGGCGATCCTTTATATCTGGATGTTAAAGATCTTTACTACGGAAAGGCAAATGCTCCACTTATCGTTGGTGGTCGATATGGTTTAAGTTCTAAGGATACCACTCCTTCGCAGATGATAGCTGTTTTTGAAAACCTTAAGATGAAGGAGCCCAAGAATCAGTTTACCGTGGGAATTGTTGACGATGTTTCTTTTAAATCTCTTCCTCTTCTTCCCGAAATCAACCTTGCTCCAAAGGGCACTTTCCAAGCAAAATTTTACGGAATTGGTGCCGATGGAACTGTTGGCGCAAACAAAAACTCCATTAAAATCATTGGTGATAACACCGACAAGTATTGCCAGGCATACTTTGCCTATGACTCCAAAAAATCGGGTGGTGTAACTGTATCTCACCTTCGCTTTGGTGATAAGCCAATACGTTCACCCTACCTTGTATCAACCCCTGATTTTGTTGCATGTCATGTGCCTGCATATCTTGGAAAATACGACATGCTCAAAGGCCTTCGCAAGGGCGGTACTTTCCTGCTGAATTCAATTTGGGGTGTTGAGGAAACTAAGAATAAACTACCCAATTCAATTAAAAAGTATTTGGCCGAAAACAATATCGCTTTTTACATCATCAATGCAACTGAGATAGCCGAGGAGATAGGACTTGGAGGACGTACCAATACTATTATGCAGAGTACATTCTTCAAAATATCAGAGGTTATTCCTTACGAATTGGCCGTTAAGGAGATGAAGGGTGCTGTTGATAAAACCTTTGGCCGTAAAGGTGAAGATATTGTTAAGATGAACAAGGCTGCCATTGACAGAGGATGTGATTTTGTTAAGGTTGAAGTTCCTGCAGAATGGGCTAAGTTACAACCCGAGAAGCATACATCCATTCAAGATGCTCCAGAGTTCATAAACAATGTAATGTTACCCATGAACACGCTTAGGGGGGATGATCTTCCGGTAAGCGCATTTTTGGGTCGCGAAGATGGTACGTTCCCTTCTGGAACTACAGAGTTTGAAAAGCGAGGAATCGCTGTTCACGTCCCCGAATGGATTCCTGCCAACTGCATCCAGTGTAACCAATGTGCTTACGTTTGTCCTCATGCTGCAATACGACCATTTCTCTTAACTGATGATGAACTGGCAAAGGCACCAAAAGGAACAGGGTCCGTAAAAGGAACAGGAGGAACTAAAGAATATAACTTCCGAATTCAGGTAAGCGTTTTGGATTGTACAGGTTGTGGTAACTGTATTGATGTATGTCCTGCTAAGACCAAAGCTCTTGAGTTTAAAACACTAGATTCCCAGATGGCAGAGGTTGAACGTTTCAACTATATGGATAAAAAAGTTGGCTATAAGGATACCGTTTTGGGTAAAGATAAGAGTGTAAAGAATAGCCAATTTGCTCAACCCTTGTTTGAGTTTAGCGGGGCTTGTGCTGGTTGTGGTGAAACACCCTACATCAAAGCCATTACACAACTTTTTGGTGAAAGGATGATTGTGACCAATGCTACAGGATGTTCTTCAATTTATGGTGGTTCTGCACCCTCAACACCTTACCGAGCAAATCATCAAGGAATTGGCGTTGCGTGGGCAAACTCTCTGTTTGAGGATAATGCCGAATATGGATTTGGCGTAGCCACAGGTATCAATAAGCTTCGCACCAGAATTGCCGAAAGAATTCAATCATCTCTTTCCAATGGTTATAGTAGTGAAACCAAAGAAGCCATGAAACTATGGCTTGACAATAAAGAAAATGCTGAGGGTTCAGTGGAAGCATCAGGTAAACTAATAGCTGCCCTTGAAAAGGAAAAAGATGATTTGGCAAAAGAACTACTTGCTCTCAAGCATTATTTTATTAAGAAATCAGTTTGGATATTCGGAGGTGATGGTTGGGCATATGATATTGGTTATGGTGGTCTTGACCATGTTATCGCCTCAGGTGAAGACGTTAACCTTCTGGTGCTTGATACCGAAGTTTATTCAAATACTGGTGGTCAAGCGTCTAAGTCAACTCCAATTGCTGCTGTTGCCAAGTTCGCCGCAGCGGGAAAGCGAATACGTAAGAAAGATCTGGGCATGATGGCGATGAGTTATGGTTATGTATACGTTGCACAGGTTGCAATGGGAGCTAATCATAATCAGTATTTTAAAGCTATTAAGGAAGCTGAATCGTATCCAGGACCCAGCTTAATTATTGCTTATTCGCCATGTATTAATCATGGTTTACGTAATGGAATGGGTGCGTCACAGAATCAAATTAAAATGGCGGTTGAGGCAGGTTACTGGCAGATGTATAGGTATGACCCTCGCTTAGAAAACGAGGGCAAAAACCCATTCCAACTTGATTCTAAAGAGCCTGATTGGAATAAATTCCAGGACTTTTTGAAGAGCGAGGTTCGATATACTACTCTTCAAAAATCATTCCCTGAAGAGGCGAAAGAGCTCTTTAAGGCAGCCGAAGAGAATGCCCGATGGAGGTACAATTCATATATTCGAATGGCTGCAATGGATTTTTCAAAATAATTTGCGAAATGCACTAAAAAAAGGTGTCGAATTCGACACCTTTTTTTTATGTGGTTTATTGTATAATGAAATTTCATTGCTAAATTGCCTCTAAGTTGACCTTGTTATATTATCTTTTTTAAATGATGAGAATCGCATTAAAATGTGTTATAAATAAAATGTTTATTTGGTTTTTAATTAAGCCAAATAAATGGCATATCCTTATTTTTTTACCAATTCTTTTTACTGAATATGTCGATGCTCAAATAGTAAAACCCAAGCCTGTATTGAAGAATTTTACAGTTGACGAGGGTTTGTTGTCAAACGAGGTATACCATATTATCCAAGACTCAATAGGTTATATTTGGATTGCCACTGCAAGCGGAATCAATCGCTTCGATGGGACAAATTTTCACGGTTATCAACTAGAAGATGGACTGGTTGATAATACAATCTATGAAATATATGCTGACTACAAGGGTAGACTATGGTTTATTTCCAGTTCAGGCAAGTTAGTTTATTTCGAAAACGAAACGATAAGACCATTTCAGTTTAACAATAGAATAACCGATCATCTTCCAGCTTCCAGAGGGCCAATAAAAAAATCATTTCATGTTGATTCTCTTGATAATGTTTATATTTCGCTTAAAAGGTATGGTAGGCTTATTATTGGTATGGAGGGTACTTATAAGAAACTTTCAGGGATACATGAGGAGGGGGTTATGGTATTGGAAAAAATTGATGATGGCACTACTTTAGTTGCCAATCCACTTGTTCCTCAAACTTACGATATTATTTATTTTGATAAAGCAAAAAATCAAAGTTTTAGATTTGATTATAATTATCTATTTGGAGTAAAGTCACCAATTTCTCACTTTTTTCATATATCTGAAAGCGATGATTCTTTCATCATGGCTGCAAATGGAATACTTTTTAGGGTTAAAAATGGACAAATAATTCAGAAAAGAAGATTTGGAGAAGAAATAATATGGGTTTCCATTGATAGTGATAATAAGCTTTGGGTTGCTCCAATAGAAGGTGGTGTACATTGCTTTCCGTATGCTGATTTTATAAATGAATCTTCAACTTTCATATTAAAAGATGTGCAAATCTCATCGCTTTTTAAGGATCGGGAGAATGGTTATTGGTTTTCGAGTTTGGCCAATGGTATATACTATTGTACCAATATTAACTTTTTGAATTACGATTCAGAATCAAGTCTGCCAAACAACCGGCTTAGTACAGTTTTTGCCAATAGGAGTGGAATATACCTTGGTTATGAAACGGGTATAGTGAGTAAAATTTTTGATAATAAGATTACCAATTTTACCATTGGTGGTGAACGCTCATCCAGAATTTCAATCCGTTATTTAGGGATTGATTCTACGTCAAAAGAAATATGGATAGGTTCCAGTTTTTTTCTGCATCATTTAAAGAATAATAAAATAGTTGATTATAGTCAAGGCTCCGATTCTTGGGGTATATACCCACGTGATATGATCAAGGATTCACAAGGAAATTTTTGGGTAGCTTCAGTAATAGGATTGTTAAAATTTGATGGGAATAATATTGTATATGATTCGCATTTCTCCAATGAATTTTCAGCAGTTATATATTCTCTATACCAAGATTTATCGGGGTGTATTTGGCTAGGATGTATGAATGGATTGTGGAAATATCAGGATGGTAATTTCAGGTATTTAGGACAGGAGAATCCGTTATACTCACAACAGATAAACTCAATTAAAGCCACTTCAGAAGGCACTGTTTTGTTGGGAACCAAAGGGATAGGGTTGATAATGGTTAATGGCGAAAAAGCGTTTCAATTAAAACAGGCCGATGGCATTGCAAGTAACCATATAAAAAAAATTTTTGTTGAAGAATCAGGGATTTGGCTAGCAACCAACAAAGGTATAAGTTGGATTAGAAATACTGATGACAAGTTTGATATTCAGAATATCAATATCTCTCATGGGCTACCAACAAATGATGTGAACAACATTTTTGTCAGGGGCAACGAAGTTTATGTGGCAACCACAAAAGGTTTAACGGTATTTGATAAAAGAACAATAGAATTGAATACAGTTAAGGCAAAATGCAAAATCTTAAATGTAAAGGTAAATGGTATTGATGCTAGTATTAGTCATTCAACTCTTAATCTAGCTTATGATCAGAATTTTATAACCTTCGATTATATAGGGCTTTCTTTTAAGAATATGGGTAATGTATTCTATCGATATAGGTTGCTTGGACTTGATTCATCATGGGTATATACAAGTTCAACCAACTCAATATTTACAGGTTTATCTCATGGAAAATATAGTTTTGAAGTTCAATCTCAAAATTCTGAAGGTATTTGGGGCGATTCCGCAAGTTTTTCTATAAACATTAATCCACCATTCTGGAAAAAGATATGGTTTATTATCTTAATGGCCACTTCATTCTCATCATTACTTTTTTTAGTGTATTTAGTTCGTATTAGAATCATTAGAAAGCGTAACCAGATAGAGAATAGTATAAACATATATAAGCAGCAATCGCTCCGTCAGCAAATGAATCCCCACTTTATTTTTAATACTCTTAATTCAATTCAACTCTACATTCTTGAAAAGGATAATATTAGTTCTCATAAGTACCTTACAAAATTTGCCAAATTAATAAGGATGACCCTCGATAATTCACAGCATCAAAGTACATTGCTTAAGAACGAGATAGAAGCGTTAAAACTTTACCTTGAGTTGGAATCCCTTAGGCTTGAGGGTAAATTCCAGTATTCAATTGAAATTGAGGATAATGATTTACTTTACAAGGAAATTCCCACACTGCTTATTCAACCCTTTGTCGAAAATTCAATTTGGCATGGAATAATGCTAAAGCATGATCAGGAGGGGTGGGTTAAGATAACCATAAAGAACCAAAAAGAGATTATTAAATGCATAATTGAAGATAATGGAATTGGTAGAAAAGCTGCTCAGGAGATAAGGGAAAAGCGTAACGAAGAGCATAAGTCGCTAGGTTATAAAATTACATCTCAAAGGATTGAGCTTCTAAATACAATGTACCTAGATAGGTTCAAAATCGATTATACCGATTTATATTCTCCAGAAGGAAAAGCAATGGGTACACGTGTAGAAATAACTATTCCTTATGTATAAAGAATAAGTAATGTCTTCCGTGCCAACTTAGTTCAATTTCATTTACTCAACAAGGTTTGCAACTTTTTTTTTAAATTTGCAGGGTTTAATAAAACAATAAACATGATAAGAGCCATCTTGGTTGATGATGAAATTGCCGCTTTACGTTCGCTCGGGCTTCTATTGGAAAAGTATTGCCCTGAAGTTGAGGTTTTAGGCACTGCTCGATCAGCAAAAGAGGGACTAGACATGGTTATTAAGTTTAATCCCGATCTTGTTTTCTTAGATATTGAAATGCCTGCTGGCAGCGGTTTCGAATTAATAGAGCAATCGCCTGAACTTGACTTTCAGGTAATATTTGTAACTGCATATAATAAGTATGCTGTTAAGGCTTTTAAGTATAGCGCTGTTGATTATTTGCTTAAACCAGTTGAAATTGATGAGTTGGAAACTGCTGTAAAAAGAGTGTTAGAGCAGAAAAGGCTAAAAATTAACCCAAGAGAAAGGTACTCAATTCTTTTCGAAAATATAAGGGAGGTATTGCCGCGTAAGTTTGTTTTCCCCGAGGGGCATGGTTATAGTTATATTGATTTGAATGAAGTCCTTTTTGTGAATAAAAAAACAGGAAAATATTCTTTTTTTCTACTGAATGGCACAACAAAAGATTGTCCAAATGTAAATATTAATATTGAAGAGATTTTGATTGAAAGGGGTTTTCATCCTATAAGTTCAACCTGTATGGTTAATTTAAATACTGTTCAAAAAGTTGACAAAGCAGGGAAGGGAAAGGTAATATTGGAGAATGGCTACTCTTTGCCATTGGATGAGGTTAAAAAAGAAGATTTTATAGATAAACTACTCTGGTTTAGCCAAAATAAAAAGAAATAAACCTAAATATTTAACCATTTTGGGGAGAATACTTGCACTTGACATAGGAAGGAAAAGAACGGGTATTGCAATTACAGATTCGCTTAAGTTAATTGCCAATGGAGTAGCAACCATTTCTACAGGAGAAGTAATCAAATATCTTATAAATTACCCAAATTTAAAAGAAGTGGAATTATTTGTTGTTGGTATGCCCCGACAAATGAACAATGAGCCATCTGAAGCTGTTAAATATGTTGAACCAGTTATAAACAGGTTAAAAAAAGTTTACCCTGACATTCCAATTCATCTTGTTGATGAACGGTTTACATCAAAAATAGCACATCAAGCTATGCTAAATGGAGGATTAAAAAAGAAGGATAGGCAAAATAAGGCGTTGGTTGATACGATTAGTGCAACAATAATACTTCAATCGTACTTAGAAGGTTTGGATTTTGAAAAATTACATAACAAATGATTAAGCCAGTATACGTATATGGATCACCTGTTTTAAGAAAGGTGAGCACCGAAATAGCATCCGATCATCCAAAGCTCAAAGAGCTTATTGCGGACATGTTCGAAACCATGAGCAATTCCGATGGTATTGGTCTTGCTGCTCCACAGATTGGTATACCCATTCGTCTTTTTGTGATTGATGCCTCACCTTTAGAAGAGGATCACCCTGAGTTGAAAGATTTTAAAAGGGTATTTATTAACCCAAAAATTGTTGAGCGTTCCGAAAATCAGGTTCTCTATAACGAGGGTTGTTTAAGCATTCCAAACCTAAGGGAGGATGTGGATCGCCCCGATTCAATCACTATTCAATATGTTGATGAGAACTTCAATGAGCATGAAGATTATTTTGATGGAATTGCTGCCAGAGTAATTCAGCATGAGTACGATCATCTGGAGGGAATACTTTTTACCGATAGGGTTTCACCCATTAGAAGGCAACTTCTTAAGAGTAAACTCAACGCCATTACAAAGGGTAAATTTAGTGCATCCTATAAGGTAAAACTAGCGTAATGTATTAGTTCAAAATCCCCTTTCCTTCTCTTACCACAACTGGTTCAAATTCAGTACAATCGATTACAGTAGAGGGTATGTTATCTCCGAATCCCCCATCAACCACTATATCAACTAATTCGGCATATTTCTCGTAAATTAATTCAGGATCTGTGGTGTATTGAAGCATTTCATCTTCGTCTTTAACCGAAGTAGTAAGAATAGGATTGCCTAATATCTTCACAATTTCAATGGGAATAGGATTGGCAGGTATTCGAATACCAACCGTTTTACGTTTGCTTATGAAATAATCAGGAACTCTGTTTAATCCTGGCAGAATAAATGTAAAGGGTCCGGGAAGGTTTCGCTTAAGTAATCGAAAAGTACTGTTATCAACCCTTGCAAAATCTGAAATATGGCTTAGATCACTACAGATAAATGAGAAATTTGCATCCTTAGGTTTTATCCCTTTCATTTTAATTATGCGTTCTACTGCTCTAGGCTTGGTTATATCGCAGCCTATCCCATACACAGTATCGGTGGGGTAAATAACAATACCTCCTTCACGTAAGGTATTAACCACAAGCTCAATTTGCTTTGGATTGGGGTTCTCTGGGTAGATCTTTACAAGCATTAGTAGCGGTTTTCAAACCAAAATCCATAATGGAGACTAACCATTTACCTTTTTGTAATCCTCCAAAAATTTTGCAAGCCCTATGTCGGTAAGTGGATGTTTTAGTAATCCAAGAATTGCGTTTAAGGGACATGTTGCTACATCTGCACCTGCTTCCATGCATTGAATGATATGCATGGTATGACGAATTGAAGCGGCTAAAACCTGTGTGCCATAATCGTAGTAGCTGTAAATATCAACAATTTGACGGATTAGCTCGACCCCATCGGTGGAAATATCATCGAGTCTTCCAATGAAAGGCGAAACGTATGTTGCACCAGCTTTGGCAGCCAAAAGAGCTTGTCCTATTGAAAATACAAGGGTGCAGTTGGTACGTATACCTGTATCTGTGAAGTGTTTAATGGCTTTTATACCATCCTTAGTGCAGGGAACCTTTACAACGATTTGTGGATGAAGGTTAGCGAGTTCCTTTCCCTCCCGAATCATCCCATCATAGTCAGTTGCGATTACCTCAGCCGAGATATCACCACCCTTAACAATATTGCATATATCAATGTAATGCTGTTTGATGTTGGCTTCGCCCTTAATCCCCTCCTTTGCCATAAGCGAAGGATTTGTGGTTACTCCATCAAGTACTCCGAGGTCGTTAGCTTCACGTATCTGTTCAAGATTTGCTGTATCAATAAAAAATCTCATGGTGAGTTGTTTTTAGTTTATTAATTGTTGGCAAATATACATTTTTTCAAGTTTAATATTTTTAAGTTATGCTTATCCTGCCACAAAATTATTTTGATATTTTTCCCATTTTTAGTCGACTTAAATAATCTTTGAGGTCACTGGATATTTCCTTTGAGAATATAAGTAATCCCAACAGGTTGGGGAAAGCCATTCCAAGTATCATCATATCCGAAAAATCGATCACAGCACTCAAACTACTTGATGAGCCAATTACTATACAGGAAAGGAATATTAGGTAAAAAACTATTTCTGATGATCTCTTTTTGCCTGTTAGCTTAATAAATCCTTTTTCGAAAAGGTAATTAAATCCCTTAAGTCCATAGTACGACCACGATATCATTGTGGAAAAGGCAAAGAGAAAAATGCAGATAACCAGAATATAAGGGAACCAAGGTAGAATGCTTTCAAAGGCAGCAGCCGTAAGCTGTGTCCCTTCGAGCCCGTTTGGGTTGATATGGAAACCTGTGCAGATTATCACCATGGCTGTCATGGTGCAAACCACAATTGTGTCAACAAATGGCTCAAGCAGGGCCACCAAGCCTTCGCTCACAGGTTCGGTGGTTTTTGCCGCGGCATGTACAATGGGCGATGATCCAATACCCGCTTCGTTAGAAAAGGCTCCACGTTGGAAGCCTATGAAAAGTGCACCAAACAAACCACCGCCTACAGCGTCAAGTCCAAATGCTCCGTTGAAGATCAATCTAAAGACATCAACAATATGGTGAAAATGGACGCCTATTATGTAAAGAGCTGTACCTACATATAGTATTGACATTAAGGGAACTAATTTGCTTGTTACTCTTGCAATTCCCTTAATGCCTCCAATAACTACTAAGCCTACTAAGAAAGCTAGGACTAAACCAAAAACAGCACCAAACCCTTGTGCCTGTGGCACAACATACTGAAATTGAGCGAATGCCTGATTTGCCTGCAGCATATTGCCCCCACCACATGAGCCGCCAATTACCAGTATGGCAAAAAGGGCTGAAAGAAAACTACCAACACCTTTTACACCCCTCTTTTCAAACCCCTTTTTCAGGTAATACATTGGACCTCCAGATATCCTCCCTTCTGCATCAACCTTACGATATTTAACACCCAAAGTGCACTCGGTAAATTTTAACGACATGCCCAGAAAGCCAGCCATTATCATCCAAACAGTAGCTCCTGGCCCACCAATACTTATGGCTATTGCCACACCTGCAATATTTCCTAATCCAACGGTTGCCGATAAAGCTGTTGCTAAAGCCTGAAACGGGCTAACCTCACCTTCCCTTTTTCCAGTTTTATACTTTCCTGAAACCAAAGCTAGTCCGTGTCCAAAGGCACGGATATTAATAAACTTCATGCGAATGGTAAAGAATAAACCACCCAACATAAGCCATATCACTACTATAGGAGCCGAAGCTCCTATGTCAAGTCCAATTGCCTTTATGGGATCCCAGAATAGTACGTGTGACAGGGCATCAACAACTGGCTGAAAAAGATCATTTATTCTTTGGTCGATACCTATCATTGTTATTTACCATTCTTAATGGTTGGAAAATACAATTTTACGAAAAAATAAAACGCAATCAATGAGTTTTTCTCTTAAATCTAATTTGACAATAAAAGTGTAGAGGAGTGAACTATTTTAGAAAATATTATCTTTGAATTAGATAATTGTAAGTAATTATAATAAACTTTTGTGTATACAAATTCGAAGTGAAGATGAAAAAAATAAGTTTTAATTTGGTCCTTAGGAGAATGGTTTTTCTTTTTACCATCATACAGATGATCATTCTATTAGCCTGTAAAACTGAATCTAAAGATTCCTGTAAGCTTGAGGACAATTTTCGATTCTTGGAATACGATATATCCCAACTTCAGCAAGGATATAAAGATGGTACATATACCATTGTAGAGGTTGTTAGTGCATACCTGGAAAGAATAGAGACTATTGATAGAAATGGACCTGCACTTAATTCAATTATTATGATCAACCCCGATGCTCTAATCATTGCTGAAAAATTGGATATTGAGTTAGCCAATGGAATGTGCAGAGGACCCTTGCATGGCATTCCTATTGTGCTAAAGGATAATATTGATACACACGACAAAATGCCAACTACAGCAGGCTCTCGGGCTTTAATGAATTCTTTTCCCCCTAATGATAGCCATGTTGCTAAGCAGCTCAAGGATGCTGGAGCTATTATTATTGGCAAAGCCAATTTAAGCGAGTGGGCCAACTTTAGAGGAGAACTATCCACAAGTGGCTGGAGTGGAGTAGGGGGACAAACTAAAAATCCCTATAATTTAAGCCGTAATCCTTGTGGATCAAGTTCTGGCTCGGCAGTGGCAGTTTCAGCTAACCTTGCAATGCTTGCCATTGGTACCGAAACCAACGGTTCCATTGTTTGCCCATCGCATGCTACTGGTATTGTGGGTTTGAAGCCAACAGTTGGATTGGTAAGCAGATCAGGTGTCATTCCAATTTCATATACTCAGGATTCACCCGGTCCTATGGCAAGAACAGTAAGAGATGCTGCAATCTGTTTAGGAATTATTGTAGGGATAGATGAAGACGATGAAAAAACGCTTGGTAGCGAAGGGAAATTTTACAAAGATTACAATCAGTTTCTTAAAGAAGGTGGATTAAAGGGAAAAAGAATAGGTTTTTTTAAAGCACCCTTAAACATTAATTTTAAGGTTGATACCCTAATGTATCAGACCATTGAACTTTTAAAGAGAGAAGGAGCAACAATTATTGAACTAGATGAGATCTCCAAGGAAAGAACAGGTGCTTTTTCGTTTCAGGTTATGCTTTACGAGTTTAAAGATGGGTTGAACAAGTACTTTAAATCACTTGGGCCAGATGCTCCCATAAAAAACCTTGAAGAGTTAATTGTATTTAACCTGACCGATTCAATAGAATTAATGCATTTCGATCAAAAGTACCTATTGATGGCTCAAGAAAAGGGAGATTTAAACTCTAGCGAATATAGGGAGGCGTTAAAAAGGCTTAAGAAAGGTTCGAGCGAACAGGGTATTGATAGAGTAATGAATGATTATAATCTGGATGCCATTATAGCACCAACAGGAAGCCCTGCTTGGAAAACCGATTTGATTAACGGAGATAGTTTTCAGTTGGGGAGTTCATCACCATCAGCACATGCTGGTTACCCAATTATCACATTGCCTATGGGTTATATTGATGGCTTGCCAGTTGGAGTATCCTTTTTTGGAAAAGCTTGGAGTGAACCTGTTTTACTTGAAATTGCTTACTCATATGAAAAGGTAACCAATCATCGTAAGGCTCCAAAGATCATAGACAGATAAATCTTAACCCAATCCGCCCCAGAAAATGCTGTAGATAAAGATGGCTGCTATAGCTATGGGAGCAATAAATTTTACTATTGTATTGAAAATTGTGAAATAGGCAACTTTTAGTGTTCCATCGTTCGACAATTCTTGCCGTGTTATTTTTTTCCCTGCAAACCAGCCTACAAAAAGTACTATTAACAAACCACCAAGGGGAAGAAGAACGTTAGAAGCTGTGTAATCCAGTATATCAAAGATGCTTTTGTTGAATAGCTTGAAATCTTTCAATGGGCCAAAAGAGAGCGATGCAAAAATTCCAAGTGTAGATATGGCTAGGGTGGCAATAACTGTAGCTTTTTTTCGTGTAATCATAAGCTCTTCCGAGAAAAATGCTACTACCACTTCCAAAAGCGAAATAGTTGAGGTTAAGGCGGCTACAGCCAAAAGTATGAAGAAAAGTGCTCCAAAAAAATCACCCCCAGTCATTTGCTGAAAAATCCCTGGTAATGTAATAAACACAAGGCTTGGACCCGAAGCAGGTTCAATGCCAAAGGCAAATACTGCCGGGAAAATCATAATGCCAGCAAGGATAGCAATTGCGCTATCGGCCAGCGAAACTTCTATAGCAGTTGAAGCCAGATTTTCCTTTTTCCCAAAGTACGACGAATAGGTTATTAATGCTCCCATACCCAAGCTAAGGGAGAAAAAAGCTTGCCCGAGTGCATACAGAAATGTTTTACCGGTTACTTTGGTGAAATCGGGCTTGAATAAAAAGGAAAGCCCTTTGCTACCTCCTTCAAGAGTTACAGAGCGTATGCATAACATAATAATTAAAATCAATAGTAAAGGCATTAGTAGTTTAGTATACTTTTCAATACCCTTTTTTATACCTGCTAGAACTATCAAAGCGGTTAAAACCATAAACACTAATTGCCAGGCAATAGGTCGGAATGGGTGTGAAATAAACGAACTGAAGGTATCAGCCAGCTGATCTGTACTTTGCCCTGTAAAGCGATGGCTAACTGAATGAACAATATACTCTAGAGTCCACCCTGCTACAGCGCTATAAAAAGCCAGGATAAAGAATGCAGCAACTACTCCCATGAAGCCAATCAGATTCCAACGGGTACCAGGTGCAATGATGCTAAATGAACCGTAGGCGTTCTTCTGTCCTCGTCGACCAATGGCAAACTCTGACATCATAACGGGAACACCAATCAGTAGAACAAAGAAAAGGTATATTAGCATAAATGCACCTCCACCATTCTCCCCGGCTACATAGGGAAACTTCCAGATGTTGCCTAAGCCCACAGCCGACCCGGCTGCGGCGGCAATAATTCCAAACTTACTACTAAAACTATCGCGTGGAGATAAACTTTCAGACATGTTGATTTAGAGTCAATTATGTGAATAAAGGGTTGTGAATTTGCATGTTAAATTGCAAAAAAATGTTGTTATCAGCAAGTAATATGCTTTGGAAATAAACAACCCCGATATCGAAAACTAGTATCGGGGTTACTGTAGTAATAATTCACTGGTTATGCCACAGTAATTTCGTTGCTTAGGTAAACGTCCTGTATGGCATTTAAAATTTCAACCCCATCTTTCATTGGTCGTTGAAAAGCTTTACGCCCGCTGATAAGTCCCATACCACCAGCACGCTTATTCACTACGGCCGTGAATATGGCTTCAGCCAAATCGCTAGCACCGCTAGACGCCCCACCGGAATTGATCAACCCGGCTCTTCCATTATAGCAACTAATTACCTGATAACGAGTTAAGTCTATTGGATGATCGCTTGATAGTTGGGTATAAACCTTATCGTGGGTTTTTCCAAAGCTGATGGCCTTAAAACCCCCATTATTTTCAGGTAGTTTCTGTTTGATGATATCTGCTTGCAAGGTAACTCCTAGATGGTTTGCCTGTCCAGTTAAATCAGCAGCAACGTGATAATCTGTGCCATCTTTTTTGAAGTTATTATTGCGTAGGTAGCACCATAAAACGGTTGCCATGCCCAATTCATGAGCGTACTCAAAGGCTTCAGCTACTTCCATTATCTGCCGATTTGACTCTTCGGAACCGAAGTAAATGGTTGCTCCAACAGCAACTGCACCTAAATTCCATGCTTCCTCAACCGATCCAAACATAATTTGATCATACTTATTGGGATAAGTTAGCAACTCGTTATGGTTTAGCTTAACGATGAATGGAATTCGATGGGCATATTTTCTGGAAACAGCAGCTAAAACTCCAAATGTCGAAGCTACAGCATTAGCCCCTCCTTCAATAGCTAGTTTAACAATATTTTCTGGATCAAAGTAGATGGGGTTGGGTGCAAATGAAGCACCAGCTGTATGTTCAATGCCTTGGTCTACAGGAAGGATCGAAAGATAACCTGTCCCTTTCAGCCTTCCATTATTAAACATGCTTTGAAGGCTTCGTAAGACCTTTGGTGAACGGTTTGACTGTGAAACTACCCGTTCAACGAAATCGGGACCTGGCAAATGCAGTTGTTCTTTGGGTAATGTTTGGCTCTTGTGGTCGAGTAAAAACTTTGCCCTTTCGCCTAATTGCTCAACAATTGTATTGTAGTTCATAGTAATAAATTTATTGGTTGATATGCAAAGCTAACCCTTTTAAAAGAGAAAGTCAAGATGTTTAGTAGTATCAATTTGAATTAATCGAAAGATGAAAAAGATTAATTCAATTGATATTATTTTGGTGCTGTTCTATAAAGCACTAATGCAATGATTGCATATACAATACTGGGTATCCAAACAGAAAGAAGAGGAGGTAAATTTCCCCCAACAGCAAACATGGTGGTAAATCGCATGAATAGAATAAAGCTAAAACTAAGAGCTAATCCTAACCCTATATGTAACCCAATACCCCCGCGAACCTTTCTTGATGAAAGGGAAACCCCAATTAGAGTTAGAATAAAGGTGGAAAATGGGTATGCAAAGCGGCTGTATTTTTCAATTAAGTAGAAATCAACAATATCAGATCCCTGTAATCTTTGCTCATCAATAAAATCATTCAGCTCAAACATATTCATAGTTTCCACAATATTTAGCCTTCTTGCAAAGTCCGAGGGAGTTAGATAAAAAGTGGTATCAATTTTTTCACCGTATATCAACTCTTCTTTGCCATTAAGGTAATTTCTAATTTGGTATGTATTAGCAGTCCATTTTTGAATAGTTGTGTCCCATTTTACAAAATCACTGATCATCTTTGATTTTAATTCACCATTTTCGAATTGTTCCATAGCAAACTTATATCCAATTTTTGAATTGGAATTATATGATTGAATGTATACAAATATGCCAGGACGTACTTGGCGATGAATATCCCTATCAGTATTAGATATTGGTTTACGTAGGTAATTGTTTTCAAAATCAATTCTTATTCGATTTGCAGGTGGAATAACAAAACTGGCCAGCAGAAATGAGAAGATTGCTATCATTGATGCTGATATGAAGTATGGGAGCATCATCCTTTTAAAACTCACACCACTACTGAGAATAGCAATGATCTCTGTATTATAAGCCATTTTAGAGGTAATGAAAATAACGGCTATAAAGGTAAATAGTGAGCTGAATAGGTTAGCAAAGTATGGTATGAAGTTCATATAATATTCAAGAACTATTACTTTTATTGGAACTCCTTTCCCAACAAAATCATCCATTTTTTCAGCCATATCGAAAATAACAGCAATACCTACGATTAGAAGAATTGCAAAGAAATAAGTCCCGATGAATTTTCGGATTATGTAGATGTCGATAATTTTTAGGCCAAACTTTCTCATAATCGAACAGAAACCTTTTTAATCATGTGGTTTTTCCATGTTTTAAAACTCCCTTTTTCTATTTGATTTCGTGCTTCTGAAACTAACCATAGGTAAAAGCCCAAATTATGAAGGCTTGCAAGTTGGGGTCCAAGCATCTCTTTTGCAACAAATAGATGCCTAAGGTATGCTTTGGTGAAACGTTTGTCGGCAAAAGTAATGCCCATAGGATCAATTGGATTGAAGTCGTAACTCCACTTCATATTCCTAATGTTAATAATCCCTTCAGATGTAAATAGCATTCCATTTCGCCCATTTCTAGTCGGCATAACACAGTCGAACATGTCAACTCCCCTTTCAATTGCTTCCAAAATATTTTCTGGAGTTCCAACACCCATTAAGTAACGAGGTTTTTCTTTGGGTAGTATCCCGTTTACTAGTTCAACCATTTGGTACATAACCTCTGCAGGTTCACCAACCGATAGACCTCCAATGGCGCATCCATCGCTGTTGATTTTAGCTATATGTTCAGCAGCTTTTTTTCTTAGATCTGAAAATACACAACCTTGAACGATGGGGAATAGCGATTGTTGGTATCCATATAAAGGCATCGTTTCATTGAAACGTTTTATACAGCGATTAAGCCAGTTTTCAGTTAGGTCAAGTGATTTTTTTGCATATTCGTAAGAGGAGTCTCCCGGAGGACATTCGTCAAATGCCATGACTATATCGGCACCAATTATTCGCTGAATATCCATTACACTTTCAGGGCTGAAAAGATGTTTTGACCCATCAATGTGCGATTGAAAATGGGCACCTTCAGGCTTTAATCTTCGATTTTCGGCAAGCGAAAAAACTTGGTATCCACCACTATCAGTAAGTATAGGTCTTTTCCATGACATGAAACTATGTAATCCTCCGGCTGCTTTTAGCACATCTAGACCAGGTCTAAGGTAGAGGTGGTAGGTATTCCCAAGGATTATCTTTGCATCAATATCCTTTTCTAACTCTCTGTGGTTAATTCCTTTTACACTTCCTACAGTACCAACAGGCATAAAGATTGGAGTAGGTATTTCCCCATGATCAGTGATAATAGTTCCACTTCGGGCTGAACTTTCTTGGTCAGTATTGCTTAATACAAATTGCATCTTACAAATTTTCGGGTCAAAGATAGTAGAAATAGTTATCAAAACATTTTAACAGATTTTGCTAATCCCTTGGCAAACCCAAAAATCTTTAATAAAATTGCTAATTATTTTAATATTGCAAATCGTGGATTTTCTTCTTTCTGAAACAACTGATTATGAGTTAGCTTTGTTTATTATATTTTCATTAGCATTCATTATTCAGCTTTTTTACTACATAGTTATTTATGCACGAGTACCTTTTGCTAGATCAAAACCCTTGAACAAGGATTTGGAAAAATTACATCCTGTATCAGTCGTAATATGCACACGAAATGAAGAGGAAAATCTTTCCAATTTTTTACCTTCCATTCTGGAACAAGAATATAATGAATACGAGGTTATTGTAGTTAACGATTGTTCTGAAGATGATACAGACATGCTTCTTCAACGCTTGATGGAGAAGTATAAGCATCTTCGTACAACTACAATTACTCGTGATTCCAAGTTTACTCACGGGAAAAAGCTGGCTTTGACAGTAGGCATAAAAGCAGCCAAGTATAACTGGTTGTTACTAACTGATGCAGATTGCAAACCCGATTCAAATCAATGGCTGACCATGATGGCATCGAATTTTAACGACAACAGCGAATTGGTTCTAGGTTATAGTGGGTATATTCCTTTTAAGGGTTTGCTTAATAGATTTATTCGATTTGATACTTTTTTTATAGCATTGCAATACCTTAGTTTTGCCCTTTTTGGAAAACCCTACATGGGAGTTGGGAGAAACCTTGCCTATCGTAAAGATCTTTTCATTAAAAATAGAGGTTTTGCATCGCATAGCCATATACTATCGGGCGATGATGATCTTTTTGTTCACGAAGTAGCCACTAAAAAGAATACTGTGGTTGAATACAGGCATAATGCTCATACCCGTTCTTTGCCATGCACTTCTTTTGAATGCTGGTTTACCCAAAAAAAACGTCACCTAAAGTCGAGCCCCCATTATAGATTTTCAGCTAAGCTTTGGCTTGCACTTGAACCTTTTTCGAGGATTTGTTTCTGGGGAACTGGCATTGCCATGCTAGCCCTTGAGTTTAAACTCTATCATATTTCTGGTGTTATTGCATTTAGGTTGCTGTTAATGAGTATTATAATAAAAATAGCCATGAATCGCTTGAGCGAAAAGAAAATTTTCCTAACTTCGCTTATCTACGATTTGTTTTCGCCCCTATTTTATTTCGTACTAATGTTAGTTGTTCGCTTTTCACCAAAAAGAGGCAGATGGAAATAAACCAAAATCTCTCTGAAAAGGCTAAAGCCGACCTTATTTTAGTTGATCTAGCCATAAAGGGTGATCAGAGGGCTTATGCAGAACTTTTGGAACGGTATCGCGATGCCATTTACTTTATGCTGCTTAAAATGGTTAACAACAAAAGCGATGCAGAAGATCTAACCATTGAAGCTTTTGGAAAGGCATTCAAAAGCATTCATCAGTATACTCCAAATTTTGCTTTTAGCACCTGGCTATTTAAAATTGCAACCAATAATTGTATTGACTTTATTCGCAAACGAAAGGGAAATCTGATCTCAATAGATCAGACATCAGAGGATGTGGAAGGTGTTACTTCAACCCCTGCTACCAATCTGCAAGCTAGCACCCTTGATCCAGAAGAGCATTTGATAAAGGAGCAGAATATTAAACTTATCCAGACACTGGTTTCTAAGCTAAAACCTCGCTACCGGAATCTAATTGAACTTAGGTATTTTAAAGAGTATTCATACGAGGAGATATCCGAAGAACTCTCTTTACCATTGGGTACAGTAAAGGCACAATTATTTAGAGCAAGAGAGTTGCTATTCAACATTCTAAAGAACAGCCCTCATAATCCATAAGGTATTATTATTTAACGCATTAATCATTGTTGTCAGCCTGCTTTTATTCCATAAAATGATAACTGAAGTTTGAAATGGAAATTATTGAGGAGTACTTTCCTGAGCTAACAGAAATCCAACGCGATCGATTTAAACAGCTTGAACCGATTTACAATGATTGGAACAGTAAAATAAATCTAGTTTCGCGAAAGGATATCGATATGCTAATGCTACATCATGTTTTACATTCGTTATCTATTGCAAAAGTTGTTTCATTTGCAAAAGGGACCAATGTGGTTGATATCGGTACTGGAGGTGGATTTCCGGGAATACCTTTAGCAATACTTTTTCCTTCGGTTAATTTTACCCTGGTTGATTCAATTGGAAAGAAAATAATGGTAGTGCAATCCGTTGCTGAAACTTTAGGTTTGGAGAATGTAGTTGCCATTAAGTCGAGAGCGGAGGAGGTAAAAGAAAAATTCGATTTTGCCATTACACGTGCTGTTGCTCCCATTCCAGACCTTATGCAATGGATTAAGAGAATTGTGAAACCAGGAGGTTATAACCATTTGCCAAACGGATTAATTGCTTTAAAAGGTGGGGATATTATACAGGAGTTAGCATCCTATAGGAAAATTTTAAAAAAATGGAAAATCTCAATTTTTTTTGAGAATGAATACTTTAGAGAGAAATATATTGTGTATATACCCTTATATGAGTAGGATTTTGTTGCTAAGTAATTACCTTTTCTTAACTTAAAAAATTATCAGTTTCTTTGAAAACTCAAAAAACCTAATAACTTTTTTACTTTTTTCTTTTTGACTTTAAAAAAATAAACTACTTTTGCAAGCCTAAAAGTGGGGCGTTATACCGTAAATAAATCTGATAATCAGTAAAAATAGAATAATTAAAGACCACAGCGATGAAAAGAACTTTCCAACCATCGAACAGAAAAAGAAAAAATAAGCATGGCTTCCGTGAGCGTATGTCAACTGCTAATGGGCGTAGAGTTTTAGCTTCTCGCAGAGCTAAAGGACGGAAAAGGCTTACTGTATCTGATGAACCAAGGCATAAGGTGTAATAAAAAAACATATTTATACCTAAAAAAGCTGACCATTGGTCAGCTTTTTTGTTAAGCCTCTTTTTTTAAAAATGGGCATTTTCACAATATTTTAAAATTATTGAGAATAAAAAACGTAAACCTCTTCTTTTTCGACTTTTCTATACTGTGGTCTAACTTATGATATACAATTTTGGACTTGTAAAAATGAATGTAATTTTTTTAAATTATTAAACTGATTATTTATTAAAGCAACGTGATTATATTTGAACTAACAACTTATTTTTAAAAGTTATGAGGATAAAAATAATACTTGTGATAATTTGGGTATTCTGTTACCAATATACTTTCTCTCAGAACATGCAATTTGAGGTGATTCTTAAAGTTGCCGAAGCTGGTTACATGAACTATTTAAATAAGATTCCAATTGGACATGAAACTAAATACGGTTTTAACAGTAGGGAAGAATTTAAGATTGTTGATTTTGGGAAACCTTACAGGATAATTTCACTGAATCCCGATTTCTTTTCCGAATATGAATTATCGAAAGATAATTTACATGACTATTTTTTCTATACCGACGAATGGTGTGTGCCACTATCAATCGAAAACGATTACAGAATTTTAGTAAACGTAAGCAAAATGTATGGTGGATGGCAAACGGTTGGAATAGGTTCGGCTCCACTTGCAAGGGAAATTGGAGAAATGGAAAAACAGATTGGCACAATGGAACAATATGGAATGATCCTTAGAATTTACCAATTGAAGAGTGATTTTATACTTTACTTTCCCGATGATTCCTCTTCAGAATTGTTCGCATATCCCTTAGAATCAGCAAAAATATCTTTAGGGAGGAAAGGTAAAAGCGAAATACCAAATTCTATGATTCAGCTCTTACCTCTGATTAAAAAACAAATAAATAATCATATTGATATGCAACCATGATAAGAAAGAGTATCGTTATTTTTGTCATATTAATAGTATATGCATTTAAACCTAATGAGGTTAAATCGCAGGTATTAGAAGTTCCCGAAATAATACAAGAGTTGGATCAATGGTGCTGGGCAGCTGTATCAAAATGTGTAATGGATTACTATGGTCATGTATATGAGCAATGTGAAATTGCTGAGTATACAAGAAGTGTGGCTACATGGCACAACTTTGGAAGTGTTAACTGCTGCGTAAATCCCAATCAAGGATGCAACTATTGGAATTATAATTGGGGCACTTCTGGAAGCATTACTGATATCCTTAATTATTTTGCCAACATTACCACCCAAAATCTTTCCACCTCTCTTTCGCTTAGTCAAATACAGGCACAAATTAACCTTAATCGGCCCTTCATTATTCGTTGGGGATGGACTCTGGGGGGTGGACATTTTGTGGTTGGACATGGGTGCTCAGGTAATGATATATACTATATGGATCCCTGGTTTAATATTGGGTATAGCATTGCAAATTACGACTGGGTTTTGGGATCTAGTAATCATTCATGGACGCATACTCAAATGCCCACGAGTTCTCCTACTGGATCAAGCTTCTACAATAATTCGGTTAGAATAGATGTATTCCCTAATCCAGCAAGCGACATAGTTAATATCAAAATTCAGGGTATTATTCCCAATAGATACTGGCTAACAGTTTTCAGTATAACCGGGAAACTACTAATGGAAAAGGAAATTCAAATCGATCGAGAAATTTTTCAAGTTGAGCTTAACTTTGTTAATTATTATCCTGGTATTTACATATTAAGACTATATTCTAATGAATATTATTACTATAGTAAGGTCAATAAGCTCTAGTTAGTATTTTTCACCAATCTTTCTATTTGTAAATAATTAATTAATATATTTTTTTAGCAATAGTTGTTCGAGTAGTCTATAATCGTACAAAAGAACAAACAATCTTCATCAGTAATGGAATCATTAAATTCAGAAGGGGTTAGGGATCTGCTCAACAGAGTTCAAGTAAATGGCTCAATTAAGTACATAGTAGAAAAAGTGCTTGCCGATATTCGTATCTCATCTGATGATGCAATTTATCTTTACCAGAAAGCTGAATTGGGCTTACTCGGTTTACTTGCTAACCATGTGAACTATCAAAAGAACAAAGAATACGTTTTCTTCAATAAGAATTTCCATATCGAACCAACCAACGTGTGCGTACATAATTGTACTTTTTGTTCATACCGAAGAAATTTTGGGGAAGAAGGAAGTTGGGAAATGTCGCTTGATGAGATTGGTGATATAGCTAAATCATTTAAAGTGAAAGGTGTTACTGAAGTTCATATTACTGGTGGTGTTCATCCAAAGTGGAGACTTAACTATTATGGACAGATCATCCAAAGGATTAAAAGAGAGGTGCCAACTATTCATGTAAAGGCCTTTTCAGCGGTTGAACTGGATTATATTATACAGAAGGAAAAGTTAAGCATTAAAGAAGGATTGCTTAGGCTTAAAGATTTTGGTTTAGATTCAATACCCGGAGGAGGGGCAGAGATAGCCGATACTGAAATACGAGAGACTATCTGTGGCGATAAATCCTCATGGAAGCGTTGGCTCGAGATTCACGAAACAGCACACAATGTTGGTTTAACATCAAACGCAACTATGCTTTATGGTCACATTGAAAATTATAACCATAGAGTTGATCATATGGAGCAAATTCGCAGACTTCAGGATCGAACAAAAGGCTTCAATTGTTTTATCCCTCTGAAATTTAAAGCAAAGAATAATAAGCTGGCTTATATTGGAGAGGTAAATACCCTGGAGGATCTTAAAAATTTTGCTATAACCAGAATATTTCTAGATAACTTCAATCATATAAAAGCATACTGGCCCATGCTTGGCAAGCAAACAGCTCAACTCGCATTATTTTTTGGAGTTGATGATATTGATGGAACCATTGATGATTCTACAAGGATATATAGCATGGCTGGAGCCGATGATGCTAACCCCACAATGACAGTTGAAGAAATTTGTAAGCTTATCAGAAAAACAGGTAAAATCCCTTTAGAAAGAAACTCCCTATACAACCCAATAAAGATCTATTAATTTCATTACCTGCCTGAGCCTGTCACCCAGATATCTCTCTATGCTAGGATGATAATTTGTTTCAACATGTTTTATTGGAATTAATGTTATTCCCTTTATATTTGTCTTACCCAAAGTTTAAATCAATATTTTAAATTGCTTTTTTCCATTGCAATCGTTATGAACGAAAAGTAAAAAATCACCAAAAAATTGAATAATGAGCATTATAAAAGGTACTAGCAATAAGGTTATTGAAGTTAATCTAACCACTGGTGAGATAAATATTATTAACATTTCCCAAGAGATGCGGAAGATGTACATCGGAAGCAAAGGGCTAGGTATTAAACTTTTATTTGATAGGCTTAAAGTTGGAATCGATCCTTTATCTGAGGATAATATAATAGCTTTTATGCCAGGTGTTTACATGGGAACCGGGGCACCTTGTTCAGGACGCTGGTCAGCAGTTACAAAATCTCCCCTTACTGGTATTATAGTCTCTGCATCCTGCGGGGGACCTTTCGGTATGAGTCTTAAAACATCGGGTTGGGATGGTTTGATATTGAAAGGCAAAGCGGAAGGTAAATCATATATTTACATTAATTCAAAGGGTGTAGAGATAAGGGATGCTTCCAGCCTTTGGGGAAAGAATACGAATGAAACGCAGGATGATCTTAGTAGCCTTGGAGGAGTGCTTGCCATAGGTCCTGCTGGTGAAAATCTGGTTAGATTTGCCAACATTATCTCTGGTCATAGGTTTTTAGGACGTGGTGGCATGGGGGCTGTACTGGGCTCAAAAAACGTGAAAGCCATTGTTGCCCAAGGAAATGAATTCACAATTGAGCCTGCTTTGAAAGCAGCCTTTGATAAGGCAAGAAAATTGGCTATTAAACAGATAAACTCCAATGAGATGACATCGGTGTTTTATCGTGATTATGGTACCACTGCCAATGTAATTCCTTGCAATACCGCTAATATATTTCCGGTAAATAATTTCAGCGATGGAACACATCCAGAGTTTATGGAACTATCGGGTGAAAATTACAGGAAAACATATGATACAAAGTACTACACTTGCAAGCCCTGCACGATTTTATGTGGTCATAAAGGCCATTTTGATGATGATTCCTATGCTGTACCAGAATATGAAACTGTAGGTTTATTGGGTTCCAACCTTGGAATTTTTGATTCGCTTGCTGTGGCTAAACTAGGTAAACTTTGCGGTCAGTTGGGCATGGATACAATCTCAACCGGAAGCACCATTGGATGGGCAATTGAAGCCACTAGCAAGGGACTGATTGAATCTGATTTAGCCTTTGGTAAGCTCGATAGCATAGAAAGAACGATTTTAGAGATTGCTCATAGCAATGGTTTAGGGAAGGATTTAGCTCTTGGAGCAAGAGCTGTTAGCAAAAAATATGGAGGTGAGTCTTTTGCCATACACACCAAAGGTCTTGAGTTAGCAGCCTATGATCCTCGGGGTTCATTTGGGCAAGCACTATCATATTCAGTTGCTAACCGTGGAGGATGCCATCTTAATGCTTATGTAATTGCCCAGGAAATACTTTTCGGACTGCTCAAACCATACAAAACTCTTGGCAAAGCATCCTACGTGAAATTTCTTCAGAACATAAAGGAGATAATCGATTCGTTGCATACATGTGCTTTTACCCAATTTGCATATATGCTTGAACCACCTTTGGTTAAGTATACACCAAAACCCATTCTCGCATTTCTGATGCAGTATATGCACCCGGTTGCCATAATGCTAATTGACTATAGTTTGTACACAAAAATGTGGAGTGCCATCACTGGGGTAAGGATTAGCAATAAGGAACTATTCAAAGCGGGTGAAAGGGTCTATGTACTCGAAAGGTATATGAATACTCGGGAGGGGATTAGTGCAAAGGATGATACATTACCCCAAAAGTTGCTCAAAGAGTTTCGAAAAAGCGATAAACAGCAAAAGCAAATCCCACTGGATAAAATGCTTAACAAGTTTTATGCCCTACGAGGATTTGATAAGAACGGAATACCTACTAGTAATACATTGAAGAAACTTGGGATAGAAGAGAATTAAAGTTAATAACAATTATTTCTCTACCTTGACCTTAAATTGAAACTAATCATTAATCAATGACATTAAAAGATAACAGCTCATTCTTTGCTCAACCAAAGTTCCTTGTAGGTAATCGTGCACTTGAGCATATTCATATTGAACTTGATGGTTTAAACGTTTGCCGACCAATGGTTATAACAAATAAGATTTATGGAAAATCTTATGCAAAGAGGTTTGTCAGATCACTTGCTGATTCCAACATAACAATAGGGGTATTGTTTGATGATGCATTACCCTATGTTAACATACACGAAGTCAAACGACTAAGCGGATTGTATCGTTGGCGGAATTGCGATTCAATTATCGCCTTGGGCGGTGATTCGGTTATGGATATTGCCAAAACCCTTAACCTCGTTCTCAACGAAATTCATGTAAGCGAATCCATGAAGATTCAAATCCCTTTAACTCCATTAATTTATGTAGCCACATCTGATGTAGATGGATTTGAGGTAACCAATTCACTAAATATTGATGGGAAAAGATTTTATTCTGACTATCTGTATCCTGATGTTGTTTGTGTTGATAAAAGGATGGTTACACCGATAGTAAGAATGGATAAACTGGTGTATTCAGCAGTAAACTCACTTGCAATATGCATAGAGGGAGCATCATCAGCTCAGCATAATCCATTTGTAGATGCAATGGTGTTTTCAGCAATTCGGCTCATCGTTGATAATTTGAAAATTGTAATCGCGAATAAAAACAAGAAAAACGCAATTGCTGGATTGATAAACGGTATTGCCATTGCGGGTACCATATCTTCTAATACACAGAATGATTTAGTTAGCATGGTTTCAACAATTATGTCAAAAGAGATTAGGGTTTCACCGGGTATGATATCAGGTGTTCTGCTACCACATTTTTTGCAGGAAAAAATTGATGAAAAGTTGGAGTTTAGGGATGAAATTTTACTGTCTCTTGTTGGAATAAACAAATTTTGCACTGTTGGCAAGGATGAAAAGGCAGGGCGAGCAGTTGACGAGATAAAAAGTTTAATTGTTATTCTATCCAATTATTTTCCGGATAGTCTAAAAGGGCTTAGCGTGCAGGAACACTTGCTTTACAGCATTGCAGTTCGTGTGAGTGAGTTAAGTCAGGGCAGAATTTCACAGCAAAGATGCTTAGATTTTCTTCAAAGGGTTTACTAATAAAATCTTGGAGACTAAAAATATGAGAAAAAACGATTATCCATTGATAAAGCCCGAAAAAAAGAGGTTTAAAAGGATGTATGTTGCATTGCTGCTATTCATATTTGGACGTGCATTTCAGGCAGTTGCCAAGGTTGACCGGGCAGCTAAAAAGGAGTATGCAGATATGCCTTCTGACTTTATGCTCGATCTGTGTGTTGCGCCTAATGGACCACACATGATTGTGGGTAAGAACAAAAAGGGAAAAATTCAATACTATGGATGGAATCCTAAGGGAAAAATGATAACCCTTTCGATGAAAATTAAAAGTTTAGAGGCGGCCATTCTTATGTTTACATTTCAGGAATCATCCTGTACTGCAACAGCCAGGGACAGGTTAATAGTTGAGGGCGATTTACCAGTTGCAAGCGGTGTTTTAAGAATAATGGATTTGTTGGAAGTTTTACTGCTACCAAAATTTATTGCTAGGTTAGGAGTAAAGCGTTATCCCGATAGGTCAAGGATGTCGCTAGGACGAAAATTAAGGAGCAGAGTACTTACCTATTCAAGGGTAGTGATCGGTTAGGTACTAGAATTTTTAGATTGTTAATGATTCAAAAATTAGATTTATGCATATTCCTGGATATTACGAGTTTTGCAGTAGGGTGAAGATAGTGTCAGGACATAACGCTCTTGAATCGATCCCTGAATACCTCAGCCAGCTGAAATCAGATAATCCTATGATAATTACAGATAAAGGAGTTGAAGGTGTGGGATTAATTAATATTGTCACCGAAGCGTTAAATCGAAAAAGTTTAATCACATTTAATGATGTTCCAGCTGATTCAGACTTAAATACAATTTCCGAGATAGCAAGGATTTACCTTGAGAATAAGTGTGATGGGATAATTGCAGTGGGGGGAGGTTCGGTTTTGGATACAGCGAAAGGAGTGAATGTTTTGGTTTCTCTTGGAGGTGATAACCTTATGAGATATGCGGGTGCTGGAAAGGTAAAAAGCAAGTTGAGACCATTTATTGCCATACCAACCACTTCTGGAACCGGATCTGAAATGACACTAGCAGCGGTTATTGCCGATCACAAAAGGAAAGTGAAGTTGGGATTTGTTTCCTATAATTTACTACCTGATATAGCTTTACTCGATTCAAGAATGACTCAAACATTGCCACTACATCTAACCGCTTTAACAGCGATGGATGCTCTCACCCATGCATGTGAAGCATATACTTGTCTGGCAAAAAATCCCATGAGCGATGGAGCAGCTATTACAGCAATTAAGCTCATCAGTGATAATATATTGAAAGCGATTGAAACCCCCGATGATAAGGAAACACGTCTAGATTTGGCTAGCGCTTCGGCCCTAGCAGGAGCAGCATTTTCCAATTCCATGGTAGGAATGGTGCACACCCTTGGGCATGCAACGGGTGGTGTGTGCAATGTACCTCACGGTACCTGCATGAGCATTTTTTTACCCTATGGTTTGGAGTATAATCTCAATAAAACCTCACACTTAACTGCCGAATTGTTATACCCCCTTGCAGGAGAAAATGTTTATTCGTCTACCCCAGCAGGAGATAGAGCAAAAAAAACCATAGAACATATAAGAGACTTAAATCAAAAATTACACGATGCAACAAAGGGTAGGCATGCTCGTTTTCTAAAGGAAATCAAAGATAGGGCAGGTAACTTGATGGTTCCTCATGATAAACTTTCCGAAATTGCCAGAACTGCCATGGGAGATGCATCGCAGTTCTACAATCCTGAGGAGTTGGATTATAACGATTTTATGATGGTTTTGGAGCTTGCATGGGAAGGAAAACCTTTGTTGAAAGGGTAAAAATGGTTTTCTAGTAAAGAAAAAATAGATGTTAACCGAAAATAAGTTTTAATCTTATCAACAAGTGTTAATAACTCTTTTTTTTAGAGAAAAATATCATTTAACATATTCATAGGTAAGAGGATAGACAAATTAACAATTGTTAATAACTTATGTTGAAATACCGTTAATTAAAACGATGAGAAAAAGTTGCAAAAGCATACAGGATAGTTGTACTTTTACTAAACCAGACGAGAGATAAAAGGTTGCTCTGGAAGGTAAGGAGAAAGTAGTTATTACTTAGTTGTAGTTTCAACCCGATCGCACAAACCGTAAGGTTTGCTTACCCAAAGAGCCGAAGTCCAAATCCCAAGGGTTCGCTACAGGAGGAGGTCGGTCAATCAAAAGTCGCCTAGCGTTCTTAGAAAGATTGGGTCGAAAGCAGCAGAAGCAGAAGGAGTTTCGTCTCACGAAGCAGATGCTGAAACCCCCAAACATTCTTCGGAAAAAAGTAAGGGTTTGCCAGAATGAGGATCTACACCACATTAAATTGCTGAACGCTGAAAGAAAGTCGTTCCGCAAGGAAAGGGCACCGGATGAGTTTAGCGGTTTAGGAGTAGAAACAAATTCTTGGTCTTTACACAAACGACACTTCGTCCCATAAGGTTAATCTTCGGATTAATCGAAAGGACAGCCTGAAAACCACTCCTTAGTTGGTTTGGTTGGAAGGCCAAGGGCTGCACAAGTAAGTCTTACGACTTAACAATGCAAGCCAGCCATAATAACTGTAATCTGGCACTAATGGATTCGTAAGTTTCCAGGCGTGAAGGGGAATCATTCGTTAAGAGTGGTTCCCTTACTGCTTTTCTACCTCTCCATTTTTTTTAATATGGGCTTCATAATAGTATTGTTTTTTCTATTTTAGCAGAAAAAAATATTACAATGGGAGCATTTCATGCATACGATATAAGAGGCATTTATAACAAGGATTTCAATAAATATGATGCCTACCGAATAGGTTACCATTTAGTTGGATTATTAAATACCGACAAAGTACTTGTTGGAAGAGATGTGAGAACATCTTCCCCTGAAATTTTTGAATACCTAAGTAATGGTATTACCGATGCTGGAGCTGATGTTTACGATATTGGTTTGGCAACAACACCTATGGTATACTATTCAACGGCTAAATACGGTTTTAAAGCCTCAGTTCAAATCACAGCTTCGCATAACTCTAAGGAGTATAATGGCATGAAGGTTTCGCGCGAGAATGCCCTACCCGTTGGATATGACACTGGCTTAAATGAAATTGAACAAAGAATCAAAGCGAATGCCCCCACCCCAAAATCAACGAAGAAGGGAAGAGTAGTCGATTACAATGTGAGGGAGGAGTATATCACATTCCTTAAAAAGTATGTTGGGGATTACAGCAACTTAAATATTGGTATCGATTGTTCCAATGGCATGGCGGCATTGCTCATTAAAGAGCTTTTGGGCGATACGCCCATGTATATTTACGATGAGCTGGATGGAACCTTTCCAAACCATGAAGCCAATCCTTTGATCCCAGAGAATGTTGTTGATCTACAAAATCTTGTGAAAGTTAATAGTTGTGATCTGGGGATAATCTTTGATGGTGATGCCGACCGTGTGATGTTCGTTGATGAGAATTCCCGTTTCATCTCCCCCGATCTGATGATCGCACTTCTTGGACACTATTTCCTCGAAGAGAAAAACCAGAGAGGACTTGTACTTCAGGATATCAGAACATCCAAGGCGGTTGGTGAGTACCTGAAACCGCTTGGAGGTGAGATGAGAACGTGGCGTGTTGGTCGTGCCTTTGCTGCTTTAAAGTTGAGAGAGATAGATGGTATTTATGGCGGAGAGTTAGCAGGACATTATTACTTTAGAGATTTTTACTACTCCGACTCGGGCCTGCTTGCATGCCTTATTATTCTTGACGTAATAAGTAGCTTTAAAAAGCAAGGTATTTCTCTCTCTCAGCTAATTTCACGAATTGAAACCTATGCAAACTCTGGCGAGATAAACTTCCGCATTGAGAATAAGAAGGGTGCAATGGATGCAGTTCGCGATCACTTTACTGCGACTGAAAACCCCACGGCATCCTTCGATTTTGATGGCTATCGCGTGGAATTTCCCGATTGGTGGTTTAATATTCGCCCATCGAATACCGAACCATATCTTAGATTTATTGCAGAGGCAAAATCATCAGAATTACTCAAGCAAAAAGTGGCAAAGGTTAGAGAAATATTGGAAAATTTTCCTAAATAGATCTAGCACACACAGCTATTTAGCTTCTCGGGCTATTCTTTTGTAGGTTTTTGTTTTTGCAATTGCATTGTACAATTCCTTGTCTTCGTCAACATAGCTAATAACTGATCGATTGATTTCCTTTTTGGGCATTTCAACAAGTACGTATACTTTATACTTTCCCTTTTCTTCGAGTACAGTTTTATTAATTAACTGAGTATTTTGAAGTGTGGCTTCAACTTTTTTCCGAATTATATTAACTCTTTCAATTAGTATTTCGTTTCCCTGAATAATCGAATCGATATGAGATGTTATTGTCACCACGGCCGGTCGCACATTTTCAGCTAAGTTTACGTTGGCATCCATAATAGCTTTGCGCTCTGCAACGTCCGGACTTGATGAGGTTCCAACTCCAACAGCATAAATTTTATCTTTGGACTTTGGCGGGTTGTTAACCCATTTTGGTGTGGTATTTAGCGAATTTTGGCATTGTACCGTCAAAGGCAATAGCAGAATAGAATAAAGCAATATCTTTTTCATGTTATATGTTTTTGTGAATGGTAGAGATTATACATTTTTCATGCCATAAAAACAATAGAGTTATATGACCAGTTGAATTTAAAAAAATGATACAAGTATTGAATCGACTATTCTTATAAACGAATCATGGAATTCCCAAAAACATAGATTTAATAACACATAATAATAAAAAGATGAACCTTATATGACAAGATTTATCTTTGTTTTAGAAAATTTTTAGAAGATTTTTTAAAGAATTTTATTACATTTTTTGGTATTCAGCTACTTCCAACTCTATGCCCTTTTCTTCGCACACATTCTGCACTTTACTTTTTATTTCAATAACCTTAGCATAGGGCAACCAGCCTATTTGTACTTGTTTACGTCTACCAGTTCTTTTAGTAAAAGCAAGGTAGGTTGGACCTAATTTTACTTTTGATAGAGTTTCCCAAATAATTTTATCGGGAACTTTATTAAAGAAACCAAATTGATATTCAAATGCATGATCATCTCCATTGATGAAAAGCTTAGCCCTGTAGCCAACAAAAGCAAAATAGATGAAAAGTATTACATAAACTCCTAAAGCGACAAAAATCCACTCCTTTGGGTCATCTTTACGATAAAAGATCAGAAACGATATGGCCGAAATGGCAATAAAGACTACTGCAAGAATAATAATAAAACGTTTGTAACGGCCACCGCGTTCAGCCATTTGATTAAGGTTGATTGAGAAGGGTTCCATAGTAAGGTTAGGTTAATAATTGGCTTTCCCAAAGTTAAAGTATTTCACGCTTAGATTTCAAAATATTAAAAAAAATAGAGAAAAACTTTTTTGTTTATACAGAAAACCCCGGTATTATCCGGGGTTTGAAAAAGGAAAATTCTAATTTGTTACCATGCAAATAGAGGGAAATCATGCATTAGTTTGTTTACCTTTTCTCTAACACCTTCAATCACTTTTTCATCATCAATATTTGAGATTACCTCGTCGATTAGATCAACAATGATAGGCATATGATTCTCTTTAAGACCTCTAGTGGTAATGGCAGGAGTACCAACACGAATTCCAGAGGTTTGGAAAGGTGACCTTGAATCGAAAGGCACCATATTCTTGTTTATTGTGATATCGGCAAGTACTAAAGTGTTTTCAACTTTTTTTCCTGTGATATCAGGGAATTTTGTTCGAAGATCGATCAGCATGGAGTGATTATCTGTGCCTCCTGAAATTACTTTGTACCCTTTTGCAATGAAAGCCTTTGCCATTTCATCTGCATTTTTTTTAACCTGAATTTGATATTCTTTATATTCAGGCTGCAAGGCTTCACCGAAGGCAACAGCCTTAGATGCAATAACATGCTCAAGTGGTCCACCCTGAATACCGGGGAATACGCTGCTATTCAAAATCTGCGACATTTTTTTGATTTCACCTTTAGGTGTTTTATGACCCCATGGATTTTCGAAATCCTTTCCCATCAAAATAATACCACCCCTTGGTCCCCTAAGGGTCTTATGCGTTGTGGAGGTTACAATATGGGCATATTGAACCGGATTATTTAACAAACCAGCAGCGATAAGCCCTGCGGGATGCGCCATATCGAACATAAAGATGGCTCCTATTTTATCGGCAATTTCCCGCATGCGTTTGTAGTTCCATTCACGTGAGTAGGCCGAAGCACCACCAACAATAAGCTTTGGCTTATGTTCGAGGGCTAAGCGTTCCATCTGATCGTAATCCACGGTTTCGGTATCTTTGCTAACCTCATACGACACAGCATTATACCATATCCCCGACATGTTAACGGGAGATCCATGCGATAGGTGTCCACCATGCGATAGGTCTAACCCAAGAAAAGTATCACCTGGCTGCATTACAGCCATAAAAACAGCCATATTAGCTTGTGCTCCTGAGTGGGGTTGTACGTTGGCATACTCAGCATCGAAAAGTTGTTTTAGCCTATCAATGGCTAGCTGCTCGGTTTGGTCAACTATTTGACATCCGCCATAATAACGTGCCCCGGGATAACCTTCAGCATACTTATTAGTTAAAACAGATCCCATTGCCTCAAGTACTTGAGGGCTAACAAAGTTTTCTGATGCAATCAATTCAATGCCATGCATTTGGCGTTTTTTTTCTTGCTCTATCAGGTCGAATACAATCTTATCTCTTGTCATAATGTTTTTTTTTGCAAAATTATGATTTATGATTGTGTGAAAAAACTATTTAATAGCATACTTACCAAAGATATTTTTCTAAAATTGGCTCAAGGTCAGCCCTGATTATAGGTTTGGTTAAAAAGGCTTTCATACCAGCTTCAATGCATGCACTTTCCCATTGCTGTTGGGCAAAAGCAGTTTGAGCAATAATAACTAAATCAGGGTACTTTGATAACAGTAGTTTTGTAATATCCAATCCGTTAATATCAGGAAGGCGTATATCCAAAAGAACAATGTCTGGTACTGGGTTATTCTCAAAGAATTCAAGGGTTTCTTTACCCGTTTTTGCAAAATGCAGGGTTACTCCACTGATTTTTAGCATTTCTTTATAGAGTGTACGGCTGATGTTATCGTCTTCCACGATTAGAATCGATTTACTCATATAATTTTCCCCGGGTATTTTCATTTTCATTATTTATTACAGTGCAAATATATAAATCATAAGTTAATAAAACCTTTATATGGTTAATTAACACATAATATGTTAGGTGTAAACATATCAATGATTTGAAAAAGGTTAAAGTCTTAATATAAAATTGATTGAATGTTGTTACCGGAAAAATCTTTGCTTATTCCTTTTGATAGTTTTAAGACTTAATAGTTTTTTATTGCTGATAAAAAAAATAAACCTTTTTAAAGTATGTTTTTTAATATAGTATCGAAAAGAACATTAGATAAAATAGGTTTAAAGATATAGCTATTAAAACAGCTATTGATTAGTTTTTGTCGTTCTTCTTCAATTGCAAGGGCAGTTTGAGCAATTAATATAACCTCGGGGTTAAGCACCCTCATTTGTTTGGCTACCTCGTAACCGTTACCAACATGAAATTTGATGTCGAGTAAAACAAGAGCAATTTTAGGATTTGTTTTGAATAGATTAATAGCATCGCATGTAGTATGTGCAACAAGTAGCTCAGTATTTAATGGTCGCAAATGCTCTTGTAATAGCAATGCACTAACATAATCATCATCTACAATCAGGATTGCTTTTTGCTTGAAATATTCTGCTAAACGCTCTACCATTTTTAATCTAAAAAATGAAATGTAAAAATGGTATCTTATTATTTGTGTTTTGTCAAAAAAATAGTTGCTTTTACCCATTGGTTTGGTGTAATTAATCACAATTCTAGGTATATGGTAGCAACCCTTTTTTGTGAATGCGTATAAATATGTAGAATAATAGTTATTTAGAATATAAAGTTGCTTAAAAACTAAAACTACTCATCATGGACAGTGTATCAATAAAACACATACTAAAAAAGAATTGGCTTTTTAACCATTTAATGCCAGATGAGTTGGATGATTTAATGCGAAAATCCACAACGGTAAATTATCGTAAAAGGGAAACAATTGTTAAAAAGGGTGAATTTATTTCGCACCTTATTTTATTATTGAATGGTTTCGTAAAGATTGAAGTTGATGAGGGAGATAAAAATTTCATTTTTGATATTATTCACTCAGTAAACTTTATTGGATTACCTTTGGTTCTTACTTCTGATAAATACGTTTTTTCTGCAGTTTCCATTACTGACACACAGTTGCAGTATATTCCTTTAGAGCTTGTTAAAAAAATGATTGAAACAAACAGTAAGATTGCTTTAAGCGCTATTAGATATGGAAATGAATCTTTTGTAAATCCATTATTTGAGAAGTTAAAAAGTAGTTCGCTTAATAATATTAGGGGAAGATTAGCAAAACTTTTGCTACATTTTTCATTAAATATATTCAATAGCAAGTCGTTTTTACTATTAATAGGACGAAACGAAATAGCTCAGATGATTGGTTTTTCGCGCGAGAATGTTATTCGAACCCTTTCGGAGTTTAATGTAGAGGGCATAATAAAGATTAACGGGAAATCAATTGAAATACTTGACTCTGAAAAACTAAAGGATTTGGCTAGATATAGCTAGAAAGTTTTTTTTTCACTTGTATTATAAGTGAATGATTACTCATCTGAAAACTGAACAAGAACATCACGGTAGGCAGAAAATATTTTGGACTTTGACACAAACCCTAGGTATTTTCCTTTATCCACGACGGGTAAATTCCAAGCTTTGGTTTCTTCAAACTTAAGCATTACACTTTCCATTGATTCGTTAACGGAAATGAACTCGGGTGGTATTGCCATAAGTTCTCTAACGTAGGTAGTTTCGTATTTTTGAGTGTCAAACATTAATTCTCTGATATCATCTAGATGGACTATTCCTAGCAAAATCTCTGATGAATCGACTATTGGGAAAATATTTCGGCGAGATTTACTTATTGCTTGAACAAGTTTTCCAAGCGAATCATCGGGGTGGATTGATATGAAATCATTCTCAACGACATTACCAAGTTTTAAAAGTGTCAATACTGCTTTATCCTTATGATGAGTTATTAGTTCACCTCTTGCAGCCAAACGCTTAGTGTAAATAGAGTGTGGTTCAAAGTACATTATGGTTACATACGCTGCAGTTGAAGTGATCATAAGGGGTATAAAAAGGGCGTAACCTCCAGTAAGTTCAGCAATTAAAAAGATTGCAGTTAATGGAGCGTGCATCACACCAGCCATCATTCCAGCCATACCAACAAGGGTAAAATTACCTTCGTTTAGCCCAGTTTTAAATGTAAGGTTAAGGAATTTTGACATGAAATACCCAGCTACTCCACCCATAAATAGGGTAGGAGCAAAAATTCCACCAATACCCCCAGCACCAGTGGTTGCAGCCATTGCATAAACTTTAAAGAGCAAAAGCAAACCTAATGAAAGAAGAATTATCCAGGCATTCTCACGAAATGGATAGAGTAAACTGTTATTGAGTATGGTTGAAGGCTCTCCGTTTAGAAGTGCTTGTAATGTGTTAAAACCCTCTCCATATAATGGAGGAAAAATAAATATTAATAAACCAAGTATTAATCCACCCCATATAATTTTTTTGTAAGGATTATCAATGGAGGAGAATTTACCCTCTACCCGTAATGTTGTTTTTGTAAAGTAATAGGCAATGAATCCGCAGAAGACACCTAGAAGTATAAAAAAAGGAATTTTGTAAAGTGCAAAAGGTTCAACAATCTCGAAAGCGAAAGTTACATCTCTACCCAATAAGAAATATGATACCGTGGTAGCAGTAACTGCAGAAATTAACAATGGAACAATTGAGGCCATTGTTAGATCGAGCATAAGAACTTCAAGAGTGAATATTAAGCCAGCAAGAGGTGCTTTAAAAATGGAGGCAATGGCACCAGCAGCACCACACCCAAGTAAAAGGGTAATGGTTTTATAGTTTAAACGAAAGGCTTGTCCAATATTTGAACCAATGGCAGCACCAGTAAGCACAATGGGCGCTTCAGCACCCACTGATCCTCCAAATCCAATGGTAATTGTACTTGAAACAATCGAAGAGTATGTGTTGTGGCTTTTTATTTTACTACCTTGTTTAGATATAGAGTAGAGTATTTTTGATACCCCATGCCCAATATTATCCTTAACAAAATACTTTATAAATAGAACAGTTATAATAATTCCAATTACAGGTAGTGCTAAGTAAAGATAACCTAAGGTTCCTTGTTCCAAGACTCTTTGCAGCATGTCGCGAGTAAAATGCACAGTGTTTTTCAATATTACGGCAGCTAAGCCGCTTAGCAAACCTACTAAACAGCTAAGAATCAAAACAAGTCTGTTTTGACCAAGCCTACGTAGTGCGAATAGCCAATAGTTAACGAAACGTGAAAAATTAATTTTCATATATTCTGATAAAGTGAGTGTAAAAGTAACAATCCTTTAGCAAACAAAAGATATTTTTCATTTCAATATTAATGGTTTCACCTTAATTCTACTCAGCCTTCAAATGAGGTTTATTAACATTTAAGTTGAAGATGAATTATGAATAGCAAATTGCTTATTTATAATCAAACTAAATTATAAACTTGCTTTAGGTTTGATTATATTGGAAAGCTAAAGAAATATATTTTTGTAGTCAATTTTCAAGGAGTTAATCATTAAGTTGAAGATGACAAAAACAGTTGACCATATTGGAAGAGTGCAAGAGATTTCAACTACTGATGTGCAAGTTACCATAATAAATAATTCAGCCTGTGCTGATTGTCATGCAAAGGGCGCTTGTGGTATGGCTGATTCAGCTGAAAAAAAAGTTGTTGTGCAAAAGTCTAATCATAATTTCAGCATAGGACAGGAAGTAAAGGTTATTCTTAGACAATCTCTTGGTTTTAAGGCTCTTCTTTTAGGTTACATTATTCCATTTTTCCTTGTGGTTATTTCTCTTATACTTTTTTCTGCCGTTGGAGTTCCTGAAGGGGCAGCTGGATTGATTTCATTATCAATCTTATTGCCTTACTATGTTGGACTGCATTTATTTAGAAATAGAATTTCCAAACATTTTACTTTCGATATTGAATCAGTTTAATAAACCAAGAATAGCATGAGTTATTCAATTATCATTTATACCGTTTTAATGCTGAGCACCTTAGGTGTAGGTGCAGCAGTTATACTTTATTTCGTTGCCCAGAAGTTTAAAGTGTATGAGGATCCTCGAATCGATGCTGTAGAGGCAGTATTGCCAGGTGCAAACTGTTGTGGTTGTGGATATCCTGGCTGTCGAGGATTTGCTGAGGCATTTGTTAAAGCCGATGATATTAGCGAAATGTTTTGTCCACCCGGTGGTAACGATACCTTTGCCGCAGCTGCAAAGGTTGTGGGCAAGGATGCTGTTGCACAGGATCCTATGATTGCAGTAGTACGCTGTTCTGGATCACCAGAGCATAGACCAAAAACCAGCATCTATAATGGTGCCATGTCGTGTAAAGGTGCAACAACACTTTTTAGTGGTGATACAGGTTGTCAGTTTGGTTGCCTTGGTTTAGGAGATTGTGTGGAAGCATGTAAATTCGATGCTATATATATTGATAAGGAAACTGGTCTGCCAGTGATTAGCGATGAAAAATGCACTGCTTGTGGAGCTTGCGTTAAGGCATGTCCAAAGTTTATTATCGAGATGAGAAAAAAAGGACCTAAGAGTAAACGCATTTTCGTATCATGTATCAATAAAGATAAGGGCGGTATTGCCAAGAAGAGTTGCGCTGTTGCATGCATTGGATGTAATAAGTGTGTTAAGGTTTGCCCACATGATGCCATTGTATTGGAGAACTTCTTAGCATACATCGATTACAACAAGTGCAAGCTATGTCGTAAATGCGTTGAGGAATGCCCAACAGGAGCAATTCTCGAAATCAACTTTCCTCCTCGTAAGAAAAAGGAGGAAGTTGAAGTGAAAATAGAAGGTACAGAGTAGAACATTTTGAATAGTGAATATCACCGTCAATGTAAACGGATAGTCGGGCAGGGATTAAAAGTTTTTGATTTATTTGTTCTTAATCTTCATCATTCATTATTCGACATTCAATAAAAGTGAGTATGTTAAAGACTTTTCCTAAAGGTGGGGTTCATCCCCCAGAAAACAAGTTCTCGGCAAGCAAACCCATTGAGGTGTTGCCATTGCCCGAACGGGTTGTAATACCAATTTCGCAGCATATTGGTGCACCATCATCTCCCGTTGTCGCCAAGGGCGACAAGGTAAAGGTGGGTCAATTAATTGCCAAAAGCAGCGGTTTTGTTTCAGCGAATATTCATTCTTCTGTTTCGGGAACTGTGGAATCGCTTGATCCAGTTTTGGACTCATCGGGGTATAAAAAACCAGCAATAACCATTGTCGTTGAGGGCGATGATTGGCTACCTGAGATTGATAAAACCACTGATTTAAGAAAAGAGTTCACGCTGTCCGCCGAGGAGATTATCGCTAAGATAAACGAAGCGGGGATTGTTGGACTGGGTGGTGCAACTTTCCCATCGCATGTAAAACTTTCGATTCCCAAGGGGAAGAAGGCAGATGTCTTAATCATAAACGGTGTAGAGTGTGAACCATATCTAACATCAGACCACAGGCTTATGCTTGAAAGAGCAGAAGATCTTATGGTTGGGATCATGTTGCTGAAAAAGGCTTTAGGTGTTGAAAAAGCTTTGATAGGTATTGAGAATAATAAGCCAGATGCGATAGCTCATCTAAAGAATGTAGCAAAAAGTTATGTGGGGATTGAAGTTCATGCTCTTAAGGTAAAGTATCCTCAGGGAGGTGAAAAACAGCTTATTAAGTCACTCATCAATCGCGAAGTTCCTTCGGGTGGTCTACCTATTGACGTTGGCACTGTTGTTCACAATGTGGGAACTACCTTAGCCGTATATGAGGCGGTGCAGAAAAATAAGCCACTCATTGAGAGAGTGGTTACTATTACTGGTAAAAATATCAAGAATGCTGGTAATTACATGGTTCGAATAGGTACACCAATCTCCAAATTGATTGAAGTTGCAGGAGGATTACCAGAAAATACGGGTAAAGTTGTAAATGGAGGACCTATGATGGGAAAAGCCTTAAACAGCATCGATGCTCCTGTAACCAAGGGCACATCAGGGGTGATTTTGTTTCCTGAAAAGGAATCACTTCGAGGAACACCCCAACCTGCTTGTATTCGTTGTGGTAAATGTATTCAAGTATGTGCCATGGGATTGGAACCGTTCTTGCTTAGCAGGCTTTCTCAACGCAAGATGTTCGAAAGGTTAGAAATGGAAAGGGTTATAGACTGCATGGAGTGTGGTTCCTGTAGCTATGTATGTCCTGCAAAACTTCCATTGCTTGACTACATTAGATTGGGTAAAGCAGAAGTTTTTGCCATTATTAGAGCGAGAAAAAATTAAGAAAGTTCATGTTATAAAAAGTATTGATGATATAATCACTGAAATAATGAGTAAATTATTAGTTGTATCAGCATCACCACATGTTCATAGCGGAGAATCAACCCCTAGGTTAATGTACAACGTGGTATTGGCACTTATTCCTGCCCTTGCAGTAACATTATTCTATTTTGGCTTAGGGGCTCTGATCATTACTTCCATATCTATTGTTTCGTGTTTGTTTTTCGAGTTGCTGATCCAGAAATTTTTGCTTAAAGTTAAACCTACAATATCCGATGGATCGGCACTGGTAACTGGATTAATTTTAGCATTTAATCTGCCCAGCAACCTCCCCTGGTGGATTGTAGTAATTGGGGCATTGGTTGCCATTGGGGTTGGTAAGATGAGCTTTGGTGGGTTGGGCAGAAACCCTTTTAATCCGGCACTAGTTGGACGAGTTTTTTTACTGATATCCTTCCCGGTTCAGATGACCAGATGGCCTTTGCCCATCGAGTCTCGTATGTCATATATCGATGCCGTTACAGGAGCAACACCCCTTGCCATTGTTAAGGAGGGGTTAAGCAAAGGTGAATTGATGAGCAATATTACCGATCAAATACCAAGTCATATGCAGCTATTTATGGGTGCTATGGGTGGTTCGCTTGGCGAAATAGCCGCATTTGCACTGCTCATTGGCTTTGTTTGGATGCTCCTTACAAGAGTTATTACTTGGCATATTCCTGTATCAATATTTGCAACCATTGGCTTATTTACTGGAGTTCTTTGGTTAATCAATCCCGAAGCCAACGCCGATCCTATTTTCCATTTGCTAACGGGTGGCGTAATGTTGGGTGCAATTTTTATGGCAACCGATTATGTAACATCCCCAATGCATCCAAAGGGGATGTGGATTTTTGGAATTGGTATAGGACTTATTACGGTTATAATACGAGTTTGGGGTGCATACCCCGAGGGCATTTCGTTTGCCATTCTTATTATGAATGCTTTTGTCCCGTTAATAAATAGATACATGAAACCCAAACGATTTGGAGAAGTTAGTAAATGATTAATGTTTATAACGAAAACGGCCAAAAAAATGATAAGTAAGGAAATATTAATAATTAGTAATTCAAAAATAATTATTGTTCATCATGGCTAAGGAATCGAATTTTAAGAATATGACCCTAACGCTATTAACGGTCACACTTTTATCGTCGGCATGTTTAGGTTTTGTGTATAGCTTTACCAAAGGACCTATTGATGATGCCCAAAATGAGAAGATTAACAAAGCCCTGAGTAAGGTTCTCCCTGAGTTTGACAATAGACCTTCGTCAAAGAAATTTACCCGTGAAGTGGATGGAGGAATTCTGACATTTTATCCTGCTACCAAGGGTGGCGAACAAGTTGGAACTGCCATACAAACCTTTACCAAGAATGGTTTTAGCGGACAAATAGACTTAATGGTTGGGTTTCTATCCGATGGAACAATACATGGGATAGAGGTTATTGCTCATAAGGAAACACCCGGACTTGGAGATAAGATGGAAAGTGGTAAATCACAATTTAGCGTTCAATTTCAGGGTAAAAATCCTCAGGATTTTAAGCTTGCTGTTGAGAAGGATGGGGGACAGGTTGAGGCAATTACTGCATCAACCATTAGTTCAAGAGCTTATTGCGATGCCGTACAAAGGGCATACGATGCTTTTATTAAGGAAGGAGGTGAAAAATGAATCAGGTAACAAATTTTACTAAGGGTTTTGTAAAGGAGAACCCAGTTTTCGTTCTCCTTTTGGGTATGTGCCCTGCATTGGGTACAACCACAAGTGCACTCAATGGTTTGGGCATGGGTCTTGCCACAACGTTTGTACTTGTTATGGCTAACTTGGTAATATCACTCGTTAAAAATCAAATCCCAGCCAAAGTTAGAATTCCATCGTTTATTGTGGTTATTGCCTCTTTTGTTACAATGGTTGATTTGAGCATGGCAGGATTTCTTCCTGCTCTTCATGAGCAGTTAGGGCTATTTATCCCTCTAATTGTGGTAAATTGTCTTGTGCTGGGTCGTGCCGAAGCCTTTGCCTCCAAAAACAATGTGGGCTCTTCCGTAATAGATGGAATAGGCATGGGGTTGGGTTTTGCCTTTGGTCTAACCCTTTTGGGTGCAGTTCGTGAGGTATTGGGAAGTGGAAAAGTATTTGGTATGCAAATATTCTCCGATACCTATGCAATGCTGGTATTTGTTTTAGCCCCTGGTGCTTTCATTGCTTTAGGATATCTAATAGCAATTATGAATAGGTTTGCAAAAAAGAACTAAAAATACTATAACATCATGGAATATATTTTAATTATTATATCGGCCATTTTTGTCAACAATATTGTACTGGCAAAATTTCTTGGAATTTGCCCTTTTCTTGGAGTTTCTAGTAAGGTAGAAACCTCTTTGGGAATGGCGGGTGCTGTTACTTTTGTAATTACTATAGCCACAATTGCAACCTATCTTATCATGCACTTCATACTTAAGCCATTGGGAATAGGTTATATGCAAACTGTAGCTTACATCTTAGTAATAGCAGCACTTGTGCAAATGGTCGAAATTATTCTTAAAAAGGTTAGTCCTTCGCTTTACCAAGCATTAGGTGTTTTCCTCCCTCTTATAACTACAAACTGTGCCATTCTGGGAGTAGCTATACTGGTAATTCAGAACGATTATAACTTACTGGAAAGTGTTGTTTTTGCTGTTGCCAATGCCATAGGATTTGCGTTGGCACTTGTTGTTTTTGCAGGCATTCGCGAATCGCTCGATTTGGTTGATCTACCCAAGGGCATGAAAGGTGCTCCCATTGCATTGGTGGTTGCGGGTATCCTTGCCCTTGCATTTATGGGATTTGCAGGAATCGTTTAGAAGTTATAATTAAATTTAAGAGCCCGCCTAAATTATGGCGGGTTTTTTTTATTTTTATTTTTACACAATTTGTATGACACAGATAACGTTTTTATTTTTATTCTCTTTTTTCATAACCCTAAAACCCTAAAAGCAAAATGAAAAATTTTAAGTTGTTAATGCTGATACTATTCGCATTCCTTGTATCATGTACAAGCGATAAGTATAAGGTAACGGTAATTAAGGATGCAAATGGTTACAGCTACGAATTGGTGGCCAACGATTTATCCAACACCAGAATCTATACCCTAGATAATGGACTTAAGGTTTACCTTTCACATAATCCCAACGAGCCACGAATTATGGGGCTTATTGGTGTTAGGGCTGGCTCCACCAGCGATCCTGTGGAAACCACAGGTCTGGCTCACTACTTTGAGCATATCATGTTTAAGGGAACAAGTTCCTATGGAACAATTGATTGGGAAAAAGAAAAGCCCTTGCTCGATTCCATTTCAAACCTATTTGAGATTTATCGCGAGGAGAAGGATGAAGCCAAGCGTAAGGATATCTACAAAAAAATCGACAAGTTCTCCATTGAGGCTTCAAAGTATGCCATTCCCAATGAGTACGATAAGATGCTCACCGAAATGGGGGCACGCTACACCAATGCATTCACCTCCTACGACAGAACAGCCTACATGAATGATATTCCTGCAAATGAGCTAAGACGCTGGCTTGCTGTTGAGTATAATCGTTTTGGAGAGGTGGCATTGCGACTTTTCCATACTGAGCTAGAAACCGTGTACGAAGAGTTCAACATGTACCAGGATCGCGACTGGTCTAGGGCATACAACGCTTTACAAAAAGGAATTTTCCCCAAAGGACCACTGGGTCGTGATGTAATCGGATATCCCGAACACCTAAAAAATCCTTCAATGGTGAATATCATGAAGTTCAAGGAAACATGGTATGTTCCCAACAACATGGTGATTTGTTTAGCTGGCGATATTGATATGGAAGAGGCCATTAAGATGGTTGACGAAACCTTTGGTAGGATGGAGGCCAAAACTCTCCCCGAAATCGAAAAAGTAGTTGAAGATTCCATAACTGAAGCCCTTGAAGTTGAGGTTTTTGGTCCAGATGCTGAGAATCTGATGATGGCGTACCGTTTGGATAGCGATAAACCCGAGGATAAGAGAATGCTCTACATGATGGCCAGAATCCTTTACAACAATACAGCAGGTTTGATAGATATCAACCTCGTTCAGGAGCAGGAGGTACTGGATGCTTACGCATATTCGAACACCTACAAGGATTATGGTGTGATGAACTTCTCGGTTACGCCCAAGAATGATCAAACCCTGGAACAGGCCAAGGAGCTTGTGCTTGGCGAAATACAGAAACTGAAAAACGGAGAATTTCCAGATTGGATGCCAACAGCCATAGCCAATCAGCAGCGCCTTTCGATGCTTCGGAGCTTTCAGAATAATTGGAGGGTATTCAGTTTCCTCGATGCATTTGTAATGAACCGAAGCTGGAAAGATGTGCTTTCCTATTCCGATGAGCTGGAAAAGATCAAGAAGGAAGAGATTGTGGCATACGCCAATAAGTTCTTTGGTAATAACTATGTTGCTGTATATAAGCGTACAGGTGAGGCCAAAGATTTGGTAAAAGTTCCAAAACCTCCGCTAACACCAGTTACCATCAACAGAACCGATCAGAGTGAGTTCTACACCGAGTGGCGCGAAATTCCTCGCGATACAGTTCTTCCTGTTTTTGTTGATTACGATAAGGCAATTCAAGCCTCTTCGCTTCGCGATGGGGTTGATTTAAGCTACATCAAGAACGAGCGAAACGAGTTTTTTACTCACTACTACATCATTGATGCCGGAAAGAACCATAATCTGAAAACGCCTTTGGCAATAAACTATCTACCATACATTGGAACGAAGAATAGATCGGCGCTTGAACTACGCCAAGAACTTTTCCGCTATGGATTAAACACTTACGTTTGGAGTGGCGATGATCGTTCGTGGGTTTACATTTCGGGGCTTAATCGGAACTACAAAAAGGGATTGGAGCTAATGGAGGAGATTATCACCCAATCGGAGCCTGATATGGAGGCCTATACAAAATACGCCGAACGTGTAATCAAGGAAAGAAATGATGCCAAGCTCAATCAGGATAATATCCTTTGGGATGGACTTTGGAATTGGGCCAAGTATGGAGCAAAATCGCCCTTTAACGATGTGCTAACTAACGAAGAGATACGTGGTATCAATCCTGAGGAACTCACAGAATTGGTGAAAACTCATTTTACCTACCCTCATAGAGTTTTCTATTTTGGTCCCAGCTCAATGGATGAAGTGAAGCAAGAGGTTCAGAACCTTCACAAGCTACCCGAAACGCTTGCTCAGCTACCCGAGGAAAGAAACTATCCTGAGTTAGACACCAAGGGCAAACAAGTTTTTATGGCCGATTACGACATGTCGCAGGTGAGTATTATGCTTTTGGGCAAGGGCGAAAAATTTAACAAGGACATATATATCAACGCTCGGCTTTTCAATCAGTACTTTGGCAATTCCATGTCGTCCATTGTTTTCCAGGAAATTCGAGAATCTCAGGGCATGGCTTACTCGGCCTGGATGGGCTATAACACTCCATCTAAACCCGATAGATCATTCTACCTTATGGGATTTATTGGTACTCAAACCGACAAGCTCGAAATGGCAACTACATCGATGGAACGATTGCTCACCAACATGATTGAGAACGACAAGTCGTTTGAGGTTTCCAGAAAAGCAATTCTGAATACCATTGCCTCAGAGAGGATTATGAATGAACAGATATTTTTCCAATGGCTTCGTAATCAGGATATGGGATTCAACTACGATGTGAGAAGGGATTTTTATACTGCAGCCGAAAATGCGAATATGGACGAGTTACGGAATTTTTTCAATACCTACATAAAGGGAAAACCATACAACTACCTCATTGTTGGCAATACCAAATCGCTGGACAATAAGATGCTGAACCGATTGGGTGATGTTAAAAAGGTTTCGCTAGATGAACTCTTTGGTTATTAATGATTTATTAGAATTTGATATAAAACCCATCCCTGTATTTCGTGAATAGGGGTGGGTTTTTTATGTATTGACTATAGTCTAATCCCTAAAATCACCACATCATCAACCTGCTCATATTCACCTTTCCACTGGTTGTACTTATTGAGAAGTACCTCTTTTTGTTGAGTTAAGGGGAGTGGGGCGATCTCGGAGAAAAGAACTTTTAAATTCTTGGTCATAAACTTTTTACCATCGGCTCCGCCGAACTGATCCTGAAAACCGTCGGAGCAAAGGTAAAGCATATCGCCTACGTTGATGTTTGTTTCATAAAGCGTAAAGGATGAGTCCATCCTTTGGTGAATGGCTATGGGCATCTTATCGGCTTTATATTCAATTAACTCACCTTTGTTAACGAAGTAAAGGCTGTTATACGCCCCAGCGTATTGAATAGTAGATTTTTCCCTATCGATTACGCATAGTGAAATATCCATTCCATCCTTAGATTTGCTTTCAGCACCTTTTTGCTTTAAGCTGCGGATTACCTCTAACCTCAGGTTATCAAGTATTTCATTAGCCTTAACGATGTTGCGTTTATTGATAATTTCTTCGAGAAGAGAAATACCAAGCATGCTCATCAGGGCACCGGGAACACCATGTCCGGTACAGTCGGCGGCTGCGATAATGGTTTTGCCTTGGTTTTGTGTGAACCAATAAAAATCGCCGCTTACTATATCCTTGGGCAAGTATAGGATGAAACTATTTTGGGCAAGCCAAGGTATCTCCTCGGGTTGCGGGAGTATTGCTTGCTGAATGTACTGAGCATAATTTATGCTACTAGTAATCTCGCGGTTTTTCTCATCAATTTCATGGTATGCTGCTTTAAGCTCAACATTTCTAAGCCTGAAAATTTCCTTCTCTTTCTCTGATTTTTCAATAGCATGGGATATCTCGATGTTTTGTAAACGGTTCTTCGCCTCCTCATTTAAAACCGTTTCTTTCACTTTTTGATATTGCTTATAGGTCTCGAAAGCTTTGGTAGGATTATTTAGGGTTTCGTAAAGCGTTGAGAGAGCAAGGTAGATATCGGCAATTAGGGCGTTGGCCTGAAGTTCCTCAGCCATTTGCAATGCTTTTAAAAGCGTTCCTTCAGCTTTTTCTTTCTTGCCTTGCTGGCTATAAATACGACCCATGCCCATTTCGCACTGGAGAGCGCAGCGCTTGTCGCTATCTATCAATCCCTTCTGATAATACTCCAGAGCTTCCTTATAGACTCTCATTTCCTCGTAGGTGCTGGCTATGCCAAGCATTGTCCAAGGAATTGCCGTTAGCAGGTTGTTGTTTTTCCTTATCTCAAGACTTTTTAGGTAGTATTCAATGGCATTGTCAAAATCTCCTGTAAGCCGACATATCATCCCCAAGCGGTTAAGGGTTGATGCCAAGCCGGCAAAATCGTTAAGGTCTTTACGAATATCTCTGGCAATACGATAATGCTCAAGGGCTTTATCAAAGTTGCATAGACGCGAGTAAATCAAGCCCAAAACGCTGGCAGCTTCAGCCTCCTCTTCCCTTTCGTTTCTTTCCTGTGCGTGCTTAATTGCCCTTAGGGCAATGGAAAGTCCCTTCTCGTAATCGCCAATGCTCTCGAAAAGACTTGCCTGAAGGTTGAGTGTCCATACATACCCTATTTCCTCCCTGTTCTCGTAAAAGAATTCTAAAACTTGTCCAACCAACTCATAAGCATCTTTATTCTTCGATTGAAGAAAGCACGCCATCGCCATATTAAGTTGAGCGTAGGCTATTCCCCTTTCATATTTTACCTTTTTGGCTTCTTTCTCAAGCTGCTGGGCATTGCTAAAGTTTTCGGCAGGTTTACTGTATCGATTTTGCCAGAGAGTTTGGTTTAGCTGGTCGATATGCTCTTGTGGTTTCATGGCAAAGGCTTGAGGGTTAATATCAAGTAAAGTTAACCAATTGATGTGTAATACTAATAAAAGATTTAGGGGTTTTATTGATTTTGTAGTGTTTATTTGTAAATTTGGTAAAACAAACTCGTTGCTCATGAGTATTCAACCATCTGAGAAAACATCAGTTAAAACTCCATTGTATAGAAAAGTTTTATGGGTATCTTTACCTGTACTTATTTTGATAACGATTTTATTGGTATCCCGTGGAATGTGGCCTTTGGATTTAATTTTTGGAATGGCTACTCTTTTATCGTTAGTGATTTTAATGTTAACATCCACCAAGTATTATAATTGGACTCTCCCATTTCTCGGAATATTCTTTATTGGACTTGTTTTTAAGGCTATGCGATTCCCTGGTGCAGGTACGATGATTTCTTTATCAGCGATGATGGTTTTCTCTAATCTTCTCTTCTTTTCAATCAAATCCTTTTTTGTGCTAAGGCATAACATGTTTCTAAAATGGTTCAGCTTCTTTACTGGTATTGCGCTGGCGCTTTTTATGTACATCTTTATGAGCAAGATTCAGTTCTGGCCACTATTTATGCCCTTTTGGATACTGAAGCATTCTATTAATTTTATGCTTATAATCATTGCTCTATTGCTGGTATTTAAACTTCCCAGTTTAAACTTCTCTGCCTGGGGTTCTTTAGATAGAAAAGTTTTTTACAGGTTAATTTTGCTACCCTTAGTAATCATTTTTTCATTCAGTATTACTATTTACATTTACCCAAATTTCTTTGATGCATTTTTTAACAGAGACTGGGCTAACAACCCCTGGGGAGTTCGAGCAGTTGAACTCTTCGATTTAGAGGGTATTATTTTACGATTTGGTAAATAGAGTCAGCCGAAATGAAATGATGGTTAATCATTTTTCCATCTAAATTATACATTCTAGCACCATCCATACTAAAAAATGGTTTTTCCCCTTGTGTTTCATAAAGAAGATAATTTCCAAAATCTTCCTCCCACATCTCAATATCTAAAAGATAGGTTCTATTCTCTGTTGAGTATGCCGAGTACCTTAAGGGTTCTGTAAACGTTAGATTTTGGTATTCTTCAATTCCCTGCGTTTTTAAGGGTGAATAATACCTATAGATATAATCAGCTACATAAGAATACGAAACTTCAGAATTGTTGTGCCAATATTTTTTGAGGCAAAGCACCAGATCATCACTCAAAAGATCAGCGTAACAGTATCTATTTATTGTGTTATACCTTGTTATAAGTACGTTGTTGATATCTCCAATTACTATTGAATAATCATTTGAAACAGTGATTATGCACATTTCATTACTCGAAAAATTTACGCTCCAAATAGTATCCTTATGCCAATTGATGGTGTTGTAAGGTGAGTAAAGGTTTCTCACCTTATTGAAGTACCAGATTCTAACAGTTGTATCATACGATGCCGAAGCAATAAACCTGTTGTTTTTTGAAATGGCCAAGGCGTTTACCTGCGCTTTGTGTCCGCTAAGAGTTTGAAGAGTATTGCCATGCGTATCAATTATTTCAATATCGCTATTATTACAAATTACCAAAAGATTGCTGCTTGTAAATCCAAAAGCTTGCTTTGGATTCAACTCCGTAAAGTAGGTTTCTTTGGAGTAAAGGTTTTGGCCGTCAGTTGAATATACTGTAACCACGCCATCTACATTCATCAGAGCAATAAAACGTTCATCATCAGATATTTTTCCAGTTAGAATATTAATTTTTCCGTGTTTAAATTGATGTTTTATTCTTCCCGAATTTTCCCAAATAATTATAAGGTTTGCAGTATATCCAAAGATATTATCGTTAAGGTTAGTGCATTCGGCATAAATAATTTGCTCTGGGGCAGGCTCGAAATTTCTTGTATAGATTTTGCTAATACTATCGAGTTTCTCATTTCCAGTCTGGTTTTCCAAAAGCTCATTGAATGCCTTAATAAGCGCTTCGCGCGAATTTGCCCGTTTGTTTTTTTCATGTGCCATACGAGCTGCTGTAATTCTTTTCTCTATATCCTTATACTGAGTTATTGATTGGTACGAAAGCTTTATGGAATCATTAATCAGGCGGGTTTCGAAAACTAGTTTTCCTATGGCTAAAATTATGATTATTAGCGCCACCGCCGATAAAAACGTTAACCGCTTAACCGTTCTATTTTTAACCCTAATATGCTCCCTACTCATATCTACAAAATCCTTTAACTCTTTGCTAAGCTTTAGCTGGTTTTCTCGGTTACCTATGTAGGCAATGTCATCGGTTGAGAGAAAAATTTGACGGGTTTTATAGTTGAGCAATGAATTTTCGATGAACTGCCGAACCTCGAGCAGCTCCATTTCGTCTGCTGATATCTTCTCGAATATTTTTGCCGCCAAACTATCGTGACGCAGCTCGTATCGTCCTTCATCGTCCTCGCCTCGTAGGATACGAAGGTTTACGAAGTCAACTATATAATTTCTTATCTGCTCCGCTTTTGCATCAGGATTAAACACCTGCACCGATTCCGTTGCCTCTTCAACGCTCAGCTGCTTTTTGGTTCCTTTTGCGGATACGAATGATTTTAAAATAGCATTGGCTAAATCTGGTTTATCCATTTTGGCAACCTGCTCATTGAGGAAATTGCCCAAAAGGTCTTTTACATCTCCGATTTGGTTAAGAATCTCAAGTGTAAACGTCATCCTATGTTTGCAACAAAATATTATTTTCGTTTGGAGTAAACAGACAAGA
>CAYNHM010000025.1:0-62776 GCA_964397135.1 uncultured Rikenellaceae bacterium
AAACGCTTTATTTCAGGACGATATAGGAATTTTTAGTTTTTTGTCATGTACTTAGTAAAAAAATATTCAAATTGTTTGACATCAAATTTATAGAAAAGTTTTAATCAAATCATTGATTTAACCATGCTTTAAACCCAGCAGCCCTTTCTGAACTTACAATAACCTCACTATCAGGCTTTGGAATAAGGTCAATTTTTACCCTTGACTTGGAGTAGAAATGCATTGACCCTATACTCGATATGCTCACAATAAATTTTCGGTTGATCCGAAAGAATGTATCCGGGTTTAACACCGACTCCAATCGCTCCAGGGTATAGTCAATAGCGTAACAAGTTCCTTGCTTTGCTACTAAAAAAACCGATTTTTCTCGGGCCATAAAGTAAGCTATACTAGTGACATCGATTGATTTTAGCTTATCGGCATACTGCACCACAAAACGTTGTTGGTACTGTGGCTCTTTCTGTTTCTTTATTTCGCTTATAAGCGAAAGGTAGTCGAGCGGAACTCGATGTGATTCCTTAAACTTTTTGATGCTAAAAGCCAACTCTTCACGTTTAATGGGCTTAAGCAAATAGTCGATGCTGTTTACCTTGAACGCCTTAAGGGCGTACTGGTCGAAAGCGGTGGTGAAGATAATTGGGCATTTCACCGTAACCTGCTCAAATATTTTGAAGCTGGAGCCATCGGCAAGATGGATATCGAGAAACATCAAATCAGGCTCGGGATTAGCTTTTAGCCATTTTACGGTGGTGTCGATGCTGTCGCAAACACCAAGAATATTTAACTCTGGATCAACATCCTTGAGCATTTTGGTTAGGCGGTTGGCGGCGGCAACTTCATCTTCAACAACTAAGGCGTTAATCATAATAATTTGTCTTTGTTAGTATATCCTTGATTTTATCCAAAACATCTATAGTTTCCCTGATTTTTTTAACCACAACCCAGTCGTGAAACAAACCAGGGTACTCAAAGTAGTTAAAGTCGATGTTTTGGTTTTGAAGTAATAGTTTGAATTTGCGGGCATCGGCAATAAGCACATCGTTTGTTCCGATAAAAATTGATATTTTCCCAAGGTTTGAAAAATCACCATAAATTGGACTAACCCGAAAATCTTTCACATCCAATTCACCTGCGAAGTTCTTACCGGCAATCTTCAACCCGTTTATGCTTAATATCTTATCGCACTTATCAAACTTGGCAATTTCAGGATTAGCCATTGATACATCGAGCCAGGGCGAAAACAGTATTATTTGTTCTGGTTTCTTTTGCTCTTCGTTTCCAATTTTTTGGGCAAAGCCCAATGCCAATCCTCCTCCAGCCGAATCGCCCATAAATACAAGTTGCTTGGTAGGAAAATTGGAGATCAACTTTGCATAAACTATATCAAGGAATTGGTATGCATCAATACAGGTTGATTCAGGGGCCAAAGGGTAATCGGAGACAATAAATGTTGCTTTTGTATTAGTAATAAGTTGATCAATGAGTTGCCAGTGCATTTTCGTAATATTGGCGTAATACGCTCCCCCGTGTAAGAAAAGTATTACGGTGTTACTATTATTATTTTTGGGTGATATTGTCCAAACCTTACGGCTCTTAAATTCTTCAATATCAATGTTGTAATTACTGTGGAATGATTTAGGAATGCTTGCTGGTTTTTTGCTGTAAGTGTTATTTACAATTTTCTTTTCCAAAACCCTCTTCATGCTAAATAATCCCATGAAGAATTGGATTATTTTTGATAAAGCGCTTGGTGGAATTGTATGGGAATAAAGCATATGGATTATAGTTTAAAATTGGAAAAACATTTTTTTGTAAAGTGTGCAAATTGATTTTCTTCATTTACCCCAACCCTTAAGGGTGTGAAGAAAATCAACTTGCACCCTTTAGGGGCGGGGTAAACAAGTTGATTTTCTTGGCCTTGTTTTTGCAAAAAAAAGATACTCTTTTCAAATATAGTGTTTTATTTACTTTTAATCACCCTGTCAGCAGCCAACTTACCAGTAACTATAGACATAGGAAAACCTGATGGACTGTAGGTCCACTGTCCGGCCTGAAACACCGAGGGCAAAATGGTTTTAACGGAATCATTCACTTTTAGCATTTGATTTACTACTGGTACAAACGAATTGGTAAATGCCCAGCCCGTTAGGGCTCCGTGGGTATTACCAGTCAATCTCTCGATGGTTAATGGCGATGATGAGAAACGGTTCGTCACCTTATCTTTTATCCCTGGATAAATGGTTTTATTCAGAATATCAATGGTGATATTCTCCATATAGTCCCTTATTTCTTTGGTCCAGCCAAATTCGTCAATCCTTTTATCCAATTCGTAATCGAGGAACAAGCTCACCTCAAGACCAACTTTCCCTGCGGGAGCCAAATTGGAATCGCGCAGAACGGGAATGGCTATCTCAAATGTGTTCATTTTGAAGTACTCCAAAAGATAATTCTTTACCCTGGTTTTAAGTTCATTATTATCGGGTTGGATTTCTTTTGAATTCAAAAACTCTTCAATATATTCGGTTGATACGGTTGATAATCCCCTTTTGTCGGGAGTGTAAAAGAAATGCCCAGTACAAATTTTTTGAAAATATTCTTTTTCCTCATTCACAGTTAGATATACAGTGAAAACGGAATCACCGCCCCTTAGTGGTTGTAATTCGGCCTTCTTTTTCTCAATTCCATTAACTAAAGCACTGTCTTTCAATTGCTCAACGGGAATAAGATTGTATAACTGCTTTAGGTCGCACGCCCAAACCAGATTGGAATACTCTGTGCGATTCCCATTGCTGTCGATAATATACTTTTGTTCAGGGTTTATGCTGGTAACGGATACTCCAGTGTTGATAATTCCTCCCTTTTCGATTATAAAATTGGTTACTTTATCTACTACCGTGCCTGTTCCTCCTTTTGGATAAAAGTAGTCGAGATATAGGCTAAAATAGCTTAAGGCAAAGGATGTTGGCGTGTTCTTAAAAAAATGCTGCGCAATAATATCAATCAGCGCCTGATTTTTAGTGAGCCTTTTTAGGTAATCCTCAACTGGTTCGTTCAACCTATTTATTCGTCGCATGGTGAACAGAAAGCGGAATAGCCAGGGAAGCAGCTCATTGAAAAGGTACTTTTTGTTTTTCGCAAAATCCATTAGGGCTGGATTATCGATGCCGTAAAGAACATCCATATAACACATTATCTTTTTTATCTCCTTGATAATTGCTGAAATATCACTGGAATTTTCAGGATAAAATGTTTTTAGAAATGCTTCATAATCGGCAATGCTATTCTTATCAATAGCTTTAATTACCTTATCCTCAATACCAACAGAAACGATGGATTTTTGGAATTCAATATCGATTCCTAATTGCTTTAGCATTGGAAATACAATGCCCGAGTTTTCAATGGAGCGTAATCCCGTATCGAAATACACGCCGTTTCGCTGAAAGGTTTGCACCAATCCACCGGTTTTTGGCTGCTTTTCGAACAGGGCAACCGACTTTCCCGATTTGGCGATGTATGCCGCAGCGGTTAAGCCGGCAATTCCTCCACCAACAACTACTGTGTTGTATCTCATTTAAAGAAAAATTATTGTTTTGTAAAAATTGATTTTCCTTCAATGATACTAAAAAAGTCTAACGTCATTGCGAAAACACAGTTTTTTTGTGGGTGAAGCAATCTTTAAATATTTGGTAATTAACAGATTGCTTCACAAAGTACCCTCGCAATGACGAGGTACAATGTTTTTATATCTTTAAGTTTGTATCTCAATAATCACATTACTTCGATTTAATAATTCTGTTTGCAGCTAATTTACCTGTTAATATTGACATGGGAACTCCAGCTGGGCTGTAAGCCCATTGTCCTGCTTGGTAAACATTTGGCAAAGGAGTAAATACTGAACGATCGGCAATCTGAATCTTATTAATCACTGGCATTTCTTTCTGGAACTCCCAGCCAACAATTGCCCCTTGCGAACTGGCTGTTCTACTTTGGTAGCTTAATGGCGTAAATGAAAAGCGAGCCATCACCTTATCCCTTAGCATTGGGTAAACCGATTGTGAAATCAGTCTTAAAACCCGATTCTCGATCTCGGAATTAAACTCTTCGAGCCATCCAGCTTCCTGAACCTTTTTGAACAGCTCATAATCCGCTAGAAAACTGATAATCATACCGGTTTTGCCGGGGGGAACTAGTTCGCTGTCTTTTAATCCGGGGATAGAAATTTCGAAAGTGTTAAGGGATATAAATTTATCGAGCCAATTTAAAACTTGTTCTTTGCTGGTATCTGAAAAATTACCCAATAGTTCATAAAGATCTTTCCGGTGGGTTTCACCTAGACCTTTAGGGGATGGTGTGTAGAAAAAGTGACCATTAGCAATCTTCCCAAAACTCTCAAGGGGTTCATCAACCTGAAGAAAGAGCGTAAAAACAGACTCTCCACCCTTACAACTTTCTATTTTTGCTTTTGATTTTTCGAAGTTAGCTCTGATTTCATCGGACAGATTTTGAGTTTCGGCAATTCTGTAAAGGGTCTTTAAATCGGCAGCCCATATAAGGTTCTTGTATTTATAGCTGATGTTTTTATCATCGGTAATTGTATTATTTTCAGGGAATACACTGGTAACTGTAGTTCCTGTTTTAATTTCGCCCCCCAACTCCTCAATTTTATTTTTTAACGCTTCCGAAATTTTACCAACACCTCCCTTTGGGTAAAAATAGTCGAGGTACAGCGAAAAGTAGCTTAATGCGAAGAATGTGGGTGTATTCTTGAAAAAATGCTGTGCAATAATATCTCTAAGCGAAGGATTTTTAACCACCGAATTTAGGTATTCCTCAACTGGAATCTGCATTCGGTTTATTTTACCTACGGTAAATAGGAATCGGGGCATCCAGGGAAGAAGTTTTTTGAAGATAAAGGATGTATCGCGTTTCAAATCCTTAAAAAGGGGATTCTCAATTCCGTAAAGCACATCCATGTACTTCATAATCTTACGGATAGTCTTCACCACCTCATCAATTTCACTGCTACTTTCTGGATAGAATTTTTTAAGTAAATCGCTGTATTTTGAAAGGCTTTCGATGTTTTCGATATGCAGTATCTCGTTTTCAATACCCAGTGAAACGGGGCTTTTCACCACCTCAAACTCGATGTTTAAATCCTTTAACATTGGAAGGATAATACCTGCATCCTCAAGCGCCCGAACTCCAGCATCGAAATGGAATCCATTGCGGGAGAAAGAGTTAACCAATCCACCCAGTTCCCTGTTTTTTTCGATAAGAAGAACTTTTTGGCCTTCGCGCGCTAGGAATGCGGTGGCAGTTAAACCGGCAATTCCTCCGCCAACAATTATGGTATCGTATGTATTTTCTATCATAATTTAAACCGAAAAACTTTGAAGTAAATTACAAATTTTCTCTTTATTCCTTTAATCTAGTCAATTTCAGTGTTTCTCCCCACAGTTCCTTTGCAACCTCTCTATCCAAAGCTGGAGGTGCAGGCTCCTCCTCGGTGGTTAAGTTAAAGAATTTTCCGCTAATATTTTCCATCTCTTTTGAAACACCCAAATAGTAAAGCGCCTCAGCTGATATTTCAGGCGATTTTAGGGTTTTATCGAAAAAATTCCGTTTAAACCAGCGGTAAATGGGGCCGTTTTCCTGTCCTGTTTCAGTTTTTACCGCCCCTGGATGCATTGTATTAATGGTAACTCCTGTGTTTTTGAAGTGTTCATCAAAAACAATCATCGATAGTAGTTGAGCCGTTTTTGCGGAGCCGTAACTTTTTAACCCAGAATAGCTTCGCTTTTGCCAGTTTAAATCGTCGAGCCTTAATCCCCAGGCTGCAAACCGATGCCCTTCGGAGCCAACCATAATTATCCGAGCTTTTCCCTGCGCTTTTAGCTTATCCATTAAACGATAATTCATTATAAAGGATGAAAGGTAGTGAACCGCAAAGACCTTTTCAAACCCATCGGGCGTTAGCTCTCTTTTGGTTAGGTAAACTCCTGCATTGTGAATAACAACATCAATGGGAGTTTCCATCTGCGAGAGCTCTTGGGATACGCGGAAAATATCTTTCAGGCTGCTAAGGTCTGCTATCTTGTAATCGCATTTTACGCCAAATTTGCTCTCAATTTCACGGCTAAGATTTTCTGATTTTTCGGGATTTCGATTAATGCACAAAAGATTAGCCCCTTTAGATGCGTACTTTATGGCAGTTATATAGCCAATGCCAGATGTGGCCCCGGTTAATACAACAAGTTTATCCTTAAACTCATCGGAACATATTTTGGGATCTTTACGATTGTTTTTGATCATCGAAAATATGTTGGACCACTGGTACTCCCGAATGTATTGTGTTGTTTTTTTTCTCATAAAAAGCTGCTATCCAAATTTCTTAATCAAAAACCTTCGGTACATTTTTCCAAAACGAGGAATATTATTAAAAATATCGCCCCATAAATCGTAGTAATCGCGTTGCTCTTTTATTAAACCATCCTCGCTAAGCACCAGCTTTGTTGCGCCGTACATTGGAGTGTTGGGATATTTCTTAAACATCATGGTCATAACCCAATCGAACATGATCACATTTTCGTTTTGAGTTACAGCCAGAATCTCCATTTTTAGCTGTTTTGTGCGTTGGGTTAGCCTATTGCACATGGCAATAAAGTTGTCCAGCCCTTCAATCCGTTGTATTGTATCCTGAAAAACAATATCCTTATGATAGTAAGGGAAAATATGAGACCAATCGGGTTTTCCCTCCCGATTATAGGTTTTAGTCCACAATCCCTTTATTGTATCAATATTTAGGATTACTTTTTCTTGACCATCAATTATCGGTTGCTGTTCCTGAGAATTCATATATGCTAAAAGTATTTGGGTTTACATTTTATTACTTTTGATTCATTTAGTTCGAATATAGTTTTATCAAATGATGGTGGCCCAAAACTCATGCTGGGATTGTTGGAAAAACCAAATCCCTCCTTCGGAATTCCCAGCCAGTTTGTGTCAAGTTTATCATTCTTATTCTCATCGTGAATAAACTTAAAGGCGTACTTGCCAGGTTTTAAGTTTTCAATCACAATAACACATTTATTATTGGAAATGTTCGAGGATATAGCTGCAACCTGTTCTTCATTCTCATTGCTGAGCTCAAGGTGAACTTGCCCAATACTGTTTTGTAAATCGTTAATTTCAATTGTCAAGGAATGCTGGGCAATTAACCCGAAAGGAGCAAAAGCTACAAGAATAAACGTTTGATAAATAATTCTCATATAAATCTCAGTTTGTTATTGCAGGATGTAACGTTTATTTATTTGTGCAACAAAAACAAAGCATAAAATTAATAAAAAACCTTTGAAAGTATTCAAAGGTAAATTGTTCGGGCTATATTTTAATAAAAATTATTCTGTTCTTAATACAGGGACCTTGACTATAAAATTATTACTATCCTGCAAAACAACAATCTCCCTATCACTTAAAAATCGATAGCGGTTGGAAATGTTCTGCAATCCAATACGGTTTGATATTTCATCGCTCTGCCTGCGTTGCAAGTTATTCTCAACGACTATATAATCATCCTCAGATTTTATGCTGATATTCAAGGGCTTTTCCTTTGCGATAATGTTGTGCTTGATGGCATTCTCGAACAGCATCTGTAGGGTAAGAGGCGCAACAATAGCGCTTTTCCTAACTTCATCGGGAATATCAATTAGTAGGCTGAGATTATTCCCATACCTTTTTTTCTGAAGGAAGTAGTAATCCTCTATTAGTTTAAGCTCATTCTCAAGGGGGATTACATCCATATCCCTCATATTCAATATGCTACGATAGTAGTCTGCCGTTCGCTGAACGTACTCCACGGCCAGCTTTGGTTCTTCCTCAATTAAATTTGTCAGCGTGTTCAGGTTATTGAATAGGAAATGTGGACTAATTTGGCTTTTAAGCGTTTCGTATTGGCTTTGAATATTCTCCTTTTCAAGCTTCTCGCTTAGCACTAAAGTGTGTTTCCATTGCATGAAGAAGAAGTATCCCTCGTGAAGTGAAGTGATCAGAAAGGTAATGGTTAGGGTGAAAAAGATATTTAGACCGATGTCTTCCTTTGTAATTAAATCGGGATTATAGATATACCATACCATAAAGAGTATTAATCCAGCCAGTGTTGTATAGCCCACAATCGCAAGAACTTCAATAATTAGATGCTTAATCGGATGCTTCTCCCAAGGGTATTTGTTCCACAGGAAAATCACTATCTTTCTAACTCCAAGCCACATAACAAGGGTGCTAAGCAATGAACCGGCTATGCCAACCATTGCCAAACGGGTATCGCCATCAAATTCATCGTTGCTAAATACCAGAAAGGCAACAATTGCAAGCAATGGAATACCCAGAAATAGAAGGATTCTATCGTCCAGTTTACTTTTTTTGGAAAGTTTATTCGTAAGGTTTTCCATGCGATTTTTTATGTGTAGGGTTGGGCAAACCTTATATCAAAGGCATTGTTCTTTTTCAGGTTACTATTCCAGTAATAATTGGTTAACCCAAATATATTGCCAAATCTAAAGAATAGCAAACGTTGTTTAGATAGTTTGAGTGGTTTTCTGAGTGCCTTCAATATCTCTGGGTCAAATGAGTTTGTTGTTCCAAAGTGTTTACCCAAATCATTAAAGTTGTCAAACAATTTTTTGGTCATCAAGGGTGGCATTATCTGAATTCCTTCAACACCACCTTTTATAACTGTTCCCAAGTAATCCCATTTTTGACGTGCCGCCAATTTTTGAAGATATCTTTCAATAAACGTAGAATGGATTGCCTCTGGAAAGCCCGATTGTACTATAAAGCCAACCCTTTTATCCTGTGCATTCTCTATAAGAGAAATCCTCTCAATAAACTCCTTTACCAATCCTGGCATCGAATCGCAGTAAAGAGGGAAGATAATAATGACATTTTCAGCATCTTCAAAGGCTTTTACGTGCTCTTCCATTTTTGATAAATTGGCAAGGTAAAATATTGGCACTTCCTCTTTGGATACTTTTCGAAAACCCTCAAGGAAATGCTCCATAAGGATCTTGGAGTTGCTTTTCTTGTTGCGGGGCGAACCGTTGAAAATTGTTAGCTTCATTATTGGATTATTTATGGAACGCGGATGACACAGATTTAACAGATTTACGCGGATAAAGAATAAAAAAATCTGTGATGATCCCCTCAATCTGCGTCATCTGCGTTCTATATCAATTGCACTGACTTCATCCACAAACCTTGTAAACCGTTGCCTACTGTGGAAATTTATGGCAAGGCGATCGTAAATGTCTTTTACTATCTGAACATCATCATCGTCAGTATCATTCTCTCTATCAATAATAACCCCAAACTCTGGATACTTCTCGTAACGTTTTCTATGGTGCGATTCGCCGTTAATAATCTGAAGGTAGGGGTGAAGCAGAACGATTAGCCTGTCGGTAATCTTTTTCAGAGTTGAACTTGTAAATCCTGAAACCAGTGGCGATGCAAAAATTATAAAATCGGAGTTAATAACCGCTCGAAAAATCTGCTCCCCATCGTCTTTTATGGCGCACTCACCGGGCGTTTTCCACCAGCAGCTCCAGCAGCCAGTGCAGTAATGGAGATTCATCTTTGCAAGGTTGAAAAGATTAACCTGATTTCTCTCGCTTAAATCACTAGCTAAGTGGTTGATCTTATGCGAAAACGAACCGTTATTAGGACTTGGATTGCCGTTGAGGATGGTGATTGTCATAAAATTAAAATATTATTCTCCATTGTGGTATGGCCATCATGCTGGTTTGGTAAACCATTTCAGCTTCGCCAGTAATCTCATTGAACTGCTCCATTTGAATGTTGTTATAATTCAGTAGGTTGGTAATCTCAATGCCCCATTCCTGGGTTACACCCCGTTTATTGGACTTGAAAGATATTTTCAAGTCCATCTTGATGTAATCGTCAAGTTTTTTGCTAAAAGCCTTGCTATAATCCCATTCACGCTCGTACTTCTGGGTATCTTCGTTTAAAATAGCCACCCAAGGAGTTGTGCGTTTCCCTCCGGCTAGCATTCCCTTAAAATCGATGGCCAGTGACCGCTTTACGTTAGTTTTGGATTTATCGAAGTAAAACTCTTTACCTATCAAACCATTGAGCACGTAGTTGTTGTTGAAGGCAGTATTATACGTTTTATTGTCACTACCAGTGTATTTCGATTCAAAAATTGATGTTGTGAGCAAAAAGTAAAGCCCTTTATTTAGGAATCGCTCAATGGTGAGTTCCACGCCGTAGTTTTCGCCAGTACCCTCATTGGCGAGATAGTACGATGGCATGCTAAACTCGAAGCTGGCTCCATTGTTAAGGATCGAGAATGAGTTTGAACTTTCAGCATCAACAGGGGCATCGAAAAGATGTTGATAATAGGTTTCCAATTTCACTCTGGTAAAACTATTGATCCTGAAATCGTAACCAGCAACAAAGTGGTGACTCTTGGTTAAACCTAAATTGGTATTGGTGTTTTTGTAGGTTCCATCGGGTTGCCGCTCCTGCAAAAAGTAAACAAATAGCGGCGATATCTGACTATGAAGACCATAACCCAAGCTTAAGGAATGTTTTGGCGCTAAACCATATCTAAAACCAAATCTTGGTTCTATGGATCCAGTATTGTTGAAGGTGAAATGGTTGTAGTGTAATCCAGTGTTTACTGTGAGCCTATCGTTTGGACGGAATTGCCACTGTACGTAGGGTTGTATTAGCCACGAATTACCATCGAAATCTATTTGGCTTCGATACTCATCATACTCCTTTCGCCAAACTTTATCAGAGAAATCGCTGAAAAGCATTTTGGTTGTTATTCCACTCTTTAGAGTATGCTGCGAATTAAAACGATGGTTTACGAATGCTGATGCCGAAAGCCTGTTATCAATCATTGTGGTTTCGTACCATCTGAATTTATCGAGTTGTAAACTAAGTGTATCTACCTGGTTAAAAGCATTTTGATACATTCCCGCAAGGGTAACCTTAAGGTAGGTGTTTGAAGAAAAAGTATAGTGCGATGATAGTCCAACGGTTCCCGTTTTACTTCCTGAGGTAATATCCCATCCTTCACCACCATAGTAGTTAAGCTGTTCCTTAGTGGTGTCCTTACGGCTATCCCATATCTCGATATAGCTTAACCCACCAAGACCGAACATGGAAATGTGTCCAAGAGGAGTATTGGGTAGGTTGATCTTAAAGGAAAGGTCTTGGTATTCAGGCACACCCATAGTTCCAAAATCCATGCCAAGGGCAGTAAAAACACCCATAGTTGAGTATCGGTAGTTAATAAGAAAGGAAGATCCTTTGCTACGCGATATTGGGCCTTCGGCACCAAATTCAAATCCGTTAAAGCCTACTTGCCCAAGGAACTCATATTGCTCGTTATTCCCATTTCGCATTCGTAGATCGAAAACACCCGATGTGGCATTTCCATACTCGGCTGGGAAGGCACTGGTATAAAAATCGGAGTTTTCCAGAAGGGTATTATTTAGCATACTTACTGGTCCGCCAGTTGAACCGCTCATTCCCCAGTGGTTGGGGTTGGGAATGTCAACGCCATCAAGTCGCCAGAGTAATCCCATGGGTGAGTTCCCTCTGATAATGATATCGTTACGTGAATCATCAACACCAACAACGCCAGCAAAGTTGGCTGCCATGCGGGCAGGGTCGTTGCGGCTACCGGCGTAGCGCTCGGTTTCCTCAACTGTAAAACCACGGGCACTCACGGTTGCCATTCTGTTGAGCGACTGAGTTTTGTCGACGGTGTGGGTAATAACCACTTCCTCCACCGTCATCACCATTTCGTCCATGTAGATATTCAGTACAAGTTCTTTCCCAGACTGAAGGTTGATATTGTTCATTACTACATCTTGATAACCCACATAGGTAACCATTAGGCTAATCCTGCCAACGGAAACATCTTCGAAGCGGAAATTACCATTCTCATCGGTTGAAGTTCCACGAACAGGATCAATATGGGTAAGTATTACATTGGCACCTGGGAGGGTAATCTTGGTTTGCTTATCAATTACTGTACCTCTAATAGTCTGCGTAACCTCATTAGAAACAGCAAAAAACGAAATCAATAAGAACAGACCTACAAAAAAAGATCGTTTCATAATTCTAAAATATGGTTTGTTTGTAAATAAATAATCATTGTGGTTACATTCATGGGCAAAAATACCCCCAGATATTTACAAAAAAAATACCAATGTAGATGAAATGGGAAAAATTGAGGATGAATTGGAATTCAAAATCGTTTAATCATCAAATTTAATTGTATGTTACTGTTTTGTAGATAAATACAAAAAAATGAATAATTTGCAATTTCATAAAATCATACTTTAAATTTCTACATTTGCTGATTCTTTTTTAAAGTAAATTTATATGTTTGATTTAAGTAAAAAGTTATGGCAATGGGTGGCCATGCTGTTCCTTGCATTGGTATGGGGTAGTTCCTTTATTTTGATGAAGAAAGGTCTTTTGGCTTTTTCCTTCACTCAGGTTGCAGCCATTAGAGTTTTTTTTGCATTTATAGTTCTTATACCAGTAATCATAAGGCATTTTAGTAAGCTCAAAGCAAGCAATGTTAAAAGTTTGACGGTAGTTGGCTATGCTGGTATATTTTTCCCTGCTTTTCTCTTTACGTTAGCCCAAACACATATTTCAAGCGCAGTATCGGGTATGCTGAATAGCACTACAACACTTTTTACCCTGCTAGTGGGAATTTTATTTTATAGGAATCAACCATTACCGAAACATTACATTGGAGTTTTTCTTGGACTTTTAGGTGCATTAGCGTTGATTACTGCAGGTGATTTTTCGTCAATATTTGGGGTAAATGCATACGCATTCTTCATTATTATTGCAACGTTAGGGTATGGTTTTAATGTAAATGAAGTGCGCTATCATCTTTCAAAAATGAATGGAATACAGGTTACGACCCTTTCATTTTTATTAGTAGGTCCACCTGCTGGAATTATTCTTTTTATGTCCGATCTTCAAACTGCTTGGGAATCACCATTCTTTTGGCAAAGTTTGTTGGCTGTTATAATCCTTTCGGGAGTTGGCTCAGTGATCTCGCTTTTCCTGTTTAATAATTTAATCCATCACACCAGTGCTCTATTTGCCTCATCGGTAACCTACATAATCCCTTTATTTGCCATTATGTGGGGAGTATTTGATGGTGAGACCATTAACCTAATACAACTAGCTGGAATTCTTATTGTACTTCTTGGTGTTTACCTTGTTAATACTACTAGAAAAAAGTTGGAATAGATTTTAACAGAAACACGAACAATCGCTTTGAGCAGCTGGAAATTCAATATACTAATTTTGAATCCTTCATTCTTCATTCTCAATTTTACATTCTATAGCCCCTTCCACTGTATATCCAGATTAACAAGGCCAAGGCCTTTGGCAGTGTTTACAACTTTGTTGTACTCACTTATAGTTATCCTTCTTGCAATCTCTGGATAATCGAACGCTCTATGCATTGGCGTGTATTGCGACATTATATTTATGTACGTTTCCTTTGGTAAGTTGTTTGATATCCAACGCATTGCCTCAACAGACCCACTGGTCTCATTAGGCATAACAAGATGCCTTATAATTAGACCTCTTTCCATTATCCCTTTTTCATTAGGAGTTGCCACACCCACTTGTCTATTCATTTAAATAAGGGCTTCCTTGGTTATGGCTGGGTACGAGTAGGCTCCTGCTGAATATTTGCCAGCCATTGAGGACTTGGTATACTTAAAATCGGAAAGATATATGTCAATAACTCCATCAAGAATTTTGAGAATTTCCATTCTTTCCCACCCATGGGTGTTGTATGCCACAGGAAGCCTTAAACCTTGTTTGGCAGCAATATACAATGCTTCAAGAATATGAGAGGAGTAGTGTGTTGGGGTAACCACATTGATGTTTTGACAACCCATTTTTTGCAAAGTCATCATCATTTGCGCAAGATCGTTTACTGTACGTACATTACCATGACCCCCGTGGCTTATATCAGCATTTATACAAAACACGCACAGCAATCCGCAGTGAGTGAAGAAGATGGTTCCTGAGCCGCTGTTACCTACCAATGGGCTTTCCTCACCAAAATGAGGGTGAAAACTTGAAATTTTAAGGGTTGATGAACTTCCACATACACCTTCTTCACCCTTTAAACGGTTTACTCTGCATTCGCGAGGGCATAATTTACAGTCAGCCATCATTTCGCGGAGGGTTAGATATCTATTTTTAAGTTCACCATTACGATGCAATGTAAGATATGCTGGTTCAAATCCTTTTTTTGCTTCCATGCTTGGTTGAATATTGGTTCTTGCCTTTATGTGTTTAATATTTAGAACTGATAAGTAAGAAATGCCTCCAACTGCCATTAACATGCCCTTTATAAAACGGCGTCTATTTATAATATTTTTTCCTTTGTTTTTCATTGCGAATAATATACAAAAAAAGCATTAGTTCACTATAAAAAGTATGTTAAATCAATAAATACTATCGCAAATAAAAATATCTTAAATAAATAAATAAACGGTTGATTAGTAAAAAGATATGCAGATGAAAATACTAATTAGAGCAATGATTACAGTACATAATTAGAAGAGGTTCGTGGTCGAGTACCTGAATGTTTATGGGCCATTTTTCATGAAAAAGGTTACACCATTCTTGATTTGTGAATATATCAGAGGCATCCTTTAATAACTGGTAAAAATCTGTATTTTGTTTAATTCTTGGGTTTGAATAGTAATATTTTAAGTACAAAACAAAAGATTCTTTGCAAGGATTTGGACTAAAAACGAATGGCTCAATAAGCATTTGTGCATCATCGTAACGCTTGAAAGCTGAAAAGAACATTGATAACTCCTGTGCAACCTTTTTTGGTAGAGTCTTATTCTTATAATGATTAAAGACAAAATCCAAAGAGGCTTTAATATCAGCATCTTGCTCCCCAAATCGATTGATAAAAAAATCTTGTTCCAGACTCTTAAAATGGTAGTAAAGTTTTAGATGATCAAGTATTTCCCTATCAAAATCACTATATTCTAATCGATTAATTAGGTCTTTGAGTTCATGTAAAGTTCGCATGATGTAAAAAGGTTCAAATGAATCAATTTCACCACTGTTGAATAGTAGGGCAAAGTAGTTGTATGCCACAATAGGATCTGGGTTTGGAAAACGAATCAGCTCTTTCAGGGTATTCAGACTATCTGATTGTGACATGTAATCTCCCTGGCTAACCAATTTAAACCTGTTCTTATTGTAATAAAGCTTTGCAAGGGGTTCAACTTGGTAATCGAACTCGCCAGAATATAAAGCAATGGGGAGCTGTTCGAGTGTATGCCAACTCACTCTTCCGCTGGTGTTACGATTAAGTAAGAACAAATGAATCTGTTCCATTCGCTTTATAATATCTTGCTGTGCGGCGTAGGGTGTTTGTTTACCTTTACATTCTTTTACAATTTTTTCATACAGGGTTTTGTACTCCGATAATGCAAGTCCGTCGATTGAAATATCATTCACAGTTTTATAAGCCAGTATTTTTAGATCGGCAAAACGTTGCCGAGCAAGCACTGGTTCCAGCTCACGACTATTCTTTTTTTGGTTTACATACTCCCTTACTCGTTCGTGATCTAATTGTTTGAGAAAATTGTGCCTTGAGTCAACAATCTCTTTAAAAAAATCGTACCAGTTTTCCCTTGTTACCTTAACTACATTCACAGTTCGTCCATCACTAGGACTAAAATAGGCGATAACTTCATTAGCCCTACGTTCCATTAGATTCTTATTAATTTCGATGGTACCTTCAATGCTTGCATAGGCATAAACCGCAGCCCTTTGAATTTGCTTATCCTTTACCCATTTACTAATGGTATCGCTATAATGCGTTTTTACATCAGCTCTATTCTGATCGAAATAAATTCTAAGCATTAGCGTGTCGCGCCTAAGATTGGGTATGTAGTGGACGCTAGTTTTTGGTTTATCTCCTACAGGCGCTAAGACAATTTTTGAGTTAAAAATTTGCGTTGGAGTTTCGTTAAAAGTAATAATATCTGCAATCCTGTTGCTTTTAATAACCACAAGGTTTATGGAATAATCAGATTTTTTCAAATTATCCGGGATGGTACCTAAATACTTCAAATCAACTTTTAGCTTACTTTTCTTATCAATTATTGTTTCAAGAAGTTGATCTCTGTAAACTGGTTTTGTGAGTATGCCCTTGATATTAAACTCGTCATACCTTCGAATTGAAATTTTGTTGATCGAATGACACGAATAGATTTCGTGTGGAATTATTTCCATGGCTAGTCCATCATTTCGATTTTCAAAAAGCGTTCCCATTCTTCGAGCATTATTGAAAACTACAAAAATCGAATCATTGCGATTAACAACTCCAAGTGTGTTAACCCTTTTGCTTATTTTTCTGTAATCTTGTTGAATTTTGCGATCGGGGCTTGGATTTATACCCCAATCGTATTTTCTATCTGGTTTCTTGCTTAAATCATCATTGTGAAAGCGTAAGACAGGTTTGGAATATGGAAATAATCCCGGGTAATGGTGGGGTTTGTAATCTCCGGCTACAGCCGCAAAATTAATTGCCACACTTATTTCCATAGCTTCTTTTTCAAACCAAGAGCCAATGCCAACAATGGAATGCGATGGAGCAATGATATTTGCATAATTTGCATTAGAATTAACCCATTTATTTACTATTATGTTGGCAATATGCTCATAAACTTTAATTTCATTGCCATCAATCTCATTATAGCCAACACTTACCTTTGCCAAATTTTCCGAAACGTAGTAATCTTCTGCACCATATTTTACAGCTCTTTCATGGTATGTTCGCTTCCGACGGCTATCAAGTTGGTAATGTGTTAGACTTTTAGATTGAGTAAGATATTGTGCATGGTCAATACTTGAAAGGTAAAGAATAGAATCGTTTAAAAAAGGAGGTAATCCTTTCGATACCCTTATACTATCTATCTTTAGCTTTATTAAATGCTCTATATATTTTAGGTTAGGTAACGAGGGGTTTATTTCATCTTTGGTTTGCTGAGCATTTATGCTAATAGAAATGACAGACATAACGAATGTAAAAAGGAAGAATAATCCGTATCTCTGATTGAAAGACTTACTATGGATTTTCAAATACATTCTTTTATTATCTATTTAGAAAAACGAATTTCAATGTAAATATTGTGAACTTTTTTGAGTTATAATTACTTATTTTGCCATCATTAATATTTATTCAATTTAATATGAAAAAATACAAATTTTACTTTATGGTTGGATTATTTGCTTTTACGCTAGTTTCGTGCAAAAATGGAATAAAAAGGAATAGCAATCCTCTTTTGGCTGAGTTTATAACTCCCTATAAATCACCTCCATTCGATATTATTAAGCCAGAGCATTTTATGCCTGCAATAGAGCAAGCAATTGACCTTGCCCGAATCGAAATTGAAAATATTACCAATAAAGCAAAGGAGCCCACCTTTGAGAATACCATTGAAGCTCTTGAAACATCTGGAGAAGATTTGAAAACTATTTCAAACATACTATTCAATCTTAACCAAGCCGAAACGGATAGTTCGTTACAAGGTGTGATCCGTGAAATTGCACCAATATTGACCGATTTTCAAAATGATATCAACCTTAACCAAGAACTATTTGAAAGGGTTAAGAAAGTTTGGAATGATCGAGAAAACTATCCTTTGACCCCCGAACAGCAAACATTATTGGAAAAAACCTATAAAGGTTTTGTGCGTAACGGAGCAAATCTAGATACTGAAAGCAAAGAAAAATACAGAGAGATTACACGTGAACTTTCGCAACTTTCACTACTATTCGATGAGAATGTTTTGGCAGAAACGAACTCGTTTTACCTTCATTTAACTGATGAAGGGGATCTTGACGGGTTGCCTAAGAGCTTAGTGGATGCTGCAGCGTTATCAGCAAGGCAGAAAGAACTTGATGGATGGGTTATTTCTTTGCATTTTCCTATGTATTTTCCATTTATGAAGTATTCCGAAAAGCGAGAATTGAGAGAAAAATTATACAGAGCATACACCAGTCGTGGTTTTAATGGTAACGAAAAGGATAATTCCGAAATAATAAAGAAAATTGTAAATCTTAGACTTCAACTAGCCAATATTTTAGGCTATCCAACATACGCTCATTATATTCTTGAGGAGCGAATGGCAGAATCACCTAATAGGGTTAACGATTTTCTAGAGCAGATACTTAAAGCCTCGTTACCATTTGCCAAGCAAGAATTGAATGATGTACAAGAACTTGCAAAGAATCTGGGCGTTACTCATCGAATTGAGAAGTGGGACTGGTCTTACTATTCCGAGAAGCTAAAGAATAAACTGTTCAATTTTAATGAAGAGGAGGTGAAACCTTATTTTCAGCTTGAAAGGGTGAAGGAAGGAATTTTTACACTTTGCAATAAACTCTATGGAATTACCTTTAAATTGAACAAGTCAATTCCTGTATATCATCCCGATGTTGTTGTTTATGAGGTTATTGATCATGATGGTTCTTTTCTCGCTTTGCTATACCTTGATTTTTTCCCTAGGGAAGGGAAAAGCGGTGGTGCATGGATGACCAGCTATAGGGATCAGTATAAAGTAAATGGGAAAGATGTTCGGCCATTCATATCCGTCGTAACAAACTTTACAAAACCCACATCCGATACCCCTTCGTTGCTTACATTTGGTGAGGTAACAACGTTTATGCACGAATTTGGCCATGCTTTGCATGGTATCTTTGCGAATTCAATCTTCTCATCCCTTTCTGGAACATCAGTTTATCGTGATTTTGTGGAATTGCCATCACAAATTCTCGAAAACTGGGCAGTCGAGAAGGAATTTCTCGATATGTTTGCCACTCATTACCAAACAGGTGAAGCAATTCCAAACGAGAAGGTACAGGCAATTATTGATAGTCGAAACTTCTTGTCTGGAAACTTTTTTACAAGACAATTGAGTTTAGGAATTATGGATATGGCTTGGCATAGCATCGAAAAACCCTTTACTGGCAACCTGATAGATTTTGAAAACAAGCACATGAGTAGAGCAGATGTTCTACCATTAGTAAAAGGATCTTCGAATAGCACTTCATTTAGTCATATATTTGCTGGCGGATATGCAGCCGGTTACTATGGCTACATGTGGGCAGCAGTACTTGATGCTGATGCATTTTCGCTTTTTAAGGAGAGGGGCATTTGGGATAGAGAAACAGCACAATCTTTCCGAAACAATATCCTTGCACAGGGAGGAACTGAACACCCTATGTTACTCTATAAACGTTTTCGCGGTCAGGAACCATCAATAGATCCTCTACTCGAGAGAAGTGGACTGAAGTAAAGATAAAGTTATATTAATAATAACCTCAGAGAGAACTCTGAGGTTATTTGTTGATATTCTTTAGGATGATTGGAATCTTATTTTTTGATTGGGATACTCTAAGTCAATAACTTATGACAAGAAGAATTCGTTGTTAAATATGGTAGCAATCCTCTTAATGCTTTCTTTTCTTAAATTTTTACCTACGCTTGGTCCATGTGGGGTATTATTAACATCGATGATGTATAATTTTTGATCATTAATATCTCGCAAAACATCGATTTCACCATAGTCAAGACCTATCTTTTGACAAAACAAGGTTGTTTTATCAATTTCTTCTTTTGATAGCAATGATTCTACTGGATGTACTTCAGGTCTTTTTCTCTTGAGTTCTATCTTTCGATAATGAGCAAATCGGGTTACTTTGCCTTTGTATTTTAAGTAAACAAGAGGCATCTTCCCATTTACTATGGGAATTCTCATGTCAACAACAAGGTCATCGTTGAACTCGTTATTTATTAACTTAAGATAAATAAAATTCTTTTCGGGCTCAGTCGGACCTTGAACAACTGTACCATCGTGAGAAGCATTAATCTCGCTCTTTTTTACCATCAGCCCTGAATATGTTTTGCTGTCAACTCGGCAGGAATAACCAAAAACTTCGTTGAAAACACTATCAACATTTGTTTTGGAAATATCTCTACAGTTAATATTTAGTATTCGTTCTTTTTTTGCCAATTCAATAATTGCAGAATCAGGATTTCTGTAGGTAGTATTATCCCAGTATATGGCTAAATGATGCTTTACTAAAGGGTTGTTTGTAATATTATATTTTAAGGCACTTATTACCTTATATATTACGGTGTATCTTTGAGGATATTGAGGGTAGAATAAGACTGTCCTAACATTTTTACCTTTCAATAAAATATGAAAACCCCATTTAATAATGTATAGAAAATCTTCAGAGAATCTTTTTCGAAAAGATTTGTTTTGTCTGTAATTATTATTGTAGTACATTGTAAACTAATTAAATATACTTTTTTGTGGACTATGTTAATGCCTGCAAATTTAGCAGCTTCTTTCTTAGTTTTTTATGATAACCATTAATTGCTAATAAGAAATATCCTTTTTTAAATAAAATTACAAAATAAGGTTATTTCCTTAGCAATGAATTCAAATTTGGCTATCTGCCAAAAAATCACTAACTTTGCATGTATTATATATTCCGCTGCTGAATATTATCAATCGGTGGTTAATCAGCAACTACCAACAGTAGCTTTTTACTAATATAAATCTTAATTATGTTATCAATTAACCAAATTAATTCAGAAAAAGAACTTATTGACATTACAAGAGAACAAATCATCGATTTTTTGCATGAACATCTTGATCGCTTTCGCGATACTAAGGAGGCAATCGGTAAATGTTTAAATTACGCCTTTTCAAAACAAGAAGGAAAAGGTGGATTCGTTCTAACGGGATACTACAACGGAGAGCTTGTTGGGGTCGTCGTAATGAACAGAACAGGGATGGAGGGATATATTCCTGAAAACATTCTAGTTTACATTGCTGTGGATGCGAGCCTTAGGGGAAAGGGTATAGGCGCTAAACTTGTACAGGAAGCGATTTCGCGATCAAAGGGCGATGTAAAACTTCATGTAGAGTATGATAATCCAGCAAAGAGATTGTACGAAAGATTGGGCTTTACTACAAAATATGCAGAAATGCGTTATGTTAAGGAATAATTGAAAATGGCTGAACTAGTAATAAAATCAGATAAGATCATTAAGAATGTTGAGAAGTTAAATCACTTTCTCTTAAAACACAAAGTACAGTGGAGTTTAATAGTGAAAGTACTCTCAGGACACAGGGAATTTCTGAAAAAACTACTATTTCACCCTGTTGTTAAACAATTGCATAGTGTTGGAGATTCTAGAATTTCGGGACTTAGGGTTATTAAAGAGATCAACCCAAATATTGTTACCATGTACGTAAAACCACCGGCAATGGATACCATTAAATCAATTGTTTCCTATGCCGATATTTCAATGAATTCATCATTTCGTACCATTGAGGCGCTTAACAACGAGGCTGCCAGGCAAGGAAAACAACACAGGGTTATTATTATGATTGAATTGGGAGAACTACGTGAGGGTATTCTGCGTGAAAAGCTGGTTGACTTCTACAAACGGGTTTTTGAATTGGAGAATATCAGGATCGAAGGGATTGGTACAAATTTAGGGTGTATGTATGGAGTTCAACCAACCTACGATAAGCTTTTGCAAATGTCGCTTTACAAGCAGCTTATTGAAGCAAAGTTTGATACAGAGTTACCACTTATATCTGGGGGAAGTTCGATAACATTACCCCTGGTGGGCAAATCGGCAATGCCGAAAAATATTAATCATCTACGAATTGGAGAAACAGCCTTTTTGGGTACTAGCCCTTTCGATAATAAAAAGTTTCGAGATCTTTCAGTCGATGCTTTTGAATATTTAGGCAATATTATTGAACTTGAGATTAAGGAAACTTATCCAGACGGAATTCTTACCGATGGGAATATTGGGCTTACAGCAGAGTCGGAACAAATGGAGTACGATCATAGTTACCGCGCTATATTAGACTTTGGTATTCTGGATGTTGATGTTAATGAACTTACTCCAAAAGATACAAACATTCGGTTTGCAGGAACAACATCTGATATGAGTGTCTATGACCTTGGGCCGATTCAAAAGGATAAAAATTGCAAATATAAAGTGGGGGACAGGGTAATATTTACACCATCATATATGGCAGTGGCTAGACTTATGAACTCGAAGTTTATTGATAAGAAAATTGTTTAGCAACTGTATGAGCAGAATTAAGGTTTCCCCGGAAAACTTTCAACAACTTTTACCTTAATATCAGGAAACGACTCAACTACCTGTACGGTAAAATCAGGAAAACTTTCGACAATTTGCCATTTACCACAATCGTCTGGGAAATGATCAACGAATTTTACATGAATGTCGGCAAATGAATTGACGAATTGAATTTTTATATCTGGAAAAGAAGAAACAAATTTAACCTTTCCGTATAGTCTAATTCCTTGATACTCACATTTGGGATATTCAATTTTTTTTTCCTGAGTTTTAAGGGGAAGTAAAAGAACAATGCCAATTAGTAAAATTCGAAAAACCATAACCTGTTTTTTTGTCACAAGTTATGGTTTTATAGTCAACAAGTCAAGATTTTTTTGATCAACACAGCAATTAACCAATGTTATGAAATACATTGTTTACATCATCGTCCTCTTCAAGTTTTTCGATCAACTTTTCCACTTCCTTTAATTGCTCATCATCAAGGGGTTTAGTTTCGGTTGGAATTCTCTCAAAACGGAATGACTTAATTATAAAATCATTCTCTTCCAGGTATTTTTGTATTGGACCAAAATTAGTAAACTCAGCAAAAATCATTATCGAGTCTTCTTCGCTAAAAACTTCATCCACACCATAGTCAATCAATTCAAGTTCCAATTCTTCTAAGTCAATTCCTTCTTTAATTTCGATTTGAAATGAGCATTTTCGTTCAAACATAAAGTCAAGCATACCTGTTGTGCCCAATGAGCCTCCAAATTTTGTAAAATAGCTACGAACGTTAGCTACAGTTCGAGTTGGATTATCAGTGGCTGTTTCAACCACTATGGCTACGCCATGAGGACCTTTACCCTCGTAAACAATCTCTTTGTAATCTTTCATGTCCTTGTCAGTAGCCTTTTTAATCGCTCTTTCCACATTCTCTTTGGGCATATTTTCTGCCCTAGCATTTTGTATTGCCAGCCTTAGACGGGGGTTGTTTTCAGGATCCGGACCACCAGCTTTTGCTGCCATGGTTATTTCTCGTCCAATGCGAGTGAAAACTCTCGCCATATTGCCCCAGCGTTTCAACTTACGGGCTTTTCTATATTCAAATGCTCTTCCCATTGGGTAAAATAAATTGATTAATAGTGATATTGTTTTTTTATTTAACTATTTAAAATATTTTTGAATTTGTCAGCTTAAAAAAATTTCCCAAAATTACCAAACATTCTCTTTCATTGTTACTCATCTTTTATTTTGTTTGAAAACATTTAAAAAATAATGATTGTTATATTTTTTTATCACTTAATAAGCTAAACTTGTAATAGAAAAATGTATGAAAAAAATTATCTTTCGATAGGAAATTTTTTTAGAGTAATGTTTAAAACCATTTATTATGAAAAGTCGTTCTGATATACCCAAAAACGAAATTGATGAAATTATAAACAAATGCGAAGTATGTGTAATTGGCATGATTGATGGTGATAATGGGCCCTATATATTACCCTTCAATTTTGGTTACAAGGATGGTAGACTTTTTATTCATTCTGGTCCTGAAGGAAAAAAAATTGGAATTTGGGAAAAGGATAACAGGGTATGCGTTTCATTTAGTACAGATTTTAAGCTAAATGTTAGACATGAAAATGTAGCTTGTTCCTACTCAATGAGATACCGTAGTCTGTTAATTTATGGTAAGGTAATTCCATTAATCGAATTGGATGAGAAAGCTAAAGCCCTTAATATAATTATGGAAAAGTACTCGGGAAGAGCAGATTTTAGCTACAATAAACCTGCATTGATAAATGTTAAAGTTTTTGAAATTATTATTTCAAATATTGAATCTAGGGCTTATGGATACTAAAAGAAGATCATTTTTTAAATAATTTATTTATTTATTTATTTATACTTTTTTTAATCAGCTAAAAAGTAAGAAAAAAAGAATAAAATATTTTTTTTGTTCGAAAAAACTTTATATTTATTAACTGAAATAGATAAACTAGTTCAAAATCTCATAATCACCAATTTATAGTTATTGAAACAACAAAACAATGGCAAGTATAAAAGATTTAAAGAAGGATATTAAACAAATGAATGAGCATTTCATCCAGGAATGTTACATTCATCTTGCCTATTCACCACCTCTAAATCAGGAGAATGTTTTAGATATTATTTCTGATGCTCTACAACTTAAGGAAAATGCTCTTAACAAGTTGAACATTTCAACCGCTAGCATGGAAAGGAAGGAGCGTAAAGTATACTACAGTAATTTTGTGAGTGATTTTTACGACGGCATTGTTGAACTAACTGAAAGATTGAACTCGTTAAATTATTAGTATAGACATAGCCACAATTCGTTTTTATTAGTCAATCGATCATAAGTTTGATTATATTGTGTTTTATAAAATATTTATATAATGTTGGACTTTCTATCTCTTGCCAAAAGCAGGTATTCATGTCGATCATATATCGACAAAAAAGTTACCAAAGAGTTAATAGAAAAAATTTTAGAGGCGGCTCGTATTGCTCCATCAGCAACAAATGCTCAACCTTGGAGTTTTGTAGTTATTACTCAATCGCCTCTAAAGGATCAAATCATTAGCTGTTACTCTCGTCCATGGCTATCAACAGCACCTGTTATAATTGTGGCCTGTGGCGATCATTCAATATCATGGCGACGTTCAGACGGGAAAGATCACTGCGATATCGATTTGGCAATTGCCATTGATCATATAACCCTTACTGCAACTGATAATGGTTTAGCAACCTGCTGGATTTGTAAGTTTGATGCAATGAAATGCTCCGAGATACTCAAATTACCATCACATATTTCTCCTGTGGCAATTATCCCACTTGGTTATCCAGCTGATGAACCCGTTAACTCAGAAAGACATTCGAAGCGCAAATCTCTGAATGAAATAGTATCTTGGGAGGGATTTCAAAACTAAATACCAGTTCTATACTTCTTAACTCTTGCTGCTAAACCTTTAGCATTACCTGTGATTCTATCAAGATGTTTCCAGAAATCTTGACCATGGTTTTTATGAATGGTATGGGTTAGCTCATGAAGAATGATATAGTCTATTAACTCATCGGGTAATTTCATCAGGTAAATGCTAAGGTTTATGTTGTTTTTGGATGAACAACTTCCCCAACGCGAATTTATGTTTTTGATTCTAAGCTTATTGTAAATGAAACCATGCAGATTTGCCAGTTCTTCTACCCTTAATGGGAGGTAGCTTTGGGCTTCCTTTCGAAAGGTGAATTCAATTGCTTTTCTTGTAATTTCTTGAACATTTTTATGGGTATACTCCATATCAATTGGAAACCGTATAACGATCTCATTATTCATCAAATAGAAAGTAACTTTGCTATTGTTTTCTGGAGAGTATTTAAGTAAATGCTCTCTGGTTCGATATTCTTCTAGGCTATTTTTTTTGGAAAAATTGTTTATTTCCTTCTGCTTTTCAACAATCCATGTTTTTTTTAATTCAACAAACTCCTTAGCCGATCTGAGGGGTAATAAACCGGGTACAGTAACTCTAATACCAGATACTGGACGGATTGAGATGGTTAAACGTTTTGCCCGAAAATTCCTATGAAATTTAACCTCACCTATATCTCTAACATTAATAATTGTTGAGGTAGTAATACTTTTGAACATGTTACTGCCTTAAAAGCCATACGTTTGGATGCTGAGCTTTAACGTTATCCATTGCATCAAGTGCTTCTTTTTGAGTTGGGAAAGAGCCTACCGTAACAGCATGCATGCCCGATGGTTGGATTATAACTCTAGAATTGTAGCCCGAAGATTTAAGGTCATCGGAGTATTTATCTGCATATTCGGGATTTCGGAAACTACCCACCACAAGATGGAACATGCCATCCTGTGGATATGAAATGATAATTTTTTGTTTCTCAATAGGCTTTTCAGCGGGAAATTCAGTTTCTGCTATCTTTTTTGCTTCAATCTTTGGTTCATCCTTTACTATGGCTTTATCAATTTCTGTGCTTAGCTTATTAAAATCATCATCAAATTCACCTTTCTTTTCAGCAGATGATTCAATATCATCCTTTACTTTATCAATGGTAATTGGCTTTATAGGAATAACTACTTTTTCAGACCTATTCCTTTTCAGGTTAATGTGATCTCTATCTATTAAGAACCATCCAACTGCCACTATAACAAAGCCAAAAGCAATTAAAATCCCAATAAGAATAGCTTTACCAATTCCAGTACTATCATCTGAGGAGCGATCTGCAAGAACAGGCTTATTTTCATCAACTGGTTTTGAAATTATTTCTTTATCAAGCTTTTGCTTGACTGAAGTTTTTGATTTTGAAACAGTGGGTTTTTTTGGGGTTTCTGTTTTCTTTTCCTTTTCAGGTTCTTGATGTTTTTCGTTCTCTGTCTCTTTTTCTTGGGCTAATTCATCTTGTTTTTCAATTTCTTCGTTTTCTTTTATTTCAAGTAATTCTAATTCAATATCTTCTGTCTTAACTTCTTCTTCCTTTTCCACATGTACTTCATCGTCAGGTTTTTTGTCAACTTTTTTTGATTTTGGCTTTGGCTCGATAGGTGAAGTTGAAGTGGAAGTGGAAGTTTTGGGCTTACTACTTGGAATAGTACCTTGATTAAAATGAATACTCCCACGATGATCAAGATTAAGAAAACCAAAATCTCCTAATTTGTAAACTTTGTTGTCAATTAACTGAGATTTAATATCTTCGATGAAGTCTAATATTTCCTTTTTAGCTTCATCCTTGTTAATATTTTTTTCTTTACTAAGAGCATCCTCAATTAATCCATCATTGTATCTAAGAAAGGGGCTAAATGTAATGTTTTCGGGTTTAAATATTCCAGACCCATCATCCTTAACAAGAAAAGCACCAAACTCAGGAAGAATAATACGTGCGTTCTTCTCGATAAGCTCGCATAAAAAATTAATGGTCATGGTCTTTTGTATTAGATGGTAACTAGAGGTAAAGGGTTTTATCAATTCAAAAATAATACTTTTTTTACTTTAATTCAAAATATAGTATTAAGGCAATTTGCTTTTACGCTAATATTTTTCACGTTTAGAGGTTTATTATCTTCAATGGTGTAAATTACTAATTATTATTATGCACATTTTGTTCACTATTTGTTATATTGCAAGATGTTTATTAAGAATAAAAGATGAAAAAACATTTCATTTCTTATCTAGCGTTAAACATAAGAATTTGGGTTAAACAATTTTTAATTGTTTGTATATTTTTTATTAATTACTATACTGCTGTAGGACAAAATGTTAAAATCGATAGTTTGCTTTCAATTGTTAATGAATCTGAATTAACTCAAAGAGCAAAAATTTATAATGAAATTGCTAGATCTTTTTGGTATGTTTCAGTTGATTCATCCTTAAAATATGCCCAATTAGCCTATGATATAGCACATAGCGAAGGGATTCTTTTAGAGACGGTAAAAGCCTTAAGTAATTTTGGAGTTATTTCAGATATTCAGGGTGATTATGGTCGATCTTTAAATTTCTATTTCAGTATCATTGATCTGGCTGTTGACAATAAAATATTTCTGCCCGAAATACCCAATTCTTTTTTAATCAGTATAGATGAAATGTATAGCAGTGATTCGATAACTATTATTAATAAAGCATTTCCTTCAGAACAATCAGTTCCTTCAATTTCTTCAGAAGATCGAATATCAATGTTTAAAATATTGTCCAATACATATGTAAACATAGGAATTGTATATGGCCAGTTATCACAATATGAGAAGAGCTTAGCAAGCCTTAATCAATCATTAAGAATATGCAAAGATATTAGTGATGAAAAAGGAATGGGTGTTGTTCTGATTAATCTAGGAACAGTTTATTTAAAACTTGAATATTATGATTTAGCAAAAAAAGCATACATCCAAGCCATATCCATAAGAAAGAAGTATAATGATCAAAATGGAATTGCCAATGGTTATTTGGCCATGGGTGAACTTTACCATGCAACAAAAATAATCGACTCGGCAATGGTTTATCTTAATCAAGCAGAGTTGAAGTATCAACAATTAAATAATAAAAGAGGACTTGCTCAAGTTTATACCCACCTTGGTGAAATACTTGGGCAATCGAATAAACCTTTTGAAGCCATCGATTATCTTCGTAAAGCATTAATAATCAATAGATATATAAAAAACAGAGAAGGAATTGCTATTACAAATTTGAGGTTAGGTGATGTTTATTGCAGTCTTAATGAATTTAATAATGCACTGGAAACATATAAGATAGCTTTAACCATTGGAAAAGAATTAGGGCATAAAAGTATTGTTGCAAATGCTCTTTTAGGTCAAGCTTTAATTTTTGAAAGGCAAAACCTGATTAGTAGCGCCTATAAAGTGTTTAAAGATTATCATGAAATTTATGATAGCATACAGACTGAGAAATTAAGTGCTAAAATAATTGAATATCAAACCCTTTTTCAGGTAAATGAGCATGAAAAAGAGAACAAATTGCTTAAAAAGGAAAACGAAATAAAGGTTCTTAAACTAAAGAGACAAAAGACAATTCAATCTTTACTAATTATCTTAATACTGGTTGTTCTAATTTCTGGTATATCCTTACTAATGCTCTACAATTCGATTTTAAAAGCAAATAAAAAATTAATCATTTTAAATTCAGAGTTAGAATTAAGAGTAGATGAAAGAACAAAAGATCTTCGTGAAGCTCTTAAAATAGCCGAGGATGCAAATAACCTAAAGAATTCTTTTCTTTCAAATATCAGCCATGAGATTCGCACTCCATTAAATGGGATAATGGGTTTTAGTTCACTTATTGCCAATGAAGTTTCAGATAATCAAGATGTTCAGCGTTATATTAATGAAATACGAAGTAGTAGTGATAGGCTAATGTACCTGCTCAACAACTTGATTGACATTAGTAGGGCAGAATCAAAAAATTTCCGAATGAGGTTGGTCTCATGTAACATTAATGATTTAATTGATTATACAATTCTTTCACTTGAAGAGAATACAACTAATGCTGAGGTAAAAATTAGTAAGGATTGTAATGTCATTCCTGATATTATGGCAGATAAGGACAATCTTATACGTGTCTTTTCTATTATTATTGGGAATGCATTGAAGTATACACATAAAGGAAGCATTAAAATTTCAACAATTTACAATGAGGCAAAAAGTTGTATCGATATTAGTATAACAGATTCTGGTGTTGGAATTGATCCAGACTATTTACCTTTTATTTTTGAGCCTTTTCGACAGGAAAGTACAGGTTTAACTAGATCTTTTCAAGGTGCAGGATTAGGTTTGCCTTTAGCTAAAAGAATAGTTCAACTTATAGGTGGAGAAATTGAGATTACTTCCAGAAAAAATATTGGTACTATAGTTCTTATTTCTTTTCCTTTAAAGATTAACAAAAATACTTCAGAATTATCACTATCAGAGGATTTATTAATTCATGCACAAAAAAATCAGCCTAAAGCAAGGAAGGCAAAGGTGCTTATCATTGAAGAGAACTCTTATACTCGATTTTACCTTCAAACATTGTTACGCCGATATGTGCAAGTAGCAGTAGCAAGGAATGGAAGTGAAGCCCTAAGTTTAATAGCTGATTCCTTAACTTTTAGTTCAACATTTGATCTTATAATTGTGGACATAAACATTACAGAACCATGGAACCCTGCTAATCTTATAAAAGAAATAAAACTACGAAAGCCAATTTATTTGAAGAGACCTTTTGTTCTTCAAGCTGAAAAAAAAGTTTATGAAAAAATTGACAAGAATCTGTATGAATCTTTTGGATATCAGCAGATAATATTAAAACCAATTGATAAGGATATTCTTCTTGGCTTATTAAGAGTCTTTAGTCCTGTTCGTACAATGTTTTAATTTCTTGAATTATTGTGTTACCTGCTGTATTATTGATAAAACCTTATCAACGGCATAAGGTTTAACCATTAATTGGTCAAATCCAACATCTTTATGGTCATTGAAAAAGGTTAAAGGATTATGGGCTGTGAGTGCAATGATTGGAATCTTGCACTTAGGCATTGGAAATTGTTCCCTAATAAACTTTGTTGTTTCAAGGCCATTCATCACAGGCATCTCAATATCCATTAGAATTATATCAAAATCTTCCTGACTAAATAGTTCAACAGCTTGTTTACCATTTTCGGCTTCTTTGCATAAGGCACCAATCTTTTTAACTATTTCCTTGATAAGCAATCTATTAACGAATATATCATCAACTATAAGTATTTTCAATTTATTTTCCATATAAAAGGCAAATGTTTTTTTATCCTAATCTACTAAGAGTATTAATAATATTCATGCTTATAATTGAAAAATTATTTCTATTCATATTAATTATTTTATCATGATTGAATTCTGAGAGTGTGCGAATTAGACTTTCCTTTGTAGTTCCAGCCAATTCAGCAAGTTCTTGACGTGTTAAAGGTATGTTGAAGGTATTACTTCTATATATTTCTTGTGAAAAGTATAGAATTATATCGGCAACTCTGCCAGGTAATTGCTTGTAAAGTAAACTAGAAAGACGGTTTACATTGAAAATATTTTCATGTCCAAGTTGTTTAACTATTTCGTAACCAAAAAGCCCGTTCATTTCAACTATCTCTTTAAACACATTTATGTCTATATACCCAATTATTGAAGGTTCAAGGGTTGAAACTGTAAAGTTGTATGAATCATTAGTAAAAACTGATGATAATCCTAAGAAAGCACCTGGTTGAGAAATTCGTAAAATTATACTTTTCCCTTTCCGCATTTCACGGAAAATTTTTACAAGTCCTGAAATAATAAATGGAACTTTTTTAACCTCTTCACCTTGTTTAAAAATAATTTCCTTTTTAATAAATTCAACCAAATTTGACGAATCAGCTATTTTCTGCTTTTGTGTTTCAGTGAGCAGATGTTGAAAAGGTAGTTGTTGAATTAATGAAATGCCCTTAAATATGTTTTTTTCCTGATTCATAAGGTATTAATAATGCTTTAGTATTGATAAATATACGAAAATATTAAATAAGTGATCTAAATCATCTTTTTTTATTTGGTATCCTATTGAAATAATTTGCTTCAAACTGTTAATATCTATACTTTTGATAGTAAATTTTTATTTTGGTATTTATGATTCTAATTGTAGATGATTCTGCAACAAATTTAGTTCTACTTGAAGTGATACTTCGTGAGGAAGGATATGAAACATTATCCGCTTTCAACGCAAAAGAAGCCTTTAAGCTAATGAAGAGTAATAAACCCGAACTAATTCTCCTCGATTTAATGATGCCTGAAGTTACTGGGTTTGATTTTTTAAAGGAAATAAAAAAAAATCCTGAAACCTCTAATATCCCAGTTATTGTGATAACCGCTGTAGGCTCAAAAGAGAATCAGGATATTTGTTTTAACAATGGTGCAGCAGAATTTTTAACAAAACCTATCGATATTCATCTTTTCCTTGAAAAAGTTAAACTTTATGTAGTGCTTTAATTCAATGCTCTACATTCTTACAAACAATAAGTTTTTTATTTTTAAAATTCACTATTTTTCGAATTGTTTTGAGTTTTTTGTTGTAAAATAACTGTAAACAATGGTGTTTTTTATTATCTTAGCCTAATATATATATATATTAATGAACTTTTGAGAAAACAAAATAAAAATATCGATAAATCCGTAAACACTCTTTCAATCAAGGAGTTCAGTAGTATATTTTTAAAAATTGATGACCAGATACTTCAATTACACAAATGTTCTTCTGATGATTTTCTTGGTTTAAATGCCGATTTTAAAAAGTGCTATCGAAAATCAAAAGTTATTTCCGATAATGCTAACGAGATTTTTAGCTATTTAAAGGAGACCGTAACTGGTGATTTACTTCGTGATTTAGAGAATCTTTATAAAGATTTACAGCAGATCCAAAACAATTTTTCAAAACATCTTGGTAAAAGCATTGAGCTTATAAAGAAGATGTTCTTTCTTCTCGAGAACCTTTTCCTTCCAGTAAAAAATCTCAATCAGGATTTGATGACACTGAAGTTTTTGCTCGCTAACCTTAAGATTAATAATTCAACATTGAAAAATCTACAGGGAAAGGATTTTGAACTAATGCTTAATAAGTTTAATCAGGTATTAAATGATTTTAAAATCTTTAGCTTCCAGAATGAGAGTAATCTTGTTAATCTTAAGAATCAAGTTACCAAGACATTGAATGTTTTTGAAAGCATAAATACAAGAAATATTTCCGATTTAGAATCAATATTAAATCATTTACATTTCGGAATAATATTGTTTGCTGAAAAGCATGAAGAAATTTCTCGACAAATACCAGAACTCACTAGTAAAACAAAAAATTCTTATAAAAGTATAGCAAACATAATTACGAATTTGCAATACCATGACATTATAAGGCAAAAGATTGAACACATCCAGAAGACACAGAAAAATGTATTAGTTGATCTTGAAATTGCCAGTGATGCAAATGATTTTGAAAATATTCTTATTCGAACACGGGATATTGCAAACCTTCAATCTGCACAGTTAATTCATGCCAACAAAGAGTACCAGCAGGCAATTGAAATTATAACCCAAAAGTTTATAACCATTAGTGACGACATGTCAAATATCTCTAAAATATGTAAAGAGATAAATGCATCGCAAGAGAATAGTGATGAATTAGATTTACAAGGATTACTCGATAAGTTTAAAGATTCAGTAAATGTGCTAAATCGATATGTTCAAGCGAGCGATAATTTTACAAATCAGATTGATATTCTTTCAGTTAGCGTTAATAATTCTTCAAAAACAGTTTCTAGATTTCATGATGCTATACAAGCATTAAAAGAGATAACTACTGATACCATCAATTACTTCTCGGAAGCAAATACATCAGATGATCAGATTGACAAATCATTGATCCAATTAAGTACTATTAGTCAAGATATTGTGAAGTTTGAAGGAATTATTCAGAATGTTTTTAAAGTAATTCAAAATATTGAACAAGAAATACTTATTGACATTGAGGATCATATTAAAACATCCAAAAAAACTATCTCCTTCAACTTTGCGGCTAACAGATTGAACAGTATCATAAATACTTTAAATGATAAAAACATTCTTATTAAGAAGCTTTTAGAACAGAACTTTACAACTAGCTCAGAAATTTCAAAAGAAGTTAGAGAATCAATTAGCAGAATTAGATATTACGATTTCTTTGAAAAAGTTATTGTTGATATAATAAGCGAATTTAATCAGATATCACAAAAGCTCAAGTTGGAACTCAAATCATACACAAGTAAAAATGCAAATGACCTAGAGTCTTTAAAGGATATCTATACCATGGCTAGTGAACATAAAATTCATGATAAGGTTATTAACCAAGAGGGAGACATTGATTTTTTTGATGATAAAGAAGTAAATGAAGATGAAAATGATGATAATCTAGAACTATTCTAAAAATTACTATTTTTATAATTTTAAAAATATGGCAAACAATATGACAATTACACTCAAAGCCATACCCGAAAAAGGTAAAAACGACAAGAATGTTGTTCTAATTCTCCAGAAAGAACTTTCCCTTGATAATTCCTCGAAGGTTAGAGATTTTCTTTTAGATAATCTTAATAAATATGAGAACTTTACCTTAAAAATAAGTGATGTGAGTTCAATTGATTTGAGCGTTCTCCAATTATTGCAGAGGTTTATATGGGATGCCTCAGCTATGAAAAAAAATACAAAACTTGAATTAAATTTAACGCCGGAAATTGAATCATTCCTTGAAAAATCAGGTTTTAAACCTTTTATGGCATTGTCAGATCTTTAATAAGATAATAACAACTAGCAAATTATGGCAAAAATAATTCTAATAGTAGACGATTCGGAAAGTATTCGCGAAGTAGTCAGTTTCACCCTTGAGAACGAGGGTTATAAAGTGCTAATTGCTAACGATGGAACCGATGCACTAAAATTTTTAGACGGTTCGCACATTGATTTGATTATTACTGACCTCCATATGCCTGAAATGGATGGTATTACATTAATTCGCGAGGTGAGGAACATGCCAACATATCAACGGATTCCAATCCTTTTTCTCACCACTGAATCCCAAGCTGCAAAAAAAATGGAAGCAAAAGAGGCAGGTGCCACAGGATGGATCATTAAACCTTTTGTGCCAGCAAAGTTAATTGCAGCGCTTAATAAAGTTTTAAGGTGATGGACAACTTTAAAAAGAAATTCATTGAGGAAGCAACCGATCTTATTGAGGGATTGGAAAAATCTCTTCTTGTCTTAGAAGAAAATCCAGAGGATTTGCCCTTAATTCAACAAGTTTTTAGAGTTATGCACACTCTGAAAGGGAATAGCGGCATGTTTGGTTTTGATATGATCGATAGCTTTACTCATGAGATGGAAACGGTATATGATCTTATCCGAAATGGAAAACTAAAAGCTACTCGCGAAATACTTGATGTTACACTTGCAGCTGTTGATCACCTCAAGGTACTACTCAATGAGGATAATTATAGCGACCCTGAAGTTATAAGCAACCATAAGGAATTGCTTGCCAAAGTAGCTTTACTGATACAGATCGATTCCACTTCTGAAAAAGATGCTCAAGCCGATTTGAAAGTAGAGGTAAACAAAGACAATGAAGAAAAGGGAGAGAATACTTACTATATTTTCTTTGAACCTATAAATGAAATTTTTGATAATGGAACCAATCCCCTTTATCTTATCGATGAAATACATGATTTAGGACAAGTTGAGGTTTTTGCCCATTTAAACAAGGTTCCTTCCTTAAGTGAACTTAACCCTGAATTCTGCTATACGTATTGGGAAGTAATAATTGCTACCAATGCAAGTATTAATGATATTAGCGATGTTTTTATATTCGTTGAAGATGATTCAACCATAGAAATACAAGAAATTGCCGATTTTAATCTACTGACTGACGAGATCTTTGTAAATGATATAAAAAAACTTGCTAGTATCCAGAATGATATTGGGTTAAGTTCGGTTCAGAATTTAACCAAAGAAGCTAAATCAAGAAGAGTAAAGGATAAGATAAAAACTTTTAACAAAGATCGATCAACATCAAAAGAGTCCTCGATTAGCAGCATTAGAGTTTCTGCTGATAAACTAGATATTCTAATGAACCTTGTCTCCGAATTAGTTACAACTCAGGCAAGGCTTAGTCTTTTTGCTGAGGAAAACAATATTCCTGGATTATTACCCATTGCAGAAAATGTTCAAAAACTCTCTCGCCAGTTAAGAGATACAGCATTTAGCATTGTCCTAATTCCCATTGAGAATATGCTCACTCGATTCCAGCGTTTGGTTAGGGATTTATCAAACGAGTTGGGCAAGGAGGTTGTTTTTATTACAGAAGGTGCAGAAACAGAACTTGATAAGACTATTATTGAAAGCCTTGCCGATCCTTTGATGCATATATTACGCAATAGTCTTGATCATGGCATTGAGGATAGTGATGTACGCTTAGCGAAAGGGAAACCTAAACAAGGTAGAATAAGCCTAAAGGCATACTATTCGGGTGCAAATGTAATGATTCAAATAAGCGACGATGGTGCCGGAATTGATCCAGTGATGATCACTGAAAAGGCCATCGCAAAAGGTATAATTTCTCCGGATAGAAAATTAACTAAACGTGATATCCTTGAACTTGTTTTTTTACCTGGATTTAGCACTGCACGTCAAGTTACAGATCTTTCAGGAAGAGGAGTTGGAATGGATGTTGTGAAACGAAAGATTTCAGACATTAGAGGTGAAGTAGAAATTGAATCGGAATTTGGCCATGGTACCACTATAACCATAAAATTACCATTAACTCTATCCATTATTGATGGTTTATTGGTCAAGGTTGAAGACACTCACTTTATTATTCCTCTTCTAGTGGTTGATAAAATTTATGCCATTGAGCATGAGAAAATAAAGAAAACTTTCAATAATGTAGTTGTACTCGATGGTAAACAAATACCTTTCTTTTATATTCGAGAAGAATTTGATCTTAACGAAAGCCAAGAAAAGTTCGAGCAGGTTATTGTTGTTAATTTTGAAGAAAAAAGTGTAGGACTTATAGTTGATCATGTAATAGGAGAATACCAAGCCGTTCTGAAACCCCTTGGAAAGCACTATAAAAATCAGGATATGATTTCTGGAGCAACAATACTTGGCGATGGAACAGTTGCCCTTGTTGTGGATACAAATAAAATCATCAAACTATTTTCTAAGCATGAAGTTTTTACAATAAAAGAGGAAGAAAAACCCGAAAAAATAATAAATGATTAATCATCTGGAGGGAATACTATGAACCAAGAAAATTTATCTAAAATAAACTCTTACCTCTCCTTTAAACTTGGAGATGAAGAATTTGCAGCACACGTAGGGAAAGTACTTAATATTCTTGAATTGACCAAGATAACAGAGGTACCAAAAGCTCCCATATACATGAAGGGTGTTATTAACCTAAGAGGAACAGTGCTTCCTGTTATTGATACACGTATTAAGTTTGGAATGTCACCAACAGTTTATACAACAAATACATGCATCATTGTACTCGATATAGATGTTGATGGAGAGTCAATTTACGTTGGTGCGTTGGTTGATGCTGTTCATGCAGTACTTGAAATAGATAAAAATAACATTTTACCACCGCCAAGCATTGGAAGTAAATATAAATCTGAATTTATCGAAGGAGTTGCAAATATCGACGATAAATTTATCATGATCCTTAATATGGACGCAGTATTTTCTACCGATGAAATTACTAATTTGAAAGATAAAACAGAGGAGACAGAGAAAACAACCAATATTGAAGAAATTGGCAGTTAATCTTGCTTTTGTTCTTTTATTTCTTTATATTTAGAGCAAATTGATCATACAATTTTATTAGGTTATCACTTCATTGCTGGGAATGATTTTTTAGGTTTAGGCTGGAGTTAATAAATTTTCTTTTCCCAGTTGGGCTGTTCAAAAAGCATGTAAATCGGGTTATTTGGTTCAACTAACTATCAATTGAAGAGCTTTTTGAACAGCCCTTTATAAAACACAAATTTTCATGAGAATCCAACTTATTTTTTTATGCATCTTTGTATTATTTCCATACATTACAATAAGTGCACAGGATACCACATTGGTTAAAAAACCCAAAGCTGAGTTTAGTGGTTTCTTTAGATTTGATTACTGGTTTGATTCAAGGCAAAACGTTGATGGACTTGATGGGTTGCTAGTTCTTTACCCAAAACCGCCAGAATTAGATGCCAATGGCGAGGATATAAATGCCGCCCCAAGTCTAAATGGACTTGCTATGGGAACACGCTTGAGATCTACTATTGAAATGCCCAAAATTTTTAATGCAAAGTCCAAAGTGTTTGTTGAGGTTGATTTTACAGGTACAAATAATACTCAGGTTCATTTTCGTTTCAGACATGGCTATACCAGATTAACATGGGATTCTGGAACTGAACTCGATGTTGGGTTAACCTGGCACCCAATGTTTGTTACAGAAGTATTTCCATATGTTGCTGCTCTAAATACAGGTTCCCCTTTTCAGAGTTTTAACCGTAGTCCACAAATAACTGTTAAACAAAATCTAACCTCATCGTTAAAGGTTATCCTATCTGCTTTAACTCAAAGTGATTATAAAGGTTATGGCCCCGATGGTTATAGTTCGATTTACCTTCGAAATGGAGTAGTTCCTAACCTTCATGCTCAATTACAATTGAATGTAAATTCAATTACTGCTGGTATTGCCGTTGATTTCAAGAGTCTTAAGCCAAAGTTGTATACAACTTCTCTTATTGATTCTGTTAGTAAATACATTACAAAAGAAAGAGTTAATTCTTTGACAAGTATGGCCTACCTTAAGATACAAGGAAGGATGCTTACAGCAAAATTTAAAGGGATGTATGGGCAAAACATGGGTGATCATCTGATGTTTGGAGGTTATACTATTAGCAGAATCGATTCATTAACAGGTAATGAAAAGTACATATCCCTTAATCATATTTTCTTGCATGCTAACATTACCTATGGTAAAAAAGTAATGCCTGGAATCTTTGTTGGGTATGCAAAAAATTTAGGAGCCTCAGACAATGTGGTTGGAAATATTCTTTATGGTCGAGGGTATGATGTGGATTTTGCTTTTAGGGTTGCCCCAAGTTTTACTTATAGAAAAGAAAATCTATCCATAATGACTGAGTTAGAGTATACATTAGCTGCTACAGGAATAAATGATAATACCAATAAAGCAAAAATAATTGATGCCAAAAATGCGTCTAACATAAGAGCGCTAATTATGATTCAATACGATTTTTAAATTTTGTAAATTGTAGAATTTAATGTTGAAGAATATCAAATTTTTCCAATGTACAATTCACAGTTAAGCGATTTATTTAAAGCACAGCTTACACAAGATGAGTTTGATAAACTCAGCCGTTTTATTTACAAAGAAAGTGGTATTAAAATGCCACCAGTAAAAAAAATTATGCTACAAAGCCGCCTGCACAAAAGGCTGCGCGAGCTTAAAATGAGTACATTCAAGGAGTATATCGATTATGTTTTTAGTAAGGATGGATTAAACAACGAGATAATCCATATGCTTGATGTTGTTAGCACCAACAAGACAGATTTTTTTCGCGAACCCGTTCACTTCGATTTTCTTTCAGATTATATTTTACCAGAGAACATGGCATTGCGTCAAGGCTTTTGCAATTTGAAAATATGGAGTGCTGGCTGTTCAACTGGAGAAGAACCCTATACAATAGCCATAGTTCTTAGCGATTTTGCAGAGAAGAATCCAAGATTCGACTTTACCATTGTTGGAACCGATATTTCAACACAAGTCCTCCAGAAAGCAATTGATGGAGTATATAAGGAAGATCGAGTTTCAATAATTCCAATGCAAACCAAAAGAAAATATTTTCTTAGAAGCAAGGATAGAACAAATCCTACGGTAAAGGTTGTACCAATGTTAAGGGCAAAAGTTAAATTTGGGAGATTAAATTTTATGGATTCATATTATGATATTCCCGACTCCTTTGACGTAGTATTTTGTAGAAACGTTCTAATATATTTTGATAGAGAAACACAAGAAAAAGTTATCAATAAGCTTTGTACAAAACTCCGTTCAGGAGGATATTTTTTTCTTGGTCATTCAGAATCGATAATGAATATGGATGTACCTCTTAAACAGATTAAACCCACTATTTTTCAACGTGAATGAGTAATGCAAATGAAGATCTTTTTTGCTGTACTTTTGAGAAAAAACATTTATCTTTAAACCAAATCGAAAAATTCTAACAAAATGGGACATAAAATAACCGATGATGAGCTGCTAGATGAATTGAAGCGAAGATTTGAGCAGAATAAAATAGCAGTAAAGGAGTTGAAAACCCTTAATAATGAGTTGAAAATAGTTAATAAAAAGCTTGAGGAATCTGAGTCTCTAAAAAGCCACTTTATCTCAAATATTACAAATGAGATAATCAACCCATTTACTTCGATATTGGGACTATCAAGGGCAATTCTATCAGTTGATAAGGAAAATTGGAAAAAAGTAGTTTCAATGATAGCCCTAATTCATTCGGAGGCATTTACCCTTGATTTTCAGTTTAGAAATATCTTTGTTGCTGCCAAAATTGAAGCTGGCGAAATTTTCCCAGAGATATTAAACGTGGATGTTGAGAATGTAATTGAAAGCGTAATAGATTCATTTAAATTTGAAACACGCAGGAAAAAGGTACAGGTTGATTTGAATTTTAACATTCCAACAAAGGAGGGTGAATCCTTTTTATTCAAAACTGATCCGGAAAAGCTTAAACTAATTCTGGCAAATTTATTAAGCAATGCTGTAAACTTTAGTTTTGAAGGAGGTACAGTTGAAATTAATGTGGTTGAGGAATTTAGTAACCTTGTAATTTCAGTTCGCGACCATGGGGTGGGCATCAGTAAGGAAAATCAGAAGATTATTTTTGATAGGTTTAAAAGACTCGATTCAGGTATAAACTCGCTTAACCGCGGACATGGTTTAGGCTTATCTGTAAATAAGGCAATTATTGAAATGTTAGATGGTAAAATCGATATTCAAAGCGAATTAGGAAAAGGTGCGTGCTTTACAATTCGAATACCTGAAAGTGATATCTCTACTTCAGATTTTGCTTCTGAGGCTAACGAAACCTTTTTCGACTCCGAGGAGGAAACATTTTAAAGGGTATTTGTGATGGATGACATAAACACCCATTTCTTGTATCCAGCTTCTCTTTTTGCATGCATAGAACCATACAAAGTATCAACAATTCTAGGTTCGTGTGTAGCTGTTTGTCTATATGACTCTGTTCTAAAAATTGGAGGAATAAACCACTATATGCTTCCATTTTGGAATGGTCAGGGTCTTGCAAGTCCAAAATACGGCAATATTGCCATTGAACGATTATTGGAAAAGATGCTTTTTTTTGGATGTAATAAAATTAATATTAAGGCAAAGATTTTTGGAGGCGGCGAGGTTATTGAAACCAACATCACCCAGTTTCACATTGGGCAAAGGAATATTAAACTGGCTTTAGAAATGTTAGATGAGCTAAAAATACCCATTATTGCTAAAAGTGTAGGAGGAAATTTGGGACGAAAAATAGAATATAACACTGCAACAGGTGAGGTAAAACAAAAATATATAGAAAAGACAAATGTTAACCTAAATAAATAGTTGACCCTTTTCTATTTAGCATGTTTTACATGAGAAAAATTTGGCTCTTTTTGTTCAATAAATTTTTTTAGATGAGCGAAAAAATTAAAGTTTTAATCGTTGATGATTCAGCGTTAGTTAGGCAAACCCTAAGTCAAATTATTAGCACCGATCCTCAACTAGAAGTTTTGGGTACAGCTTCTGACCCGTATTTTGCTGCAAAAAAAATTGCTGAAGAGGTTCCCGATGTTATAACTCTTGATGTTGAAATGCCTAAGATGGATGGTTTAACATTCCTTAAGAAAATAATGACTCAGCATCCTATCCCTGTAGTGATTATTTCAAGTCTTACTGAAAAAGGGACCCAAACAGCAATGAAAGCACTTGAACTTGGCGCTGTGGATATAATAACCAAACCACAAATGAATACTAAGACATTTATTGAAGAATCAAAAATACGTATTTGTGATGCTGTAAAAGCTGCTGCTTATGCAAAACTCAAAATTAAATCCCGCATTTTAACTATACCCCCTGTGATAACTCCAAAGCATACAGCTGATGCAATGCTTCCTCCCATTAGAGCAAATCAGAGTATGATAAAAACTACTGAGATTGTAATTGCTGTTGGAGCATCAACAGGAGGAACGGAAGCCCTTACAAAATTTCTTCAAGCCCTGCCTGTGGATACACCAGGTATTGTTATAGTTCAACATATGCCAGAGAAGTTTACTACATCATTTTCTGCCCGATTAAATGAAATATGTAAAATCACTGTTAAGGAAGCCCAGAACGGTGATAGTGTGATTAGAGGTCAGGCACTAATTGCTCCGGGAAATTTTCATATGTTGTTAAAACGTAGTGGAGCAAAATACTACGTTGAGGTTAAAGAAGGTCCTTTAGTTAACCGCCATCGACCTTCAGTTGATGTGCTTTTTAGGAGTACTGCTCGTTATGCTGGAGCCAATGCAGTAGGGGTAATCATGACAGGAATGGGAGGAGATGGCGCAAAAGGATTGCTCGAAATGAAGCAATCCGGTGCCAAAACCGTAGCGCAGGATGAAAAGTCATGCGTGGTATTTGGTATGCCGAAGGAGGCGATAAAACTTGGTGCTGCTGATAAAATCTTATCACTTGATGCCATCGCACCCTATGTAATAAAACCAAGTTGATATTAGGTTTCAACTTTTTTAAAAATCTTGAAGGAGTAACCTAGATTAAAATGTAGGAGCAAAACCAAACAATAAATAGTAATTGCTGCTTAATTTTGTACCCTTGTTTCCATTTTTTTAGAAATAATCCCTATTTTTAGTCAAAATATTTTTGATGATGCGACGAAATTACTCTAAATGGTTTGTTATTCGCTATACCATAGCAGTTTTGACTCTTGGACTATTTCTTCAATTTTTTATTTTATTTCTCCAGGCATTGATTTTTAATATCCCTTTTTCAGCTTCTGGAATAGTAGAAATACATAAAAGACAACCCATAACTTATTTTTTAGACATTATTCCCTTTCTATTGGCAATAGCAACATATTATTTATCAAAGTACATTTCTTCATTAAAGATAGAAACTGAAGAATTTTCTGAAAAAGAACTTTCACATCAACGGAAACTATACCGATTTGTTGAAAAACTGAAAGACGGTGAAATTAATGCTGAATATTCACCCGAAGAAACAGATATTTTAGGAAAGGCTATTGTTAATTTGAGAAATACTCTCAAGGTAAGCAAAGAAGAAGAAGAGATACGAAGGCAAGAAGATGAACAACGTCGTTGGTCAGCTGAGGGATTGGCATTGTTTGGTGAGATACTTCGCTCACAAAAAGAAAATATCGAAGAACTCTCCTATTCAATTATTAGTAACCTAGTTAAGTATATTGATGCTAATCAGGGAGGATTTTACCTTTTAGACGATACTGACCCAGGTGATAAATTCTTCAATTTAACTGCTTGCTATGCTTATGAAAGGCGTAAATATACAGACAAACGATTAGAATGGGGAGAAGGTCTTGTAGGAGCTTGTGGGCTCGAAAAGAAAACAACAGTTTTGTCTAAAATTCCTGATTCATACCTAAATATTACTTCTGGGCTTGGAAAGTCAAACCCAAAAAACCTTATCCTTGTTCCTCTATTGCTGAATGATGAGGTTCATGGGGTTATTGAAATTGCTTCTTTCAACATCTTTGAAAAACATAAGATTGAATTTGTTGAAAAAGTTGCTGAGAGTATAGCTTCAACCATATCAAGCGTAAAAATTAACCTCCGTACTGCAAAATTACTAAAAGAATCGCAGGAACAAGCAGAAACACTCCAAACTCAGGAAGAGCAAATGAGGCAGAACATGGAGGAATTGCAAGCAACACAAGAGGAAGCCGCTCGTCAAGCCGAGAAGTTTATAAGTTTTAATAATTCTGTAAATCATACACTTATTAGAGCTGAATACGATGTGAATGGAATATTACTTTATGCAAATACAAAATTTCTTCATAAACTTGAATATACTTCAAACTATGAAGTTGAAGGAAAACACATTTCCATGTTTGTAAATAAGAAAGATAGAGTATGGTTTGAAGAGATTTGGGAAACCCTTTCTAAAGGTGGCCATCACTTTGAGGGAGATATGAAGCATGTAACTAAGAATGGTAAAGATTTATGGACCATTGCAACATATACTTGTGTTCGTAATTCTAATGGTGGTGTTGAAAAGGTATTATTTTTAGCCATTGATACAACAGAACAGAAAAACCAAAGCCTCGATTACGAAGGGCAAATTGAAGCATTGAATCGTTCCAGCATTAAAGTGGAATTTTCACCAACTGGAGATATTATAGATGTAAATGATAAATTTCATCAGGCGTTTGGGTTTACTCCAACAGAATCAAAGACAAAAACAGTTTTTGATTTATTCCATAATAATGATAGAAAAACAATTGAAACCATATGGGATGATGTAACTCATGGCATCCCATTCGAAGGGCAAATAAAAAATATAGTTAGATCAGGCGAAGAAAGGTGGTTTAGAGGAACTTACACTGCAGTAAATGATATGTATGGTGAAGTAGCAAAAATTGTTTTCATTGGTCACGATATAACTAGAGAGAAAGTGATGGAGATGGAAACTATTGAACAAACTGATCAGCTTAAACGGCAGGAGGAGATGCTACGCCAAAATGAGGTAGAACTTAATCGTAAACTTCGCGAAGCGAAGGAAGATATCAAAAATCAGTTTAAGGAGATAGAGAAGGTTAAAATACGGAACGAAAAAACTCTAGAGGGATTCCTCGATGCTATTATCACCACCGATCAGGATGGTATTGTTCAATTCTTTAACCATGCAGCAGAAGAACTTTTTGGAGTTAATAAGATTGATGTGATAGGTCAAAGCATAAGAATACTATTTCCACCCGATGCAACTGATAAAGACGAGTTTCTTGCTGCTTACCTTGATCCAGAGAAAGAAGCCATTACTGGAGAGAGGAGAGAAATTACCATTACCAAAAACGACGGAGAGGAGATTAATGTATTAATGTTGCTTACTGAAGCAAAGGTTGGTAGAGAAACAACCCTAACGGCCTTTATTCAGAATATTTCTGTAGACTTATTCTAAGCTGTTTATTAACACAAAAATAATAGGGTAGGGGTAGCATTAATCTCTACCTTTTTTTATCCACAAAAATTTATGTTTAATTTGTTTCATGGGCATAATTTTTGAAGATGTCGATTTTTTTAATTCTTTAATTTAATGAGGCGAATATTAATCATTTTATTTTGCATATTGTCATTTAGCTGTTCATTATCAGGGCAAAAAATGATTTATGATTCGCTAACCATAAATTTTGGAACTCCCCGAGTTCCAGTATATGGAGTTAATATCGATACGATTGTTGATGCTCGTGGTATTAATTCACTTTTCATCGGTGTCCACGAAACTACAAAGTATCTTTACATTCCTGTCGATCGTTATGTTGCAATAAGCAAACCTTTATCTCAAGAATTAAAAGGAATATTTTCTATAGCTGAAGATGATTTTCAGGTGGATAAGTTTAAGTTGCTGATCAATGAATTTGATGTTAGCATAAGGAAGCAGTTCTTTACAAAGAAGTACATTGCCTATGTTAATATCACCCTATTTTCGATAAATGAAAAAGGTGACCATGAAAAACTGGGTTATTTGTTATACGAAACAGCATCATCGCCAAAAGGGTTTATGCCCGATGCCAAAATGGGATACGAGACTGTATTGGATAGCTGGAAAAAAAGATTTGTGGCTGATATGGTTAAGCTATCTGCGTGTCCACAGACAGATATAAATTGTCGCCTGCTTAACCTTATCAATGAATCTCAATCGTTACGGAAGAATCTCCTGATCAACATAGAAACTGCTATATGGCATGATGCATGGTTGACAGATGGCGAAATTATTTTTTCTCGACCTGAGTCTCAGAGTAGATTTTACCGAAATGCTTTTTGCATTAGGTATCGTAAAGAGGATAAGTTTCAATCTTATGAATCATCTTTAGCCAATGATCAGCTTACTTTTCGTTTATCTAACTACTTTGTATTTACAATTAAATCCAAATTATTTCTTGGGATAAACCTTTGGAGCGATACGGAATATCAGAATCGAGGTTTTGAGGATGTTCTACTGCTTGATTACTCACTAAGTCAATATCTTTTGATTAACCCTTATTACAGAAAAGGTATAACTGGTGGAGTTGGAATAATGGGGAGTGCAACTTATATCTACTCCGAAGGCTTTTCTTTAAAACCTTTTCTTACACTTCAGCTGGGGATAAAACTATAAAGTGATGAGATATTTAGCCATTCAAATAGTTTTAATATTACTCTTTATAGGGGCTGGTTTAGCGCAAACACAAACCGTTTCGGGATATGTGATTGATAGTGAAAATGGAGAAACGCTTATTGGTGTTACAATTCTGAATAAGGGTACAAATCAGGGAACAACAACAGATGGAAATGGTTTCTTTAGGCTGACAGGGGTGAAAAGTGGAGAAGCGACACTGATCTTTTCATTTGTTGGGTACACTACTCTTGAAGAAACGATTTTGGTCTCGTCCAGAAGCATTCTTCTTGAAGCAATCAGGTTAACACCAGAATCATTTGAATTAAAGGATGTTGTAATAATTGGTAAAAAGCATGACATTGTTGGAGATAGTGAAGTAGAAACCTCTCAGCAACGTATTTCTGCTCAAACCATCCTTAACATACCATCGGCCAGAGGAGATATTTTTAAGGCCATTAAGTTTCTTCCCGGCATTGATGCCACAGAACCCTTTTCTCCATTATACACCGCACGAGGTAGCGATCCTTCGGGCAATCTTGTAATGCTTGATGGTGTTGCGATATACAATCCATATCATTATGAGCAAAGTGGAGGACTTTTCAATATACAATCAGTTAAGAATATCGATGTTTTAGTGGGCGGGTTTGGAGCAGAGTTTGGAGGGAGAAATGCCTCAATCCTTTACATAACAACAAAGGACGGTACACTTAACAAATTGCGAGGCGAAGTTGAGCCAACAACCACACACACAAAGCTATTTCTAGAGTTTCCGGTTGGAGAAAAAAGTTCGATGATGCTTGCCGGTAGGTACTACTACGATATTCCGGGGTACTTTTTATTTGGTAGCAAAAGCTACTTTTACGATTTCAACATATCCTATACCAATCGAATAAACGAAAGAAACCGGTTAACCTTAAAGGTTTTCAATTCATTCGATGATATGAAGTTTAACCCAAGTAGAATGTTTAATTATATCAACAACTCGTTTAAGGTTGATTTCTATGAGGACACGCATATGAAGCTGGGCAATTCGTGGTCGAATAGGGCAGCCACAGCATACCTGAAAACGATAATTAGTCCAAACATTTATTTGCATACTCAGGTTTATGGTTCGTTTCATTCTGCTGATAATCTCTCAACATTCGATATGTCTTTTCGCCCAGATACTTCGGATTTGGTTGTTGGACTCTACTATAGCACACAGTTTACCAGCAAAATCAACGATTTAAGCGCTAAGTCGGTGTTAAGTATTAAAACCGATTCTATAAATACCTTCAAGGTGGGTGTTGAGTACAACAGCTATCATTTCACCAATGGAGCAGTAATTAACATGATCGATAAAGGGCAAAATAAAAGAAATCCATCGTTATTTGCAGCATTTATCGAGGATAAGATAAAGATAAAGCGTTTTATTGTACGACCCGGAATTCGCGTATCAAACTACTCTCTTTTTAAGGATTGGCAAATAGAACCAAGGGTTAATATGATGATTACTTGGCCATACGACTGGAAAATAAAAGCAGCTTGGGGTGTATACCACCAAAGTATTATAAGCATGAATACTCAGGAGTATGAAATCAATCAGTTTCTCGATTATTACTATCCGCTAAAGGACATAGAGCCTTCAAAATCAGTGCATTATATAGCAGGTTTTGAGAAGCCATTATCGCGAAATTCAACTATATCTCTCGAAGCATACTTTATCGATATGCCCATTACTTACACCTTCAACTTGAATCAAAGTGAGTTAGAGGCACATTCTTTTTCTGATAAGTTAGAACGGGGCTCTGGGAAATCCTATGGTGTTGAAATTATGTATCGTGGAGATTTTAGTAAACTTTCAGGTTGGGCAAGTTATGGATTGAGTAGAAGCACAAGAAGCTACAGTCATATCATGAACGGAGAGTCGTTCCTTTTTGATTTCGACAGAACCCATACAATTAAGACCATGATAAGCTATAGAATAGCTCCACGGTTAACCTACAACTTCAGTTTGGTTGCACTTAGCGGATTACCCAAGACTGTGGAAACGGCCATGCAGAATTACTATTACTATGACCCTATTACCGGAAACCTCGCTTTCTACCCCTTTGGGGTTGCCGATGTAAAGAACAATGCAAGACTCCCATGGACAATTGATATCGACATGGGGGTGTTGAAACGGATACGAAGTGGATTTGCTGCTGAGCTTCAAGAGTTTCTTAAAGCAGATGAATCATACTACACCATTTCTATAGGAAACATTCTATTTTTCAGGAGGAATGTCATGTGGTATTTCCCTTTTGGTGGAGAAAAATATATTCCCATAGGTATTAACTTTTTACCCAGCATTTCAGCGGGTTATGTAATTAAGTTTTAAACAACAGTAGTATTTTAAAAAATCGAAAAATGAAAAGATTATTACATATTAAACTCATTCTCATTTCTTTGCTAATGCTTTTTTCGGCTTGTAATGAAGATTTCTGGTTCGATTTTTTGCTTGGGCCACAGCCCAAATTTATTGATGACAATGAATATGCTCCTGGTTTAAGTATTCTTGGAGTTATTCGCCCCGATTCTCTCGATTCAGAACCATTATCATATGTCCTCGTAGAGAAGTTGATAGGGGCTGTAAACACAGAACCTGACTCTTTTAACATTGTCGATGCTAAGGTTATGGTATACAAAATCAATGATAATGTGATTGTTGATTCATTTGAATTTATTTTCGACACCACTCAGCTGTTCCCTTCTATATATCGCCCTGTTGATTTTCAACCCCAAGCAGGTGAAACTTATACCATTCAATGCAAAAAGGAAGGCTTACCCTTGGTTACTGCAACAACTACTGTCCCTGATGTTCCTATTATTGAAAATGATTTGATTACCATTATCCCGAATAAAGTGCAATTTTCAATTCTTTCGCACCCTTCTGCATCTCTTTACGATGTATTTCTTTTTTCTGGCAATTTTTCCATTAAGAAAAGAGTGTTAAAAGATCCGAATGGAAGTACGTTTATTGATATTAGTACAAACGAAGTGTTAGATGAAAATGCATTTATTATTATTTATGTGTACGATGCTAATCTTTCAAGTTATATTACTGCACCAAATATTTTTATTAAACCCAATACTTACAGACCACCATTTAGCAACGTTTCGGGTGGTTATGGATGTTTTGGATCAATGAATCTCATGGTAAAGAATATTTATTAGATTACCCCATCATTCAAACATAACATGCTAAATATTAAGTGATAACATCGTTTTTAGAGTATAGATCAAAAAATAATCAATTACTCTTTTTCATTTTCTAATATCTTTAACTTACCCCATTTTTTACTATTTTTGTGAGCAACCTAATAGTGTATTTCAGCAAAGTTTGGTAGATAATTAGTTTGATTTATGGATAATTTTATTGTTTCTGCACGAAAGTATAGGCCAAACTCTTTTACAGGTGTTGTAGGCCAACAATCGTTAACCACAACCCTTAAGAATGCCATACAACGTAATCAGTTAGCGCAAGCATATCTTTTTTGTGGACCAAGAGGAGTAGGAAAAACCACATGTGCAAGGATCTTTGCTAAAACTATTAACTGCTTAAACCTTACCCCTGAATTTGAATCGTGCAATCAGTGTGAGAGCTGTAAAGCCTTTATGAGTCAACGATCATTCAACATTCATGAACTTGATGCCGCATCCAATAATTCTGTTGATGGCATAAGAAAATTGATAGAGCAAGTTCGAGTACCTCCTCAAATTGGCAAGTACAGTGTATACATTATCGATGAGGTACACATGCTTTCTCAGGCAGCATTTAATGCTTTTTTAAAAACATTGGAAGAACCCCCTGCTCATGCAATATTTATTCTGGCCACAACCGAAAAGCATAAGATCATTCCAACCATTCTGTCGCGTTGCCAAATATTTGATTTTAACAGAATAAAAGTTGAAGATATTGTAAAGTATTTGCAGGAGATCGCTGAGAAGGAAACGGTTAACTATGAGATAGAAGCGCTTAACATTATTGCACAAAAAGCTGAAGGAGCTATGCGCGATGCGCTTTCAATTTTCGATCAGGTGGTTAACTTCAGCAATAATAATATTACTTATCAGAAAGTAATTGAGAACCTTAACGTACTCGATTACCAATACTATTTTACCCTTACCGACAATTTTCTAGAGGGCGAATATCCTGCAACGCTTAATATTTTTGATGAGTTACTTTCGAAGGGATTCGACATACAGCAATTTATTACTGGATTAAGTTCACATTTTCGAAACCTTTTAATTTGTAAAGATCCACAAACAGCATCAATTTTAGAGGTGGGTGCCGCAATTGCGGAAAAATACATTCAAATCGCTCAAAATTGCTCATCCGAATTCTTAATAAAAGTTTTGGATATTATTAACCAAACAGATGTTACCTTTAGGCAGAGCAGCAATCAGCGATTACATGTTGAATTGATGCTTATCAGACTGTGTGGGATAAACACAGAAAAAAAAAACATTAGTCCATACGAGCTAATTGAAGAAACAGCAATTGATGAATTGAGCATTTTATCCGATAAAAAATCAGAAGATAATTATGTTCAACCTTTATCAGCGGAAAATAACGAGGGAATTACAATCCCTCCTGTTCCCTTAAAATCGCAACCCAAATCTATTTCAATAAAGAACGCGATTCTGGGAAAAGAAAAAGAGGAGTTTAAAGCACCCGTTGATATTGATGAAAATGCTGAACAGGTTGAAATTGAAATATATGAAGAAGGTATTAGTGGTGAAGTATCAGTTTTTACACAGCTTGAGCTGGAGAATCATTGGCAGGGTTTTATTGATAGCAGCTTATCGGGCAAACCCGGATATGCCAGTCTCCTTAAAAATTATCTACCCGATATAGGCGAAGATTTTTCACTAAATATTGTTTTCGAAACTCAACTACAAGTTGATATGTTTAGGGAAGTTAAATACGACCTTGAGTCTTATCTCCGAAAAAAACTCGATAACAAGTTGATTAACATCAACGAAAGTAAGCAAGAAAATGGCAATCAGGTAAATAAACTCTATACAGTAGAGGATAAATTTAGATATCTTAGCCAAAAACATCCTTCAGTAACAAAGCTTAAGCAGCAATTAAATCTCGACTTTGAATAGTGTATTGGAAGTTTAAACAAACAACTATTTATATTGTTTGTTTAGATATTAATAAAAGCATTACATTTTAATATATTTTTAAATAAGAATTAAAATATTGATTGTTAAATTTAAAAAAAACAAAGCTATGTTAAACCCAAGAGTCCAAAACGCAATCAACGAGCAGATTAATGCCGAGATATGGTCGGCATACATGTACCTTTCCATGTCATCTTATTTCGCAGCAGAAGGCCTTAATGGCTTTGCCAACTGGATGAAAGTTCAGTGGCAAGAAGAATTGAGCCATGCCATGAAGTTTTTCGATTACCTTTTGGAAAGGGGTGTTCAGCCAATACTTAAGCCCATTTCTGCTGTTCCGGAAAAGTGGAATGGACCTCTACACGTTATGGAAGAAACATTAAAACATGAGCAACATGTAACTGCACTGATCAATAACATTATGGATATTGCCATTGAGGAGAAGGATCACGCAACAAAAAGCATGCTTCAGTGGTTTATCGATGAGCAGGTAGAAGAAGAGGCAAGTGCACAGGAATTGATAGATAGCCTAAAGCTATTCGAAGGTAAGGGGCATGGTCTATTTATGCTCGATAAAGAATTGAAAACTCGCCAGTTTGTTGACGAAACAAAAGAGGAATAAGAAATTATCAAATTGATTAAAAGAGGCTTTCTCAGGTTTTGTGAAAGCCTCTTTTGCATATATTCTAGTCTTCAAAATATTCAAATGCATCAATGATGTCAAGGTAAACTCCATCAAAACCTGCATCAAGTATCTTTTTAACGTATGAGCTGTTATTCCCAAAGATTATGGCTTGCCACTCTGATTCCCAGTACCTTACCTTATAGTTACCCTCCCAGTCGGGGTTTTCTTCCTCAATCCACTTTGGTGGATTGTTATTCCATGAGCTTTGCCAATAGTAGCGATAGTCTTCTGCTTCACCAATGCTCATATAGGATATAACCAGCCTTCTTCCTCCGTTAGCTTTAGCTTTTAGCAAGTTGATTTGTGCTGATGTAAACTCCTGGTCGTCGAAAAAGAAGTCCATAATGATGGCATCGTAATTGGTTTGGCTAACCGCATTAACAAAATCATCTCTTGAATCAAAATTCTCTGGATTTAATAAGTAGAGAAAATTTTTTGCATCGTTAAGGGAGCTAACATCATCAGCATTTTCATTGTAAGGGTGAGCAGGGTAGTTAGGTATAACATCAAGCTCTCGGCTAGGTGCTGCAAATGAAATATAGCCCTTAGCATTATTCTGTGCATAAGAATCATCCATTTTCGATTGGGTCCAGCAGTAATCGGTAACCAGAACGGCCACATTGTTTGCAATACACACATCAAGAAATGTAATCATGTAATTGCGGTCAGCAATGGGTGTTGCTTCATTGTCGTTGTTGTAGCCGTAAAACAGATCTTCACGGCCAACACCATCAATGGCATCAAGGTAGTTTGAATGGGGATATCCATCCTCGTCGCCGTTACTAGTGACAAGTTCCTGCCCGTTTTGAGGAATAACAATAAAATCCGGGTTGATTCCCTTGGTGTACTGGCTGATTCCAATAACGAAATTGCGCATTTCCTCCTTGAAGTCCACATCTCCATAATCATCTTTACATGAGAAGCAAACAACTAGAAGAATAGCTGGTACAAGTATCCTTTTCATCATTTTTAGGGTTAATGTTTAGGTTTGTAACAGTTAAGAAATTATCAAAAAAATAAAGTTATTCAATAAAAATAAACAAGTCAAATGCAAAGCAATTATTTTGATAAAAAAGCATTTACTTTTTTATTTGTTTAAAGAACTACACTTTTACTGCTTCTCATAAATTTCTGCTAAATTTGCAAATTGTAGATTTTTATGATGATAATATAAATTGTTTATACCAATGGGTGCAATAGATAAAGTACTTTCAATGTTTTTTGGCGATAAGGCTAAACGCGATATGAAGGAATTGATGCCTTTCGTAAGTAGAATACAAAAAGTTTATCCACACTTTACATCCCTAACCAACGACGAGTTAAGAAATGAGTCAGATAAATTAAGAAAACGCGTGCGTGATTATATATCGGAGGATCTGAAGCAGGTTGATGATATGAAAGTGCAAATGGAGTCTCCTGATCTAGGTTACGATGAAAAGGAAAATCTTTATGGAGAAATAGATAAACATAAAAAGAAAATTGATGAAAAGATAGAAGAAATCCTAAACGAGATACTACCAGAAGCCTTCGCTATAATAAAGGATACTGCTCGAAGGTTTAAGGAAAACGAAACCATTGAAGTTACAGCTAACGATTTTGATAAGAATTTGGCCGCTAAAAAGGATTTTGTCACCATTCAAGGCGATAAAGCTGTTTACAAGAATCGTTGGATTGCTGGGGGGAATGAGATTACCTGGGATATGGTGCATTACGATGTTCAGCTCATTGGTGGTGTTGTCCTTCATCAGGGGAAGATTTCTGAAATGGCTACAGGTGAGGGAAAAACTTTGGTAGCGACCCTGCCTGTTTTCCTCAATGCATTGTCGGGTTTGGGAGTGCATATTGTAACAGTTAACGACTATCTTGCACGTCGTGACTCTGAGTGGATGGGCCCACTATACGAATTTCATGGGCTTTCAGTGGATTGCATCGATAAGCACCAGCCCAATAGCGAAGCTCGCAGGAATGCATACTTGGCAGATATTACCTTTGGAACGAACAACGAGTTTGGGTTTGACTATTTGCGCGATAACATGTCCATTGCCCCGGCTGACCTGGTTCAGCGCAAACATCACTATGCCATTGTCGATGAGGTTGACTCGGTTTTAATCGATGATGCCCGTACTCCTTTAATCATTTCTGGTCCTGTTCCCAAGGGCGATGACCAGATGTTTGAGGAGTATAAACCCAAGGTGGAAAAGTTGGTAAATGCTCAGCGTAATTTCGTAACTCAGTTACTTGCCGAAGCAAAAAAGTTAATCGGTGAAGGTAAAACGGAAGAGGGTGGTAAAATACTGCTCAGGGCCTTTAAGGGTTATCCAAAATACAAACCCCTAATCAAGTATCTTAGCGAACAGGGGATTAAAGCTCTTCTGCTTAAGACAGAGAACTTCTACATGCAGGAGAACAACAAGAATATGCACATTGTTACCGACGATCTTTTCTTTATCATCGAGGAGAAACAGAATTCTGTGGAACTTACCGATAAGGGAATAGATCTTATTACTAGCGCATCTGACGATCCAAAGTTCTTTATTCTTCCAGATATTGGTTCTGAAATAGCTGAGCTTGAAAAGCAAAACCTTACTCCACAAAAAAAGCTTGAGGTAAAAGAAGAGATACTTCGTGATTTTTCCATTAAATCGGAGAGGGTTCATACAGTTCATCAGCTTCTTAAGGCTTATAGCATGTTCGAGAAGGATGTGGAGTACGTAGTAATGGACAATAAGGTGAAGATTGTTGATGAGCAAACCGGTCGTATTCTTGAGGGACGTCGCTATTCCGATGGGTTACATCAGGCCATTGAAGCGAAGGAAAGGGTTAAGGTTGAAGCAGCAACACAAACATTTGCCACGGTTACCCTTCAGAACTATTTCAGGATGTATCATAAGCTTGCTGGTATGACTGGTACCGCTGAAACCGAGGCGGGGGAATTCTGGTCAATCTATAAGCTTGATGTTGTAGTAATACCAACAAACCAATCCATCATCCGTAGCGATAAGGAAGATTTGGTTTATAAAACCAAGCGCGAGAAGTACGTTGCCGTAATCGATGAGATTGTTAACCTGGTGAATGCAAATCGTCCGGTACTTGTGGGTACAACTTCGGTAGAGATATCCGAACTCCTTAGCCGAATGCTCAAGATGAAGGGTATTAAGCATAATGTGCTGAATGCCAAGTTACACCAGCGTGAGGCCGATATCGTAGCTGAAGCGGGTAGAGCTAAAACGGTTACCATTGCCACCAACATGGCAGGTAGGGGAACAGACATTAAGCTTACCCCCGAAGTGAAGCAAGCAGGTGGTTTGGCCATAGTGGGCACCGAAAGGCACGAATCGCGAAGGGTTGACCGCCAGTTACGAGGACGTGCTGGTCGTCAGGGCGACCCTGGAACATCGCAGTTCTTCGTTTCGCTTGAGGATGATCTGATGCGGCTCTTTGGCTCCGACAGGATTGCGCGTATTATGGATAGGCTGGGCTTAAAGGAAGGTGAAGTGATTCAGCACTCCATGATCTCTAAATCAATAGAACGTGCTCAAAAGAAAGTTGAAGAGAACAACTTTGGCATTCGTAAGCGTTTGCTCGAATACGACGACGTAATGAACTCGCAGCGCGAGGTGATCTACACGCGTCGTCGCAATGCCCTATACGGCGAAAGAATTGATGTTGATATTGCCAACATGCTATACGATGTGGGAACCGCAGTAATTAACGATGCTCATGGTAACATGGAATTTCAAGATTTTAACCTTGAACTCATCAGAAACCTTTCCATTGAAGCACCCTTTTCCGAAAAAGACTTTGTACAGGAATCACCTGAGGTTTTAACCGAAAAGTTATACCGTGCTGCACTCGAAAATTTCGATCGCAAAGTGGAAACCATGGCACGTCAGGCTTTCCCTGTTATAAAAGAGGTTTACGAGAAGCAATCTGCTTTATATGAGAATATTGTGGTGCCCATTTCCGATGGACAAAAGGTTTTTCAGATTGTAACCAATCTTAAAAAAGCCTACGAATCGGGTGCTAAAGAGATAAGCCGTTCTTTCAGTAAAACCATCATCCTTTTCATCATAGATGAACATTGGAAAGAGCATCTTCGCGAAATGGATGAGCTTAAGCAAAGCGTTCAGAACGCAGCATACGAACAGAAGGATCCGTTGCTCATTTACAAGTTTGAAGCCTACGAACTTTTTAAGAGCATGATCGACAAGATTAATAGAGAGGTTATTTCAATCCTTATGAAAGCGCATATTCCCTTACGTGACCCCAGTCAGGTACAGCAGGCTGGTCAGCAGCGCAAGTTAGATATGAGCAAGTACGAAACCAGCCGCACCGATGCACTTCAGGCTGGTGCAAACACTCAGGAACGAAACCGTGAGCCTGTAAGAGTTGAGAAGAAAGTTGGGAGAAACGACCCCTGCCCCTGTGGAAGTGGCAAGAAGTATAAGAACTGCCATGGCAGGATGGAAAATTAAAAATAATAGAAAGGCTGTCCAATGGATGGCCTTTTTTTGTTGCTAGTTAATTTAGTTTATGCTTTATATCTAATTTTACACTAACCCTAAAATATTTGCACAATGAAACAATTCTTAATTTTTATGACGTTGGTTACAATTCTTTCTTTTTCGAGTTGTTCCAAATTCGGGGATAAGCAACCCCCTTTGATTGACCGCGAACTCTTTTTTGATAACCCTGAAATATCAGGAGCACAGCTCTCTCCTGATGGTTTGTACATCTCATTTCTTAAACCATTAAATGGAACCCGAAATGTTTGGATAAAAACCAAGGATGCAGCTTTTGAAGATGCCATTCCGGTTACAAATGAAGCATTAAGACCAATAAGGGGATACTTTTGGTCGCGTGATGGCAAGTATATCCTTTATGTTCAGGATCAAGGAGGCGATGAGAATTTTAACATCTATGCCATTGATCCCGTTACAGCCTCGAAGGATATTATACCTGAAGCCCGAAATTTGACTAAGCTGAAAGATGTAGTTGCTATGATATACCATGTTTCAAGAAAAGATCCTGATTTGCTGTTTATAGGGCTAAATGACCGGGATAAAGCATGGCATGATTTGTATAGCCTAAAGATATCAACAGGAAAGTTAACGTTATTGAGAAAGAATACCAATCGGTATACCGATTGGATATTCGATTGGAATGATAACCTTAGAATGGCAAGTCGTTCAAGAGTGGATGGAACAAATGAATTATGGCGCATGGACAAAAAGGGTGAAACCCTGCTTTATTCCTGGAATATCTTTGAAAATGCCAACCCAATTGCATTCACTAAGGATAATCGCTACTTCTATATAACGTCTAATGTTGGCGATGATGTGGATCTTAGTCAGCTATACCTTATGGATATTGAAACAGGAGAGTTGGAATTTATGGAAAGGGACCCAGAGGGCAAAGCTGATTTTGGGGGTATTATAATATCTGATAAGACCTTTGAAGTTCTATTTACAAGCTATACCGATGAATTTACCCGAAGATATTTTAAAAACGCCGAATTCGAATCCCACTACAACAAGCTAAAAGATAAATTCAGTGGTATGGAGATTAGTTTATTCAGTCCCACTAGCGATGAGCAATTCTGGCTTGTAAATGTATGGTCCGATACTAATCCAGGAATAGTCTATCTATACGATATGAGCAATGGAGAGGCAACTTTTCAGTATACACTGCGTCCCGATTTGCCAACGGAAAATCTTTCGCCCGTAAAAAGTATACGTTATCCATCTTCTGATGGACTTGAAATACAAGCATACTTAACATTGCCAAAGGGAAAAAAGGGGAAACAATTACCTTTAGTTGTGAATCCTCATGGAGGGCCATGGGCTAGAAATTACTGGGGATTCAACCCCTATGCTCAGTTTCTTGCTAATCGTGGATATGCTGTTTTACAACCAAACTTTAGGGGTTCAACTGGATTTGGAAAGTCATTTCTGAATGCAGGTAACAATCAATGGGGCGAATTAATGCAAGATGATATTACATGGGGAATTAAATATTTGATAGATCAGGGTATAGTTGATAAGGACAAGGTGGCTATATTTGGAATTTCCTATGGGGGTTATGCAACGCTAGCTGGCCTTGCTTTCACACCTGAGGTCTACACCTGTGGTGTATCATCGGTTGGTCCATCGAATTTGATTACACTATCTAACTCAATTCCACCATACTGGGAATCTATGCGTAAAAGTTTTTACGTTCGAATGGGAGATCCAACAACTGATGAGGGTCTTGAACAAATGAAAAGGCAATCGCCACTTTACTCTGCCGATAAGATATCTGCTCCGCTTATGGTAGTTCAGGGGCAAAATGACCCAAGAGTAAAGGTAGTTGAATCGGAGCAAATTGTGGTTGCCCTAAGAGAACATGGCCTACCAGTTGAGTACCTAAAAGCCCCCGATGAAGGGCATGGATTTGCACGGCCTGTTAACCAAATGGCATTTATTGCTGCAATGGAAAAATTCTTTGCAAATCACATTGGTGGTCGTTATCAAGAGAGCATGACCGATGAGGTTGCTCAACGACTTAAAGAGATTACTGTTGATGTTAATTCGGTTGAATTGCCCGATGGTTTTGAATAGAATTTTAAAACATGATATTGAGCGCAGTTTATGGCTGCGCTTTTTTATACATTCAAAAAAAGTTAACCCCTATACCCATTTGGGTTTGACTAGGCAAGAGCACCGGTAAGGAGGTTCAAACCCTGACTATACAAAACATCATACAAATTGAGGCTTTGCCCTAACCGAAACTGGCAACTGGCGGTGAGCTCACCGAAGGTAAACTCCACATGGGAATGTCTCAAAGGTCAACCCATAACCGGTAGGTTTGGAAATCAGGTTAATCCGACCCTAAAGCCTGCCTGAATGCTGTGCAGCAGCAGGCAGGGATGCCTAATTTTCAGCACTTTCCCTTCTGGGATTGAGGGTAAAAAAGTGATAGAAATCCGATAAAATGACTTTTAGCACTCCGCTTCGCTAGAAAAACTACGATGGGTGTTAAAAATTTGAACTTGCACCTTTCGATGGTCGGTGCTTTGAACAGCAGATTTTTTTTTTGCACCACCTACCCTTGTTTTTCGGCTCATCGGCCGATGACAACAGGTGATTGAAACTGTGGCAACAGAATTACTTCTGCTACCGCACAGGGGATAAATATAATTTTTAGGATAATGAACAATAAATAAATAAAACATGTGTTTGAAACGTAACAATTTTTTAATTTTTTTCACCTCATACCATACAGTATATCAGATTAATGGAAGATGACCCCTGAAAAAAGTAAAAAAAAACTTGTCACGAATTGCAAAAACAGTTGATATATATATAGAGGGGGATGTGTTTTGCCCCAACCCTAAAAAAACGTATGCTAACCCCAAACCGAAAGGAGGTGCGCCATGACCTAAAAACCAACACCAATTGCCCCACCCGTCAGGGTTTGACTAGGCGTGGTGGCTGGTGAGCGACTTGTGCTGAGCGGAGTCGAAGTAAGTCGAACCAGCAGCAGGGCAAGTCAAGCCCTGAGTAAGAACGGGCGAAAACCCCGTAAAAAAAATGTAAAATGTAAAATTTCGAATACTGAATGTAAAAGTATGGTGGGCAATGGTCTTTGCCATATATGGAAAGGTAATGGCTACCCGTTTTTTCTTCCCTTTTACATTTTACATTCAGCGTTTTACATTTTACATTCAAAAGCTCTACCTTTGGGTTTCACACCTATTAACCATTTAAACCAACCGCTTATGAAACACAAAACAATTCTTTTACTAATCTTTCCTCTGCTCCTGCTAATCTGGGGCAGAGCACCCGCCCAGGGGCAGTTTGCCCGCACCGGCAGCACCGACGACGATGAGCCCAACTGGGTATGGTACACCTTGCTGGGTACTGAAACTTCTTATGACACCCCTTTTAACATGGTGAAGACAATAGATGGAGGTTTCCTAATTCAAGCAAGTGATTATCCTAAGTATTACTTCTATCGGTTAGACTCAATTGGCAACCATCTTTATACTAGAGAATACCAGAATATATTTTTTGATTCAGGAATGGCATTACTCTTGAATGGTAATGTGGTATCGGCTGTAGTACGTTACAAAAACGAAACAAACAGTAAAAGTGCTTACCTAATGCTTTCCGACAATATGGGTGATAGTATTAAAACCCATTTTATAGCAGAAAGTGAAATAGAAGCGAAGATATATCAGATTTCTTCTAATAGTTTTGGGGGTTTTAATTCTAAACTAAACATCCAGTACTCTTATAATCCTAATGTGTTTACTCATTACCTATTTCAACACGATGAGGATTTAAATGAGGAATGGAGTATTTCGTTCAATTATATTTATGATTTTATAACAACTGATACTGGTGTACTCCTTTTAGGGAAAAAAAAGGATACAAACTGGATATACCGAATTTCAAATTCGGGAGAAATACTTGACTCATTACCCTCCATTTTTCCAGGATACAATATACTATACAATCATCTCTTCAACGCCCATAACGGCAGGGTGGGGGCCATAAACAACGCCCCCGACCAGCCCAACGGCAGGTTGGGTTTTGCCCTGCTTACCGTCCAGGGCGAGGTGCTGATGCACCAGGACAGCAGCATCTGTGCGCAAAACGGTGGGGGCACAGCTGGCGGGGTATGGAAGGTGCAAGCCAGCCCCGATGGTGGCTATTTCGCCCCCATGACCGTTGACAACAACCCCCTGTTCCCCTACCAGCCCTCCTACCTCTGCATATTCAAGCTTACGGCAAAGGGTAAGTATGTGTACGATACTGGGTGGGACCTGATGTGGTACGACCACTACTACCTCGCAGGGGCAGCCGTTTCCAATAGCGGTAGGTTGGTAATATGCGTTGATATCGATTTCGACCTCAATGGTAAGTCCGATATCTTTGTGGGCGAGCTGCGGTTCAACCCCGAGCTGCCCGCCAGCGTGGTAACCTTTCCCGGGGTAAAGCCCCTGCACGCCTTCCCAAACCCGGCGGGTGAGGATCTGGTGGTGGAGCTGCCCCCAATGCCCAATGGGCAGCTAACCGTTACGGGCATGGGCGGCGATAGGGTGTTTACAAAGGATATTGCCCAGCCCGAAACCATTCACCTCAACACCTCCACCTGGGCAAAGGGCAGCTACATTGTATCCTACCGCACGGGTAGTGGGGTTTATTCTGCAATTATTATAAAAAACTAAAAAAGAATAAAACGATGAAAAGAATAGCAATAACAATAAAAATAACATTAGCCCTGCTGTTTAGCTTTACACTAACCAGCATTGCCCAACCCGACTGGTGGGTTGAGGACTACCACCCTGCCGATTCGTCTGAATATGAGGACAATAGGGGGGGTACTCGTACTACGGTATGGTGCACACCCCGAGAGGGTTGCTACGTGCATTAGTAATATATGTTCAATTTGCGCCTCAAGGACAAGGACATGGTTATAATGGAACTATGGCAAATTGGCCGTTAAATAATCTCCCCTCCAACCAGGAAGAATTCTTCTACACCAACGAGAGCCAGTTCTACCCTGGCGATGATACCAAGAACATCTCCAACTTCTTCTACCAGCACTCCAACCCTGATTACCCCTTCATGTTTGTGGGTGAGGCCTTCCCGCACCTGATTACTATACCTATCTTTCCTGAGGATGCTAATATTAGTTCGGCGTGGGATGAATTTATTAGAAGAGCATTAGATAGCATACAGGTAAACCACTCCGATTTCGACTGGAGTCGCTTCGATAGACGCAAGAACAGGGTGGGTTCAGGGCATTATCAAACCGATAACAGCGTTGAAGACCCCGATAACGTTCTGGACTTTGTGGTCATTCGATTCCGTTTCTGGGACAATGCCCTTAGGCCGACTGAGGAATATCAGTGGCTTACCCAAAGAACGGGAGAAAATGCATGGAACATGATAATAAGTCATCCTCTTTCCGATAGCATATCTACAGATTTTTTTAGCGGCTTTACCATGGCAAAAGGAAATGTATTTGAAAGTGTTTTTATCCACGAGTTTGCGCACAACCTATTCGGCTCAGGACATCAGGTGGATGCCAACAAGCAATTTGGTAAACATTTTAACATGACATACGGCTACAGCTTTATCCACAGAACCGCTCTGCACAGCATCAACGCTTGGGACAGGTGGTGGCTCGACTGGATTGACATCAAGCACGATCTAAGCGACGTGCAGCACAATGGCGACTATTGGCTCAGAGACTTTATCACCACAGGGGATGCCATGCGTATTAAGCTGCGCACCCCCGATGGGCAGTACGTATGGGTTGAAAACCGAACGGGTGCAACGGTATGGGATGATAGGAGAGACCCTGAGCAACAAATTCAGGGTTATACAATACCCCCAGCTCCGCAGGGAGCCATCATGTTCCTTGAGGGGCTTTCGGACGACAGGGTTGAACGAACAGGTTCGGGTAACCCAAATAGGATAAAGTTCCTATACCATCAGGGGAACTTCGATTACGCTCGTTCGTCAGACTTTTCCACCCATTTTTCGGGAAGAAACAGGTTGTACCATTTTGATCATCTCGCTGCCAACCCGTTTGGTGGACATAACGACCATTCGGAGATAAGGGATGATTACTACACCGAATTTTTGGATATTAACAACAACGATTTGGGGGATTCTACTCCAAACGGTGTTATTAACTACAACCCAGCAGATGGTTTTATTCTTAACGAATCATTTCCGGTCTTTAATCGGGACAATTCATTTATTTTTGGCATGTACGGTTCTGAGTTGGGCTTTCCGGCAGGGAAAAAAATATCCATCTCCACCAATCCAGGACTGGTGGCTCATCAACGATACGATAAGAATAGCTTTACCCTCGACCCCATCTACCTCCATGGTCTATCAGTTCAGGTTTTGCAGTACCAAGGGACAGGTGTAAACCGTAAGGCCAAGATCAGGGTGAAGTACGATGATTACGTGGTGGACCGCGATGTGCGCTGGTGCGGGAATATCATCCTTCCTGCGGGCGTACCGCTGGAGCTGAAGGAGGGCAAAAACATCACCCTCGACAAGAGCGGTACACCCAACCGCCACACTCTTACCCCAGCAGGCGATTTCATCAACCCCACAACGCTCACCTTTGAGGAGGAAGCCACCTTTACCCTTAGGGCCAACAGTAACATGTATGTTAGGGCGGGTAGCACTCTGCACC
>CAYNHM010000026.1:0-56658 GCA_964397135.1 uncultured Rikenellaceae bacterium
TACTTCCATCGGGCTGCTTATGAAAATGGTAAAAAGCAGCATTATTAATGGTAATCATAGCAAGAACGCCTATCAAAGCAATTGCTATGATTTTTTTTATTGTTGAAAGGATTACCATTTTCATGTCTGCAAAGATAGCATAGCTAATCGACTAACACAAGATTGAGAATATGACTTAAATCAACCATTACAGTTTAATCACTTTTTTAAAATTTCCCCCACAATTTCCATTGCAATTAATCAATTGTTGAAAAAATGAAAACCTAAGCACAGTTAAAAATTAACATAGATTGTTAGTTTTGCATTTCTTTTTTAATGTTTCAAAATATTAAACAACTATGATTGATGCCGTACTAAATAAACATATCGAAATAATAACCAGTGAACTTAACCTCTCCTTTAAGCAGGTTTTGAACACAGCTAAACTTATTGGTGAAGGGGCCACTGTACCCTTCATTAGCCGCTATAGAAAGGAATTAACAGGAAGCCTCGATGAGGTTGAAATAACCGCAATTCGCGATCGCCTAGCCAAACTGGAGGAATTAGCTAAACGGAAGGAAACCGTTCTGACAACCATAGATGAACAGGGAAAATTAACCGACGAGTTGCGAAAACGCATTGAAGAATGTTACGATCCGGTGGAGTTGGAAGATATCTACCTGCCATATAAGCCAAAGCGCCGAACCAGAGCAACCATAGCAAAGGAAAGGGGTTTGGAACCACTGGCAGAGATTTTAATAAAACAAAAAGATAATGATGTTATTATTATCGCCATGCAATTTATCAACGATGATGTGCCATCCGCAGAGGATGCACTTGATGGTGCTCGCGATATAATTGCAGAATGGATCAGTGAAAATGAGAAAGCACGAAATATTGTTCGTAACCATTTCCGCCGAAGTGCTATTATCCGATCGAAGGTTGTAAAAGGGAAGGAAGAAGAGGGTGTTAAATTTTCTGACTACTTTGCATGGGAAGAGCCTGTAAAAAAATGTGCTTCGCACCGTTTTTTGGCCATGAGACGTGGACAAACCGAAGGTTTTTTAAAGGTTTCTATTACACCCCCAAATGATGATGTTCTCGATGACCTCTCTCAAGCTTTTGTGAAGGGCGATTGCGAGGCAGCCGATCAGGTTGATTTTGCCATTGAGGACAGCTACAAGCGTCTTATTGAGCCAAGCATCGAGAACGAATACACATCCGAACTCAAGGAAAAAGCCGATGATGAGGCCATAAGGGTTTTTGCAGAAAACCTAAGGCAACTGCTGCTATCCCCTCCACTTGGCCAAAAATCGGTTATGGGCATTGATCCTGGATACCGAACTGGATGTAAGGTAGTTTGCCTCGATTCGCAGGGAAATCTCCTGCACAACGAAACCATATACCCTCACGCTCCGCAAAACGAATCGGGCAAAGCCATGAGCAAAATATCAGCTCTTGCCGACTCGTACAAAATTGAAGCTATTGCCATTGGCAATGGAACCGCCAGCCGCGAAACCGAGTCATTGATCAAGCGGATTAGATTTAACAGAGATGTTCGAGTGTTTGTTGTTAGCGAGGATGGTGCCTCCATCTACTCAGCATCAGCAGTAGCTCGCGAAGAATTTCCCGATTATGATGTTACCGTACGTGGCGCTGTTTCCATCGGTCGAAGGCTTATGGATCCACTGGCAGAACTGGTAAAAATCGACCCCAAGTCCATTGGTGTTGGGCAATATCAGCATGATGTTGATCAGTCTAAACTAAAGCAAGGGCTTGATAACTTGGTAGAAAGCTGTGTAAACCATGTGGGTGTGAATCTTAATACGGCCAGCAAGCATCTTCTCACTTACATTTCAGGTCTTGGTCCTCAGCTTGCCAAGAATATTGTTGATTATCGGAAGGAAAATGGTGAGTTTAACAGTAGAAACCAGCTAAAAAAGATACCCCGTCTTGGCGAGAAAGCCTTTGAGCAAAGTGCTGGTTTCCTAAGGATAACCAATGCAAAAAATCCACTTGATAACAGCGCAGTTCACCCCGAAAGTTACCATGTAGTTGAGAAGATGGCAGAAGACATGAATTGCACAGTTATCGATCTTCTAAAGGATGAATCTTTTAGATTAAAAATTGATATAAAACGATACGTAACTGAAAGCATAGGTATTCCAACCCTAAAGGATATCATGGCAGAGCTAGCTAAACCCGGCCGCGACCCTCGGCAAGGCATAAGGGTTTTCGAATTTGCTGAAGGCATCTACTCTATGGAAGATCTAATACCGGGAATGGTAATTCCAGGCATAGTTACCAACATCACAAATTTTGGTGCATTTGTTGATATTGGTGTCAAACAGGATGGGTTGGTGCATATTTCTCAGCTGGCAGATAAGTACGTGTCGAACCCCAACGACATAGTAAAACTGCATCAACATGTTATGGTTAAAGTACTTGAGGTTGATATTCCAAGAAAAAGAATACAGCTATCGATGAAAGGAATAGAGAGTGATAATTAATGCAAATCAATAGTTGCTTAAACTATTTCATAAGAATCACAAAAAAATCAATTATTAGATTGAAAGGTGTTTCTCCAAAATTTTTGCCACTTGCACAATGGCATTATTACAAACCCTTTCAAAGATTCCAGTCTCATTTGCGAACTCCCTTTGGACAGAATCTTCAAGGTTAATCTTGATAAGCTCCTTACACTGGGTTCCGCCAATTACTTGTTCACATTCATGCACAAACGAACCCACAAGATTTGCCATTCGTTCTTTTGCGTGAGAATCTGTTGGTAAAAAGTTGGCAAATTTTAACCCAAGGATAATGGCTCCCCCATTTATTGCTCCGCAGATATGCTGCTTCCTGCCAATTCCTCCACCCAGTCCTGCCCCTATTCGAAATGCTAATTCTTCATCAATTCCAACTTCTTTGGCAAACGCCATTAGGATGGATTGGGCACAGGAATAATCTTTTCTGAATAGTTCAAGAGCATAATTACCTTTTGTCATTGTGTAAATTTTTTGTTAGGTCTAAAGTTAAAAAAATTGAGCCAACTAATAAACAATTTTCTTTTGTACCTTTGATTACCAAAAAGGATCAGCATTTTATAATATTGGCTAAAAGAAATCTAAATCTAATCAAATTTACACTAACTTTTTAATGATATCAGGTACATTAATTAATATGGCAGCGGTGGCTGTAGGTGGTAGCGTTGGACTTCTTTTTCATTCCCGTCTTCCCGAACGCTTTACGAAAACCTTTTTTCAAGCCATTGGTCTGTTCACACTTTTTTTGGGCTTTAGCATGAGTCTAAAGACAGAAAATCCTTTACTACTGATTTTCAGTTTGATTATAGGCGCACTGGTTGGCACAATGCTCAAACTTCAGGAACGAATGGAACAAAGCGGAACCAATCTTCAGGCAAAGCTAAAGCTTAAGGGAGGAAAATTTAGTGAAGGTTTGGTAACATCATTTCTAATGTTCTGCATGGGGTCAATGACCATTTTAGGGGCCATTGAGGAGGGTCTTGGTAATGAGCCTAAACTTTTACTTATTAAAAGTTTGATGGATGGCTTTTCATCTGTTGCGCTGGCAGCAGCATTGGGGGTTGGTGTGATATTCTCAATAATTCCATTGCTTATCTATCAAGGAGGACTGACCCTACTGGCTGCATGGTTTGGCCATTCAGTTAGCACATTGATGATAAACGAAATAACTGCCACAGGGGGCATTCTACTTATTGGATTGGGTATTACAATTTTAGGCATTAAGAAAATTGATGTGTTAAATCTTATCCCTGCACTACTAATAATTATTCCTTTGGTTTACTTTTTTGGTTAAACATTCTAAAAATGAATTCAGAAATATCAGGTCTATTATTTATTCTCTTCAAAAACCATTTTGGTGATGAAGATGTTGATGTTATTCCTTTGCCCCAGGGAGGGTCTGATAGGCTATACTTCAGGCTAACCAATGCAAAGCAGAGTGCTATTGGCGCTTACAATCCCGATGTAGAGGAGAACAGAGCATACTTTTACCTAACCAAACATTTCTTTAGTTTAGGTCTCCCTGTAGCAGAACTTTTATGTGTATCTGAGGATGAAACATGCTATCTTATCGGCGATTTGGGTGACCTTACCTTACTACATAAGCTAACCTGCACTATTTGGGAGAAAGATAAGTATTCACCTACTTCAAATACACTAAAAAAATCGCTCGAACTATTGGCAAAAATGCAGATTGAGGGGGTCAAGGGTTTAGATTTCAGCAAATGTTACCCCAAAAGCGATTTTGATCTGCAAAGCGTGATGTGGGATTTCAACTATTTCAAGTACTGCTTTCTGAAACCTTCGGGTATTCGGTTCAATGAGGCAAAGTTGGATGATGATTTTATGGCTTTCGCCAATTATTTGCTATCACACTCTAGTTGCTATTTTCACTACCGTGATTTTCAATCGCGCAACATTATGTTAGTTGATAACGAACCATACTTTATTGATTACCAAGGTGGAAGACGAGGACCTTTATTATATGATGTAGCATCGTTTCTTTATCAAGCAAAAGCTAATTTTCCTCAATGGCTCAGAGATGAAATGTTAGATTATTACCTTGAAAAGGTAAAAGAACTTACATCAATAAATATCAAGGAGTTAAAAGAGCATTTTCCTATTTTTGCACTCTTTAGGGTAATTCAAACCCTTGGTGCTTATGGTTATAGGGGATTTTTCGAACGTAGAGCGCATTTTTTGCAGAGCATACCTATGGCTGCATGCAACCTTCAAGGCCTCCTTGATAATGTTTCTATTTCACTTCCTACGCTAACTCCAATCCTTGGTAAGATATTCAAAAAATATGGAAAGCAACCTGAACAATCCAACGCATTTGATGGTTTAACTGTCGAAATAACCAGTTTTTCATTCAAGAAGGGTTACCCCTTTGAACATGCAGAACACGGAGGTGGTTTTGTTTTCGATTGTAGATCATTGCCAAATCCAGGGAGGCTAGGTGAATTCAAGGTTCTGAATGGATGTGACAAGCCCGTGATTGATTATTTGGTTAGACACAATGAGGTTTTACAGTATTTTGATAGAGTTGATGAAATTGTAAAAGAATCGATTAATGTATATTTAAAAAAGGGGTTTGATTACCTTTCGGTTGCATTTGGTTGCACCGGAGGGCAACACCGCTCGGTGTTTATGGCTAACCAACTAGCACAATCGCTTGGAAAAATTGAGGGTATTCATGTAAACTTGACTCACAGAGAATTAAAATAGTATCAAATGGGTAAAAAAATCTGCGAAAAAGAGTCTAAAAAAATAATGGATATGGATTTGAAGTTTACTTGCAAAAAATGTGGACTAAAATCCAGCAAGAAAAAAAAACTTTGTAAGCCAATTAAAAGCTAAAAAATATATGAAAGCAATGATTTTGGCGGCTGGATTAGGAACAAGGCTGGGGAATCATACCCTTGAGCGACCTAAGGCTTTAGTTGAGGTTGACGGAAAACCATTACTTGCATATGTTTTGGAAAAAATAGTTTCTTCCGGGTTTAAGGAGGTTGTTATTAATGTACACCATTTTGCTGAGCAAATAGTAAGCTACATTGAATCCCACGATTTTGGCGTTAGAATTCATATTTCTGACGAGTCTGATCGTCTACTTAATACAGGTGGAGGAATACTTAATGCTCGTCCATTTCTCGATGGAGATAAACCCTTTCTTGTTCATAATGTTGACATTCTCTCCGATATCAACATTAATCATCTTATTGAATTTCATATTAAGCAAAATGCGCTGGTTACACTAGCTGTGGGTCAAAGAAGATCAAACAGATACTTTCTTTTTGATGAGCAGATGATACTTTCAGGGTGGCGAAATAATATTACTGAAAAAGAGGTTATCCCAAAAAATAGTGGTACCCCTCTTAAGGGCTATGCCTTTGCTGGTATACATGTAATTAGTCCCGAAATATTTCAACTAATTCACACCAAGGGAGCTTTTTCGATTGTAGATGCATACCTAAGTTTATGCTCATCGCAAACCATAATTGCCATGGATACTTCAAATAACTTTGTTGTTGATGTGGGTAAACCTCAGAACCTTGAAAAAGCGAAGGAATTTGTACAAAAGATTAACAGGTAACTACTTTTGATTTTCCTCACCTATACTATCTTTTTTCCTAATTTGTGGTTGATTTTGCCTCGATTTCTTTGAGAAAAAATTCAATTTAAATTTTGTTTTGCGAATTAAGAAGTATGTAGCACCCAAAGCTAAAAGAATTGCAGAAAGTCCAAATATCTCAATAGTACTCCCATCGTTGAAGTCCCAAATAATAACCTTCCTTGATACAGCGATTATAGCCACTAAAACTACAATTTCAACCTGAATGGTTTCCTTCATGAGAAAAGCTTTCACGGTTTCGAGCAGCTCGATTCCAATAAGTATAACTAGGAATAAGCTGAAAAGTTCCATTAAGTTACCTGCTGTAAATTGTGCCATGGGCTGCTGAACAATATTCTTAATAATAAAAAAGATAATGTTCAGAGTAGCAAAAAGAAGTATTAACGACATTATAAAAAGAAGCAATATTATGATAAGCCTTTGAAGTAACCTAAGATACTTAAACGAAGGCTTTGTTTCACAATCAGGGTTAATGGCCATTTTTCAATAATTTTAATATTATTAAGTAGCTAATATAAACAAAATATTATTCAATCATCCAACCACCCAATCACCCAATTACTCCCGATCCCATCAGCTCATCCTCTTGATACCAAGCGGCAAACTGACCTGCAGTGATTCCCCTCTGGGCATTCTCAAAAACTATGTACATTCCTTCTGGTTCACGGAAAAGTTTCGCATTTTGAAGGGGCTGGCGATATCGAATACGAACTAAAAAATCTTTGCTTTCACCAATGCTCATCGTAATATCGGGACGAACCCAATGGATATCAACCTCAGGAATAAAAAGCCCCTTGCGGTAAAGCCCACCATGTTCCTGTCCCTGCCCAACGTAAACAATATTGCGCTTAATATCGGTGGCAATCACAAAGAGAGGTTCGGGTGTTCCACCCACATTTAATCCCTTTCGCTGTCCGATGGTGTAGAAATGTGCCCCTTTATGCTTGCCAACCACCTTACCATCAGTTGGTTTGTATCTAACTGGTGTTGCAAGTTCATAAAGATCTTTATTGCTTTCCTCCGATTCGTAAACTGAAAAATCCTTGGGGATTTCGATGATGCTTCCTGATTTTACCTCGAGCTTCTGCTGGAGAAAAACGGGTAGATCCACCTTTCCCACAAAGCAAATTCCCTGCGAATCCTTTCGTTGTGCTGTTGCTAAGCCCAGCTCCTTGGCAATCCTTCGCACCTCGGGTTTCACCACATCGCCAATCGGAAAGAGTGCCTTCTCCAGCTGCTGCTGGCTAAGCTGACAGAGAAAATAGCTCTGATCCTTGTTAGGATCCAATCCAGCCAGTAGGCGGTACATTGGCTTGCCATCCACAATTAATTCCTCCTTTCGACAGTAGTGCCCAGTAGCAACAAAATCGGCTTTGAGCACCATGGCAGCCTTAATAAACTCGTCGAATTTTATCTCGCGGTTGCAAAGCACATCGGGGTTGGGCGTACGGCCGCGAGAGTACTCGCTGAACATATAATCGACCACGCGTTTGCGGTACTGCTCGCTTAGGTCTACCATTTCGAATGGTATTCCAAGCTTGCGGGCAACCATGCGGGCAAAGTCGTGATCCTCATCAAAGGGGCAATCGCCCTTGAGAACGCCAGTGGTGTCGTGCCAGTTCTTCATAAAAAGCCCTACCACATCGTAACCCTGCTGCTTAAGCACGTATGCAGCAACGCTGGAATCCACTCCACCCGATAGACCTACTACCACTCGCTTCATAATAAACCCTATAAAAATAATATCTGCAAATTTACGCTAATTTGTGGAATTTGTTATAAACAGCCATCCATTGCCCAAGGCAAACGCATTTAAAAATGTTTAAAATTTCAAGCAATAAACTAAGAAACTGTTTAAGTTTTGCGTATATAAATTTTAAGGTGCCCTCGTAGAGGGCATATAGCGATTGAAATATGTAAAACTAAACTAAGCACCCCAGAGTGGGTGCAATATTGAAAACAACTTATTGCGCTCTCTACGAGGCGCTAAGATATATTTAAAACTTTTTCAATCGTTATGTGCCACCTACGGCGGCATCATAAAATGAATTGTTCCAAAAAACTTAAACAATTACTAAACATTGGCTTAAAAATAATGTTAATTGTGTTGAGTTTGTGTTATTCAAGTAATAATATTAACTTCGTTATGATAGTTGTCTAATCGGTTTAACCATTCATTATCAATGAGAAAGGCATTAATTGTTGGAACAGGGTTGGGTGGATTAACCACTGCAATGCGCTTATCAACAAAGGGATATGAAGTTGAAATGGTGGAGAAGCACCATCAGGCAGGTGGGAGGCTGAATCAATTCAAGAAGGATGGTTTTACTTGGGATCTGGCACCAACTTTTTTCTCCATGAGCTACGAGTTTGAAGAGTTTGCCAAGAGCTGCGGCATTGAGCTGCCATTTGAACTTTTCGCCCTCGATCCGCTATACACGGTAAACTTCTCTGGAAGCAAAAAGCAATATACTATCTATAAGGATTTGGCTAAACTTGCCCAAGAATTTTACGATGTGGAGCCAGACTTTGAGAAGAGGATGAAAACGTACCTAGAGAAAACAGGAAAGCTTTTTCACGATACTGAGAATAGGATAATCCGAAAGAATTTCAACAATCCTGTTGAATTTGCCACAGCTTTAGCATCAGTGCCATTTCATCATGCTCCTTTAATGCTCAAAAGCATGTGGAACGAGATGAACAAGCATTTCACCTCCTACGAGGTGAAGGTAATTTTCTCGCTGGTGGCTTTTTTCCTTGGAGCAACTCCGTTCGATACACCTGCCGTTTACTCTATGCTTACCTATACTGAGCTGCTGCACGATGGATACCATAACGTAAAAGGAGGAATGTATAAAATCGTTGAGGGGTTACTATCCGAATTGGATAACCGAAACGTTAAGATCAATTTTAACTCTGAAATAGTTGATTTTCAAACTGAAAACGGTAAACTGAAATCGCTAATCGATTCGCAGGGAAAGAAATGGGATGCCGATCTTTTTGTGGTTAATGCCGATGCAGCCTTTTTTAGGGGAAAAGTGCTTAAACGTAAAGAATTTACTGAAGAGAAACTTGACAAAATGAAGTGGACACTGGCTCCCTTCACCATGTACCTTGGTTTAAATGGTAAGATTGAAGGGCTAAAGGTGCATAACTATTTTCTGGGTCAAAACTTTGAGGAGTACAGCTCAAAAATCTTCAAGAATAGCATCAGCCTCGAAAAGCCATACTACTACGTGAACGTGCCCAGCAAGGCAAATCCCGAATATGCGCCCGAAAATGGCGAAGCCATATTTGTATTATGTCCCGTTCCCGATTTGCGTTATAAACCCAACTGGGACGATAGCCAAACCCTTGCTCAAAATATTGTTTCCGATCTATCTGAGCGAATTGGGTTTGATATCCAAAACAACATAGCATCTCAAACCATTCTGACCCCGCTACACTGGGAAAAAATGTTTAACCTATACCGTGGTAGCGGTTTAGGATTAGCGCACGATTTAAACCAAATTGGTTACTTTCGCCCACACAATACCGACGAAAAGTACAAAAACCTTTTCTATGTGGGATCAAGCACAATTCCTGGAACGGGTTTGCCCATGGCAGTAATTAGCTCGCGACTAACAACCGAACAAATTGTAAAACGTTATGGATCTGTACAATAATACCTGTTTGGGCTGTAGTAAACTCTTTACCACGCAGTACTCCACCTCGTTCTCGAAGGCAGTGTCGCTTCTTCATCCATCGCTTCGCGATTCGATTTACGCCATCTACGGATTTGTGCGCATTGCCGATGAGATTGTGGACACATTCCATCAGCATCCAAAGCTTGAAATGCTTGCCGAATTTAGAGCGCAAGTTTTTCAGGCAATTGATCAAAAGGTAAGTAACAATCCAATTCTCAATAGCTTCCAGTTGGTAGCCAATAGGTATAGTATTCCACACGAATTAATCACCTCTTTTCTTGATAGCATGGAGATGGATCTGCATAAGCAGGATTACAATCATGCTGAATATCAGAAGTATATATATGGAAGTGCCGAAGTTGTGGGGCTAATGTGCCTGAAGGTTTTTTGTAATGGGAGCAATACGCTTTACGATGAGCTTGCTCAACCCGCCCGTAGTTTAGGCGAAGCCTTTCAAAAGGTTAACTTTTTACGAGATGTAAAGGATGATTTTCAGAAGCGGGGAAGGGTTTACTTCCCTGATGTTGATTTTACGAAATTCTCCGAATCTCAGAAAAGGATCATTGAGGAAGATATAGCAATTGATCTTGATAAGTCGTTGGATGGCATCCGTAAGTTACCAAGAGATTCTATACTAGGCGTTTACGTTGCTTACCTTTACTTTAAAGCTTTACTCATAAGGATAAAAAGGGTAAAAGCCGAAAGGATTATGCAGGAACGAATTCGGGTACCCGATTTGGTTAAGAGTTTGATCATCATAAAGGCAAGACTAAAAGTTGCCTTAAACAAAATTTAAACAGTTTAGTATAAACATTTATGCTGTACTATTGTTATAGTATTGATATCTTAATGTATAACAATAAAATCTCTATAAAAATGAGAACAAAACTATTTTCCTTAGCTATAATTTTTTTAGCTTTCTTTTCTCACTCGATAAAAGGTCAGGAAAAATTTGTGTTTCCCGAACTGCCATACAGCTACGATGCGCTGGAGTCATTCATCGATAAAACAACTATGGAAATTCATTACTCACGTCACCACAAGGCTTATTACAATAATTTCGTAAAGACATTGAATGAATGCGATAGTGGCGATAAATCCATTGAAGATCTATTTGCCAACGTTAGTAAGCATGTTGTTTCTATACGAAACAACGGAGGTGGTTACTATAATCACAATCTCTTCTGGGAAATCATGTCGCCAGATGGAGGAGGAGTTCCCAAGGGTGAATTGCTAAAGGCCATTGAGAAAGCCTTTGGCTCTTTTGAGGAGTTTAAAAACAAATTTGAAAGTGCTGCCAAAACTCAATTTGGAAGTGGCTGGGCATGGTTAGCTCTTGATTGGGAAGGAAATCTTTTCGTTTCATCAACCCTAAATCAGGATAATCCTTTAATGGATGTAGCAGAAAAACGAGGCACTCCAATTTTGGGCCTTGATGTTTGGGAACACGCCTATTATCTTCATTATCAGAATAAAAGGGGCGATTACGTTTCAAATTTTTGGAAAGTTGTAAACTGGAAAGCAGTTGAGGAGAATTATAAAGATGCTCTGAGGAAAATAAAATAGTAAGATATGACTATCCGTTTAGATACCAAAGCACCCAACCGTCATTGCGAACCACGAAGTGCTAGACGAAGTCAAACCCTTGCCTTTTAAGGGTTGAAGCAATCTTTATTTTACTGAATAATAATAGATTACCTTCGGTGAAATCGCTGCGCTAAGTTGCTTCGTCGTAAAAAACACTCCTCGCAATGAACTGTGTTAATATTTGTAACATTTAGGTATGTTAGCGGACAATCATATAGTAAGAATATTTAAACAGTTTGATCAATAAATCATTTCGAGAACAACCCTGATAGAAATGTAATCTGTCAGGGTTATTTTTTACCTTTGCGTGAAAAAAAAACATGTTCGATTTTTCAGAAACCACCATACAAGGAATTGCTATTCATAGAGTTGGGAACAAAACCCGTACAAACGAGTTTTCCCTTTCAAAAAGTTTGGTTCAAATAGCCGATGATGATTTGCTGGAACTCCTCCGAGTATTTTTTCTTTCGCCCTTTAAGCAACCCGAATTCTATAGCTTTGCACACGAAACCGAACTTGCTTTGAATGAGGTGTACAATTACTCGGAAAAACTTTTTGACAATCCCGCAGATCTCTTCGAGAAATCAATCAGCATAGCGAAACACCTCTATCAAAGCAGCAATCACCCTAATATAAAGGATGGAGAACTTTACGTTGTGTACTTCTCGAATTGCGTTGTGGAGGGTGAACTGGTTGATGCTATTGGTTTATTTAAATCGGAAACCAAGGATACTTTTATAAAGGTATATGAAAAGACCAGTGGCTTTGAAGTTGAACAACACCAGGGCATTAGCATAAAAAAGTTAGACAAGGGTTGTTTGATTTTCAATACCGAGAAGGATTTTGGTTACAAGGTGGTTGCCATCGATAATACCAATAAAAATGATGAGGCAAGATTTTGGAAGGAAATCTTCCTTAACATAAAACCCCGAGAGGATGATTTTTACCAAACCAGCGGATACATCAACCTTTGTAAGGATTTTGTGAAAGACGTTCTGTATCAGGATAGTAACCTCGACAGGGCAGAGCAGGTTACGCTCCTTAATAAAACCCGCGATTACTTTGCAAAAACCGATACATTCGATCAGGAAGAATTTGAAGAACGGGTTATTCACAAGCCTGAAATTGTAGAAGCGTTTCGAGAGTATAAGGACGAGTACCAGAATGAGCTAGGATGCAACCTAAAGGATTCGTTTACCATTTCAATCGATGCCGCTAAGCAGGCAAAGAAGGTATTCAAGAGCGTAATTAAACTCGATAAGAATTTTCACCTCTATATTCACGGTGGGCGCGATAGAGTTGAAAAGGGCTTCGATCACGATAAGGGATTGAACTACTACAAGCTTTTTTTTGATGCAGAGGGATAGACCAATAAAATGAAACTGTTTGATTTTGAAATTCAATATATGGTATGGAAAATAGCATTAACGAACTGATATTTAGCCGCTCTGTTGTGGAGTTTGTTACCGTAGCAAAAGAGTATTGCGCTTACATTGAAAATGTTAGCGACTACAAGCGAAAGAGTTTTGTTAGGGTTATGAGCAGCCTATTGCCATTGCTCTACTACAAGGCTTCGCTACTTCCCCAAACCGAACCCATTTACGAAGAGGGCAACATAAAGCACGTAACTGAAGAGTACTATATTGCGCTCAACCTTAGGATTAAAGATCTTCTTGGAGAGCATGATGCATTCCCCGAGGTATTCGATTCACGGATTTCCGAGATCGATGAGCAGTTCTCGGCCAGCATTGCCGAGTACCTTTCTGATATTTATCAAGATTTGAAGGATTTTACAATGCTATACCAAAAAGGGCAGGTTGAGGAGATGAACGATGCGCTTTGGGAATGTACCCTAAATTTTCAGGAATTCTGGGGAATTCGGTTAGCAAATGCCATTAGAGCAATCCATGTACTTCAACATTCTGGCATCGATATTGAGAAGGATGAAGAAGAAAATACAATTCCAGAGAAGGATATAGATACCAGCCAGTGGATAATTACAAAGCGCCAAAGCGATTACAGGGAAGATGAGTAGATCATTCTCAAATAGTATCAGCAAGGAGGAGGTGACAGCGCTCCCAAAAGTTGAATTCAGCGGAAAGATCGTTGTGGTTTCTTCGGAAAAAGAGCTTGAACTTTGGTTGCCCCAACTAATTTTCGAGAAGATTTTAGGATTCGATACCGAAACGAAGCCTACCTTTCGTAAGGGTGAATTAAATAGCATTGCATTACTGCAACTGTCAAACTCAAGCCTTGCATTATTGATAAGGCTTCAACATACTGGAATTCCAAAACCCTTACTAAACTTTCTGCAGGATCCAACAATTCTAAAGATCGGGGCAGCCATTCGCGATGATTTAAAATCACTCCAAAAAATTAAGAAGTTCACCCCAGAGGGCTTTATCGATCTTCAGAGCATTGTTCCACAGTATGGTATTGAGGAGCTAAGCGTTCGGAAAATGGCGGCCATTGTACTGGGAAAAAAAGTCTCCAAATCGCAGCAGCTATCCAACTGGAATGCGCCAACGCTTTCCGAAGCACAGCAGCAGTATGCTGCAATTGATGCCTGGGTTTGCCGAGAAATATACAACAAACTAATCACCAGCAAATTATTAAAATGAGTCTCATTCGTATAACTCTAAAGCCCGGGAAGGAACAGTCGATACTAAGATTTCATCCATGGATTTTTTCTGGTGCAATTAATCAAATTAGCGGGGAACCCGCTGAGGGTGATCTGGTTGAGGTTGTTGATAGCCGAGGGAATTTTCTCGCTATTGGCCATTATCAACCCAGCTCTATTTCGGTACGGATTGTTAGCTTCGTGAAACAAGATATAAACTCCCATTTCTGGAAAGCTAAGCTTTTGCAAGCACTGAACTTGCGTAAAAGTTTAGGGATTTACCTTACCGATTCCACAAATATCTTTAGGCTTGTACATGGTGAGGGTGATGGTTTGCCGGGTTTGATTATTGATATCTATGGGAAAACCGCGGTAATGCAAGCTCATAGCTATGGCATGTATACACTCAGGGAATTGTTTGCTCAACTTGTACTGGAAATAATGGACGGAAAAGTAACCTCGGTTTACGATAAGAGTTCGGGTACTATATCCTATAAATCACCAGTTTCTGCCGAGAATGGATACATTGCGGGTACTCCTGAGGATTGTGAGCTGATGGAGAATGGCAATAAATTCATGGTTTCGTGGGTGGACGGGCAGAAAACAGGGTTCTTCATTGATCAACGGGAGAACCGGCAGTTACTATCACGCTACTGCAGAGATGCAAAGGTGCTTAATGCATTCTGCTACACTGGCGGATTTTCGGTTTATGCTGCCCGTAGCGGAGCAAAAAGTGTGATAAGTATTGATAGCTCCGAAAAAGCCATCGACCTCACTGAAAAAAACATGGAGATCAACTTTGGCAAGAATCCTTCATACAGGGCAATTAACGCCGATGTGTTTGATTTTCTAAAAGATGACAAAGAAACCTACGATGTAATAGTGTTAGATCCTCCTGCCTTTGCCAAGCATAAACCAGCGATAAAGAATGCCTTGCAGGCATATAAGCGCCTCAATGCTGCTGCCTTTCGTAAGCTGAATCCGGGGGGAATCCTTTTCACCTTCTCGTGCTCACAGGTGGTAACCCGCGAGGATTTTCGCAATGCTGTGTTTTCGGGAGCAATTATTGCCAACAGGGGCGTGAGAATACTCCATCAGCTAACCCAGCCAGCCGACCATCCCATTAATATCTATCACCCTGAGGGTGAGTATTTAAAGGGCTTGGTGCTTTATGCCGAGTAGCTTAGCGTACAAATACCCAATCGTTTCCCTTCGATTCATTGGGGCTGAAGTAATATCCCTCGTAGTCGAATAGCTTGATTTTTTCCACATCATCAATCTTATTCTTGATGATGAATCGTGTCATTAAGCCTCTGGCCCTCTTGGCGTGTATGGCAATGGTTTTGTATGTGTTCCCCTTCTGCTCCTTAAAAATAGGAGTGATAATCTCACCCTTAATTGCCTTAAGATCAATAGCCTTTGAGTACTCGTTGGAAGCCAGATTCACCAGAATTCCTTTACCCAGCCCGTTGAGCTCAGTATTGATATACTCAGTTAATTTTGTTTTCCAGTAATCGTAAAGGTTTTTACTTTTCCCAATGCTAAACTTTATTCCCATTTCCAGCCTATAGGGTTGCATCAGATCAAGCGGTCGAAGTGCCCCGTAAAGACCCGAGAGTATCCTCAAATGATTCTGGGCAAAGGCGAAATCATCAGATGTAAAATCCTCAGCATTAATCCCTTCGTAAACATCACCTTTAAACGAAAGCAGCGCTGGGTGGCTATTGTTCTTATCGAAGGGAGTGCTCCAGCTAATAAACCGTTCAACATTTAATCTTGCCAACTGTGGGCTAATGGACATCAATTCTTCAATACCTTTCTGCGAAAACTTTCGAAGCGCATTAACCAAAGGTTTTGATCTATCCAGAAATAAGGGTTGACTAGGAGTTTGATTAGCATTTGAACTAATTTTCTCAATTGTTTTTGAAGGTGAAAGAATAATTATCATCATTAAAATATTTTTTATTACTATTTTTATTCTATCTTTATAAATAACACCCTATTGCAATTATTGTTGATTCTCAATAATTGTTGAATTATCACCAATGATATGAAAAATATGTCAAATAAAGGAAATCTAATAAAAATTCTATTTTTAGTCTTTTCATTATTATCTTCAATAGTTTTTGGTAAACCTGGCCATGATAAGGTCATATTACAGTTAAAGTGGAAACACCAATTCCAGTTTGCTGGTTACTACGCTGCTTTGGAAAAGGGTTTTTATTCTAATGCAAGGCTTGATGTTGAAATACGCGAGATTTCGGATAATTCACCAATCATTGAGGTTATTGAAGGAGAGGCTCATTTTGGGATAGGAAGTGGAGAATTAATTGCTTCATATATGAATGGGAAACCGGTAGTTCTTCTAGCATCAATTTTTCAACACTCTCCTTCTGTAATAATTGTCAAAGAAAATTCCGACATATATAACCCACATGACCTTGTTGGGAAAAAATTAATGGCTGAGCCTGATGATAGGGGCTATGAGATTCTAAGTATGATTTACAATGAAGGGGTTAAGCCCGATCAATTTGAATTGATAACCCACTCCTATTCGATAAATGATCTTTTAATTGGAAATGTAGATGCCTTAGGAGGTTACATAAGTAACGAAACCTATTTTTTAGAGTCCCATGGTATTCCTTTTAGGATAATCAACCCAAGAAATTATGGCATTGATTTCTACTCAGATTGTATTTTCACATCTCAAAAAGAAATCTTCAGAAATCCTGATAAGGTAAAAAGATTTGTAGAAGCATCGATTAAGGGATGGGAGTATGCATTAACTCATAAGGAGGAAATTGCCACTTTAATAATCTCTAAGTATAATCCTGCCAAAACTTATCAACAGTTAATATTTGAGGCTAACTCGATTCATGGATTAATAAATCCTGATCTTGTGGAAATTGGACATACAAACAGGGGCAGATGGTTTCGAATGGCCGAAGTTTTATATCAATTAGGAATTATAGAGAAACAAAAAAATATTGATGGATTTTTCTATTCACCAGAGTACAGCTATGGAACAAATTGGTATAAAATTTCTTTAATTATATCCATCGTCTTTCTTTTTACATTTCTAGTGGGTTATATTTTGTATAAACATTTTTACATCGCTGTTAGGAAAAGAGCTGAAAAAGTCCAAGAGTTAGTGTCTAAACTCGAATCCCAGAACAAAGAAATCTCAACCATAAACAATGAGCTCATTAAAGCAAAGGAAACCCTTGAAGATGATTTTAAAGATAAATCATTTTTCTTTTCTGGTCTAATAGGTGAATTAAAAAATCCCATTACCAGCTTGGTTGATTTGGCGGATCAAATTTCCTCATCAACCATAAATCAGGAACAAAGGGAAAGACTTTCATTGGGTATAAAGCAAAGCAGTAATTTGCTTCTTAATTTCATAAAGAATATTATAAATATTTCAAGCATCGATTCAACAGAGAATCGTCTATCATACAAGTCTGTTTTTTTAGATACTCTTTTCGAAAATTATTATGAAGATTATCAAAACCACTACTTGCATAAAGAAGTTGATTTTAAAATTAACTTCCCTTCAAAAAAGGATCCATCAAAATACCTTATAGACGATGATAGGTTATTGAGAATTGTTGATGCTCTGATCAGAAATGCCTTTAAACACACAAAAAATGGCTACGTTGAAATGGGTTTTAAAATGGTAGAATCAGATGTACTCCAATTATGGGTAAAAGATACGGGTAAAGGTTTTAATTCTGAAGTTGTCAAGTTGATTAATCAATATTTTGAGAATCCAACCCAGATTTTTTCGAAAAAAATTGGCTTCGGATTGTCAATCATTAAGAGTCTGGTTTTGAAAATGAAAGGTAATCTAAAAGTAGAAAGTATCGAAGAATCAGGATCATGTTTCTTTGTCAATATTCCGATAATACCAATTGAAAACCTGAGACTTAAAAACGAAACTTTAAAAAAATTCGAAGAACTTTTACCCAAGAATTTAATACAAAAGATTCACGCTAAGACAATATTATTATCTGATAAACATCCAAATAATTATGTTCTTATCAAAACACTACTCAACGGTACCGGATGCAATTTAATTTACTCTGAAAGCCATCGTAAAACAATTGAGATTTGTCTCGGATACCCAAAAATCGATATGGTAATAATGGGAATGAGTGTTATTTCAAATTACGAAATGGATACTGCAAAAACCATACAAGACTCAAAACCATTGCTTCCCATCATTGCCTATGTTACTTTTGGTTTTGAGCATAAGGAAAAATACATTGAATCAGGCTTTTGCGACGTAATACAACGTCCATTACCCCAACTGCAACTAGTAGCAAAAATCATCGAGCATATATAAGTTTATTCAAAGTTCAAACAACACATTCACTTAAAAGGGTAATCTAGCCATGGGTACTGTATCTTGTCCTGCAAAATCACCTTTTAAAAACTTGTAATAACCTGTAATGGCAATCATGGCTGCATTATCAGTAGTAAACTTAAACTCTGGAACATACACATGCCAACCCAGTTGTTTTCCTGTTTTAATTAAAGTATCCCTTAGTTCAGAATTAGCTGCCACACCTCCAGCCAAAGTAATCTCATTAATTCCAGTTTGTTTTGAGGCTAAAACAAGTTTATCTATAAGAATGTTAACAATGGTTCTCTGTAAAGTGGCGCAAAGATCTTCCTTCCTTCTCTCAATAAAACAATTATCTTCATGAATCTTATCTCGAAGGAAATAAAGAAATGAGGTTTTCAAACCACTGAAACTAAAATCGAGTCCTTTAGGGAGTGGTCTAGCAAAATGAAATGCTTCAGGATTTCCTTCTTTAGCAAGTTTGTCTACAATAGGTCCACCGGGATAGTCTAATCCCATTAGTTTTGCGCATTTATCAAAAGCCTCACCAGCAGCATCGTCAATGGTTTTTCCAATTATTTCCATATCCAAATAATCATTTACTACAACAATCTGAGTATGTCCACCAGAAACAAGTAAACACAGGAAAGGAAATTTTGGAAATTGACTAGATATTTCTGTTTTTATGAAATGGGAAAGAATATGACCCTGTAGGTGATTCACCTCAATAAGTGGAATTTTTTGGGCAAGAGCAAAACCCTTTGCAAACGATGCCCCAACTAAAAGCGATCCTAGTAAACCTGGACCCTTTGTAAAAGCTACTGCGTTGATATCGTTTGGGGTTTTTGATGCTAACTTCATTGCTCTATCAACAACAGGAATAATATTAGCTTGATGCGCTCGCGAAGCAAGTTCTGGAACAACACCTCCATACTCTTTGTGTACCTGCTGATTACTTATAAGGTTCGATAGCAACAAGCCATCCTCAATAACCGCTGCAGATGTATCATCGCATGATGATTCTATCCCTAAAATTACTATACTCATCTACAAATTATTAGCGATTAGACAAATACTTAAAAATAATTCAGTAAAACTTGGATTTAAATCCTTTGTATTTTACTAAATTCGGGCACTTTTAGCGAATGGCATAGTTTATGATATGCAATTTACTAAATATGTAAAAAATCAGAGGTCAAAGTTATCAAAAAAGCGGTTAAAATAATCCTAATCATGGTATTGGTTTTACTTTCAATACCTACTGCTATTTGGTTTATAATTCAAAACAACCAAGTACAAACTTGGCTTGTGACAAAAGCCACACAGATCATAGAGGAAAAAATTGAAACGAAAGTAACTATTGAGAAAGTTGATTATCGTCCTTTTAATCGATTACTGCTTCGTAATGTATTCATTGCCGATTTAAAGCAAGATACCCTATTTGCCGCTGAAACTGTAAGTGTTAACCTTATGTGGTTTAGCAGCAAAAAGAAAATCATTAATCTAAACAGAGTTACTGCTGAAAGTGCCCAAATATACCTGAATACGGACAGTCTAGGAGTAATGAACCTTTCCGCACTTTTACAATCGTTAAGAAAAGATACCATTAAAGAGCAAGGCGACCCTTTTTCAATCAACATTCGACATGCACGATTGAAATCAACCACCTTTGCAATGAAGCATGAAAATGCTGACAGCGTTGAGTCTGGTATAAACTTTCAGGATTTGTATATTACAAATGCCAACCTTGATATTAATTACATTGAAATTGCTGGTGACACTATTAGTTTTACCATTGCCGAAATGGATTTTTTGGAGAAAAGCGGTTTTCTAGTCGAAAGGTTTAGAACAGATGTTAGTTTTAGTAGTCAGCACATGAATTTTGAGAAACTTCGATTAGTAGCAATGGGTAGTAATTTGAGTCTCCCCTACTTGAGAATGAGTTATAACGACTGGGAAGATATGGGTAATTTTATTGAAGAAGTTCGCTTAAATGGAGTGTTGGATAAATCGATATTAAATACAAATTTTCTTTCATCATTTTCATCAGGTCTAGATGATATTGATCTTTCTCTTACAATTGCCTGTACTTTCAGGGGAACTATAAGCGACATTAGAGTTAGGGACATGGATGTTAGAACTGGTAATAATACAAACCTAAACGCCAATATTAATATTACTGGATTACCCGACATAAATAACTCTCTTCTTATAATTGATATTAAAAGTTTTACAACAGACCTTTCTGATATAGAGACAATAAAAGATCACAATACGGGTCAACCTTTAATAGATTTACCAGATAATTTTTTGGTTTTTGATAACTTATCCTATACAGGTAATTTCACAGGTTTTCTATCCGATTTTGTTGCTTTTGGCACTTTAAACTCAGCAATTGGAAGCTTATCCATGGACATTGCCATAAAACCAAACCAGCAAAAATCAACAAACTTTAGCGGCGAGATATCTGCAAAAGGATTAGATCTTGGAAAATTAACAGACAATCAATTACTTGGACGAACCAGCCTAAAAGCATCCATTAAGGGAAGCACTGATTATAGCAATAGCATAGAAGCCTTAACCGATGCTACTATTTATTCCATTGAAGCTAATGAATACGAATATACAAACATAAAAATTTCAGGAAACCTTACTAATAAAACATATGTTGGTACTATTTTTCTAGACGATCCAAATTTAAAGTTGAACTTCATGGGAAAAGTAGATTTTTCAGATACTATTCCTGTTTTTGATTTCTCTGCTTTTGTTCCAAAAATTGATCTGGTTAAACTTAACCTGAATAAAGTTGACAGTATTTCACAAGCTTCATTTCTACTCACCTCAAAATTCTCAGGAAGCAATCTCGACAATAGTCAGGGTGAAGTTAAAGTGCTAAACTGCTTTTACAAAAACCAAAATGGAGAGATAAAAACATCCGATATTACCATATTAGCTAATAACTCCATAGATAGTAAGTTGATTTCTTTAAAATCAGAGTTTGCAGAGGGTGAACTAAGAGGAAAATATAATTACGCTAATATTTTTTCATCACTCAGTCATTTAGTCTATCGTTATATCCCGGCACTTAGTCCTGACAATAAAAAGCCTGAAATATTGCCTTCGGGTGTTGAAAATCCTGAATACAATGATTATATCATTAAGTTGCGCCTGAGAAAAACACAAAAATTGTTTGATGTCATATCGCCCGGTTTTAAAATTGCCGAAAACACTAACCTATTTGGAATATACAATCCTGACTTTCAGTCATTAACGCTAAAGGTTATGATTCCAGAATTAGTTGTTGGAGGAAATCTGATTAAGAATATATCCATTGATGGTCAAACATATGATACTACATTTGTTGCTAGTATTAGTACACCTTCATTAGAAATTGGTCAAACACATATCCGAAATATCAATGTAACAACTACAACTAATGAGAACAATATATTTACAAAACTTTCGTGGGATAACAGAACTCAAATTAAGAATCAGGGCTTAATAAACGCAATAACACATTTCGAATACGCATCGAAAAAAGCTGACAGTTGGATTAGCTTTCAATTTCAACCCTCACAATTCTTCCTTAACGATACCCTATGGAATATTAATCCCTCCCAAATTATTATTGATTCATCCCATATTGCAATTAACAATTTTGCACTGGTCAACAGAGGTCAAAATTTAAAGGTCAGAGGTAATATTTCTTCAAATCCGAAAGATTCAGTTGTTGTTGAGCTTAATAATATTGATATTTCCAATATAAATCTTTACACAAAAGATTTGGGTTACCAGTTTGAAGGGCAAATAGATGGGTATGCCAAGGTGACCAATATAATTGAAAATCCGCTATTCTATTCTGATTTAACTTTAAATGATTTTTACATTAATAAGCAGGAAGTTGGGGATTTTGTTTTTACAAGCCAATGGTTTGCAGATGCAAAGAAATTGAGTATAAATGCAACCAATTCGCTTTATAACGAATTTACATTTAGGGCACATGGAGACATATACCCTGATTCTAAAAACCTTAATTTTAAAGTAAACATCAATCATATTCTGCTAAGTCATATTGAACCTATTCTTGATGGAAATTTGCTCGATGTTGAGGGTTCCCTTTCGGGAAATATTACAGTTGGTGGTTCTTTTGATAAACCCATTGTTAATGGAATACTTTCCATGAATAATGCTGGAATGACTGTGGATTTCTCAAAAACCCGCTATAGAATTTCCGATGTTATATACATAGATAACAGTAACATTTTCTTTAGGGGGTTTAAAATTCAAGATGTTAACAACCGTACAGCCATACTCAATGGATCCATTCAAACCGATTACTTTAAAGATATTAACCTTGATCTAAACATTACGCCTAACAACTTCCAGTTTCTTAACACTACTGAAAGGGATAATGAACTCTTTTATGGTATAGTTTATGCGACAGGACTTGCAAGAGTTTGGGGATCTCCAAGTAGTTTAAATGTGGATGCATCTGTACGAACTGAACCTAGAACCGCCATTTTCCTTCCCTTATCATCATCAAGTGATGTGGCAGAAAGCGATTTTATCTCTTTCGTCAACAGAAGTTCAGATATTATAATCATTGAGGATATTATTGGGATTGAGGAAACACCAAAAGCCAATTTAGCAATAAATTTAAACCTTGAAGTAACCCCTGAGGCTGAAGCACAAATCATAATTGATAAACAGCTAGGTGATATAATCAAAGCCAATGGTTCGGGTAATTTAAAAATGGAAGTAAACCCAAGCAAGGACATATTTAACATGTTTGGAGAATATATCATTGAAAAAGGAGACTACCTTTTTACACTTCAAGGTGTAATCAATAAACGATTAAGAATTGGTGAGGGTAGTACTATTAACTGGAACGGGGAGGTTGATGATGCAAATATGGATATAAAAGCCATATATTCGCTCAGAACATCCCTTAAACCACTTTTTCCTGCCCAACAAGATGAAAAATTTAATAAAAGATTACCTGTAGATTGTCAAATATTCCTTACAGGAAAATTAATGGAACCTACCATTGAGTTCAACATTGATTTACCTGGAGCCGATAGTGAAACCAAAGCACAGGTTCAAAGTATACTCAATACAGAAGAAAATATGAGTATGCAATTTCTTTCCCTTCTTGTAATCAACAGTTTTATTGATCCCTCTGGGGGAGATAATCAAGCTGGAGGTCAGTTCAGTCAGGGACTTGCATCAACTGCCAGCGAAATGCTCTCCAATCAATTAAGTAATTGGCTTTCTCAGTGGAGCAACACTTTCGATATTGGATTAAATTATCGCCCAGGCGATCCTGCTGCCGAATTAAGCTCCAACGAAGTAGAATTGGCAGTATCAACACAGCTATTCAATGATCGGGTTACCATTAATGGTAACGTTGATATGGGTACTCAAACATCAAGTAGTCCAATAGCGGGAGACTTCAACATCGATGTTAAAATTGTTCCCTCCGGTAAAATACGACTTAAAGCTTTTGCCCGCTCAAACGATGATGTACTCTACGGTAGCACGCAGTCACCATTCACCACAGGTGCAGGTGTAATGTACCGCGAAGATTTTAATTCTTTGAATGAATTATGGCGTAGATACTTAAATATATTTAAACCAAAACCTTCACAGTCCCAAGAGAATGATATTCCAATACCCGATTACGATTCATTCTTTATTCCTCTCGATACCTTAAAGAAGGATGAAAATGCTTTTCTCGGAATAAAATAGTTGGATTACATTTGCGTTTTTTTATTAACTTCGACCAGTTTTTCACTTAATAAAATTACTGTTATGCATCTTCTTCAGGTAGATATTGCCTCACAGGCGTTAAACAATCAACCTACTGAAATTACGCTTAATTTCTGGGAACTTGCCTTAAAAGGTGGATGGATTATGATCCCAATTGTTCTACTATGGTTTATTGCCGTATACCTTTTCATTGAGCGGTATTGGGCCATAAAAAAGGCAGCACGCGAAGACATTAACTTCATGAACCGTATAAAAGAATACATTCACGACGATAAGATTGAGTCGGCTCTTGCTTTATGTCAAGCTCAGAATACTCCCGTTGCAAGGATGATAGAGAAAGGTATTCAGCGAATTGGTCGCCCATTGTCAGACGTTAATGCTGCTATAGAAAATGTGGGAAACCTCGAGATATCCAAACTTGAGGGAAGCCTTCCAACTCTAGCCACTATTTCGGGTGGTGCACCCATGATAGGGTTCTTGGGCACTGTAATAGGCATGATCAGAGCTTTTTACGATATGTCGATGGCAGGAAATAACATCGATGTTGGACTTTTGTCCAATGGAATCTACACAGCGATGGTTACTACTGTAGCAGGTCTGATTGTAGGGATTGCTGCTTACTTCGGCTACAACATTTTAGTTGCAAAAGTTGAAAAAGTGGTGTTTACCATGGAGGCTAACACTACTGAATTCATGGATCTTCTCAACGAACCTGTTTAATATTTTTTATTCAAAAAAATTAATAAAATGGCACTAAAGCGAGGATCTAAGGTTAACCCTAATTTCAGCATGTCGTCAATGACTGACATAGTTTTCCTCCTGCTCATATTCTTCATGGTTACATCAACATTAATTGCTCCAAATGCATTAAAACTATTGCTTCCGCAAAGCGATAGCCAAACTCCATCGAAGCCCATTACCTCAGTGAGCATTACAGAGGATCTGCGCTTTTACATTGAGCAAACACCCATATCTTTCTACGATTTAGAACCCCTGTTGGCACAAAGATTGCAAGGACAACTAGAGCCAACCATATCACTTCATGTTCATCGGACAGTGCCCATGGAAGAAGTGGTTAAGGTTATGAATATTGCAAAGGACAACCATTACAAATTGATCTTAGCAACTCAGCCTTTAAAGTAAAAGTGTAGAGTCATGTCTGACAAAACCAAAGGGATATTCGGTTCATTTCTTGTGCACATTACAATCATTGTGCTGCTGATAATCTTTGGTTTCTCAACACCCCTCCCCTTACCTGACGAGCAAGGAATTCTCATAAATTTTGGCACCGATGAAATGGGTATGGGAATAACAGAACCCCGTCCTTCTCCCCGAGAAGTATCACAGCCAGTTAGCCCTGCAACGAGCGAGAGAGTGGAAGAATCTCCATTAACTCAAAACTATGAGGAAGCACCTTCTATCCCTCCCACTAAACCCGAACCAAAACCAACTCCTGAAAAACCTAAGGAGACAAAACAGCAAGAGACTCCTACTCAACAAGAACAAACCCAACCCGAAGAGGTAAAACCCCGTGAGGTTGACAGAAGAACATTATTCCCTGGTCAAAAAGCCGACGGTGATGATACTGGCGAAGGGGATGGCAACGTTAAGGGAAATCAGGGTGATCCCGAAGGTTCTCCTGATTCCAGTAGCCGTACAGGTAGTACTACAGGAGGTGGCGATGGCATTGGCTTTAGCCTTTCTGGTAGGAATGCACTATCATTACCCCAACCCGACTATCCCAAACAGAAGAGCGGAAAAGTTGTTGTTGAGGTTACCGTTGACAGGAATGGTGTTGTAACCAAAGCTGTACCAGGAGTAAGGGGTTCAACAACCCTTGATAGTGATCTTTTAAAAGCTGCTGAAACTGCTGCCCTTCGAGCTAAGTTTGATGTAAGCCCAGGAGCTCCAGCATACCAAACTGGAACAATTACTTATGTTTTCAAACTTCAGCAATAACGCCACACGATACTAAAAGAATAGCAATTTCACAGCAAAACCAAATACTGTAATAAGCAGCACCCAACGGATAAATTTCGATCCCTTCTTCACGGCTACACGGGTAGCAATCCAGGCACCAAGCATACTTCCCAGACCTAGAGTAAGACCAATCTGATAATTAATCTGATTGTTATAAACAAAAACTACTATTGCAGCTACTGTAAAAACTAAAACTATTAGCACTTTAATGGCATTGCCTTTCAGTAAATCGAAACCGGCACCAAGCACCAAGCCTGCAAGAAGGAAGAAACCAACCCCGGCTTGAATAAATCCACCGTAAAAACCGATCCCAAAAAAAATAACAATCTGAAGAATGCTGGGTTTTGCCTTCACCAAACCTGCATGTTTCTTTATCCACTGCTCAGGTTTGAATAGAATGATAAAAAACATGAATATGAGCAAACCTCCAATAATCCTATTCATCAATTGGTCGTCCAGATTAACGGCCATGGCAGCTCCAATGAACGAACCGATGGTTGCAGGTATTGTTAACCATATTCCCTCCCTCCATTCAAACACCTTTTTCTGCTTAAACCCTCCAACGGCAACCAAACTCTGGAGTAAAATGCCTATTCTATTTGTTCCATTGGCAACATTTGCAGGTAATCCCAAAAAAATGAGTAAAGGTAATGTAATCAATGAGCCGCTACCCGCCAGAGTATTTATAAAACCTGCAAAAACTCCGGCTACAATAACCAAAGCGTACATCCAAATATCAATATCCATGAAAAAATTATTAAAAATCAATTTTCCAAAGATATAGGTAATAGTTAAATGATCAGCTCCATCATTAATCTTTGATAATTAAAAACATTCTAAATATTGTCATATTTGAATATTGGTCATTGATATACTCTAAAAGTTGATTAGATTTGAGTGTTTTAAAAAATTTGACAACATGGAAAAGAGCATAAAAGGAACTGAAACTGAAAAAAATCTGCTTAAATCTTTTGCAGGTGAATCGCAGGCAAAAAATCGATATACTTTTTTTGCGAAGCAAGCCATAAAAGACGGATATCAGCAAATTGCTGAGCTTTTCATGCAAACCGCCATGCAGGAAGAGCAGCATGCAAAGGTTTTCTTCAAATTTCTGGAGGGTGGAATGGTTGAAATAACCGCTTCGTACCCAGCAGGCGTTATTGGCACAACTGCCGAAAATCTGAAAGCAGCCGCCATGGGCGAGCATGAGGAGTGGGCTGATTTATACCCATACTTCGCTGAAGTTGCTGAGAAAGAAGGCTTCAAACAAGTTGCAACTGCCTTTAAAATGATTGCAAAGGTTGAAAAGGAACACGAAGAGCGTTACCTTAAATTGTTAAAGAATATTGAGGATGGAAAAGTTTTTGAAAAGGATGAAGAGGTAGTTTGGATGTGCCGCAAGTGCGGTTATCACCACAAGGGCAAGAAAGCGCTTAAAAACTGTCCTGCTTGTCAGCATCCCATGGAATACTTTGAGGTACTGGCGGAGAACTATTAATACAAATAAAAAAGCGGGTATAAAACCCGCTTTTTTAATAAGGATTATTAAATCTACTTTTTAACCTTAATGGTACAGCCAATAGCCTTTGTTTCGGTTACCGAAACTTTTTTGCCAGCGAGCAGCTCATCAATTGCAGTTTCCAAGAACTTCTCCTTCACTTCCGAGACATCCTTATAGTTATCGTCTATTGTACCGATATACTCAACGATTAAGTCGCCACCTCTTTTGCTAAGCAAGTAAACATGGGGAGTACGGGTTGCACCGTAAACCGGGTACACCTTTTGTCCCTCATCGAATAGGTAAACAAAGGGGAACTTCTTTTCGGCAGCACGTTCAATCATTTTTTCGTAGCTATCCTGAGGTTGAGCAGCAGGATCGTTGGGATTAATAGCTATTACAGGAAATCCCTTGGGAGCGTACTTGTTGTGAAGATCAATCATTCTATCCTCGTATGCAATAACGTAAGGACAATGATTGCAGGAAAAAATAACCACAAAGCCCTTCGCATCATGGTAATCAGCCATGGATACCATTTTTCCATCAACATTTTTTAGCCGAAAGTCCGCTGCTTTGTCGCCTATATTATAGCCTTGAGATAAGGCAATAGTAATGGTTGATACCATTACAAACATTATTAACAATAATCTTTTCATAGCATTCTCGTTTTTGTTAGTATTTATCAGAAATTATCAATTATACCTTTAAGTTCACCATAAGTGAACTCCTTTTCGTAAAACTCTCTTTTACTGCTATTGTATATAAGTGTAGCTGGAATTGCACCTGTCCACGTTGGATCCACCTCATTGATCCAGTAGTTTGAGTTAGGATCATCAAGCATTATCACCTTCGATTTAATGTTATTATCATTAATAAAAGGAATGAGTCTGGAATCATAATGATTTGGAAAATCCAGGTTGACAAGAATTACGGATAACTTTTCATTAGCATAATCAGCAGTAAGTTTCTCGAAATATGGTATCTCCTTTATGCATGGTGCACACCAGGTTGCCCAAAAGTTAATAACATAAGTTGTATCATTTTCCTTTGTAAGCGAAGGTTTAAAACCTTCAAAATCAACAACGGGAACAATAAGTTTTTTATCATTAACCGTAACAGGTGAAGAGCATGATATATAAAAAAACATACTTGAAAACATGATCAAAAAAAACTTTATAAATTTTATTTTCATATAATTAAAAAATTAAATATTCCTTTTTTTAAAAAAATCTACTCTTGTAAATGGATAACATTAAATTTAAGTTTATGTTCACTATTACTTTTTATGTTCTAAACAAAAAGAGTTAACTTTTGTTTTGAGTGTGAAATATTTAAAATATATTTGAATAGTTTTTTAAATTTTTTCTCTCCCATTATTGAATTAATACAAACTTAATATTTGATATAATGAATAGGTTAAACACATTTGCAATTGCAATTCTGATTTCATTATTAATTAGTAGTTGCACAACAGCGCCAGTTCCTCCCGTTGCTGAAAAGAAGCCTCAAGAATTAGTAATGTTTGGAGATACCCGAATTGATCCTTACTTCTGGATGAACCAACGTGATGCAGAAGAGGTGTTGACATACCTTAATGCTGAAAATGCCTATACTCAGGAGGTAATGAAAAAAACAGAAGCTTTACAGGAGAAACTCTTTAACGAAATCAAATCAAGGATCAAAGAACAGGATGAGTCCGTTCCCTACTTTGAAAACGGATTCTTTTATTACAACCGCTATGAGGAGGGAAAGGAATATCCCATTTATTGCCGAAAAAAGGAAAGCTTGGATGCCGAAGAAGAGATTATGCTCGATGTTAATCAGCTGGCTGAGGGATACAACTACTATTCGGCAGTTGGGATAAATGTTTCACCAAATAATAACATACTTGCTTACGGAGTTGATACCGTTAGTCGTAGGCAATACACCATTTACTTTAAGGACTTAACCACTGGTGAACTCCTCGACACCAAAATATCCACAACTACAGGATCTGTGGCATGGGCAAACGATAACAAAACAGTATTCTATACTGTAATTGACAACTCATTACGACCCTACCGCATTTACAGGCATTCACTTAATGAAACCAATGCAAAAAATGATGTAATGGTATATGAAGAAAAAGATGAAACCTTTAGAGCATTTACATACAAGTCTAAATCCAAAGCTTACATATATTTTGGTTCAGGAAGTACAATGTCAACCGAATTTAGCTACCTCGATGCCAACGATCCATTTGGAAAAATTAGGATAATTCAACCCCGTGAAAGAGGTCTGGAATACTTTGTAACTCACTATGGAGATAAGTTTTATATTACCACAAACCTTAATGCGACCAATTTTCAGCTAATGGAAACGCCAGTATCAAAACCTGGTAAATCGAACTGGAAAGCTGTTATCCCCCATCGGAGTGATGTGCTTCTTTCAGGAGCAGAAATTTTTAAGAATCATATGGTGGTTGACGAGCGAATCGGTGGACTAAAACAGCTTCGAATAATTAATATGAATACAAAAGAGGAACATTACCTCGACTTTGGAGAGGAGGCTTACACAGCCATGATTTCAGTTAATCCTGAATATGATACTCCTTTGCTCAGATATTCATACACTTCGCTAACCACTCCATTCTCCACTTACGATTATAATATGGATACACGAGAAAAAATCCTAAAAAAACAAAGTGAAGTTTTAGGAGATTTCTCACCCGAAAACTATGAAGCTAAAAGGCACTGGGTAAAAGCCGAAGACGGTACATCTGTCCCAATCTCGCTAGTATACAGAAAAGGAATTGAATTAAACGGAAACAACCCTGCTTTAATCTATGCCTACGGTTCGTATGGTTCATCTACTGATCCATATTTCAGCTCATCAAGGTTAAGTTTGCTTGACAGAGGATTTGTATTTGCCATTGCTCATGTTCGTGGGGGGCAAGAACTAGGAAGAAAATGGTATGAAGATGGAAAGTTGCTCAATAAAATGAATACCTATACTGATTTCATTGCCTGTTCGCAGTACTTAATTGATAATAATTACACAAATCCTGATAAACTTTTTGCAATGGGAGGAAGTGCAGGCGGATTACTTATGGGTGTAATTTCCAACCTAAGACCCGACCTTTACAAAGGAATTATAGCTCAGGTTCCATTCGTTGATGTAGTTACTACTATGCTTGACACTTCTATACCTCTAACCACCAGTGAATATGATGAATGGGGTAATCCCAATGATTCCATATACTATTTCTACATGAAATCCTACTCTCCGTACGACCAGGTAAAGCCACAATATTACACAAACATGTTAATAACTACTGGCTACCACGATTCTCAAGTGCAATACTTTGAACCCGCCAAGTGGGTGGCTAAATTAAGGGATCAAAAAACCGACGACAACCTAGTATTATTCAGAACAGATATGGATGCAGGGCATGGTGGAGCTTCTGGACGCTTTAAATCGTTGAAAGAAGTTGCCTTTGAGTATGCGTTTATGTTAAAACTTTTAGGGATAAAAGAGTAAATTTTCACTCTAAACATAAAATGAAAGACTTTTAGGTTATACTATAAGTCTTTCGTTTTTTTTTGACCTTTTTATTATTATCATTCTCTTATTATTGTCGTTGTTTTTGAAATAGAATAAGCAGTAAAATAACCAATGGCATCGTTGTTAAAATTTGAACGAGGGTTTGCCGGAGGGCCACTAAAAAGAGGAACCGATGGTCCCGATGCTGTTTGAACCTCAACAAGATATTTATAGTAATCCTCGGTAATTCCACAAAAACCAGCAGTTATTGTATCGCCAATACTAAAACCATCCTCACCAAATACATAGTAAATCACAACTCCGTTTGTATAGCTTCCATTAAAGAAAGAGTCATCGGTATAGTTAATATTCTGTAATGAATCGGAATGTAACTCTCCATTTCGGTAAACTAAGAATTTGTAAAAATCATTGGTTTCGGGAGGATCCTGTGCAAAAGCTTGTATAACCCAACCCCGCCAAAGGGGTTGATAAAAAACTCTGATTGAATCTGGATCAGCAACTGGTTTCATTTCACAAGTGGCTTGATAGCTCGTAAAGTATCCATCACCTAATAAATCAACATTATCAACATAAAGAGTGTAACTTTTACCTGGAACACCATAAACGTTTGGCTCTGTGAAATAGTTCCCCGGTTGCTCAACGTCTTCATAAAGTGGAAAGTCAATTTCCCCATCGAAAATTCGAACCTGAGCATTGGAAATACCCTCTGGAGGAGTGTTTTTGAAGTAATCTCCAGTTCGGGTTATGGTTATTTTGTGCGCAGTTGTATCTGTAGTTATTTGTCCATAAATCACACAACGAGTATAGGTACCATCTAGTTCTAAATCAATCTTTTCCGTACATGAAAATGATAATGTAACTATTGATGTTATAAAAGTTATCTTTCTAAATATTTTAATTATTGTCCTCATTACTATAAAACTATCTAAAATTTAAAGTTGTAGGTTAAAGCAGGCAAAATTGAGAAAAGGTATGTTTTCTCAGCATAAGTTAAGTTAGGATTATCTTCATCGTTAACAAAGTTTATTGCCCAAGCATTCTTTCTGTTGTAAGCATTATAAATCGATAAATTCCATTCGCCCTGCCATTTCTTTGAAGAATTTACATTAGGTCTGTATGTTATAGCCAAATCGAGCCTATGATAATCAGGGTAACGGTAAGAGTTACGATTGGTGTAAAGGGGGATAATAACGCCCAAAATTTCGTACCTGCCTGCTGGGAATGTGGCAGGTACACCCGTTGAGTAGACCCAATTTCCAGAGATAGATACTTTAGGATTTAACTCGTAATTCATTACTATTGAAATATCATGGGGCTTATCGTAAAAAGCAGGATATGAGTTACCATTATTAATTTCAGGCATAGTAATAAAAACTCTTGAATAGGTATAGCTAATCCATCCATTTAGTTTACCCCTGTTGTAATTAACCATAGTTTCAAAACCATACGCTTTGGCTCTTCCTATTCGTAATTCACCTTCTAGCTTATCATTGAGAAGAATATTGGCAAACTCCTTGAAATCAATAACATTCTTAACGGTTTTGTAGTAAAGTTCAAATGATGTTTCAATTGAATTGTCCATTAAATTCTTGAAATAACCCACTGCCCATTGGTTTGACAATTGAGGTTTTACGTTTGGTGAGGCAGGAAACCATATATCTAAGGGAGTTCCTGCGGATGAGTTTGATGCTTGCTGGATATACTGCACTGTGCGAGAGTAGCTGGTCTTAACCGAATTCTTATCGTTAAAAGCGTAAACCATTCCTAATCGAGGTTCAAGGTTTGAATACATGTTGAAAATTTCACCCCTTTTATATTCAGTAAAACCTTCTTCTTCATAATCATCGTTGAAGCTATAAACTTTTGCTTTTCCCATATTCTGAATGGCAGAAAGTCGTATGCCATACTTTATAGTTAGTTTTTTAGCTATATTCTGTTCATTCTGAGCATATATACCATGTTCTAGACTATAGTTATCGGGCATAAAAATTTGTCCGATAATTGAATTATCGCCTAGTCCTTTTGCCCTTCCAGGGCTAATATAGTGGTAGGTTGACTGAATGCCAAACTTTAAGTTATTCTGACTGTTTAAAAAGTAGTTAAAATCGAATTTAACGCTGTAATCCTGCATTTCGGATTTCCATATAAAAGAAGTAGCTTCACCCGATTCGGCTCCCAGGTAGTAGTCGTAACTACTGAAAATTGCCGATGTATTTAAAAATAATTTTGGGCTGAACAGATGGTTCCATCGGAAAGTAAGAGTCTGATTACCAAATCCAAATTGGGCAAAATCGTTTTTAAAAATGTCACGACCAAAGTAACCCGAAAAGAATAATCGATTTTCGTTATTGAGCCTATGGCTTAACTTTATATTCATATCATAAAAGTAAAGTCTGTTATCTCTTATGCTCTTATTAGGGGCAAAAGGCAAAAAAACATCAGCATAGGTTCGGCGTCCTGAAACAATAAAAGAAGTATTCTCACTCATTATGGGACCTTCAAGGGTTAATCGGCTGGAAATTGTTCCTATACCACCAGTTGCAACAAATTCTTTTGAATTACCATCCTTCATTCGAACATCCAGCAATGAAGCTAACCGCCCACCGCTTGAAGCAGGAATATCACCCTTGTATAGTTTTACATCCTTAATGGCATCGTTATTAAAAACGGAGAAAAATCCCATTAAATGGGAAGCGTTATAAACTGTTGCCTCATCCAAAAGTATTAGGTTATGATCCATCGCTCCCCCCCTAACGCTAAACCCCGATGTACCCTCGGAAGTGCTCTGAACACCTGGAAGCAGTTGAATTGATTTTATTACATCCACTTCACCCATAAAAGCAGGCATACGTTGAATGGTTTTTATATCTAGTCGAGCTACGCTCATTTCAGCCCGTGTTATATTTGCATTGGGTTTTTCGCTTGAAATTACCACCTCTTCTAAAAGTGTAGTTTGCTCCTTTAGCTCAATTGATAGGGTAATATTCTGCTTAAGAGTTACTTTCTTCTCAACTGGTGTGAATCCAACAAAAGAGTAAACTAATGTATAATCACCTGGTATAATGCTAATTGAATAAAATCCATAGGTATTTGTTACCGTACCAACTCCTAACTCTTTTATCAGTATCGTTGCTCCTATTAACTCCTCACCATTAGCTGCATCTTTTATATAACCGCTAATGCTATGCCTTAATACAGCATTAGAATCGGCTAAAGCTATTACACTTGAATATACTATTGTAAGTGTAGCTAATAAGGTTACTATAAACCTTTTCATGTAATATTTGAAAATGTACTATAAATTGTTGATCAAGATTGAGACATACTAACAATTAGTCTTGCTCAATTGTTTTGTTTTTCCCATTTCTTCCATTTAGTCTTGGCCCAAAACTACCAAAATGCAACTTAATTGAGGCAACTGGACTAGAAAACTGATTAGATTCAAAAAGTTGCATAGATTCCCCGTTAATGTTTGTATACATATCTTGATCAACACCAATTACCTGACGATACCCTACGCTCATTCCAATTTTAAACCAACGTGCAATATTAATTTCAAAATCAATTTCGGGGGTTATTACAGCCACCCAATCGCTATGATGCTCATCGAAAGCAGAGAATTCAAGGTCTTTATCAAAAAGGGCTATTTTGCCTGTTCCTAACCTAACGTTTGTTCCCAAATGCCAAAGATCATTGGGTTTATGTATGTAACCCATCCAAATCCCCCCATGATGAAACCTAATCCTGTTGCAAAAAAATTTTGGATCCAGAGGGTTTGTATCAGGATTATGTTCAGCAGGGTATATATCTTCCCTAAAATGTTTAGTTTGAATATCCTGATTGTAAATACCTAAAAAGTATTTATAGTTAAAAAGAAATGCACCACCAGATCCCGATGAGTAAGCAAAAGCATCATCTAATAGAGAAAATTCACTATGTGTATTTCCAAAACCCGAAAGTTTTACCTTATTAAGATCAATAAGATATTCTGGCTCTTTAGTTTGCTGGGCATAAATAATTTGCATCGAAAAAATGAAGCAAAAAAGCATTATGATATTAAGATTGTGTCCGTTCATTTCGAAAATATTTATTTGATTTTTTTGGCTTTAACCATTCATTACATTTTGTATAACTAAAAATTGATAATGATTACTAGAAACTACCGAATTTAATTGATACAGAACCTGTTAAAGTATTAAATGCATTTGATGAAACGTCAGGCAAATCGACTCCATGTGCATAACGGTAGTTTAATCCTATGGCCAATCGCATGAATCTAATCACATTAAGTTCGATTTCTAATCCTGGTTCAATTACGAAGAAGGCTTTATTACAAATTATATGATCATTCATATTATTTCCTTGACTGCTTATATAACGTTCATCTGTGAATTGAAAACCTCCAGCACCAATTAGAAGGGGAAATGAAATATGAAGAACTTTATAGGGTTTAAGAATATACTCAAGTTGTAATCCACCATAACCTCCTTCAAGATATACATCATTATATGTTGAGTCTTTGTATGTTATATTTGAAAAATATGGAGAGTTAACAATACCATATCCAGCACCACCAATGGAAAAAACATGATTGAAAATTGCGCCTCCACGTCCACCCACAAGCCAAATATCCTTGCCATCAAACTGAGAAAAACCAACCCTTGGTCCACCATATCCACCAACAATAACAGGTCCATTTCCAAAGAGTGTTTGCATCTTTTCATCATCATTGCCCTGAGCATAAATAAAAGAACTAGATGCAAGAATAAAAATGATAAATAAAATTAGTTTTGGTTTCATTACATTTTAGGTTTTTGTTCGACAATATAAATCAGCTTTGGATTTCAAATCTAATGCCAAAACCATTGTTAATGAATTAATCTTTAAAACTTCTTGTATATATTTAAATTTTGTTAACTATATCGTTTGCATATTATTTCATTTGGGTGTAATGTTTTCCAAATTGCCATTTCATTTTTTTTAATAATTTTGTAAGTTCATAAAAAGTGTTGTTAAAATAGTATAAATCAATATAAATCAACTTAAAACAAATTAAGATGTCGAATGTAAAACGTGTTTACACCTTTGGGAATAAAACAGCCGAAGGAAAAGCAGACATGAAAAATCTGCTGGGAGGTAAGGGCGCAAACCTTGCTGAGATGTGTTTGTTGGGACTTCCAGTACCTGCTGGTTTTACTATTACCACTGATACTTGCAACGAGTATTACAAAAACAACAATCAATTGCCTGGTGAACTCATTCCTGAAATATGGAAAGCTATGGAGTTTGTTGAAAAAGCAATGGGCATGAAGTATGGTGATTCTGAAAATCCACTTTTACTAAGCTGCCGTTCGGGTGCTCGCAGTTCAATGCCTGGTATGATGGATACCGTTCTGAACATTGGATTGTGTTCAGCTACAATACCCGGTATTATTAAAAAGACTAATAACCCACGTTTTGTATGGGACTCATACCGCAGGCTTATAATGATGTATGCCGACGTGGTAATGGAAAAAGCCGAAGGACTTGAACCCGCAGGAGGAACTGGCATCCGTAAACAGCTAGACGAAATGCTGGATGAGTTTAAACACAAAAAGGGCGTTAACTCCGATACTGAGCTTAGCTCTGATGACCTTAAAATCCTTGCTGAAGAGTTTAAAAAAAGAGTAAAACAGTCGCTGGGCAAAGAGTTCCCCGATGATGCAAAAGCTCAGCTGCTGGGAAGTATTATGGCAGTATTCAAGAGTTGGAATGGCAAGAAAGCTGTTTCGTACCGTCGTATTGAGGGTATTCCCGATGATTGGGGAACAGCTGTTAACGTTCAAGCTATGGTATTCGGAAACATGGGCGACAGTTCTGCAACTGGAGTTGCATTTACCCGTAACCCTGCTACCGGCGAAAATATTTTTTACGGCGAATGGCTTATCAACGCTCAGGGAGAGGATGTGGTTGCTGGAATTCGTACTCCAAACCCCTTAAACGACGACACCAAAAATGAGCAAAATAAGCACCTACATAGTATGGAGGATCTTATGCCTAGTACTTACAAAGAATTGGATGATATTCGTTTACGCCTCGAAAATGCGTTTACCGATATGCTCGACATTGAGTTCACCATTCAGGAAGGTAAACTCTACATGTTGCAGTGCCGTGCTGGTAAACGTACAGGTACCGCTGCATTGAACATGGCCATGGATATGCTTCACGAAAAACTGATTGATGAGAAAAAAGCTGTTATGCGTGTTGATCCTTCACAATTAGATGAGCTGCTTCACCCAATTGTAAACCCAAATGCTGAGAAGAAAGTTGAACCTGTTGTTAAGGGTTTACCTGCTGGGCCTGGTGCTGCAGTGGGCAAGGTGGTTTTTACAGCCGAAGACGCGGTAGCTTGGCACCGTAAGGGCGAAAAGGTCATCCTACTTCGCGAAGAAACTAACCCGGAAGACGTTGAGGGAATGCGTGCTGCCGAAGGTATTCTTACCGCCCGTGGTGGAATGACATCACATGCTGCTCTTGTTGCCCGTGGATGGGGAAAATGCTGTATTGTTGGTGCAGGTGGAATTCACGTGAATGCTGCTGCCAAAACAGCCAAAATTAGTACAAATGGTTTAGTTATCAAGGAAGGCGATACTATTACCCTTAACGGTACAAAGGGACATGTTTATACTGGTACTCTTGAACTTATGGATTCAACTGAAAACCCAAGGTTTAGGGAATTCATGACTTTAGTTGACAAGTTCCGCAAACTTGGTGTTCGCACTAATGCTGATACTCCTGCCGATGCTAAGGTTGCTCGCGATTATGGAGCCGAAGGTATAGGCCTTTTCCGTACCGAACACATGTTCTATGGTGAAGGTTCTGATAAACCTCTTTTCTTGCTTCGTAAAATGATTCTTAGCGCTGATGTTAAAGAGCGTCGTGCTGCTTTAGACGAACTTTTCCACTTTGTGAAGAAAGATTATAAGAGTACTATGGAGGTAATGGATGGACTACCCGTTACTGTTCGTTTACTCGATCCTCCTCTACATGAGTTTGTTCCACAGAGCCTAGAAAAGCAAACAGAGCTTGCAAATGCTCTTGGTATCAAACCCGAGGATGTTGCAAAACGAGGTGAAGCACTCCACGAATCGAATCCCATGATGGGACACCGTGGTGTTCGTCTTGGAATTACCTTCCCGGAGGTAACCGAAATGCAGGTTAGAGCCCTTTTCGAAGCTACAGCCGAACTTCTTAAAGAAGGTAAAAAACCCATGCCTGAAATTATGGTTCCTGTTACATGCGACGTAAAAGAACTTGATGAAACTAAAATTGTGGTTGACAAGGTTTACGGTCAAGTGTGCGAAAAATTTGGTCTAAAAGAGTTGAAGTACCTATATGGAACCATGATTGAGATTCCCCGTGCAGCCCTGCTAAGCAACGAAATGGCTAAGTCGGCTCAGTTTTTCTCATTTGGTACAAATGATCTAACACAGATGGCATTCGGTTTTAGTCGCGATGATATTGGAGGGTTTATGCACGATTACCTCGACAAAAAGATTCTTGCAGCCGATCCATTCCAAACCATTGATCAGAATGGTGTTGGTCAACTTATTCAGTTCTCCGTTGAACGTGGACGGGCAACACGAAGCGACCTGAAGATTGGCATTTGCGGTGAGCAAGGTGGTGACCCCGCATCGGTTGAGTTCTGCTTTAAATCAGGGCTTAACTACGTTAGCTGCTCACCTTACAGGGTGCCAATTGCTCGGTTGGCTGCAGCACAAGCTTCTATTAAAGGAGAATAATATTAAATTTTTATACTCGAAGAAAGCCATTCCTTTAGGAATGGCTTTCTTTACATTTTCAATTTCCTTAACTGAATTACCAACTTTAATATGGCATCTTAACGAAATTAGAATAATATAAATCAATGAAGATGATCAATTTTAAAGTGATTCATTTTATTGTAGAGTATCGATACTCAATTTTGTCATTAATTTAGGCTTCATAACTGGGTAACAATAAAATTTACCTAATCATCTCAATCAACTTTTTTCTATTCACAATAATAACTTCCCTACGATTTATTAAAAGGATTCCATCTTCTTTCATCTCAGCAAAAACTCTTGCCAACGCTGGACGTGTAACACCAAAAAACTCGGCTAACTCCTGATGCGATTTTGGAAGCATAATGGTTGTTCTTGTTTCACTCTTTGCAAGCGTTAACAGGTAATGCGCTACTTTTTCCTTGATGGTTTTGAACGATAGAAACCAAAGCTTATTGGTAAGAAAATGGGCACGATTCGAAACAGCTTTAAGAAAATTAGTCAAAAATATTTCGTTGGATTGCATCATACGCAGTACATCGGCCCTGGAGATAAAAAGAATCTTACAGTCCGTAAGGGCAACAACATCAACCGGAAAACGGTTAGCATTGCTGAACATGACAGCATGAGCCAAAGGTTGAGAAGCTTGGATTTCTTCAATTTTTAGAATTTTACCAGTAAAATCAACCATTTCGCCCTTAACAACACCTTCAACTACAATACAAAGGTTCTTCATCTCTTCTCCCCGTTGAGCAATGGTCTGCCCCTTTGAAAATGATTTTATCGAGAATGATATACGGCTGAATATCCCCTCCAACTCCTGAGCGCTAATTCCAATAAAAAGGGGTGATTGTGAAAGTATCTCAAACATGATTTCTATCTTTACATGCAAAAATAATGAAATTAACCATGAAATCGCGCGAATACTATCTCGATCTGCTACATCAGCATATAAAAAACCCAAAAATGATCGCTCATAGCCTTGCATCCGAAGCTGTTCTGCGAGCATTGGCAAAAAGACTTGGAGAGGATGAAGATAATTGGGGAATCGCTGGACTTATGCACGATATAGATGTTGAACTTACCAATGCCGATCCAAAACGACATGCCCTTGAGGGCGCTGAAATACTCAAAGCCGAAGGCTTATCCGATGAAGCAGTTGATGCCATTCGTATGCACAACGAAATGGCTACGGGTTTGGATCGATCAACTCAGTTTCATCATGCGCTTGCTGCTGGCGAAACTATAACAGGGCTTATCTTTGCCACCGCACTGGTATACCCCGATAGGAAAATTACCAGCGTTAAACCCAAGTCGGTGGTGAAACGAATGAAGGAGAAAGCGTTTGCCGCCTCTGTAAACCGCGATACCATTATGGAATGTGAGCAGATTGGTATTCCAATCGGGGAGTTTGCTGAGCTGTCGATTGAGGCGCTAAAGCCTATTGAAACAGAATTAGGGTTTTAGAAAATTACAATTTTCCAAAACCCTAATAAAAATTTATTCAAAACTTTCAGCATGCAAATTAATAATCTACACCATCGCAATTTTCATCAATAGCATTGCCTGGTATTTCTTCCGCTTCTGGATGAATGCTTGGATCATTATCGTCACAATCTAAAGAGTTGGTAACACGACCTATAACTAAACTTTCATTTGAAGGATAAAGACATTCGTAAACATAATCATTTGGATCGCCATAACCATCACCATCGGCATCAGCGAACCACTGGATTTGGTCAATTGCATCCTCGTCAACTATTCCATTACAATTTTGGTCTACTCCATCACAAACCTCAGGAACCCCTGGGTTAATATTTGGATCCAAATCTTCACAATCAACTTCTGAATCATATCCATCATTATCCTTGTCAGGATCACAGGCATCACCAATATTGTCAAGGTCAGAATCATACTGATAGGAATTTGCGGTTGTAGGACAATTATCGCACACATCGCCAACACCATCACCATCCAAATCGCTCTGATCAGGATTTGGAACATTAGGACAATTATCCACTCCGTTCAATATGCCATCTTCATCATCATCCCAAAAGGGATATTCGTTTTCATCGATTTGCCCATCGCAGTTATTATCAACCCCATCGGTCACCTCCTCGGCAAAGGGATTGATATCCGGGTTTTCGTCATCACAATCATCATAATTCTCAACATATCCTGTGGGTTCAATGCATGATTCCATAGGGAAATCAATGTTTCCAAAACCGTCTCCGTCCATATCCTGATACCATACAGGCATATCTTCAACGTCATCAACAAAACCATTGCAATCATTGTCTTTGCCATCACAGATTTCCTCAGTAGCCTGATCTTGGCTTGAACAAATTGCTAACAACCCGCTAGGATCGCAGATAACCATTCCCATTCCACATTCGCCGTTGCCATCGCAGGCATATCCCAATGGATTTCCGTTGAATAAAAAGTCTTCATCAATTTCTCCATCACAGTCATCGTCAACTCCATTACAAGATTCATCAGCTCCTGGATGTATAAAAGGATCATTATCGTTACAGTCAACATCAGAGGGATATCCATCCTCATCCATATCTACAATTCCTTCACATGCATCGCCAATACCGTTTCCGTTGCTATCCTGCTGACCTGGATTTGGTTCATCCGGACAATTATCACATGCATCGCCAATTCCATCGCCATCGCTATCAAGCTGATCTGGATTTGGAGTATTCGGGCAATTATCTATAATATTGTGAACTCCATCACCATCAATATCATTGTTTGTTCCACATTCTGAGTCACAATCGGGATCATCGCAATCGATAAAGCCATCACCATCATTGTCCACTCCATCGCTGCAATCTTCTTCAGGTGGCTCGGGCACGCAAATTCCCTCAACAGAACAAATAAATCCTACAGGGCAATCCCCATTCACAAAACAATAAATGATTTCATCATCGCAGGCATCCCCTACACCATTCCCATCGGTATCCAACTGATCAGGGTTAAATACATAAGGGCAATTATCATACTCATTTAGAACCCCATCATTGTCAATGTCAGGATCGCAGGAATCTCCCATACCATCTCCATCGGTGTCTTGCTGTTCGGGGTTATATACATAAGGGCAATTATCAAACACATCCAGAATTCCATCATTGTCATCGTCGGGATCACAGGCATCGCCTATGCCATCGCTATCAAAATCGTGTTGATCCTGGTTAGGAACTAAAGGACAATTATCAAACGCATCCATTATTCCATCATTGTCGTCATCCGGGTCGCAGGCATCTCCTAACCCATCGCCATCGGTGTTTTGCTGATCGGGGTTAAATACATAAGGGCAATTATCATCTATATCCAAAACATCATCATTATCGTCATCCGGGTCGCAGGCATCGCCCAACCCATCGCCATCAGTGTCTTGCTGGTCGGGGTTATAAATATCTGGGCAGTTATCGTACTCATTCGCTGTACCATCTCCATCAGAATCCAAACATTCTGATGTATCTGCAATGTCTGGATCATCACAATCAATAAAACCATCGCAATCATTATCAATTCCATCTACAACTTCAACTTCACCGGGATTTATGCTAATAGAGTTATCGTTGCAATCGTCAGAGTTTATTACATATCCATCGGGTGCAAAAGGAGCATAAATTGCACTGTAGGGATCGCCATAACCATCTCCATCTCGATCGGCCCAAAAAAATAGAAACTCGGGTTTGTTTAAAATATTATCGTATTCTAGGCTCATCGCCTTTCCTGCAGTATTGGCAAACAAGGCGTAAGGAACGCTTAAAATCTGTGACGTTCCCAGATGAGTATCATCGATTGTAACCGAAATAAAGTATGGGGGATCCGACCAATCGATTTCCAAAAATTCAATGGAATTGATTGAACCAATCGTGATGTTAACCAAACCCTGAAGATTTGTTGTTACATTGTGAATTTCAGAAAAAACTTCTTCTCCTGACACCGACTGATGTAAAATGGAAATCTCCAGTTCAACCTCGTGAATGGGCATTATTTCCCCAGATGTGTTACGAATAATTGCTTGGTAGTTAATGCCATTGGGTACCTGCCCCATTAAACTTAACGGCATTAGTAAAGCACTTATAACGAGCGCATAGAGTTTTTTCATTAGGGTTTGTTTTTGGTTTAAGAAAAGTGGTTTAAAGGAATTTTTGGTTGAGCTAAATTAGTAGTTATTTAATACAAGGGCGTTTTTTTACCAACTATTTTATTCGTTTAAACAAATCACAAGAAATTTACACCAAGCAAAACTAACTGTTCAAGAAATAAAAAAAAATACTTGATATGAACTAATTTGAAATAATTGAAAGGCATATCCATAAATAGTCAAAAAAAACAAGCCCCGAAATCTCCCTTTTTTAAAATGGAAAATTTCGGGGCAGTAATGCTTCATTTACTACAGGGTTATTTATCAAGCCTTCTAAAGGCAAACCACGATACAAACGAGAAAATGAAAAGCACGAATCCGTAAACTGGGGCCAGCAACGAAACTTTAAACCCTCCCGCAATTAACGCAGGAGAAATGTCGCCAACAGCTTCAACGCAAGCCAGCGCTTGAATCATTCCTGTAACTTGTCCCAGAATTCCCCAGAGAAATGCCAAACTACCAAGGAAAAGGATCAACTCCTTAATTCGCTTTGAATCGCCTGTCTTCTTTACCGCCAATCGGTATATAAGCGCAAGATTTAGGGCAATAACAACAACCCAAAGGATGTAAATTGGAAGCATAAACAGTAGGCCTCCTTCAACAAGATTTTGATACAACATGGCTAATAATTTTAGGTTAATACTTGGCCAAAGTTGATGCGCCGAAAGTTTGAAAAAAAACTTTTTAGGCCAACAGCAAATCCTCCTCCCCCAACAGCAAAGGAAATGCGTTTACGCATAAAAAACACGCTTTAGGGGTAAAAAACTTCTGTTCGCCGAAATTACACAAGATATAGTTCGATATTAAACAATAGCCTTTATCTTTGAATTCACTATGGAAACAAGGATCGAAAACATTAATTTTCTCAATCGGCACAAAAAGATTTGGCAACCCCTTTACTGGGTATTCGCCACGTTAATTCTATTCTTTGTGTTTAGCAGTAGAACTTACGATTTAAACATTCGGATTGTGGTTGTTCTCACCCTAGCAACCATGAGCTTTTTCCTAACACTGGTAATCAACAAGTACCTTATCCCAAATTTTCTTTTTGCAAGAAGATACTCGCTTTTTCTCTACCTTCTGGTGTTTGCCATTAGCATCACCATATGGATAATTTTTCTGTGTTTGTTTTTAATACTTTGGTACACTGCAAGCTATTTTCACGGCACCGCACTTCCTAGCTTTACCGATTTAATCCTTTTAATTTCTGGTAGTTACCTAATTACGCTTTTTGCATCCATCGTCCATTTCGTTAAGGAAACGTTTACCAAGCAGATGGAGCACGAGAGAATCTCGCAACAGAAGGTCGAAACTGAACTTAAGCTGAAAGAGGCGCAGCTAAAACTGCTACAGGGACAGCTTCAGCCACATTTCCTTTTCAATATGCTCAACAACCTTTACGGTCTTTGGATGGAACGATCGGATGAAACTCCAGAGGTGATTCTGAAACTTTCTGCCCTGCTCGACTACATGCTCTACGAGTGCAATCAGGAGAAAGTGCCCCTAAAAAAAGAGGTTCAATTTATCCGCAACTACATCGATCTCGAGACAATACGATTCGATAATAGGCTAAAGCTAAATATCAATTTCCCCGATTCTATTGATAATCAAACCATCGCTCCATTGATCCTTTTCTCCTTCGTGGAGAATGCCTTTAAACATGGGGCCAATCGTAACTCGGGCGAGAGCAACATCTCAATCAGCTTGATATCAATAAATAAAAGCATTGATTTTATGGTGGTTAACAACTACTTTACTCTATCTGATTCGACATCCACAGGAATTGGGTTGAAAAATGTTGAGGAACGATTAAATTTGCTCTACAGAAACAAGCATAAACTTATAATAACCACAGAAAACAACCAGTTTATCGTATCGCTTCATCTGGAAATTGAGTGAAAATGAAAAACACCCAATACTCGTGCATCATTATCGACGATGAACCCATTGCTATAAGAGTGATAGGCAGCTATCTCGAGAAATTTGAGGAGTTTAAGAATGTTGGTGGATTTACAAATGCCATAGATGCATTAAAGATTCTTCATCAGCAACCGATTGATTTGATATTTCTCGATATTCAAATGCCCGGCATCAACGGGCTTGAATTTATCAAGTCGATAACCAAACCCCCAACAGTAATCTTTACCACAGCTTATCGCAACTATGCGGCCGATGCCTTTGAGGTTGATGCCTTGGATTACCTGGTAAAACCAATTCCATTTGAAAGATTCCTTAAGGCCATAAATAAGTTTCTCGATCAGCAAAAAAGAGCTGTAAACGAAGGACATGATGAGAATGAACCCAATTTTATCGTTCTAAAATCCGAGAAGAAGAACCATAAGATCAAGGTGGACGATATTCTCTACATCGAGAGTTTAGACGATTATGTTAAAGTCCATACAACACAGGGCAAACTTGTGTGTTACACAAGATTAAACGCATTAGGGGATCAGCTACACCATTTCGACAACATACTAAGGATACATCGTTCTTTCATTGTAAACACGAAATATATCTCAGCATTTACCCATTGCAATGTGAATATTGGCGATAAGCAAATACCAATTGGCCGTAGCTATAAGGAGAGCGCATTGAAAAGGTTGGCTCAATAGCTTTTATTAACAATGAAAAAGGGTTAACTTGTCTTCTTCTCACTATTTTTGGGTAATATTTTAACTTTATTGGAAATGAGATTAGTAGTTCTTTTAGCCGCTTTATTTACGTATGCCAGCATTTGCTTCGCTCAAAATTTCAACCACGCACTTACACTTTACAGCCAGAAAGATTACGATGAGGCGTATAAAGTATTTAATGCTTTTGCCAAAGACAACAAACACTACGCGGAGAGTCGCTATCATATGGGCTTAATATCAATGCATAAGCAAGATTTCATAAAAGCGGAGGAATACCTTAAGCAAGCATTATCGGTTAATACCGAGGTTGCAAAATACCATGTAGCCATGGTAAATGCCTTGGGCAATATTATTACTAAAGCAAACAAGTTTAGCCAGGCAACCATGGCTCCAACCCTTCGAAAACACATGGAGGAGGCCATTAGGCTAAACCCAATGGACATGAACACCCCATTAATGCTCATTGGTTACTACATGCAGGCGCCTGGGTTTATGGGCGGCGGAAGCGACAAGGCAATTGCTCTTGCCAATAGCATAATGAAACGAAGCAAGGCAGATGGTTACAGAGCCATTGGATTGATTGCCCATGCAGAGGAAAAATACTCAGATGCCGAATCAAACTATAAAAAGGCCCTAAACATATCTCCCGACAGCGTTAAATACCATTACTCCCTGGCTTCGGTTTACCAATCGCAATCAAAGTTTGATGAGGCTATGGATGTTTACGAAAAAGCTATTGAGCGATTCCCAACCAATCGAAATTTGCTGCTCGTTGCAGGAAGAATGGCATCCTTTAGCGGCGAAAAGCATAGTGAAAATGGGGTTAAATATTTGAATTCCTACATTGGAGAAAACCCTGACATGGCAGACAAGAATATTGGGGAAGCTTATTACTATTTAGGAATGATTGAAAAAAACAGAGGAAATAAAACCTTGGCTCGAAAACATTTTAACTCTGCACTCAAAGTCAATCCCGATCACACCAGATCACAGCAAGCCTTAAAAGAAATGAGTTAAAAATATAATTATTGTGTACAACAATCTCATTAATCATTTAGTTGTACTTAACCTCTGATAGCCAATAATTCTTTCGTACCTAGTTCCAAGGGGTTTATAGTATACCAATACCATATAAGTGTTTTCTGTATCAAAATGGCTTCCTTCAAAATGGGTGACATCCACCTCCCCGGTTTTATTATCTGCCAATACATAGCGATAGCTATATGCTCCCTGTTTAAGTAAAAGTCTGGTTTCATAAGTCTGCCTTTGATAATTATACTCTAAACGATTATCAGGGCTTATTTGCCAGCCGGTAAGCTCACCAAATAGGTAAACGCTTTTACCTTCATCCAACTCCAATGGTGCTTTCAGGGTAAAGTATGTCCACAGATAATCGGCCTCGATATGGCTTTGTGAACTTCTTTCCAGACCCACAACATACCTTCCGTTTAAATCGGAGTAGTAAGAATATTTTTGTCTCCGACGGTTTTCATCAGGTTTTAGGAGTACCTGAAAAACTCCCCCGTAATAATCTATAGATAAAACCCCTTGACCCTGTTGCCTAATATTTCTGGTATCGAAAAGCCTAAATTCATTCACCCCTTGGAAAATCAAAGCATCAGGATGCGAATAGTCTAACTCACCGTTCTTGATATAAGTAGGTTTTATGTTTTGGGAACAACCCTGAAATAGATAATTCTGACAAACATTGGTCTTTATTTCGGAGTGAGGGTCCGAGATTCTAATTCCAGTTGTATTTATTTTTAAATCAATTTGTTGCCCGCTATAACGATATTCTCCTGTTGATGGTTGGCGGATTTGTGCTGAAATGGACAAAAGGGATTCAAACACAATAAAACGTCTTTGTATCAAAACCTCCTCAGGATTATATGTGCTGAAAATTCTTAACAGATAGTTGCCTGAAATTTTTAGTCGTATATCCTGGTTAGGAATTTCCAATCGAAAATGCATGTAATCCATGATTGTTCCTGAGGAAAAACTGAAATCCTTTACTTCGTTTACCTCAAAACCTTCCATAAAATCATTTATGAAGATAGGGGAAGGATTCCATTCCGAATCGCAGTGAATTAAAGAGTATGAATAGGTTTCCGGATTCCCTGAGATATCATCAAAGCTAACTTGTAACTTATCATTTGCATTCAATTCAATGGCAGGTTCAGATAGTTCCCATCCCAACCTGTGTAACTTAATAGATTTAATATTCGACGATTTATTATATTCCAATGTACTACTGCCATTGGTTTGAACATTTTTTTGCGCTTTGATGTTATTTGTTGGATAACAAAAAAACAATAGCAGCAAAAAACTTAAAATTTGAAGTGTTGTATCAACAGGAAATCTTTTCATTGATATTTTTTAGATGTGTAAAAGTAACGTAACAAAACCTGATGAATTGTAAAACTTGGAATTTTATAAGTTTTTTTTGATTTAATTACCGACAAAATATAATAAAATTGTTTGAGAAATGAATTAACATTTCTCTGTTTAATTAAATATTAAAACATGTTGAATATTATATTTGTCGTTTCTAATTTTAAAGATCAAGATGATTTATTTTTTTAACTTTGTTTTCTGTTAACATAAATCCATAATCATGCCAAAGGTATATAAGATTCGAAAAGGCTTGAACATTCCCTTAAAAGGCGAATCCGAAAAGGTATTTACACGAGCAGAACAGGCTGAAGCATATGCAATTAAACCTACTGATTTTCCTGGCACTACTCCAAAACTTAGTGTCAAGGAGGGTGATAGGGTTAAAGCAGGGTCCCCCATTTTCTTCGACAAGTACCATCCTGAGATTGTCTTCACCTCACCTATAAGCGGAGAGGTTCATTTGGTTAAGCGTGGTGAGCAAAGAAGAATTCTTGAGGTTATTATTATACCTGATCCAGAGCAGGAATATGAGAATTTTGGAACAGAAGATCCTAAGCTACTTTCTCGGGATGAGATCATCGGTAAGATGCTTAAAAGTGGGCTGTGGCCAACCGTAAGGCAACGCCCCTATTTTATTGTTGCTAACCCAAAAGATACTCCAAAAGCAATTCATATCTCAACATTTGATACCGCTCCTTTATCTCCAGATATTGATTTTTCAGTAATGGATGAAGTTGAAGCATTTCAAGCAGGTGTCGATGCGCTTTCCAAGCTTACCAGTGGTAAAATTCACCTCAATGTAAATGCCGATTATCCTCCTAGTAATGTATTCTGCAAAGCCAAGGGTGTGCAAATAAATAAATTTTCCGGACCACATCCCACAGGAAATGTGGGAGTTCAAATACACCATATCGATCCTATCAATAAGGGAGAGGTTGTTTGGGTGGTGAATCCCTTGGATATTATAATTATTGGACGATTATTTATTAAGGGTATTTACGATGCCACAAAAGTTATTGCCCTTGCTGGTTCGGAGGTACTTAAACCTCGATACTTTATCCTTAAAACTGGTGCATCCATTAAAAATATTGTTAAAGATAATTTAGCCCAATCTCCAGATAAGCTTCGCTTCATAAGCGGTAATGTTCTAACCGGTAACAAGATTAGTGAAAATGGATTCCTCGGTTTTTATGACAATATGGTAACCGTGATTCCAGAGGGAAACCACTATGAATTCATGGGATGGGCTAATCCTGGTTTTGGGAAATTTAGCATGTCGCATACTTTCTTTTCATGGCTTACTCCATGGAAAAAATATTATGTACATACTAACCTCAATGGAGGCGAAAGAGCCTATGTGATGACAGGGCAGTTCGAGAAAGTACTACCTATGGATATTTTCCCGGTTCATCTTATTAAAGCAATTCTTGCGAAGGACATTGATAAAATGGAAAACCTTGGAATCTACGAGGTCGCAGAGGAAGATTTTGCCCTTTGTGAGTATGTTTGTACTTCAAAAACTGAAGTTCAATCTATTATTCGAGAAGGAATTGATTTGATGATCAAAGAGTTGGGCTAATTATTCAGAAATTGTCTATTGTATAACTTGATATGCACTTATAAATGCCAAATAATGAAAGCACTTCGAAACATAGTCGATAAAATTAAACCCCATTTCGAGAAGGGAGGTAAGCTGGAGATGTTTCATTCCACTTTCGACGCCTTCGAAACTTTTCTTTTCGTACCCAATAAGGTTACAAATAAAGGGAGCCATATTCGTGATGCAATTGATATGAAACGAACAATGATCATTGTTGTGATGGCACTTATGCCCGCCCTGCTATTTGGCATGTGGAATGTTGGTTATCAGAATGCTATGGCTACTCACGGATCTACAGATTTCTGGAGTGTTTTTCTCTACGGATTCATAAAAGTGGTTCCCATCATTATTGTTTCATATGTTGTAGGGCTTAGCATTGAATTTGCATTTGCCCAAATACGTAAGCATGAGGTTAACGAGGGTTTCTTGGTTACCGGAATGTTAATCCCACTGATTGTACCTGTTGATATTCCCTTATGGATGGTTGCATTGGCAACAGCTTTTACTGTTGTTATCGGAAAGGAAGTTTTTGGAGGCACCGGTATGAACATATTTAACCCCGCTCTTCTTGCCCGTGCATTCCTTTTCTTCGCCTATCCATCGCACATGAGCGGCGATTACGTTTGGGTATCAGGCTTAACAAAAGGAGAAGGGATTGTGGATGGTTTTTCGGGAGCAACACCTCTGGCACATGCTGCAGCATACCAGATTGATAAAATTCCATCATCATGGGACATGTTTTTAGGTATTATCCCAGGCTCCATTGGTGAGACTTCAACCCTTGCCATTCTTCTTGGAGCCATCATACTAATATTCACAGGAATAGGTAGTTGGAAAATAATAACATCCACTGTTGCGGGGGGGCTAGTAATGGGATTAATATTCAACGCATTTGCTGTTAATCCATTTATGGAGATACCAGCATGGCAGCACATAATTATGGGAGGTTTTGCCTTCGGCGCAGTTTTCATGGCTACCGATCCTGTAACCGCCTCACAAACCGAAAGAGGAAAATGGATATACGGTTTTCTTATTGGTATACTAGCCGTTTTGGTTAGGGTGGTAAACCCTGCCTATCCCGAAGGGATGATGTTATCCATACTTTTAATGAATGCTTTTGCACCCTTAATAGATCATTACGTTATACAAGCTAATATTAAAAAACGTCTAAAACGTGCAGCTAAGGTTGCCCAATCCAGCTAAAAAATATGGTTATGAACAAACAGAGCAATACATACATATTCGTTTACTCCTCCATAATGGTAATTGTGGTTGCAGCGCTGCTCTCCTTGGCTTCAACCGCACTTAAGCCATTCCAACAGAAGAATATCGAAACTGAGAAAAGGTTAGATATCCTTAAATCGGTTGGGGGAGCAGACGAAGTTACCACTGCCAAGAATAAACACGAATACGTGGAAAATGAGTTTAACAGGGTCATAGTTGATCAATTTGCGGTAAACAATAATGGCGAAATGGTAGAAGGGGTTGATCCCTTTGACATTAACCTAAAGTTAGAGTTTTCGAAACCTGCCACTGAGCAAAATCTTCCTGTTTACGTAGCACAAATGGATGATGGATCTCTTAAATATATATTACCATTACTTGGTAGAGGTCTTTGGGGTCCAATTTGGGGTTATATTTCGCTCAACGATGATTTTAACACTATTTTTGGAGCATCTTTTGCCCACAAATCTGAAACACCAGGACTGGGAGCCGAAATAGCAACCACCGATTTCCAATCTCAATTTAAAGGTAAACAAATATTCCAAGATGGTAATTTTGTATCCATAGCAGTAGTTAAAGGTGGAACTCAATCAGACGATATTCATGGCGTTGATGCTGTTTCGGGAGGAACCATAACAAGCCAGGGGCTTGAGGATATGATTAAGGATTGCCTTAAAAATTATCAAAATTTTTTTACTAAATCAAAAGCACTGAACCATGAGCGTGAAGATTGAAAGTGAACCTTTGTTCTCAGCAAAGAATGTAAAGCTGATAACTGATCCTTTAAACCGAAATAACCCAATTACAGTACTTGTTTTAGGCATCTGCTCCGCTTTAGCTGTCACTGTAAAATTGGAACCATCGGTTGTTATGGCTATTTCGGTCATCGCTGTTTTAACAATTGCAAATGTGATAACATCGCTATTAAGGAATACTATTCCCTCCCGAATCAGAATTATCGTCCAGCTTGTAATAATTGCCTCGTTAGTAATTTTAGTCGATGAAATCCTCAAAGCATTTGCCTACGATGTAAGTAAGCAACTTTCGGTTTTCGTTGGTCTAATCATTACCAACTGCATCATCATGGGACGACTCGAAGCCTTTGCCCTTGGAAATAAGCCCTGGCCTTCAACCCTCGATGGGCTTGGCAATGGAATTGGGTATGGTATAATACTAGTAATAGTAGGTTTTTTCCGAGAGTTGCTTGGTTCGGGAACTCTTTGGGACTACAGAATAATACCCGACTCATTTTACATTAAAAATGGTGGTTTTTACGAGAATAATGGACTTTTCATTTTGCCCCCAATGGCTCTAATAATTGTGGGGATTATTATTTGGATTCAGCGAAGCAGAACCAGAGAATTAATTGAAAAAGAATAAATTGAAATACTCTAGAATATGGAAAATCTAGCTAGCATTTTTGTTAAGTCTATTTTTGTCGACAACATGATATTCGCATACTTTCTGGGTATGTGTTCTTATCTAGCAGTATCGAAAACGGTGAAGACATCAACAGGATTGGGCATAGCAGTAATCTTCGTGTTGGGCATTACTGTACCAGTTAACTATCTTATAAACAATTACCTACTATCATCAGGTGCTCTTGCATGGCTTAGTCCTGCCCTAGCCAATATGGATCTAAGTTTCCTCTCGTTTATCATGTTCATAGCAGTTATTGCTTCCATGGTTCAACTGGTGGAAATGATCATCGAAAAGTTCTCGCCTGCTCTTTACAATTCCTTAGGAATATTTTTGCCCCTTATAGCCGTAAACTGTGCAATTCTAGGTGGATCACTGTTTATGCAGGAACGAGAATATGTAAATCTAACTGAGGCAACCGTATTTGGTTTGGGTTCTGGTGTTGGATGGTTCCTAGCCATTGTTGGAATAGCTGCAATAAGGGAAAAACTTAAGTATTCTAACGTACCTGCTCCACTTCGCGGCTTGGGTATAACGTTTATAATCACAGGGCTTATGGGTATAGCCTTTATGACCTTTATGGGGATAAAATTGTAAAAAATTGAAATACTAACAATATGATACTTTTAGCATCAAACTTTTCAATTATACTTTCGGCTATTCTTGTTTTCTTAGTTGTTATAAGCTTGCTGGTCGCTCTTTTGCTATTTGCAAAGAAGAAGTTAACTCCTCAGGGAGAAGTTACCCTAACCATTAACGACGAAAGAGAAATAAAGGTAGAGCCAGGTAGCACTGTGCTTACTACACTTAGTAATAATGGTATTTATCTTCCTTCGGCATGCGGTGGAGGTGGAACCTGCGCCATGTGTAAGTGCCAAGTGCTCGAAGGGGGAGGAACAATTCTACCCACTGAAGTGGGATACTTTACACGACGTCAACAAATGGAACAGTGGAGGCTGGGTTGCCAGGTAAAAATTCGCGAGGATATAAAAATCAAAGTACCCGAAGAGGTAATGGGCATTAAAAAATGGGAGTGTGAGGTTGTTTCAAATAGGAATGTTGCTACTTTCATCAAAGAATTTGTGGTTAAATTACCTGAGGGAGAAAAGCTAGAGTTCCGTTCTGGAGGTTACATACAAATCGATGTACCCAAGATTGAGGTAGATTTTTCCAAGGATATATTTGTTGATGAAGAATTTCGTGACGAATGGGACAAGTTCAAGATGTGGGATCTGAAGATGAAGAATTCAGAGGAAACATATAGGGCTTACTCAATGGCTAGCCACCCCGCTGAGAATGAAATTATTATGCTAAACGTGCGAATTGCAACCCCACCATGGGACAGAACTAAAAACACATTTATGAATGTAAATCCGGGGGTTTGCTCAAGCTTTATCTTCTCACGCAAACCTGGTGACAAGGTCTTTATCAGTGGTCCGTATGGCGAGTTCTTTATTAAAGATACCGAAAATGAGATGATGTTTATAGGTGGTGGAGCTGGTATGGCTCCCATGCGATCGCACATCTTCCATCTTTTTAACACATTAAAAACTGGACGTAAAGCTAGTTTCTGGTACGGAGCTCGTTCCAGAAGAGAAATTTTCTATGAGGAGCATTTCAGGGCGATTGAGAAGAAATTTCCCAACTTTACCTTCCATATAGCTCTCTCTGAGCCTAAGTCAGAGGACAATTGGGATGGCTACACAGGATTCATTCATCAGGTAATTCTTGATAACTACTTAACCAACAATGATGCACCCGAAGATATAGAATATTACCTTTGTGGACCACCTATGATGAACGAAGCTGTTTTCAAGATGCTTTACGATCTTGGTGTTCCTGATGAGATGATTGCATTTGACGATTTTGGCGGATAATATTCGCAAATCATTAAAAAAGCAGCGTAAATCGCTGTTTTTTTTTTTTTTTAAAAAAGATCCTTAATTAGAGAAACAATATTTTATTTAATTGACGATAAACACGTTACATAATTATTAATAGAAATCTAATGCTTATTCAACTTAATAATTGATTGTTAATTTTTTTTCATTTTTAATTTTTTCTCTGTAATCGTTTGCATTTGAAGTATCGATTCATAAATTTGCACATGTTATTAACTCTATTTAACAAACCCTAAATCTTATTCTATGAAAAGACTATGCGTATTCCTTGCATTGATTGCGTTTGTAGGTCTTAATTTTCTACATGCGCAAACTGTGCAAATTACCGGTACTGTAACCAGTGCCGAGGATGGGATGCCCATTCCTGGAGCATCCGTACAGGTAAAAGGAACAACCATTGGTACTTCCTCCGATGCGGATGGAAAGTACTCCTTGGGCGTTCCGCAAACAGCAACAACCCTTGTTTTTTCATTCGTTGGTATTGCTACCACTGAAGTGGAAATTGCAGGGAGAACTGTTATTGATGTTGCTCTTGAATCAGAATTTGTTACCCTGGAGGAAATCGTGGTTACTGCCCTCGGTATCTCACGCGAGAAGAAAGCGCTGGGATACTCCATTCAGGAGGTACAAGGTGATGACATCAAGCAGGTTGGACAAACAAACGTACTGAACTCACTAACCGGTAAAATTGCTGGAGTTCAAATTACTGGTTCCAGTGGAAATACAGGTGGTTCGGCAAATATCGTCATCCGTGGTATTGCTTCTGTTACTGGTAATAACAGTCCTCTTTTTGTAGTTGATGGGGTAGCCATCGATAACTCAAGCTATCACTCAGCAGATGCTGCTCGTGGTGCTGGTGGTGTTGACTTTGGAAACATGGCCCAGGACATCAACCCCGACGATGTTGAATCAATCTCTGTTCTTAAAGGTGCTGCAGCAAGTGCGCTCTATGGATCGAGAGCTTTGAACGGAGTAGTACTTATAACAACAAAAAAAGGAAAAGCACAGAAAGGGCTTGGTGTTACTTTCAACTCTGGTGTTACTTTCGAAAATGTAGCCTATAGTCCAGCTCACCAGAAAGTTTATGGTGGAGGAAGTATTGCTTCAGGTGCAACTTCACTGGATGGATTTGAGACTGCAGAGATTAATGGAACAATTTATAGAATTCCTGATTTTGCCCTTGATGAGAGTTGGGGACCAAAATATGACCCAAATATTTTAGTACTTGCTTGGAACTCTTTCGATGAGTGGGATAGCAAAAACTACCTGGTTCCTAAACCATGGGTATATCCTGATAATAATCATTTAAGCATGTTCGACACAGGAATTTCTTATACAAATTCAGTAGCTGTGGTTGGAGGAAACGAAATGGGAGATTTCAGATTATCATACACAAATATGTCCATTGATGGTTACACTCCTAATAATAATATTACAAGGAATGCTGTAAACTTTAACGGTACCGGAAAATTTAGTAAGTATCTGGAAGCTTTTACAACATTTAACTATGTACGTACCTGGGGTAAAGGACGCCCAGAGCATGGTTACGGAGATCACAACCCAGTTATGCGTATGAATCAATGGGGTCAGAATCAACTCGACTACAAAGAGATGAGTGAATACAAAAACCCCGATGGAACACAAAGAACTTGGAATAGAACTTCGTGGAGCAACCCTACACCCGTATACTCCGATAACCCATACTGGTCGTATTTCGAAAACTATCCCGAGGATTTACGTAATAGGGTTTACGGAAATATTGGTTTTAGTCTGAACCTATTTAGCTGGCTTAAATTCCGCACAAGAATCAATATGGATCATTATAATTTTAATGCTGAAACCAGGGTGGCAGTTGGTTCACAGGCCGAATCAGGTTATACGATAAACCAAAGGGTACGCACAGAGATGAACTACGAAGGAATGTTCTTAATTGACAAGAATATTACCGATGATATTACTCTAAATGCCATGCTTGGAGCCAATAGAATGGAATATGAATTTAGCCGAACTGGTGGCTACACTCAAGGTGGACTACTTCTCAGTAACTGGTATCATCTAAGCAACTCTGTTGTTACAGCAGTTCCATACTACTACCTGGAAAATAAAAGGGTAAACAGTACTTTTGGTAGTTTAACCCTTGGTTATCGTAGCATGATCTATGTTGATGCTACCTTCCGTACTGACTGGACTTCTGCACTGGGAGAAGGAAATAACCAATATTCTTACCCTAGCATTACCACAAGTTTTATTTTCTCAGAACTTGGTGCCCTGAAGGGTAATAACTTATTATCATTCGGTAAGGTTAGATTAAACTATGCTGAAGTAGGGGGTGATAC
>CAYNHM010000027.1:0-6170 GCA_964397135.1 uncultured Rikenellaceae bacterium
CCCATCTTGAGTCGTCAAAGAGAATTACATGTTTTTCCATTGACTTAATTTTACGATGTAAATTACAAAGTTATACCATTATAAGGAAAATGACATATGTGCCAATAAAAAAAGCTCCCTGAGGAGCTTTCAATGTGTATGTATTCAATTCCCAAGTATTGACTGAATTTGTTGGAATTGATGGTTTACTTAGTCTTCTTGTCAAGATGTTTTTTGTACTTCGACATGAACTTGTCAACGCGTCCTGCAGTGTCAACCAACTTCATTTTACCGGTATAGAATGGATGCGATGTGTTCGAAATTTCAACTTTAACCAATGGGTACTCTACTCCATCAACCTCAAGGGTTTCCTTTGTGTTTACTGTCGATTTGGTGATGAAAACATGCTCATTCGACATGTCCTTGAACGCCACCAGTCGGTAATTCTTGGGATGTATTTCCTTTTTCATTTTGCAAGTATTAATCTTTTTTAACTTTTTACCTGAATTATGGGCTGCAAAATTATTAACATTAAACATAATAACAAAATAACAGTGATATTTTTTTATACAGTTTTTTGTCTTAGCTCCTTCTGTTAAACTTCGAAAGTAATCTTAAAAACTCAATGTATAGCCAAATAAGCGTTACCATCAACCCAAATGCACCATACCATTCCATGTATTTTGGGGAACCAGCAGTTGCACTTTGTTCAATGAAATCGAAATCGAGAACAAGGTTCAGAGCAGCAACGCCTATTACCACTAGGCTGATGATGATGCTTAGTATTCCCCCATCGTGAATGAAACCAATTGAAACACCAAAAATGCTCATTATGAAAGAAATGAAGTACATTAAAGCAATGGCTCCAGTGGCTGCAAAAACCGCCATGCGGAACTTAGCCGTAACCTCAATGGTGCCCGAACGGTAAAGGATTAGCATAAAGAAAAAGGTGGCAAAGGTTAATCCAACTGCTTGAGTAATAATTCCTAGACCGTACTGTGCTGCCATTATGGCTGATAGCCCTCCCAGAAGTAATCCTTCTAGAACCGAGTAAATTGGTGCAGTTATGGGTGCACTTTTAGGTGAGAATACGGTTACAAGAGCAGTGACAAATCCACCAATCCCACCAATGAGCATCCATGTCATTACCGAGGGAGATTCAATAAAAGCAAGGCGCCAGGTATATATTGCACCAAGGACAACAAGCCCTAGCATAAGCATAGTTTTGTATTTAGTTCCCTCAATGGTCATTACTTCCGAAGAAGTGGCTGCGGTTCTTTGCTTAACAAATATCTGCTCGCTTAGAGCAGGGTTTGACGATCTAAACATGATTATTTTTTTGTGATTATTTATTCGAAGTGCATAAACACAATTCCTGTACCAAGTAAAGGGTAGTGCCAAATTAACAGTATAAAAGGGTATAAATCAGTACAAGAATATTGAAGCAATTTGATAAAAGACGTAGGCAAAACTAAGAGGTTGAAATTTGATAATTAATTTTTATTCTTTTGAATCCTTCTTCACGAGATTATCCATTTCCATTTCAATAATCACTCTTGTGCCAAAATTTTCAGGGGTGTAGTTGATATCCTCAATAGTATATGAAATATGTTGGTGCGATATTTTTTTGTATATTTCAATTATTTGGTCCACAATACTTAAGCCCTTGCCTGTTCCAGTAGTGCCCAATTCTTTTGCTTTCTCTCGTCCAATACCATTGTCCTCAATGGTTGCGTAAATAAGCTCTCCTTTTTTTGTTATGGAAATGTACAATTTTCTGTTATCAGTTTTAAGACAAAGGCCATGCTTAATAGCATTTTCAACGAATGTGAAAAGAAGCATTCTGGGTAGATTAATTTCATTCACATGAATTTCACTGTCTACAACAATTTCATAGTCTAGGTCGTTGTTTAGCCTTAACTTTTCAAGTGAAAGGTAGTTTTCGATGAACTTTAAATCTTCTTCTAAGGTGGTAAATAGTTTTCCTGAATTGGTAAGTACTCTTTTGATTAGCTGGGTAAATTTGTTGTAGAATTCAAAGGCTAATTCCTTTTGATTTGTGAAGATAACGCTGCTAATATTGTTGAGAATGTTGAGTGTAAAATGAGGATCAATCTGGTTTTTTATTACCTGCAGTTGAAGTCGAGCCATCTCCTGCTCATTCTTTTGTCTGCGTTGAGTTTGATACTTTTGTGAAAATCTAATTAATAGGATGAACCCGTATATGCTTAAAAAGATTAACAAATAGATGATAACCCGAAAAGTATACAATGGATTTTTTACAATTTGAGCAGCAAACCATAATTTACCAATGTTAAAAACTGGCATGCTTTTTCCATCCATTGAATAGACACCAGAAAAACGAAATATGGCATCGGGAATGGCATACATGGAAGGCATATCAATTTTGGCAGGGTGTTTTAAATCAGGGGTGGATAACCATAATTCATTCTCAAGGCTGTATATCGTAAGCAGTTGGTTCTCGTTGTTAATTTCTGCTACGCAAAATACCCCTATTGGTGTTTCTATGGGCTTCTGAGCAATAACCTTATTGTTGCTCTTGCTTATTGGTATGATCCACCCTTTGTCAGTAAATATAATGCAATAGTTATTATTCTCCCATCGGGCTTTATGAATCGATGATCGCCATGATATTAATTCCCTGAAATTGTATTTGTATTCAGCGTCAAGGCTCACAACATTAAATTCCGTATCAAGAGCAAAGAAATCCATTTGCCAGCCATAATCGCTATGGTAAATATATGACCCTAAGTTGTCATCAACACCCTTTTGGTTAGTGTAATAGAAGTGGGTTAGTCTAGATCTGGGTTTATCAAAAGGGATTGGTTCTATTATGGGCTTAAGGTTTTTATCGTATATGAATAACCAGCTGATACGGTCGTGATAAACCTCACTTGATGAATCGGGAATGTTTGACACAGCAGGTGTTTTGGTAATAATAAAGAGGCTTGAATCAGAAGATCTATGGTACAATTCAGTGGTATGCTTTGGTGTACCATCCGATAGTGAAGCATGCAGATTAAATGTAATTGGATCAAAAATAAATAGTTGCCTCGGTTTCTGCGAATGTCCGGCATTTAAGCTAAACAAGGCTTGGTTATAGCCTAATTCGTGAAAATCGAACCATCCATGGAAAAATGCCGTAGCATCAAATGCATCACCTCCGGTGCCAACCTTACAAACAAATAGGTTTTGAAAAACGATTTTTTTTGTACCCAAGGGATCGAAGGCATTTAAGAAAATGCTATCGTGATGCTGAGTGAAAATGTAAACCTTTTTTATTTCGCTGGGATTATGGGAGCCAGTAAAAAGACCAACTTGATTTGGATTTAAAAATTTCCCTTTAAAATTCCACTGATCTATTAACTTATCATTTTGCTCGTAAACAAAAGCACAAACATTTCCCAGTAAGTTTATACCTAAGGTAATCATCTCTGAATTCCCATCTCCATTAAGATCATCGAAAAGTATGGTATTCTCACGGGTACTTAATACACCGGTTGTAAAAAGTTCAATTTGATATTTTTGGGTTAATGGGAAAAGAATATAAATAACTATTCCGAATACAAGAATAGCATGGAAAAAGGGATTTATTAAGATGTTTATGAATTTAAAATGCTTTATAAGTCTTTTTATGGCTTTCATAAGCATACTATTTTTCAGCGGAATAAAGCTAAAAAAAAATCCATAAACACCTATTTTATTAATTGGTTTTTCAATGAATGCAATGAATCATTTGATGAACGTCAAATTAACCTAGGGAAAAGGAAGACTATTACCCTTCCATATCATCAAGTTCAAATATTAGCTGATTGCCAACCCAAGCCCTATGTTCATTTACTGATTCGGACATTTGTTTTGCAGCATTTAATACCATTGTGTTAAGGTTATTGCTTCGTGAAGCAATCTGCCTAAGGGTAAAGGCTGTTGTGCTTTTATTTTGTGATATTTGGGTGTCATCGAAATTTTCAATGATTTCGATATAAGGTTCAAAGATTGAATCACTTATTCCTTGATTGCTTGCCGCTCGGGCAGCAATAATAAGTCCCCCTTTTTGAAGTAATTCATCACCGCTAAGACACCATTCCATGCTGCGCGAGAGGGCATATTCCGATTTCCAGAATAGGTTGCTGCAAACCTGTTCAACAATCTCGTGGTTGGTGAAGCTTTGTGCCCATGTGTCTATCTGTTCACCTGTTACCATAGAAGGATCATCAATCATAGATGCTAATATTTTACATTCTCTGATTTCCTGTTCAAAAAGTTGCATGGCAAGCGGATGATTACCATAATGGGATTGTGCAATTTCTTTAAGTTCAGGGATTGTTACACCATAAGCAATTTTGTAAAAAATACCAGATTGACTTAAAAAACTAACCAACTCACCGTTGCGTAGTCTTTTAATATCATTAATGATTTTGTCAATTTCTTTCTCTGTTGACATTAATGTTTTATAAAAAAAGCAATGTTACATCCATAATAACGTTACCACAAAAACCAAAGCCATTAAAATGGTATAAAGTAAGTATTCCTTGATTGGAGTATACTCCGATGGCTTAATCCCTAAACGAATGTAAAGGTAAAAAGATATAAGAACTTTTTCAACCCAAAAGGCAATAACTGTTGCCCAGGCTACTCCTACAATACCCATCCATTGAACAAATAGTAGGCTTAATGAAACATTAATAAAAAGTTCAACAATAGATATTCCCAGTAAAGCTTTAGTTTTTCCTAATCCTATTGCCACTGTTTGGGGGAAGACCATCCTACTGCTTATGGTAAGAAGATAGATCATAAATATTTCTGCACTATCCTTAAAATCTGCATTGAAAACGATAGGAAACAATGGTTTGCTGAGTAAGATTGTAACCATAGTAATGGGAAATAGTAGATGCATGTGCCACTGTGTTCTATGCTTAAGTAGTTGCATCGTTTTCTTAATTTTTTCCTTAATGGCAAAATCAGGAAGCATCGAGTTGCTTAAACCATTCGACATAAGAGTAACCAAGGGCAGATCACGTGCTCCAAATCGAAAAATGGCAAAAGCACTCAAGTTAAATCTTGAAGTAATAATTAACCCATCTATGTATGTTGCTGAACCACTAAGAAGGAATTTTCCCATTAAAGGAAATCCCAAAGAAATGAAATGTTTAATAAACGGTATTGAAATGCAAATTTTTGAATACTTAACAATTAAGTATATTGCCCATAGAAATTTAAGAATAGCTGTACCCAAAAGGGCATAAATGGCTCCAACTATACCAAAACCAAATATTAGTGCAATGCATATAGAGGCAATTTGAATCGTGAAAATTACAATTCCATAGTTGATAATGCTCTTGAATTTATTATTTAGTAAGTAAATATACTCTATTATGTTCCCGGGTGCGCTTATTGCTGTGTATAGAATTGCTAGTTGATAATATTGAAATAAACTTATGCTATCTAGTTTTCTTAAAACTGGCTCAAAAGCCAATCCAACAAACAGGGTGACAAATGATAGTATTAGAATCACAATAAATGCGTTGAAAAGGCCAGAGCCTTTTTCATCCGTTTTTGTTTTTATGATTGGGAGCATTGCTTGGATTAAACCCGAAACCCAAAAAGATGTGAGAAGCCCCGAAATGAAGAGAACAGTCTCATATATTCCTATTTCTTCTCGACTTAACCCAAATTTGGTAAAGAAAATGCTTATTCCAATTAATGCGATGTAACGTATTATTTGGAATGCCTGTAGGCTTGTCGTATTATTTATCGATATTTTTTTTAGATTGACCATTGCTAGTTAATGCTGCAATTTATGAATAATATTGAAATTTGGTCAATACAAGCATTAATTACTAGAGCAAACTTAAATTTGTATGATTGAATTTTAAAACGGAAAAAAATGACTTTTTGGATATAAACAGTAATAAAAAAAGTTTCTATATTTGCATCCGCAAAATGGTGGATGTAGCTCAGCTGGTTAGAGCGTCGGATTGTGGTTCCGAAGGTCGTGGGTTCGAGCCCCATCTTCCACCCAAAAGGGTATGAAACTCTGGTGAAATCCAGAGTTTTTTCTGTATCCAGGGGATGGGGCGAGAAGTTTATCCCGAAAAGCGAAGCTGTATCGGGAAGCCCCATCTTCCACCCAAAAGGGTATGAAACTCTGGTGAAATCCAGAGTTTTTT
>CAYNHM010000027.1:6270-49515 GCA_964397135.1 uncultured Rikenellaceae bacterium
CTGTATCCAGGGGATGGGGCGAGAAGTTTATCCCGATAAGCACTATAGAATTGTCGTAGTATAACCCTATAGTACTAATAAGCTCCAGCAATTTTTAGCTTATATCTTAAAAAATGCAAAAAATGACCTAGATCATCTAAAAATTAGTTGATTGAGTATTGCAGAATGAAAAAAAAGTTGTTATATTGTATTGATTTTTATTGTTATGAATTATTGAACATAAATGCGTGACACAAAAACCATATTATACCTAATTGGGGATATATACATGTCAGGAAATCCCAACTACTTTTATCAGCAAGTGGTTTATTTTCCTGCCCGAAAGTATGGTAATAAGATTCCACCTTTCTTAAGTTTGGCTGATATTTTTGTTGATCAAATTGACACCAAACTGGTTGAAGAGCAAACAGACGATAGCCTAAATCAATCATCGGCTTGCTTCTTTTTTAAGAATTAATTGTATTCTACTACTTGAATATTGGCTGTGAGAATGATTTTACATCTTTTCCAGTGATTTCCTTGTCACAAAGTATAATTAGCCGTTCAATAACATTTCTAAATTCTCGGATATTTCCAGTCCACAAGTTTTCTTGAAGTGCTAATATTGCATCTTCGGTAATTTTTTTTGAAGGCATTCCGTACTCTTCGCAAATTAGATCAATAAAATGCCTTGCCAGAATGGGAATGTCATCTAAACGTTCATTAAGTGCAGGCACATGTATAATGATTACACTTAAGCGGTGATATAGGTCTTCCCTAAACCTGCCTGCCTCAATCTCTTCTTGAAGGTTCTTGTTCGTTGCAGCTATTATTCTTACATGTACATTAATATCTTTGTCACTGCCTACGCGAGTAATCTTGTTTTCCTGAAGTGCTCGGAGTACCTTCGCCTGTGCGCTTAAACTCATATCGCCTATTTCGTCCATAAAAAGAGTGCCGCCATCGGCTTGTTCAAATTTACCTTTACGTTGCTTAATGGCTGAAGTAAATGCTCCCTTTTCGTGGCCGAAGAGTTCACTTTCAATAAGTTCGGATGGTATTGCAGCACAGTTAACCTCAACAAAAGGCATATCGGCACGGTTACTTTTTTCGTGAAGCCAACGAGCAACCAGTTCTTTACCCGTTCCATTGGCTCCTGTAATTAAAACCCTTGCATCAGTAGTTGCAACCCGATCGATTATCTCCTTTACCTTTTGTATTGCTTGAGATTCGCCAACGATGTCGAACGTTTTATTAACTTGCTTTTTGAGAATTTTAGTTTCTTTAATTAGCGTAGTTTTATCGGTAGCATTTCGAATGGTGATGAGTATACGGTTGAGGTCTAGTGGTTTTTCAATGAAATCAAAAGCACCCTTTTTTATGGCTTCCACTGCGGTGTCGATATTTCCATGTCCAGAAATCATTATTACAGGAATTTCTGAAGATTGGTTTTGAAGTTGATCGAGAACTTCAATGCCATCCATTTGTGGCATTTTAATATCGCACAGAACCACGTCGTAATTATTTTTTTGAAAAAGTTCAATTCCTGAAATACCATCTTCGGCTAGGTCAACCTCATGTTTTTCATACTCCAAGATTTCTTTGAGAGTATTCCGAATTGCCCGTTCATCATCTATTACAAGTATTTTTGACATGGTGCAGTTTTTTTTGCTTGAAAATTTTATTTATCGGAGATTGTTAAGGTGGTACAAATATACTAAAATTGAACGACCTTAAACTACATTTAGATATTGCTAATTCTAAATCAAGAAGCTTACAAAATTTAAAAAAGATAATTGAAAATGCGAATAAAATATACTTTTCTTATAATCGAAATTTTTTTAAAAAAATCTTTCAAATAATAATAAAAAAAACTCCTAATAATAGGAGTTAAAATAAATCAATAGCATTTAAAACCTTATCTATTCATTGCAGAATTTAATAATGCTTACCACGTCATTTTTGTTGTTGAACTTAAAATTATTGGTTTGAACAAATTCTTTTAGCTGTTCCCATTTATCGGGATAGATTTTTCGAAGGTCTCTTATTCTATTTATGGGAACTATTTTATCATTTTTTTTAAGAAGGTATTGAGATTTAAGGGATATTTCAATATTTACTGCCCTATCTATTGGGATATGAGCGCCTACATCATCCCATGCGTTAACCCGGGTTACAGATGATGTTGCAGTAGAAGTACCATAAGCGCCCCTGTATTCAGCAGTGTTTTTAATTTCAACCTTTCGATTTAGTAAGAGTTGAACTTGGCCATTGAGGGTCTCAATTACTTCAGCAACTTCTTTTGAGTTTATGGGAAGAAATGTTCTTTTCCCGTATATGATGGTAGAAATTTCAGGTAATCCCACAAGCTGAAAAGCTTTTTTCTCATCATTTAGAAAAAAGATACTGTTAGTTAGTAAATTATAATTTAGATACGCCTCTGTGTAGTTTCCGTCCTTAAAGTATACCCTACCTTTATAAAAAATCGTATCGAGCATCTGATCTTTAAGGGTCATCTCTTCAACAAGGTTAAATCTGTTCTTCTCAACGCTAACCGTTTTGGATTCCTGAGAAAGCGCAAATAAAGAGGCTGATATTAAAAGTAAAAGGATGGTTGTTTTTAGTCTCATTTTTATTCGAATAATTGTTAATTTTTAAAATTTAATTTCAACAAAAAAAATACCAAAATGAAGATTAACTGAATTCTAAAAAGCTAACTTATAATAACGTCAATAAAACATGAAAAAGTATAAATTATTAAAAGATCCAATATTTTGCTACCACAAAGTTTACTTAAACATTATTGATCCTCGAAGTTTTTGTATATTATTTCACCTTGGGAAGTAATGATAAGGTATTTAAACTCGCTTGTCGATTGGTTTATTCCATTACTATAACCCAAAAGGTTAATTTCATTACTTGAGATGCTAAAAATACGATTAATACAGAAACTTTCATTGGAAAGGATTGGGGTATGTCTTATAAATTTTCCTTCTTCTGAAAATTCAACAATTACATGAGCCATATGCTGATCATCATTGCCAGCATTTACCTTATTCCCATTTATTTCCATTGAGATAAAGTTGAAAAACGCCAAGTATTTACCCTCAGTACGAATCATGTCAATCAGTTGTCCTTGTAGATCAATTTGTGTTTGCCATTGAATGTTTCCCAATGAATCAGTTTTTGTGATAGTAAACCCGTTGTAAATATCAAGAGTATCGTTATTATTATTTCCAAAACCAATTAGACATATCTGATTAATATCATCGAAATCGAAGAAAACAGGTGGTGCACTTATATCAATTTTTTTGTCGAACACATCCCTTCCTTTATCATCTAGCCTGATTAACCTATTGCTATATTCATCCTCAGATATATTCCCACTAACTATAGCCATGCAACCCTGATCGAATCCTTTAACATGGGTTGCAGCATCACCTTTGGGCAAAGCATCTCTACCTTTTGCCCCAACCTCACGAACCCATTCAACCTTTTTGTTAGCATCTACTTTTGCAACAAAAGCCATTGGACTTCGACTGGTCCTTTGGATAGAACCAGATGAATATTTTGGTTCTCCTTGAATGTCAAACACATACTTTGTGAGATAGGTTTGAGTTTTAAAATCGGGACTGTGAAAAGGTACTGGGTATAGAGGTATGGATACCCCACGAGCACCAGTGGAATAACCTAGCATGCTCCTATAATTTGTTTCTTTTTCAAGATAAACATTAAGGTTATTCAAAGCATAATTTATGGTTTGATCAAGGAACTGTTTTTCCTGATTGGCAAACCGAATTAGACCGGTTTCACCTCCGTATTGTTGAATGAAAAACTCATTAAAACGACTTATCCTTTCTTGATTGATGGCAACTCTGTATGTGTTTAGCAGTTTTTCTGTTGAAATCAGCTGTTGCGATAATCGATGGTAGTATCTTAACTTTCGATTCATCAAATCAGAAGTACTGTCGATGGAGTTGTTTAAAGGAGATTTTTCGATAATGAGAAAGTCCTGTCTCCCTTCAAGGTATCGAAATAGTTCTCTTACCAGAGAATTGTTATCGTACTTTCCTAGCCTAAAAAGAAACAAATCGTCAAAAGAAGCAAATGTTTCATCTGGGCCAATGCTTTCACTTAGAGATATCTTTCTTCGATTATCAGTAAACATTTTTTGAATAGATGCTATCTCATTACGTAATGGAACTATATCACTATTGTACACTTGCAAAATATTTTTAGTCCATTTTCCATAATCCCAAAGATCGAAGGTGTCCTTTAGAAAATCACTATTGGTAATCCCATCAAGGCGATAGGTCTCAATCACTTTAAGCTTATAAACCTGATTGTGCCCTTCAATTGGATAAGCATTTATTAGAGATTTATAGTTGTTGAACGATTCTATGCTCTGAGAATATTCTTCTTTCAGAGATTCTAAGGTTTTTAATAAAGTAGGGTTGGTGAGTAGAAGTAAATCGTTTAGGTTATCATAATTTTCATTGATTTGGTTGAATATCTTAACACAGTTGTTGTAGTGATCCTTTGATTTCTCTAATGCCTTGTATATTAGAGTAACCGAATCCTTATAGTTGTTGAAGAAAATACTTCTCTGATTAACATAGCTTAATACATCTTCATTTTCAATTCTTTTTCCCGCTGTTTCGATGGGTAAGTTGGAGTAAAATTCTCTATTTCGCCTTACTTCGTTAGCATCAAGAAACCGAGAGAAAAGAGAGTAGTAAAGTACTGCATTGCCTACCCAATAGTTTGCAAGCTCAAAATCACGTAGAGGATCTAATTCGCTTAAAACTTGTTCTGCTGTATAACCAAGTTGAACATATGTATTAGCAAAGTGTGGATTTTGATTTTGATAAAGGTAAAGTCTAAAGAAAAGCTGTTGAGGCTTTAGGGTTCCAATCTGGCTATAGATATCTTCGTATTTGACTTCTTGAGAAAAAGAAATAGTATTGCTGGACATCAGCAATATAATGCACAAGATTAATGCTTGGCGTATGTTTTTATTGGGAGATATCATGACTGGTTTTTTTTAATGCATTATAAGATTCGTATATTTTTCATAGTAACCAATGGGTTAAATCTCTTCAATTTCTTCGCCTTCAATAATGTCTATTATTTTAAACTCAACACGGCGGTTAAGTGCTCTATTTTCATCAGAAGTATTTGGTACCATAGGTTTTTTTAGACCGTATCCTTTAGCGACAATTCTATCATTGGGTACTTCGAAATCCAATAAATATCTAACTACAGCTTGGGCTCGTTTTTCTGATAGTAAAAGATTATAGCTGGCATTCCCAACATTATCTGTATGAGCAGATAATTCGATAACAATATTTGGGTTATCTTTCATTAGGGTAATTACTCTATCAAGTTCAGGGAACGATTCTGATGTTAATTCAGCAGAGTTTGAGCCAAAATTGATATTATTCAATCGTATGGAGGTTTGTGCTTTTAGCGGGACCAACTCAGCGGTAAGCGTAGAGGACTCCTGTTTGCTGAGATCAACAACCTGATTGTGAAAAGAGTAGCCCTGTGCACCACGAATAGTGAATTCATACTCATCACCCTCTCTAAGCATTGCAGTTACCTTTCCATTTTTCACATCCTCAGCTGAGAAAATTATGGTTTCGTCGCGATTAAGGTTCCTGATTAGTACCTCTGCAGCAAGTCCTTCCTCGGTTTCGGAATCTGCAATAAGAATTTCAAAGGATCTTTTATTCGCTTCAAGGGGGAGTGTTCTTTCGAACCTTCGGAAAATAACATCATCAGATACATCCAATTTGAATGAGTTCTCTCCAAACCAATCGGCAGAAGCGTTTACTAAGTATTCATAGCCCAAGGGTAAGGAGAAAGAATATATACCTGGTTCAACTAGATTGCCAGAAAAGTACTGTCCCTTTTGTTTTATGTTTTCAACAGTAACTTTTGCATCGAGCGGTCTGAAAATTTCACTGTCATAAACAGATACAACTAATTCAATCCTTTCAAAAAGGTCAACCTGCTCAGGTGCATATTTTTTGTCACTATCTCTATAATCAACCATAAAACTTGCAAAAGAAAAACCACGCTTTCGCACATCAACAATATAGTTATATCCATCAAGCAAGGGCAATTCAAAATATCCAGTTTGTGCATCACTGTAATAGGTTCCCAAAACCTTCAGAGTGGTTGGCTCAAAAACAGTAAGACTTGCATCTATAGGATTACCAGTGGCTTGAGAAATTATTCTTCCTTTTGAGGTCAGGGTTTTTTGTGGGTAAAAACTTTCGGGTACTTCTACTTTGAAAATGCTGCCAAATTCCTGCCGGCGTGCTTGCCATTTCCGAAGGAAATATACATGACCATTCACAAAAACAGGGTTAATATTTGTGGCTTCAGATGCTGCATTGTCAATTTTTATGGGAACAAGCCAGTTGTCTTGAAGTACTTCTCGTGTGAGGTAAATATTATAACCTTCGCGGTATGTTTCTGGTTCTATGGAAGAAAAGAAAACTGTTCGACCATCAATTGAAACATTAGCACAAAACTCACAGTTCCTATTAATCCCATCGTGAAGAGGTGCAGGATCTTCCCATGAACTATTAACATTTTTTGTTGACGAAAAAATAACTTGGCATTGAGGGGTATCCTTTGGTTTTTTTATGTTTTCCTCATTTTTCCTATGTGAAAAGAAAACCCTATCCTCTCCGGGAGTTATGCTTGGGTACATTTCGTCTGAAGAAGTATTAATTGGACTACCAATATTAATGGGTTCACCCCAGCCATCTGGACCCTTTTTGGAATAGTAAATATCGAATCCACCCTTTGAATCGGGAAAGTTGGCATGAAAAAATAAATACATTCCATTATAATTTAGCGATGGGCCATCGACATCATAGCCATCTCCATGGTGCTTGTTGATTTTATTTATGGGTTGTAATTCGGTCCAAACTCCATTTTCAATTCGGGTCTCAAAAAGTTGGTTTCGCCCAATTACCATTAACGATAAAACCATGTAATCCTCATTTTGGTTAATGGTGAATCCCTGAACATTTTCCCAATTTCCAATTTTCTGTGGTTCAGAAACCTGGGCAGAAAGATTGCTGAATGGAAATGTGAGTAAAAAAAATATTGCGCTCATGAATATGATCGCATATTTTAGTCTTTTTGTGAGTGGCATTTGGATGTAAGTTTTTAGAAACTGATGAGAAAGATCAAAAATTTCAACTAAAATAACAAAAACAATTGATTCAAACAAAGATAAAACGAAGGTAAATAAACTAATGTAATTTTTTTTAAAGAAGTAAATAATCAGCTTGATATTTATTTGATGATTAATAAATTTCTGTATATAGCTATTTTAAGTTTATTATTAACTTAGCTTAATTAGAGTTAATGATTTTGAAAATTATTTGTATGCTACACAGATTTTGAAACGAAAAATTTGATTTTTTAAATAAGCCTAAATATGGTAAAGCAACTATTTCTTTCATTGGCATTTATTGCCTTATCAAGTCTTCATGGCGTTGGTCAGCAAGGTATAGAAGAGCTAAAATCATCACTTAAACTTCAATCCAACCCCGCTGCACAAATGCACATTAAGTTGGAAATTGGCGATCAGTTTCAAGCCATTAATTCCGATAGTGCATTGTACTGGTACAATTCAATAGTCCCTGTTCAAGTACACGATTCATTATTCATGTCTCAATGGCTGGATGTTGCCATCGATGCTGAGAAATACTATCTTACAGTGGCTTTAGCCCGTTCGGGACTTTTATTGGTACAAAAAAAATCTGTTGAACAAGGATGTAAAAATTTATCATTGGCTGTTGAGCTAGCAATAAGGTTAGGGCAAAACCAATTAGCACTCTATGCTTCTGATAATTTAGCCGTTGCGTTTGCCAAGGACAAAAAGCTGGGAAAAGCTGCCGAGTACTTCGAAAAATCGCTCTCTATTTACAAAGAGTTTAATGATGAAAAGGGCATTATATACTGCTTAGGCAATCTAGGGGCATTAAACGCAAATCAAGGGAATTATTACCTGGCCACAGATTTTTATGAACAGCTACTCAAAATTCAGGAACAATCAATTACTCCGCTCGAAACCCTTGAAGATCTTATTAACATTGCGGCCTTGTACATGCAGATGGAGGAAGTTGAAAAGGCAAACCCTTTTTGGAATAGAGCGCTAGAAGTTGCCCTGCAGGTTAATAACAAGGAGAAAGTAGCCCTTTGTTTGACGAACCTTGGTGCTATTAGCTATAAAAATGGCAACATGGAAAATGCGCTTATGTACTACAAGCACTTACTAGAACTCTCAAGAAGCATTCAAAGTGAAAGCGAAGAGGTTTTAGCATTGAATAATCTTGCAACAATTTATTATAGCCTTCAAGATTTAAATAAATCCCTGCAATATTGGGAAGAAACTTTATCGATAGCACTGAAAATTGGACGAGAACAGGTTGTTTTCGATGCTCTAATTAACTTGAGTAATATAAACTATCAGCTGGAAAATTTTGCGAAGTCTTCAGATTACCTTGAAAGGTACTTGGCTTTGGGAAGACAAGTTGGTAATCCTAAAACAATGGCCCAATCCTACATCAGCATAGCAGATATTCAGGAACGAATTAACAACTTCGATAAAGCACGAGAGTACTATCAGGAAGCCATGAAACTTTTTCAGCAAATAAATGATAATTCTGGACTCGCTAATGTTAACGTGTTAATTGGAAAAACTTTTATTAAGGAGCAGCGGTACTTCACCGCCATGGAGTTCTTTAGAACCAATATTGATAATAATTCTTTAGATACCCATAGTATGGCTGATTCCTATCAGGGTATTGCAGACATATACCGAATGCAAATGCAATATACAATTGCCCTTGAAAACTATCAGAAAGCGCTGGATTTTTATATTGAAATTGACAATCTGAATCAGGCATCGGTGTGCCTAAATAATATGGGGTTAATACATCAGATCACCGGAGATTTCCCGAAAGCCGTTTCGCATTACGAAAGAGCCCTTAAAATTGTAGGTGAAATGGGCAACAAGGAGGGAATGGCAGCTGTTCACAACAATTTGGGGGTTGTTTTCCGGCAGTTGGGAGATCTTCCCAAAGCCCGTAACTCATACCAAAAGGCATTAGAGATTTACCTGGAAATAAACAACCAGGAGGGTGCCTCGTATGGGTACAATAATTTAGGCGTAATTTATGAACAGTCGGGCGATTATGATAAGGCCAATGAGTTCTACGAAAAATCGCTTGCCATAAAGCAAAACTCAGAGGATAAACTTGGCTTGTCAACAAGTCTTATGAATATGGGTAATGTTTATAAGCATTTGAAAAATTATGTGAAAGCCGAAGAATTTTACAATCGATCGTATAACATAAGCCAAGAGATAAACGATAAACAAGGCACTGCTTTAGCATTAGGAAGCCTTGCAGCACTCAAACTAGAGGTGTATGATTACAATTCTGCTATTGATTATGCGACTCGAAGCCTAGAGATTGCCAAAGAAATAGACATGCAAAGCGTTATCAAGGAAGCATACAGGCAACTAGCCTGGGCTCACAATGCAACTTTTGTACCCGAGTGGGCAGAAGAAGCACATCTGAATGTGATCAACATGAACCACAAGGACATTAATCGTAATTTTTCTATTCTTTCAGAGAGTGAAAAGGAGATGTTCTTCAGAACAGTTTCTGAGGATTTTGATCGGTTTCACTCTTTTACCTTGCAAAGGAAGGATGCCAATCCTAATATTACACAGGAAGTGTATAACAACATCCTTAAAAATAAGGGGATTTTGTTAAAATCTAGCACTGCTATGCGTAATGCCATCCTAGGCAGCAAAGACGAAAAGCTCATTGAACTTTTTGAGCAATGGATACAGATTAAGCAGGAAGTAGTAAAACTTTATACTTTACCCATCGAAGAGCGTACGGCAAGCCCAGAAGATTTGGAAAAAAAGGCCAACGAGCTGGAAAGATCACTGGTTAGGGGTTCATCTGAATTCAGTGATTTAGAGAAATCGCTTAGAATTGAATGGACTGCGGTAAAGCAGGGACTCAAGGAAGGGGAAGCAGCAATTGAATTTACTCACTTTGTACACGGACGCGATAGCATTATGTACTGTGCATTAATTGTTACACCAGATTGCGAAAATCCACTGATGGTTCCTCTGTTTGAAGAGAAAGAACTTAAGAATATAATAGGTAGCTATGCGGGGAACAACTTTCAGTATATTAATAGTATATATGGTAAAAATGATCAGCAGAATACCAGCTTGTACAATTTAATTTGGAGGCCAATGGAGTTTTACCTTAAGGGCGTTAAAGTTGTTTATATCTCACCAACGGGATTACTTCATAAGATTGCTTTCTCAGCCATAAGTTCAAATTCAAATAGTTACCTAATCGATGACAATGATCTGCATATTTTAAGTACAACGGCAAACGTTATTAGCGATGATAAGCTGATTGTTGACCAGGATATGGCCATTGGACTATTTGGTGGCATAACCTATTCAACAATGCCTAGTACAGGTGAAACCTGGAATTACCTCAAGGGTACCTTGGATGAAACATTGATGATTAAAAATTTACTCGAAGGACAATTTAATCAGGTTGTAGCGATTACCGATACTCTTGCCACTGAGGAGAAATTCAAATCCCTGGCACCCAATAGCAATTTGTTGCATGTTGCCACACATGGTTTCTTTTTTCCCGACCCAGAAGAAATTAGATTGATCATTGAGTCAGAGAAAGAGGTAGGGGAAGTAGAGTTTCGGGGAGGTTCACCCAGCTTAGGGATAAACAACTTTGTGCAAAATCAGAACCCATTAATGCGATCAGGTCTTGTGTTTGCAGGAGTAAATGACTACTGGAACGGAACCAAAGCTGTGAAGGGTGACGATGGAGTGCTAACAGCCTTGGAGGTTATTAATATTGATTTAAGGAAGAACAAGCTGGTGGTGATGTCGGCATGCGAAACAGGTCTGGGTGATATTGCAGGTAGCGAGGGTGTTTACGGCTTACAGAGAGCTTTTAAAATGGCTGGTACCAACTTTCTGATCATGAGTTTGTGGCAGGTCCCCGATAAGGAAACGGCTGAGTTTATGCAAAATTTTTACACTATGCTGGTTCAGGAAAAGGATTTGAAGAAGGCTTTTGCCCAAACTCAGCATAAAATGAGACAGCAATACGATCCCTATTTCTGGGCAGCGTTTGTGTTGTTGGAGTAGATGTATTTTTAAAGATAAATGTTTCATTTTGAGAAAAAAGGTATTAATTTTGTATGAGTTACTAAAAAAAGGGGAAAACTTAATCAAAAGAAAAATTTCAGTAAATCAAACCTTAGGATCATGAAAAAACTTATTCTTCTTACAGTACTCTTTTTGATTGTGAGTATTATGCATGCTCAATTACCCTTTAAGGTAATTACAGTCAATGGCGAGATTGTAGCCACCAAAGCCAACATTACCCTTGAAAATGGCGTGGAGATATATAGCGATGATAACTTTGACTTTAGAAAACCCAACTCCAGAGCGGCTATGATAAACTCAGAGCGAGGTCGAGTAGTGTTAACCGAGCAAAATGCATCCGATGCTTTTTCTAAAGCTGCTTTTGCACCTGCCATCAGTTCAGTAAGTGCCCGTAGTGGAGCAGTTTCAAATATGGCAGAGCTAAAAAGTATTTTTGATGATAAATTGCTAATAATAGAATGCATTAAGCTGAAAGTTGGTTCAGCTGAATTCCCCATGGAGGATAATAAATTCTTCTTTATCAGATACACTTATAATGATGAAATCATTAACAAAAAGTTGTCATTTAATCAAGATACTCTTATTATTGACAAAAACGAACTTTTTACAGTTGATGGAAAAGCCATTGAAAGTCAAAATATAAATCAGTTTTATTTATACTACCATCAGAAAGGGAGTGAACAGCCTGAGTCAATACTAATCAATGCATTTGAACCAATTTTTGTCAGCAGCAAGCAGCTAAAACCTGAAATTGACATTATCTTTGAAGAGTTTAAGGGAAAATCTTTTGATATTATCCTTTCCGAAGTTTACGATTACCTTAATTCCTTTTATGGAAAAGTTGATAGGGGATACATAGAAAAATGGCTTAAGAAGGAATATAAAGTTGAAATTTAATAATTGCTAAATATTGCATAAAGGGGTGTGAAAAATTGTATTCGTAACACCCCTTTCTTTTTCAAAAGTTGTTAAACCAAACTTATTGTGAAGAAGTTTACTCTTTTCTCAGTCCTTGTAATTCTTTTCACCTCTGCTTTTTCGCAGTTAACACGGCAACCCATTTCAAACTATACTCCTACTGAGTATGGGCAACAATACTCATCCTATACCCATGCTATAGCAGAGGATGATAATGGTATGATATATATTGGAACTGCTTTTGGTATACTTCAGTTCGATGGAATATCTTGGAGATTTATCCCTGTAAAGTCTGGTGTACATATTACTTCTCTTGCTGTATATAATAATACTGTTTTTGTTGGCTCTCAAGGAGAATTTGGAGTTCTTAAAGCCAACGATTTGGGTAAACTGGAATATCACTCCTTGTCGAAACAACTGCCTTCAACCGAAAGTGGCTTTTCTAGAATATGGAAAACTTTGGTTTGGAAACAACAAATTGTATTTCAGGCTGAGGAAAAGTTATTCATTTACTTTAACGATTCAATTACTGTTGTCAACCCCCAAAATTCATTTCACCTTGCCTTTGTTGCGGATGAAAAACTTTTTGTTAGAGAAAGAGGTGTTGGTTTGTTAGAATTCGATGGGATAAAATTTTCACTTGTACCAAACGGACAAATGTTTTCCGATATTGGAATATTTGCCATCCTTCCCTTTCAGGAAGATTCAAAGCTAATGGTTACCCTGGAGAAGGGATTATGGATGTGGGATAAAGCTAATTTCACCAAGATAAAGAGAGATATTGCTTATAATACAAAATTGATAAATGCAGAGATTATTGGTGGCATTAAACTATCCGATGGGAACTACGCTCTGAAAACCATGAAAAATGGAATTTTGATTTTAGATAAATCATTAAATATTATCATTGAATATTCAGAAAATACAGGAATGTTATCATCTGATATAAAGGATATTATTGAGGATGAATACGGAAATCTTTGGGCTGCCACTCAACGAGGAGCCAGTAGACTGCTATATACTTGCCCATTCTCATACTTTAATCAATCGTCAGGAATGTATGGAACGGTTCAAGCAACAGGTAAAATAGGAGACGACCTGCTTGTTGGTACATCTGTTGGCCTTTTTATAAATCACCCAATTGGGATGAAGGCCTTTGAAGAGGTTCCAGAAACAAAGGGAAGTGGAAGCGTTTGGGCTATTGAGAGGTCACCAAAAGGCTTATGGATTGCCACTGAAAATGGGCTATGGTTATACGATGGCAATCATTTCATGAATATCAATCAGCGAAATGCTAGCAGTTTGAGATATGTTGTTGAACGAGATTGGATTATTTCAGCGGGCAGAAGAGGTGTTCAGATAATTGAAAGCAAATCCAAAACCTTACTTCAAAATATTGATGAAATTAAGGGCGATACTTATGGAATCGCCTATAAATTTCATGATTTAAACCAAATTTGTGAGATTTGGGTAGGAACAAAAAATAGCGGTGTTTTTCAGCTTCTAATTGAGCCCACACTTAAGTATAACATTGATTTTTACATGGGCTCAGATGATGGTTTGCCCTCTGATTGGATTTGTTCATACAAAGCGGGCGAAGATGTTGTCTTTGCTTCTTCAGATGGCATGCTGAGATTTGTTTATCCCGAAGAGATATACGCATTATTGAAAGATAGTACCATAGGCATTGATGATTTGCGAGGATATTTTGACTTTGTTGATTTTCCAAAGTCATCTTACGACAAATCCATAACAGCTTTTCATTTTGACCATAACGAATCATACGCTGCAATGGATTATCATGTTTACTCCATTTCCATGAGAGATAGCATCCCAAGTAATTATGACTATGTTACATTGCAACTTGGTAGAATAAACACAATAGAAAAGCAAGGCGATGAAATATTTGTTGGAGGCGATATAGGTTTAGCCATTGTAAATCAGCAAAAGTTTATAAAATCATACTATGCAAAACCATACCTTCTTTTACGTTCCATAAACATCGGATACGATTCAACAATTTGGCATGGAGATGCTCCCCTTAACGAAAGGCAATTTGTTATCCCCTTTTCCATGAATGCTTTAAACATTAGCATCTCGTCAACATACCACGATAATGGAATTGGTGCACAGTACTCATGGATGCTTAAAGGGGTTGATAAAGGATACACAAGATGGACAAATCACGGCAATATTCAACTTTCAAATTTAAGAGAAGGAGATTATGAACTGTTCATGGTAGCAAAGAATATCCACGATGAATTTGGGAATGAAATTAGGTTTGGCTTTAAGATTTTACCCCCTTGGTACAGGAGTTTATGGGCATATGCACTTTATGCAGTTACATCAATCATTTTGGTTTTTTTCATCATACAGTTTAACATCAGAAGGCTTAAAGCTCAAAATCGAAGATTAGAGGAGATTGTTAGAGAGCGTACTAAGGAGGTAGTAGAGCAAAAAGAGCATATTGAAAATATTCTTGAAGATATTAGATCGAGCATTAACTATGCTCAGAGAATTCAGCAAGCACTCCTGCCAAGTCAGGATCTGATAAACGAGTACTTACCAAACCATTTTATAATCTTCCGACCTCGAGATGTAGTTAGCGGCGATTTTTACTGGGCATCAAAGGTAGGACAATGGATTATTGTTACCGTTGTGGATTGTACGGGACATGGTGTACCGGGAGCTTTCATGAGTATGCTGGGCATCTCCTTTTTGCACGAAATTGTTAGAAAAGAAGAAGTTGTCAATGCCGCCATAGTATTAAATGAACTCCGCAAGGCGGTTATTGAGGCGTTAAAACAAACTGGCAAGCAGAATGAACAAAAGGATGGAATGGACATGAGTCTTATTGCCTTAAATCTTGAAACAAAGAAATGCCTTTGGGCAGGGGCTAACAACCCCCTATACATTGTTCGTAAGAATGCCAAGGGATTTGAAAAGGAGAAATTGCACGAAAACATTAAACACAGATTCTTTACTTACGAGGAAAGTTCCCTCCATGAGATTAAAGCCGATAAAATGCCTGTAGCCATCCATACTATTATGGATGAATATACAAATCATGAAATAGATTTGATGGACGGCGATAGGCTCTACCTTTTTACAGATGGATTTTCAGATCAGTTTGGTGGTCCTGATTACCGAAAATTTATGGCTAAATCATTTAAAGAATTAATAGCCAAAACATCCAAGTTACCCATAGCTAAGCAGGGCAAAGCTATGGAAAAAACACTTATTGACTGGATGATTCAGGGGGGTGATGATGTGGAGCAAATTGATGATGTAACAGTAATGGGAATTGAAATATAAGAACAAAATTAAAGAGTTACAGATCATTCTATAATTTTTAGCTTGGCAAACTTAAGAAGGAGGGTTTTTTTACCTGCAGTTGTAAAGTCGATGGTTGCTTTTCGGTTTTGACCTTCACCTTCAACTTCCATTACCACTCCAATACCAAACCTTTCATGAACTACTTTAGCACCATTGTTTATGGTATTGTTTTCAGTATTTGATGAAGTTGAAGCAATCCCTTCAGAAGATGAATTTTTAATGCGAATCAATCTCCTATTGCCATAGATCTCTTTTGTACCATGAACGGTTTTCCTTTGATACGACTTTAAGCCAGGCCTCATTTCATCCAAGCCTTGCTGAAAGAAATCATCGCTTAATGGAAAATCATCCGGTTCCTTTTCAAGTTCAGTGCTTTCAACCCACTGAGGATCAATTTCATTTATAAAACGGCTTGGAATACAGTTTGTAAGATCGCCCCACTTGTACCTGATTTGCGCATGTGAAATTGTTGCAAGTTTTGCGGCTCGGGTGAGGGCAACGTAAAAAAGCCTTCGCTCTTCCTCAAGTTCATCGGGGGTGCCAGAAGACATTCTCGAGGGGAAGAGATCTTCTTCGACCCCTGCAATAAAAACATAATCAAACTCTAGACCCTTTGCCGAGTGGATAGTCATTATGGAAACCTTATTGATATCCTCGGGTTTATCGATATCGGCATCAGTTAGAAGTGATACGTTTTCAAGATAATCAGCAAGTGTAATGGTTTCTGTTATTCCTTCCTTTTTCTGGGTATCAACAAACTCTTTAATGCCATTTAACAATTCCTCTAAGTTTTGGAGCCTTGATATCCCTTCGAAGGAATTATCAGTTTTAAATTCATGGAGAATTCCCGATCCCAAGGCAATCGTACGTGCTGCTTCATAGGCATCAGTGGTAAAAATTTTTGACCTAAATGCCATGATCATACCATTGAATTCACCAATTTTTTTTAATGCAGATGGTTTGAGGCCTGGATTTACAATGTGCAACTTTTCAATGGTTGTCCATATACTCTGTTCGTTGGTGTTAGCTTGTCCTTCCAGCCGTTCCATAGTGGTGCTTCCTATACCCCGGGTTGGAAAGTTAACGATACGCTTTATTGATTCATCGTCGTGTGGATTTATGGCAACCCTAAAGTAGCCCAGAATATCCTTGATCTCCTTACGTTGGTAGAACGAAAGGCTTCCGTATACCCTGTAAGGGATATTTCTCTTCCTAAGCGATTCCTCAAATATTCTCGACTGTGCATTTGTGCGGTATAGCACGGCAAAGTCATTATAGTTGGCATGTTCGCGATGTATAATTTCACTTATGGCATTGGCAACTAGAAAACCTTCTTCGTGATCGTTGTATGCCTTGATCACCTTGACCTTATCGCCTTCAACATTAGCCGAAAAGGCTACTTTTTGTATTTGTTTTTGGTTTTTGGCTATTACGCTGTTTGCAGCGTTTACAATGGTTTTTGTCGATCGATAGTTTTGCTCTAGCTTGAACAGCTTATAGTTTGGGTAATCGTTTCTGAAGTTTAGGATGTTTTCAATCTTTGCCCCTCTGAAAGAATAAATGCTTTGAGCATCATCGCCCACCACGCATACGTTCTGATGCAGAGCTGCAAGTTTCTTAACAATAAGGTACTGGCTATAGTTGGTATCTTGGTATTCATCTACCAGTATGTATTTGAATTTCTCTTGATACTTAGCCAAAACCTCTGGGAAATCGCGAAAAAGAATATTTGTATTGATAAGTAAATCATCGAAATCCATGGCGGCAGCCTTATAGCAGCGCTGGGCATAAAGAGCATAAATGCGTGCGATCTCGGGTTTTCTTGTTTGTTTATCGTAAGCAACCAGCTGAGTGTTGGCGGCATATGCCTGGGGTGTTATTAGGTTATTCTTTGCCGAGGAAATCCTTCCGAGTACCTCGTTAACCTTGTAAGTCTGTTTGTCTAAGTTAAGGTCTTTTATTATCGATGATACTAAACTCTTTGAGTCAGTGGTATCGTATATGGTGAATGTTTTGGGATAACCCAGCTTATCGCTTTCCATTCTTAAGATTTGCATGAATTTGGAATGAAAAGTTCCCATCCAGAGTTGCCTGGCTGTTCTTTCGTCAACCACTTTTGCAATTCGTGCCTGCATTTCACGGGCGGCCTTATTGGTAAAGGTTAAGGCAAGAATACTCCAAGGCGGGATGCCTTTCATGAGTAAATGGGCAATACGAAGGGTTAAAACTCTTGTTTTTCCCGATCCTGCAGCAGCAATAACCAATGAAGGGCCCTCTGTTGTTGTAACTGCCTCGCGCTGCGCTTTGTTTAACCCTTCTAGGTAATCCATGTTGCATTTTGTATTTAAGGAGCCACAAAAATACCTTTGGGTTAACTCTAATCCAAAATAAAAAGTGTAATGTTATTAACACTATAGAAAGGTTATCTTATTTGTGATAAAAAACTGTTAACAAGATAATTCTTGAATAAAAAAACCGTTCATATGCATTGGAAGAACGATATTCGGATATCTGTTTGCTTAAAAATTACTATCATTGTAGTCCCTTTTTCAGTTAAAATAGCTCTATAGATGCGAATTATTAGGAGAATTTACCTATTGATAATTGTTCTAGCAGTAACAGATGTTCAGCATAATGTTATGGCTCAGTTATTTGCTCCTAGTCGCGATAAGGCCACAATAACTCAATATCAATTTGCATCTCAGGAGGAGCAGGATTCCATTTTTATTTTCTTTTCATGGGAAGATAATGCAGTTCTTGGGAATCTTAGGGCACAGTTTTCTGATTCATCGGAGGCCACTTACACTTGGAGGAGGTATAATTCAGCCCAACGACAGTTCAACTTATTGCCTGGAGAAGTCGATTCAATAATTATCAACCTCGGTAGGGGTGGGTATAGGGTAGAAGTTACAGTTGGTGATAGTACAGAGATTTATACTGCATGGATTATGATAGATGATGTGGAGATTGATAGGCTGGTAATGTGGAATAGCAATTGCGAAAGGTTAACTTTAGCGCTGTTCTCAAAACCCGATAACTTCTACGAGATAAATTCTAATTATTTTACCTACTATAACTACTACGCAACATCGCATACTCCTCTTAGCATCTTAGGCCCTCGGGGTTATTTTGGGGAGTATACATTCAAATCAAATCCCGATGATGTACCCGTAGGTGAACTGTTGCCATTTCTCCAAAACTCACATTTAATCGACTTAGAGTTTGAAAACCCAGTGAATCAGGCAATACACGGTCCTTTGTACGATGCAAGTTATGAGATAACAATTCACACTCCCTTTGGTCGCGGAGATCTGGTTGCTGAAACAGAAGCAATAACCGCCATTGCAACCAGGGTTGATTTCGACATATTTATCAATGAAAGTACCGATGGGATTCCCAATTGGGAATCTGGAGGAGACAATCCTGGAGGAGAAGCTCTTTTGGAGATCAAGTTGGAAAGTACCTCTGAAAATGCCGACTCCCTTTTCTGGAAAATGAATAGGATAACCAAACTTTACCCATTCACTTCTAAGGTTATTTGGAGTGATAGCTCGTACTTTGAAAATGCTAAGGAAGTATACCCACCAAAGGAGTTAATGGTTCCAGGTTACTATAAAGTAGAACATACTGCAAAAAAGATTAGTTCAGGCTGTATTGATAGAGTGGTTTTACCTTTTGACGATAATGTTTATCTGGTAGTGGACTCATCCTTTTTTAAGGATGCAGCGATTCCCAACGTTTTTACTCCAAATGGATCAAATCCTGTTTTTAAGTTTGTCCTTCCCGAGGATAACATCCTTTCTATAAAAACTTTCAAAATTGTAATTTTCAGCCGATGGGGAAATCAAGTTTACTCCTATACCGGTGATCCCAAAACATGGGAGGGATGGAATGGTAAGATAGATGGAACAAAGGGTGATGCAGCTCCGGGTGTATACTATTTTATTATTGATGCTGAGGGCTGGGATGGAGTTCGATATCGAAAAGGACGATATAAGGGATTCCTTCACCTTTTCAGATAAATTTTCCTTCCCACCATTAAACCTTTCAGTTCAGCAAGAAGCATTTTGTAATGCGATGTTATTGATAAGGCAAGTATTATACAGTTTGCTTTTTTCAAGTTAAACAGTCTTTTGTTTAAAAATTACTATGCTTTTTAGCATAGAATTACAAAAGGTTTTTTAATTTTGAATGGGACTAAAAATTAAAACAATATGCTAAAAGAAACCTTAACTCAGTACCTTGAGGATAGTATCCGCAGTAATTGGGATAATAAAGCCCTGTCCGATTATAAAGGCGATAGCTTAAACTATAGCGATATCGCCAATATCATGCATCGAATGCATAAATTTTACCAGACAGCAGGCATTAAACATGGCGATAAGATTGCCCTTTTAGGCAAAAACTCGGCACGATGGTGTGCTGTATACTTATCAGCGATATCTTATGGAGCAGTGATTGTGCCAATCCTTCCAGATTTCAAACCCGCTGATGTTCAGGAAATAGTGAACCATTCCGATTCCATTTTGCTTTTTGCTGAGCAGAGCCTATTTGAAGCCATGGATTTTGAAAAGATGCCTGCTTTAATGGGTGTTTTAAGGATTAACGGTTTTGCCATTCAAGCACAGCGATCTGAACAATTCACAAAAGCTGTTAGTGAATCCCAACTCGATCAACCTTTCGATACCAATCCTTTGAAACCTGAAGAGTATCGTTTACCTCAGGTTGAGAACGATAAATTGGCTGTTATTAGTTATACTTCTGGAACAACAGGCTTTGCAAAGGGTGTTATGATACCTCATAATAGTTTAGCGGCTAACATTCGCTATGCTCAAAGGAACATGCCTCTTAACCCCGGCGATAGGATAGTGTCTTTTCTACCCCTTGCCCATACTTTTGGATGTGCATTTGAGTTCCTATTTCCCTTTACCTTAGGTTGTGATGTTACAATTCTTACCAAAACCCCATCGCCTCAAGTTATTTTGCAAGCGTTTCATGAAGTGAAACCCTCTCTAATCTTATCAGTACCATTGGTAATTGAGAAGATATTTAAGAAACAGGTTCTTCCGGTTATCAGCAAGCCCACAATGAAAGTTATTCTATTGATTCCTGGAATTAACAACATTATTTTGAAAAAGATTCGTGCGAAACTTTTCAATGCGTTTGGTGGTAACTTTCGGGAGTTGGTTCTTGGAGGCGCTGCATTCAATCAAGAGACTGAAAGCTTTTTTAAGAGGATTAAGTTCCCATTTACTGTTGGATACGGAATGACAGAATGTGGACCCCTTATCAGTTACAATAATTGGAAAGAGAATCCTGCAGGTGCCTCAGGCAGAATTGTAGACACTCTTGAGATAAAAATTGATTCAACTGACCCCGAAAAAATACCTGGAGAAATCATGGTTCGCGGAGAAAATGTAATGTATGGATACTACAAGAACAAAGAAGCTACCGACGAAGTGCTTGATAACGATGGTTGGCTCCATACTGGCGATCTTGGATTAATTGATAAGCTGGGAAATATTTACCTTAAGGGACGGATAAAAAGTTTACTTCTTGGTGCTAGTGGTAAGAATATTTATCCCGAGGAAATAGAATCAATATTCAACAACAAATTTGGTGTGGGAGAAACCGTTGTTGTCCAGCGCAATGAGAAATTGGTTGCGCTCATTTACCCCGATATGGATTATGTTCAGAAGGAGAATCTTTCCAACGAGGATTTGCAGAAGTTATACGATGAATATAAGAAGGAAGTTAATGATCAAATCCCTGGTTATATGAATGTTTCGCAGGTTCATATTCATTCAGAGGAATTTACAAAAACTCCAAAAAGGAGCATTAAGAGATATTTATATAAATAGAAGGAAAGAATTTTTTTTGAATTGATATAAATAAGAACGTCCCGAATTTTAATTCGGGACGTTCTAACTAGAAGTAACATAGATCTACTCCTCAATAATCACAATTTTTTCAATGTCATCGCCTTGCTCTATTTGATCAATTACTTCAAGCCCTTCATATACCTTTCCAAAGCATGTATGGTTTCCATCTAAATGGCTAGTATTATCACGGCTATGGCAAATAAAGAACTGTGACCCTCCCGTATTTCGACCAGCATGAGCCATTGATAGAACTCCCCGGTCGTGATATTGGTTGTTTCCAGTTAACTCACATTTGATGGCGTAACCCGGACCCCCTGTGCCTACTCGTCTATCGTTCATATCCTTTGAGAATGGGCAACCGCCTTGTATAACAAAGTTTGGTATAACCCGATGGAAAGCAAGCCCATCATAAAAGCCCGATTCGGCGAGTTTGATAAAATTTGCCACAGTGTTTGGGGCATCGGAATGGAAAAAGTTAATCTTCATTACACCTTTAGGGGTGTGAATTTCTGCACATTTCATGTTAATGAAGGTTTATTTAAAAAAATTAAAATTATTACAGCAACAATTGCCTGCTAAGGTAATGAAAAAAATGACGGTAAAATAGCTAGAAAAGGCCTCTGCTCTGTCCAATTTTATAGATATGATCAACAATATCTTCGGTACTTACGGTTGATCTGTTTAGTATAATGTCAAAAAGTTCGGAGTCGGGTTTATTGCCACGGAAAAAATCCATAAAAGTATCCCTTCGCTTGTCAGTTTCTTTTACTTTTTCCATTGCTTCGGAGGATGAAATGCTAAATCGGTTTTTTATGATGTTTACCCTCCAGCAAAATGGAGCAATTAGTTTTACATGAACGGAACGTTTTATATGTTTAGCAATAACACAGCCAGCTCTTCCAACAATAATTGCATTTCCTTGTTCAGAGTAAGAACGAACAAGCTGAGCAATTGTCCTTTTTATTTGTATATCACTGATATACTTATCCTTTGAGAAGAGGGATACTAAATCGCCAAAGACTGATTTTTGCTCTGCTCCAAAAATATGGGATATTTCGTCGGGTTTGGCTTCTAGGGTTTCAGATGCATCGTGAAGAACCTGATGGCTAATAAAGACCCACTCCTCTCTTTCCCCTTTTAAATTCTTCTTTTCGTTAATCTTATAGGCAAGTTTTTGTGCTATTTCGCTCCCAAAACAGCCATATTGTCGGGAGATGGTGATCACAGGACCAAGTTCGTGCTCAATTTGCTCCTCCTCGCGACGTGCCTTTTCATGCATGTAGTGTAGAAAGAGATTTTCCATAGTTTTTTTTTCTAAATATAAAATAAAAACTTGAAATGGAAATTTTATAGATCACTCTTTTTTATGATATCAAAGAAGAACCAATCACTTAAATTTTTCAACTTATTAGTAGATAATAATTTAAAGTAGAGAAAAAGAAACCCCAGATTAAAAAAATCTGGGGTTTCCGATATTAAGAATTAAAAAATCTATTCATCTTCTGATTCTTCTTCGTACGCTTTTAGAAGTTTGTCCTGAACATCGGCGGGTACCTGTTCATAGCTCGAAAATTTCATATCATAAGTAGCTCTACCGCTGGTGAGGGATGATAAAGCTGTGGAGTATTTATTCAACTCGGCAAGTGGCACCCTTGCCTTAATAACCTCAAATCCTTTTTTGCTATCCATGCCAAGAATAATTGCTCTTCGGTTTTGAAGGTCACTCATCACATCGCCCATTTTATCTCCAGGAACCATTACTTCTACTTCATAAATGGGTTCCATAATTTTTGGGCCTGCATTTTTAAAGGCAGTTTTGAAAGCATTACGACCTGCTAGTTTAAAAGAAATTTCATTGGAATCAACGGGGTGCATTTTACCATCGTAAACTGCTACGCGAATATCTCTGGCGTAAGAGCCGGTAAGAGGACCTTCTTCCATCTTTTCCATAATTCCCTTAAGAATAGCAGGAAGGAAACGGGCATCAATGGATCCGCCAACAATACAGTTATAGAATATTAATTTACCGCCCCATTCGAGTTTTACCTCTTCTTTTCCACGAACGCTAATGTTAATCTCTTTGCCGTTAACTTTATATTTTGTAGGATCTGGGGCATCTTCAACATGTGGTTCAACTACCATGTGAACTTCACCAAATTGACCTGCTCCACCACTCTGCTTTTTATGGCGATAATCAGCTTGAGCAAGCTTTGTAATGGTTTCACGGTATGGAATTCTTGGGGGTAGAAAATCAACATCAATCTTGTAAAGGTTAAGCAATTGCCATTTCAAAATATTCAGATGATGCTCACCTTGACCATGAACAATTATTTGCTTTAACTCTTTTGAATATTCAATAATAATAGTTGGATCTTCTTGATGTGCTCTATTGAGGTATTCGCCAAGTTTTTCAGTATCCGATTCGTTCTTGGCTTTTATGGCAGTTCTATACTTAGAGTTTGGAAAAGTCATAAGATCAAAACCAATGGACTTGCCAGGAGCAGAAAGGGTATGGTTAGTCTTGGTGTTTTTTAGCTTAACAGTGGCACCAACATCGCCAGCTACCAGTTCAGTAACTTTATGTCGGTTCTTACCTGCTACTACGAAAAGCTGTGAAATTCTCTCCTTGCCATCATTAGTTGAATTAATCATATCCATAGCTTCGGTAATTTTACCGGACATTACCTTGAAGTAGTTAATTTCACCAATGTGTGATTCTACGGCAGTTTTAAAAACAAAAAGAGAAGCAGGCTCATTAGAAGCACATTTAATTTCTTTTCCTTCAGTTGATTTTTCTGATGGAAGTTTATCGGGGCTAGGTCCTACATTGATTATAAATTCAAGTAAACGTTTAGTTCCAATGTTACGTTTGCTCGATATGCAGAATACAGGGAATAGACCTCTCGATACCAATCCAATTCTGATACCCTGACGCATTTCTTCCTCTGTAAGAGTTCCTTGATCGAAGAATTTTTCCATAAGGCTTTCATCGTTCTCGGCTGCTGCTTCAATGAGAGTATTATGCAAATCGGTTGCTTTATCCATCTCCTCCGTTGGGATATCCAGTTCTTCACGTTCACCAGTATCGCCTTTGAAACGATACATCTTCATGGTGAGAACATCAATTATTGTATTGAAATCACTACCTGCATTAACAGGATACTGAATAATGGTGATCTTTGGGCCAAAACTAACCTTAAGTGAATCAATGGATTGATCAAAGTTTGCCTTATCGTGATCAAGTTGATTTATGGCAAAGATCAAAGGTTTGTGAAGCTTTTCTGCGTGGCGACCAAATATTTCAGTACCAACTTCTACACCATACTGAGAGTTGACAACCATTACACCCATATCTGCTGGTCTCAATGCTGAGATTACTCCCCCCACAAAGTCATCGGAGCCTGGAGTGTCAATTATATTTACCTTATGATCTTTGAATTCGGTGTAAAGTACTGTAGAGAAAATGGATCGTTGGTTTTGTTGTTCTATCTCGGTGTAATCCGAAACAGTATTTTTGGCTTCAATCGTACCCTTTCGCTCGATTACCTTGCCTTCGAACATCATGCTCTCGGCCAAAATAGTTTTGCCTGCACCGGTGTTGCCCAGCAAGGCAATGTTCCTGATTTGATCTGTTTGGTAGGTTTTCATTTAACTCGCTTTACTGCTGTTTAACAATATATTGATTATTATTTATCTAACATCCATCCCTTTTGGGTAGGCTAAAAAAAGTTCCCAAAAATACTAAAAATTTGTATTAAACAAATATTGTTTGTATTGACCCTTTTGTAAATAGATTGAAGTATGATACAAAATACTAGTAAGCCCTTTGGTTACGACCTTCAATAAAGTTTATGAAAGAGTTTGTTACCACTTTGTTACCCCCTGGGGTTGGATAATTGCCAGTAAAATACCAATCACCTTTATCGTTTGGGCATGCAACATGAAGATTTTCAATTGTTTGAAACACTATTTTTACTTTGGCCTTCATGTCTCTTGGGGTTATTATTTGGGCAATTTTATCAGAAATTTGATTGGGAGTGAAGGGCCTATATATGTCCTTAACATAGTTTACCATTTCTTCCTTGGGAAGGTTCTGCTGAGCTTTGCAGTTTTTGTAAACGGAGTTAATAACACTTTCATTTCCGCTTTCTTTAAGCAAATCAATGGCCGCACGAAAAGCAACAAAATCAGCTAGTTTGGCCATGTCAATGCCATAGCAGTCGGGATATCGAATTTGAGGGGATGAAGATACAACTACAATTAGTTTTGGTTTAAGCCTATCGAGTATACGGAGTATACTTTCCCTTAGCGTTGTGCCGCGTACAATGGAATCATCGATGACCACCAAATTATCAATTCCTTCACGAACAGTCCCGTAAGTGATATCATAAACATGTCCAACCAGGTCATCACGACCCTTGTCCTCTGTAATGAAAGTTCGCAGCTTTATGTCTTTTACAGCAATTTTTTCGACACGAGGACGAGAAGATATTATGGTTTCAATCTCGCTTTCGGAAAGGGAACCATTTTTTTGTTTTAACAGCTGTGCTTTTTCCTTTAGCATATAATCCTCAACACCCTTAAGCATTCCATAGAAAGCTGTTTCGGCAGTGTTGGGTATAAAAGAGAATACAGTATTCTCAAGGTCATAATCAATTTTTTCTAGGATTACGGGAGTTAAAAGTTCACCAAGTCTTATTCTTTCACGGTATATGTCTCTATCTGTTCCTCGCGAAAAATAAATTCGTTCGAATGAGCAAGATTTTCGTTGTTGAGGTATCCTAACTTCTTGCATACCAACCTCTCCATTCCGTTTGATGGTAAGTGCATAACCTGGCTTAATCTCTTTAACCAAATCGGTGCCTATATTCATTACGGTTTGAATAACAGGTCGTTCAGATGCAGCCACTACTATTTCCTCATCGGCATAGTAAAACGCTGGGCGAATTCCCCAAGGATCTCTACACACAAAGGCATCGCCATGGCCAATCATACCAGCAAGTACATAACCTCCATCAAAATCCTTTGTGGCTTCCTGTAAAATTTTTACAACGTTAAGATTTTCGGCTATTAAATTGCTAATATCACGGTTTTGAATACCCTCGTTTTTGTATTGCCTGAAAAGTTGCTGGTTCTCCTCGTCGAGAAAGTGCCCCATCTTTTCTATAATTGTAACGGTATCAGAATAGTCCTTTGGGTGTTGACCAAGCTCTACCAATCTCTGAAAGAGTTCGTCAACATTGGTCATGTTAAAATTACCAGCCATTACAAGAGTTCTCGACTTCCAATTGTTCTCTCTCATCACTGGATGTACGTAATCGAGAGTGTTATTTCCGAATGTTCCGTAACGAAGATGTCCAAGATAAAGTTCTGCAGCAAAAGGAATGTTTTCTTTTGCCCACCCGACATCGTTAAGAAGTTCTGGTCTGCTTTCCCACTTTGAAAAATTTGAATTTATTGAATCAAATACTTCGCGAATTGAAGAGGATGAATTGCTGCGAACCCTATCAATATATCTATAACCAGGCTTAAGGTAAAACTTAATGCTAGCAGCACCAGCACCATCCTGCCCTCTATTGTGTTGTTTTTCCATCAGCAGGTAAAGCTTTTGCAAACCGTACATCCAAGTACCGTACTTGAGCTGATAGTACTCCAAGGGTTTTAGAAGCCGTAATAAGGCAACACCACATTCGTGCATTAACTGGTCAGACATATTGTTATGTGATGAAATATGCTTACTAAGAAAAGTGAAATACTCCTTTGTTTTTTATAAAAACATCGAAATATGTTTTTAAAATTATAAAATCCATTATTAGCCATAAATGTTTCTTGCAAAACCTTTTTTTCAATTTGCATAGTGCTTTTGAGGCTTTTGCTTTCGTCTATTTGATTTATTTTGAAGGCAAGCATAAACCTGTAATTAGTTTAAGATTAATTATTTAATTTATTCCAAAGATGGGAAATTTATCCACTCGGTAACAATAAATGCTTTAGGGTAGTTTCTATCGATAGTCTTTAAAAATTTTAATGCTTCATCGCGGGTTCTAAAATCACCAACAGAAACCTTATAATATGGGCTATCGAAGGTACGGTAAACTGCAATTCCAGGATAACTCTCCATGAACTCATCCATGGTTTCCTGTGAACTTGTTCGCGATTGTTGTCCTAAATCAAAATAAATTCTTATCCGAAAGCCTTGCATTCCAGGTTTTGTAGCATTTTGAATATAGTATTCGTTAAGTAGATTGGTAATTCGAATGTCCTGATTAATTGAAATTCTTCCCATGTCAGGGTGATTTGCTTCTAGCTTTTGAATTATACCATACTGATCCTGAGAGAGGGAAGATAGTGGGGAAACCCCAAATAAGGTGGTAAGTATTAAAGTAGAAAAAATCCAGCGAATAATATTTTCTCTCATGAATAGTAGTTAAGTATCGGTTAAGTTTTATAGGCAAATTATTATGAAATCAAACTACAAAGTTACTATTTTTGATTTAGAGATAAACAAAAAACAGTTACTCATTGATTATTATTTCTGAAAAGCATCAGAAACCTGATTAGATTCTTGCTAAAGTGAATTAGCCAAGTTTCTGAAAGGTTGACGTTCTAGTTTAATTTTTTTTCTTATAGGGAACGATTTACCCTTAATAAATCCTTCCACTTCAATTTTATCGAATAGACTTTCGAAAGAACCAGAAGTAGCTAACCTAAAAGCATCAGCAATAGTAATCAATTCAATCTCAACAGGTACAATGTAAGGTTGCCGAGAACAAGGTATTAGTTTAATATGCTCAGTTGTACGGAAATCGCCAAGTTCTCTGTTGTTTAGCCATGCCTTAAACTCAATGTCAGTGATGGAGATTTTTCGAGTATTTGGATTATCAATCTCAACTTCAAGACTTAACATAATTATGTTTTTCTTAAGCCCCCGAAATTTAACCTCATTTATGCTTTTGATGTTAATATCATTAACTTTTCCACAACTTGTTAGAATGACAAAAAAAGCAGGAATTAAGTAAATGAAAATCTTACTAAAAAGACTAATCCAATTATTTGATTTCACTTGATATAATAATTTTATTCAGGAAGATGCAATGCAAGAGCGATGCCATTAAAAAGTGTAGATGTAAATTAAAACCTAATTTAATGCTTTTTAACGCTATAATCATTTGAATTTATTTGCAAAAAAAGTTAATCCTCACTTTCCATGGCTTTAAGCAGCTCTTCTGTCATCTCAATGTTATGGTAAACATTTTGAATATCATCATTGTCCTCAAACTCTTCTATTAAGCGTAAGACCTTAAGAGCAGCATTAACGTCAATTTTTTTGTACTCGCTGGGAATCCTTTGTAAACTTGCGTTTTCTGGTGCAATGCCCATTTCGTCAAGTTTTTTCTGCATTTTTCCAAAGTCTTCCATGGCAGTGTAAACCTCAATGGTTTCATCGTTAACTTCGATTTCCTCCGCACCAGCATCAATTAGCTCAAGTTCTAACTCATCCTGTACAAAATCACCCTTGGGGATAGTGAAAACTCCTTTCCTGTTAAAGAGGAAGCTTAGGGATCCGTTTGTTCCAAGATTACCTCCCCGTTTCGAAAAAATTGATCGGATGGCACTTATTGTTCGGTTATTATTGTCAGTTAAGCATTCAATGAAAATTGGTACACCCTCTGGTCCATATCCTTCAAAAGTCATTTCCTGCAAAGCAGCACCATCCTTATCGGCTTTACTAATGGCACGCTGAATGTTGTCTTTTGGCATGTTTACACCCTTAGCGTTATTAATCGCAAGACGTAATCGTGGATTTCCTTCTGGGTCTGATCCACCCTCTTTTACTGCAATGGCAATTTCCTTGGTGAAACGACTAAACATTTTTGAACGCTTAGCATCTAAAGCTCCCTTCTTCCTTTTTATGGTCGACCATTTACTATGTCCTGACATTTAGGTGTAGTTTGGTTAATAAAAATGGTTTAAACAATATATACCTATCGAAATATTTCGTTCCAAAAATAGTGAGTTTTTTAAGTTTTTAAAAACTAAATAATTTATGAGGGTATACGATTTTGAGTAAACCCTGTAAATTATTTAACTTAACTTTGCAAAAATTAAATTTTGATGGAATTAAATTCTTCAAATAAAGATCAGATTTCAGATAATGATTTTTATAGGTTGCCACAAGGTAAGGTTTATATTGAAACCTATGGTTGTCAAATGAACGTTAACGACAGTGAGGTTGTTGCTGCCATTCTTCAATCGAATGGTTATGCCATTACTTCAGATATTGAAGATGCCGATGTTATTCTTATAAATACTTGTTCCATAAGGGAAAATGCTGAAACACGAGTTTGGGGTCGGCTTGATGTATTCCGTCAGTATAAAAAGAAAAAACCTTCATTGCTCATCGGTGTAATTGGGTGTATGGCCGAAAGGCTAAAAGAGAAATTTTTGGAGGACGAAAGGTTAGTTGATATAGTTGTTGGCCCTGACGCTTATAGAGAATTGCCTGTTTTGCTCAGATCGGCTGAAGAAGGACAGAAGGGAATTAATGTGCTGCTTTCACGAGAGGAGACCTACGCCGATATTAGTCCTGTGAGGCTCGACAAGAATGGAGTGTCTGCTTTTGTTTCCATTATGAGGGGCTGCAATAATATGTGCTCGTACTGTGTTGTTCCGTTCGTACGGGGTGGAGAACGGAGTAGAGATCCTAAGACTATTCTTCGTGAAGTTGAAGAGTTGATTATCTCAGGTTATCGTGAGATTACTCTTCTTGGCCAAAACGTAAATAGTTACAGCTGGGTTTATGAAAACGGTGAAAGGATAAGTTTCTCTGAACTACTGGAAATGGTGGCAAAGTTAAATCCAAGGATGCGCATTCGATTTTCTACATCTCATCCCAAAGATCTATCTGATGAAGTGCTATACACCATGGCCATGTATGAAAATATTTGTAACCATATTCACCTACCGGTACAGTCAGGTTCAACCCGAATGCTCGAACTTATGAACAGAGGTTATTCTCGTGAGTACTACATGAAAAGAGTTGAGGCTATTCGTCAAATTCTACCCGATTGTTCAATCTCTACCGATATCATCTCAGGATTTTGTACCGAAACAGAATTGGATCATGATCAAACTCTTTCGCTTATGCAGTGGGCTGGTTTCGATTTTGCATATATGTTCAAATACTCTGAACGCCCAAACACTAAGGCTGCACGTAAGTATGATGATGATATACCAGAAGAGCTAAAAACCCGAAGACTTACAGAGATAATTGAGTTACAGGGAAAACTTTCCGAAGAAAGCAAGAAAAAAGATCTAGAGAAAATATTTGAAGTTCTTGTGGAAGGGATATCCAAAAAATCGAACAATCATTACTATGGAAGAACATCTCAAAACAAAGTAGTTGTGTTTCCAAAAGCTGACTCAAAGGTAGGGGATTATGTTAGTGTTAAAGTGTTAAATTCTACACCAGCAACTCTCCTTGGTGAGATAGTGGTTTAATTTTTTTTCTTTCAGCATTCATTTTTGCACCCTTTTATCTTAGAAAAAACCCGTTTCGTCAAACTATTTTTTTTGTTTGTAGTTTTTTTTTGACGTTTTGTCAAAAAAAAACCTCGAGATAATTATATAAATCTACTTAGAATATTGTACTTTTGTTGCAATGTCCAATACCATAAACCATATTAACTATGAAAAAAATTTCGTTTTTCCTTACGCTTGCTGGATTATTTGCCTTTATTTCATGCAGTTCGCCAGCCGAAAAAAAAGTAGAAAAAGTTGAAGAGGTTGTTGTTGAAGAGGTTGTAGAACAGGATACTGTTGAATTAGAAGAAGTAGAAGAGGTTGTAGAAGAGGTTGTTGACTAGTTCTTTTAAAATTATCACCCTAAACCTAAAAAAGTAAAGAGCCTGACAAAAACATCAGGCTCTTTGCTTTTTATTCTATTAAACAATACTTTAAGATTTTTTTATTGAAATGCTGAGTTCGTTGAGTTGAGCTTCGGAAATGAGAGAGGGAGAGTTAATCATTATATCCCTAGCGGCGTTATTCTTTGGAAATGCTATGTAGTCGCGGATCGAATCGGAACCACCAAAAACAGCACACAAGCGATCGAAACCTAGAGCAATGCCTCCATGGGGAGGTGCCCCGTATTTGAATGCTGTGAGTAGAAACCCAAATTGCTCTATGGCTTCCTCTTCTGAAAAGCCAAGTGCATTGAACATTTTTTTCTGAAGTTTTGAATCGTGTATTCTAATAGATCCACCACCAATCTCAACACCATTTATGACCAGGTCGTAAGCATTTGCCCTTATTGCCCTTGGATCTGAATCGAATAGGTGAATATCATTAATAATTGGCGAGGTAAAGGGATGATGTTTTGCATAAAACCGTGAGGTTTCGTCATCCCACTCAAGCAAGGGGAAGTCAACTACCCAAAGCGGAACGAATGTGTTTTTAGAACGCAAGCCCAAACGTGATCCCAGTTCAAGCCGAAGTAATCCTAATGCCTCAAGTGTGGAATACTTTTCACCGGCCATTACTAGCAATAAATCTCCTGCATTTCCACCCATTAGCTTTGCCCACGAAAGCAGTTTTTCACTTGAAAAGAATTTATCCACAGAGGATTTAATGCCACCATCTTCTTCGAGTTTTACCCATACAAGTCCCTTCCCACCCACTTGAGGTTTCTGAACAAACTGTATAAGTTCATCCAATTGTTTTCTTGAATAACTTGAACATTTCGTAGCACAAATTCCACCAATATACTCAGCATTATCAAAAACGCCAAAGCCAGATCCTTTCACAAGTTTTGTTAGCTCAGCAATTTTCATTTCAAACCTAAGATCGGGTTTGTCTGAACCATACAACGCAAGGGCATCGTTATAGGTAATTCGTTGGAAGGGTTTACTGAATGTTACGTTTATAATATTCGAAAGGAGATGTTTTGTTAGCCCTTCAAAAGTGTTGAGTATCTCTTCCCTTTCAACAAACGACATTTCACAGTCAACCTGAGTAAATTCAGGTTGCCGGTCGGCTCTTAAATCTTCATCGCGGAAGCAACGTACAATCTGAAAATACTTATCCATGCCTGCTACCATAAGCAGTTGCTTAAAGGTTTGAGGCGACTGAGGGAGGGCGTAAAACTCACCTGGATGCATCCTAGAAGGAACAACAAAATCACGTGCCCCTTCAGGAGTTGATTTTATGAGAAAGGGGGTTTCAATTTCCAGAAAATCCTTTGAGTCTAAGTATTTTCTGACCTCCTGTGCAATTCTATGCCTGAGCAACATTGCTTCCTTAACGGGATTTCTCCTAAGATCGAGGTATCTGTATTTCATCCTTAGCTCATCACCTCCATCCGATTCGTCCTCGATGGTAAAGGGTGGAATTTCAGAAGGGTTAAGAACAATTATTTTATTGATGGTTACTTCAACCTCACCAGTAGGTATTTTTTTGTTTTTACTAGCCCTTTCAATAACCACTCCCTCGCATTTAATAACATATTCTCTTCCAAGATCGCGAATGGTTTTTGCCAGGTCTTCCTCGATGTTCTCTTCTGCTACAAGTTGTGTAATTCCATACCGATCTCGCAGATCAATAAATACCATTCCACCGAGGTTACGTATTCGCTGAATCCACCCACAGAGCATGACTTTATCGCCAATATTTACGAGCCTTAGCTCACCACAAGTATGAGTCCTATACATTTTGATATGATTTTATAACCTGCGAAGGTAAAAAGAAAAGATTAAGTGCCCAATTGCTGGCATTTTTTTTGTTTAATAGCAATTTAACTATATTGATTACATGCAATGACAAACAACCCTACATCTCACGAAATTTATATGAATGAAGCACTTAAAGAGGCAAGTAAGGCATATTCAAAGGGAGAAGTACCTGTTGGCGCTGTGGTAGTTTGTAACAATCAAATAGTTGCTAGGGCACATAATCTCACAGAGAGCTTGAATGATCCGACTGCTCATGCTGAAATGCAGGCAATTACTGCTGCAACATCATATTTAGGAGGTAAGTATTTAGATCAATGTGTTCTGTATGTGACCCTTGAGCCTTGTGCTATGTGTGCAGGAGCTTTGTTTTGGAGTCAATTAGGAACTCTTGTCTATGGAGCCAATGATCCAAAACGAGGCTACACACTGATTTCAAAATCAATAATTCACCCAAAGACAATTGTTGTTAAGGGAGTTTTAATGGATAGAGCAGCAGAGTTGTTAACTAAGTTTTTTTTAGAGAAAAGAGAATAATTTAATAATCAAATTTTTTATAAGTTGTTTGTAATGATTCTAAATTGAATGTTTTTCTTTAAGAATTAAAATTGAACTTTGTATTTTTACGAACTTTTTAAAGAGAATAACCAATTAATTTACAGTAAATATGAAAACCAGGAGATTTTATTTTGTAGTAGTTGCGTGTTTTATACTACTAATGCCATTTGTCTCATTATCTCAAACCAAAAGGGAGGCTGTCGAAGCATACAATTCAGGGGCTTCTTTGATTAAGGATGACCCACAAGGTGCATTAGAGCAACTGTATAGAGCGCTAGAGGTAAGTGAAGACCTTGAATATGAGGGAGAAGAAACAAAAGTTCTGGCTGAAAGTTTAATACCTACAGCCCATTTTAACCTTGCGATGAATCTTTATAGAGAAAAAAAGATGTATGAAACTCTAGACCAGCTAGAAAAGTCAAGGGAAACAGCCATTAAATATTTTGATAAAAACACTCAGGCTAAAGCTGAGCGTTTAATTCCACAACTTTACAACCAGATGGGAAATATTGAGTATAGAAATAATAGCTTCGAGAAAGCTATAGACTATTTCACCAAATCCATCAATATCAAAAAGGACTATCCCGACCCATATCTTGGCATAGCGCTTTCAAATGAGAAATTAGAAAATTATGAAGGTATGTTAGAATTTTTAAAACAAACCCTTGAAGTTGCTAAGAGCGCAAACGATAGAAGTAAAGCTGAAGATGCATTAAAAAAGGCAAATAGTTACCTATTGTCAAATGCACAAGATTTTGAGAAGGTAAAAGAACATGGAAAGGCTATTGAGTTTTACACTAAGTATCTCGAATTTGACTCTACGGATGCTGCAATTCATTTTAAAATAGGCGAGAATAACCTTTCGCTAAAGCAGTGGGATCAAGCAGTAGAGTTCTTTACTAAGACATTAGAAAAGGGCAATTCCTCTCTGGATACAGCTTTGATTTACTATCAGATAGGTGTTGCATATCAGGGAAAGAATCTTAAATCCGAAGCTTGCGATGCGTTTAGGAAAGCCTCATCGGGACAGTACTTAGAGAACGCAAAGTATCAGATTGAACAGGTATTGAAGTGCGATTAAAGCAATAGTATTCAACAATAAAGAAAGGTTTCGGATTTTCGAAACCTTTCTTTTTGATTGGGAAACAATTTGATTGTTGAAATTAATACTAATCTTTAGCTGTTGCTTTTGTAATTATCTCTTCCACTTTGTCAACCATGTTCTTTGAGCCTACAATGAAAGGAACTCTTTGATGGAGCGACTTTGGTTTAATATCAAGAATTCGTTGTGTCCCAGTTGAAGCCTTTCCTCCAGCTTGTTCGGCGAGAAAAGCTATTGGGTTACATTCATAAAGAAGTCTGAGCTTTCCATTTGGGGCTGATCCGGTTTGAGGATAAATGAAAATGCCTCCCCTGAGAAGGTTCCTATGAAAATCGGAAACTAAAGATCCAATATATCGAGCAGAGTATGGACGTCCAGTTTCTTTATCTTCCACTTGACAATACTTTATATATTGCTGAATGCCCTTGGGCATTTTTAGGTAGTGCCCTTCATTTATGGAATAAATTGAACCATCTTCGGGGGTAATAATATTATAATGTGATAGGCAAAATTCGCCAATCGAAGGATCTAACGTAAAACCGTAAACACCACGACCAGTTGTGTAAACCAGCATGGTGGAAGAACCATAGACTATATAACCAGCAGCTACCTGTTTTGATCCTTGCTGCAGAAAATCATCAAGAACCGCTTTCGATCCTCTTGGACTAATGCGACGATAAATGCTAAAAATTGTTCCTATTGATACGTTTACTTCAATGTTTGACGAACCATCAAGTGGGTCCATGCAAACTATATAGTTTCCATCAAGCGAAAGGTTATCGTCGAAAGTAATAATCTCCTGATCTTCTTCGGAAGCCACACCGCAGCATTGCCCCGAAGCTTGAATGGATTGGATGAAACGCCAGTTGGCAAAAACATCAAGTTTTTTTTGCTCCTCTCCCTGAACGTTTACATCGCCTGCATACCCAAGAATATCAACCAAACCAGCTTTGTTAACCTTCTTGTTTACAACTTTGGCTGCTATGCCCATATGGTAAAGCAATCGTGAAAATTCGCCCGTTGCATAAGGAAAATCAGCTTGCCTCTCAATTATGAATTGAGTAAGTGTTTTAATCGAGTAACCTTTCATGGGAGTAATAAATGCGTTAAGTTTATACTCTTTACAGTTAGCAATATTAGGTAAAAACAAATACAAATCAAAAACTTTTTTCCTGTTTTAAAACGTTTGCGATAATGTTTAAGACCATTTTTTAATGAAGAAAATTTATTATGTTTTATGACTAATTTGGTTAAATGAAAACTCTGGTATAAGTTTGTTGAGATCAAAGTTTTTAATATTATCAATCTTAAATCAATGAATAACAAAGGTCTTTGTATATTCAAGTTTGGTGGAGCATCGGTTAAATCTGCTCAGGGCGTAAAAAATTTAGCGGAAATAGTTAAGAACCAATCGGGTAAATTGGTAGTAGTGGTCTCGGCAATGGACAAAACAACCAATGCTTTGGAAAGGATACTTTCCGGTTACTTGGAAAATAATCATGAATACAAAGAGAAATACAATCAGCTTAAAGATTACCACATAGGCATTGCCAAAGAACTTTTCCCCAAAGACAATTTTTTTGTCATGGAGGCTTTAAAAAGCATTTTTCAACAGATGGAAAACTTTCTTAAAGAACCACCAATAAATGACTATAACTTCACATACGATCAGTTTGTGCCCTTTGGAGAAATTCTTTCATCCACAATTATTTCGTTATACCTTAACTTTGTTGGCGTAAGTAATATTTTGATGGATATAAGGCAAAGTTTAATTTCCGATTGCAATTATCGTGAAGGTAACATTGATCTTGCTTTATCGGAGGAGTTGTGTAAAAAGAACTTCTGTTTTAATAGTAATAAAGTATTTGTAACTCAGGGTTTTATTGCAGGAACGAAAGAGGGGACCACAACAACCCTTGGTCGTGAAGGTTCGGATTACACGGCGGCAATACTTGCTAACCTTATTGATGCAGAAAGCATCACCATATGGAAAGATGTTGAAGGGGTTCTAAATGCAGATCCAAAAATTTTTTCGAATACTGTAAAACTTGATGAAGTATCATTTAAGGAAGCCATTGAACTGGCATATTGTGGTGCGCAAATAATTCATCCAAAAACCATTAAGCCACTGAGAAATAAGCAGATATCGCTAATTGTGAAATCTTTTATGAGTCCACAAGCCAATGGTACATTAATTTATCAAACTGAAAAGCGTATTTCTTATCCTCCTATTCTAATTCAAAAGACAAAACAGGTGCTAATTTCACTTACTCCCATAGATTATTCCTTTGTGATAGAGGACTGTTTAAGTAAAATTTTTACAATACTTTATAAGCATAGGGTAAAAGCTAACCTAGTGCAAAGTTCAGCCATTAGCTTTTCAATTTGCGTGGATGATGAAGAGCATTTCTTGCCAGGAGCCATTGATGAACTAAAGCAAAGTTTTTCTGTGAGGTATAATAAGAATTTGGAATTACTTACAATCCGACACTACACCCAAGATGCTATCAAAAAAAATACGAATCACAGATTAGTATACCTTCAGCAGCTTACAAGGAGTACAGCGCGTTTTGTAATGGGTTAGAATGCTGATAGATAAAATCTTTAGTGTATTTAATTATTCTTATTAATACCTTGCAAGGCTTTGATTGATCATTTTCATGGGATTTTGGCAAAAGAAGAGGGATAAATTACGAAAATTTTACCAACCATTTTTCGATATATTTAGTGCTTAAAACTTTTATAAAAAGTTGGGTTAAATCTACCGTGAAAAACATAATGCAGAACCCTTCACGCTCTCATCAAAACGCCCGTTATCATATACTAACCTCCCATTAACAAATGTATGGGTAACACGGTGGCTAAATGTTTCATTCTCAAAAGGAGACCAACCGCACTTATAAAGAATATTCTCCTTCGTCACTTTCCTAATTGCATTGGGATCAATCAACACAAGGTCAGCATGGTAACCTTCTCTGATATAGCCTCTTTTATCAATTTTGAATAGTTCGGCAGGCGAATGACACATTTTTTCCACCACCATTTCTATGGTGAAAATCCCTTTTCTGACCATTTCAAGCATGGCAATCAACGAGTGCTGAACCAAAGGTCCCCCCGAAGGGCAAGTTAAGTATGGATTTTCCTTTTCCTTAATGGTATGTGGAGCATGATCTGTGGCAACCACGTCAAGTTTGTTGCTGATTAAACCTTCTATTAACGCATCTCTATCGCTTGGGGTTTTTATGGCAGGGTTCCATTTTATGCGCCACCCAAGATTATTATAATCTTTGTCTGAAAACCATAGGTGGTGTACACAAACTTCACCCGTTATGAGTTTATCTGAGAGAGGAGTATTATTCGAAAGTAAATCCATCTCTTTTTCTGTGGATAGATGAAGCAAATGAAGTTTTGTTTTATATTGTTTTGCAAGTTTTACAGCCAGATTGCTGCTAAGATAACACGCTTCAGAACTTCGAATCAAGGGATGATAGCTAAAAGGAATATCTTTATTATATACCTTATTATAATAAATAGTATTTTGTTTTATTGTTTCTTCATCTTCACAATGAGTAGCAACTAACACTGGAGATGTACGAAATATCATATCCAAAGATTCCGCATCATCAACAAGCATATTACCGGTTGAGGAACCCATAAATACCTTTATACCACAAATTTTTCGAGGATCTGCCTTGATAATCTCTTGGATGTTGCTGTTGGTTGCACCAAGGTAAAAAGAGAAGTTTGCCAAAGATCGTATCGAAGCAATATCATGCTTTTTATCCAACTCTTCGATTGTTATTGTTTGAGGATTAGTATTGGGCATATCCATAAACGAGGTAACACCTCCAGCAACTGCGGCTTTCGATTCGGAATAAATATCACCTTTGTGGGTGAGCCCTGGTTCACGAAAGTGGACCTGATCATCAATTACACCAGGAATTAGAAATTTTCCTTGTGCATCTATGATCGTTTTTGTATTATTTGTAAAAGCTTTATTTAACCCAATCGATTCAATAAGCCCATTTTTTAAGAGTACGCTTCCTGAAAAATGCTTACCCTCATTTATTATTGTAGCATTATTGATTGCAATTGTACTCATTTTTGTACTCAAAGAATGATAAACTCTATTAACTCATTTTTTTATAATCTCTAAAAAGACTCTTGATTTTCATTGATATAACACCCCACATAGCTTCCCTAAAAATTCCAGAGCTCATTTTTGAAGCTCCTTCGGTACGTTCAGTGAATACAATGGGCACTTCAACTATATTAAAGCCTAGTTTCCATGCAATGAACTTCATCTCAATTTGAAAAGCGTAACCCTTAAATCGAATGTTATCAAGATCTATTGCATCAAGGACGTTCCTCTTGTAGCATTTAAAACCGGCAGTTGAATCCATAATTTTCATCCCTGTAATCAGGCGAACATAAATAGAGGCAAAATACGACATTAAAACCCTTTTCATGGGCCAGTTTACAACATTTACACCCTTAATATATCTTGAGCCTATTGCTAAATCTGCACCATTCAGGCATGCTTCGTGGAGCCGAATTAGATCATCTGGATTATGCGAAAAATCAGCATCCATCTCAAAAATAATATCGTATGAGTTTTTTATTGCCCACTTAAATCCAGTAATATAGGCAGTTCCTAACCCTTGTTTACCCTCTCGTTCAATGATGTGCAAACAATTATTGAATTCGTTTATTAACTCCTTAACAATCTTTGCTGTACCGTCGGGTGATCCATCATCAATAATCAATAAATGATAACCCTGTTTAAGCGATAGAACTTTACGGATCATTCGCTCAATATTATCCTTTTCGTTGTAGGTTGGAATTATTACTATACTTTTCATTTAATGTTTAAATAATGCGAAACATGCAAATATACTAAAGTTTAGTTTAACCTTTGGGTCTAGTTGTTGTTAATCTTAACATGCATATGAGATTTATATGATTAATAACATGTTTAATAAAAACATTGATATACAAATTGATAACTAAATTTTACGAAACAATAACTTTATTTAATATTTATAATTAATGGTAAAAGCTTACCTTTAACACCCTGTTTTATAAAATAATTGAAATGTTTAACATTAAACACAATATTAATTATGAGCAATGATATTATTAATTTAAATCCTAAGGCTGTTTGGAAACACTTTTACAGCTTAACGCAAATTCCCCGTCCATCAAAACACGAGAAAGCGGCAGTTGATTTCGTTGTAAAATTTGGAAAAGATAACGGTCTTGAAACCATTGTCGATGAAGTAGGCAATGTAATTATTCGTAAACCTCCAACCTCGGGTATGGAGAATCGAAAGGGTATAATTTTGCAGGGTCATCTTGATATAGTGCCTCAAAAGAATAGCGATAAGAAACACGATTTTGAGAAAGATCCAATTGAAGCTTATATCGATGGAGAATGGGTAACGGCAAATGGTACAACTCTAGGTGCTGATAATGGAATTGGAGTAGCAGCAGCTATGGCTGTACTTGAAGATAAATCACTGGTTCATGGTCCAGTAGAAGCGTTGTTTACTATTGATGAAGAGACAGGTATGACAGGAGCCTTTGCATTAAAGCCAAATTTGCTCAAGGGAGACATTCTTATTAATTTAGATTCTGAGGATGAAGGAGAATTATACGTGGGTTGTGCTGGAGGTTTGGATGCAAACATAGAATTGGAGTACAAAAATGAGCCTGTTCCATCAAACTATATTTTCTTTAAGTTCTCTGTTATGGGACTTAAAGGTGGTCATTCAGGGTTGGACATCAATTCTGGAAGAGCTAACGCAATCAAGTTACTTTTTCGTTTCTTGAAACATGCCGATAAAGAGTTAGATATTCGTATCTCCAGCATTGATGGAGGCAGCTTAAGAAATGCTATTCCCAGGGAGGCTTTTATCGTTGCAGGAGTTCCAAAAGATAAAGCATCAGTTCTTGAGCAATCAATTACAAGGCAATTAAAAGTATATAAATCTGAGTTCTCTGCTGTTGAACCCGACATATCATTTAGCATCGAGAAAGTTGACACCCCTTCTAAAGTAATCGATTCAAAAGCCCAATGGGCAATAATTCGCGCAGTTTTTGGCTGCCCTAATGGAGTAATACGCATGAGTGATTCCATGCCTGGCCTTGTTGAGACCTCAACAAATCTTGCGCGTATTTATACAAAAGATAACATTATCTACGCACAATGTCTACTAAGGAGTTCTGTTGATTCGGCAAAGGATGCTCTTGCAGAGAAAATAGCATCTATTTTTGAATTGGCAAATGCAAAAATTTCATTTAGTGGTGCTTATCCTGGTTGGAAACCTAACATGGAATCACCAATACTAAAGGTGATGCAAGATGTTTATAATAAAAATTGGGGGAAAATTCCAGAAATAAAAGCCATTCATGCAGGTTTAGAGTGTGGAATACTTGGAGGTGTATACCCAAATCTTGATATGATTTCTTTCGGTCCAACAATTCGTTATCCTCATTCCCCTGATGAAAAGGTAAATATTAAGACTGTTAAATTGTTCTGGGATTTTCTTGTTGAAGTGCTAAGGAATGCTCCTGTTAAATAAATTTTATTCTTTTTATTAGATATAAATTTAATTTCCAATACAGCCATTTTTTAGAGATGATAATTTTTTTATTGCTGAAATTTATTTTTATTTTCTTAAAAGTATGACGTAAGTACTAGAATACCAGACAATAAAAATTTTTTTTAAAAAACATTAAGAAAAATTTGGATTAATAATTTTCAAATATCTATCTTTGCACCCGCTTTGGGCCAAAATGGCATCATGGCGGACCCGGTCCGGCGGGGCTGGGGGGGATGAGGTGATGGAACGGCAACCCGAAAGGGGCCGATGGAATACGCGGGGTTCTTTGACACACTGGCACCAAGAAGAAGTTAAGGAAGAACTACAGAACGAAAGATTTTGGGTTCATCGAGCGGGGGGGCGCCGCACCCGGGGGTGCAGGCGCAGGAAAAAAGAAGTAATAGATTTGATTACAAGGAAGAGTTTGATCCTGGCTCAGGATGAACGCTAGCGGCAGGCCTAACACATGCAAGTCGAGGGGCAGCACGGGTAGCAATACCTGGTGGCGACCGGCGCACGGGTGCGTAACGCGTATGGAACCTACCCACCGCAGGGGGATAGCCCGCCGAAAGGCGGATTAATACCCCATGGCTCCGTTTCCCCGCATGGGGGGACGGGTAAAGCTGAGGCGGCGGTGGATGGCCATGCGTGCCATTAGCTGGACGGCGGGGTAACGGCCCACCGTGGCGACGATGGCTAGGGGGTCTGAGAGGATGGTCCCCCACACTGGTACTGAGACACGGACCAGACTCCTACGGGAGGCAGCAGTGAGGAATATTGGTCAATGGGCGGAAGCCTGAACCAGCCATGCCGCGTGCAGGATGACGGCCCTACGGGTTGTAAACTGCTTTTGCGCGGGAAGAATAACCCCCTCGTGAGGGGGGATGCCGGTACCGCGCGAATAAGGATCGGCTAACTCCGTGCCAGCAGCCGCGGTAATACGGAGGATCCGAGCGTTATCCGGATTTACTGGGTTTAAAGGGTGCGTAGGCGGGCGCCTAAGTCGGCGGTGAAAGGCAGCGGCTCAACCGTTGGACTGCCGTAGAAACTGGGCGCCTTGAATTCGGTCGAGGCCGGCGGAATGCGTGGTGTAGCGGTGAAATGCTTAGATATCACGCGGAACGCCGATTGCGAAGGCAGCTGGCCGGGCCGAGATTGACGCTGAGGCACGAAAGCGTGGGGATCGAACAGGATTAGATACCCTGGTAGTCCACGCCGTAAACGATGATGGCTGGATGTTGGCGATACACCGTCAGCGTCTGAGCGAAAGCATTAAGCCATCCACCTGGGGAGTACGATCGCAAGGTTGAAACTCAAAGGAATTGACGGGGGCCCGCACAAGCGGAGGAACATGTGGTTTAATTCGATGATACGCGAGGAACCTTACCTGGGCTCGAACGCCGAACGAACGCACTTGAGACGGTGCGGCCAGCGATGGCGGTCGGCGAGGTGCTGCATGGTTGTCGTCAGCTCGTGCCGTGAGGTGTCGGGTTAAGTCCCATAACGAGCGCAACCCTTACTGCCAGTTGCCAGCGGGTAATGCCGGGGACTCTGGCGGAACTGCCAGCGTAAGCTGTGAGGAAGGTGGGGATGACGTCAAATCAGCACGGCCCTTACGTCCAGGGCTACACACGTGTTACAATGGCCGGTACAGAGGGCAGCCACCCCGCGAGGGGGCGCTAATCCCGAAAGCCGGTCCCAGTTCGGATCGGAGTCTGCAACCCGACTCCGTGAAGCTGGATTCGCTAGTAATCGCGCATCAGCCACGGCGCGGTGAATACGTTCCCGGGCCTTGTACACACCGCCCGTCAAGCCATGGAAGCTGGGGGTACCTGAAGTGCGTAACCGCGAGGAGCGCCCTAGGGTAAAACCGGTGACT
>CAYNHM010000028.1:0-42758 GCA_964397135.1 uncultured Rikenellaceae bacterium
CCTCAGGCAGCGCAGTGATCAACGGCGATCATACGATCACCTACACCCCAGCCGCTGGCTTCGACGGGCTGATGACCTTCACCTACCGGGTGACCGACGTGCACGGCGAGTGGGACGAGGCGACGGTGTACGTGACGGTGCTGGAGGAGGGCGTGACCAACCATGTACCAATTGCAAATGATGATGAGGTTGAGACTTTTATTAACACTCCAATCGATATTGATGTTCTCGCAAATGACACTGGTCTAGAAGATGGATTACAACAACTGGAGATTATCAATGAACCATCAAATGGCTCAGCAGACGTGAATGTTGATAATACAGTTAGATATACACCAAACGAAATGTTTGTTGGAACGGATACATTCGTATACAGAATTACTGATATTCATGGAGAAAATGATATGGCTACTGTAACAATTTCTGTAATAGAACATCCCATAGTAGCCCTAGACGATTATGTAGAAGTAGAAAAGAACAGTTCGATACTAATTGATGTTCTTGCAAATGATCAAGGAATAGAAGATTTAGACGTTTCAATTTCTATAGTTATATTTCCAATAAATGGATATGAGTTGGTAAATGCTGATAATACAATAACTTATACTCCTTATATTGACTATGTGGGATTAGATTCCTTAACTTATGAAGTTTGTGCTTTACCTGATAACTGTAGCCAAGCAGTGGTAAGAATACAGGTTAAAGATGTTAAACCTGACAAATTAATTATCCCAGAAGGGTTCTCTCCAGATGGCGATGGTATAAATGAGTATTTTGAAATAATTGGACTTGAGTACTTTGGAAGAGTTACCATTAAGGTATACAATCGTTGGGGTAATTTGGTTTACATTAACAACAACTATAAAAATGACTGGGATGGAAAGGCTAATGCTTCAATGTCAATTGGAAAAACATTACCAACAGGTACTTACTATTATATCATTGAAATTGTGGATACTAAAGAGAGATTCAATGGCAATGTGTTTCTGAAAAGGTAATTGAAATAATAAGGAAAATACTATTAATTATGAATACATTATTTAGAAAAATATTAATTTGTTTAATAGCAATATCTGTTTTAAATACAGATATTGTGATTGGGCAACAGGATCCAATATTTACAAATTATCTTCAGAATCCAATTGCTTTTAATCCTGCTATTGCAGGAACAATTAATGGACTTAATCTGAGTTTACTATCTAGGCATCAGTGGGTTGGATTGGAAGGTGCTCCTACCTCGTATAGTTTTGGAGCACATACTCCATATGTTAAGCAGAATATGGGACTTGGATTTAATATTATGACTGATAAAGCAGGTCCTTTAAGGAATACACATATTACAGGTTCTTATGCATATCAAATTACTGTTGTTGAAGGAATACGTCTTTCGATGGGTTTAAAGGCTGGAATTAGTAGTTACAATGCCAAGATTGGCGATCTTCTTGTAAACGATCCCACTGATCCAAATTTTCAGACAGATGAAAATAGAATATCACCAAATATGGGTGTGGGTTTTTACCTATACTCAAAGAATTACTACGCTGGATTTTCAGTTCCCCGTTTAATTGAAGCAAAGTTAAATAAAGAGTACAGGGCGAGTAAAGAGCCTTATAATCCCCAGATGTATTTAATGGGAGGGTATAATTTTAATATAAATCGCGATTGGGAAATTCTTCCTTCCATGCTCATTGGTATAATGCCTGGATCCCCAATGTCAACTGATGTAACAGTGCAATTTCTTTACTTGAAACGCTTTTATTTTGGAACTCATTATAGAATTGGTGATGCAACTGGCTTATTTGTAAATGTTAAAGTAAATAATGATTTTGCACTTGGATATGCATTCGATTTTACCTTGAATAAATTATCGAGAGTTAACAGTGGAACTCATGAAATTATGCTTATATATGTTTTTGAGGATATCTGGAATATGGCAAGGGATTTATGGAAATTTTAGCTTTTTTATTTAGGTTTTTGTTAACAACCGACAATATATTTGTCGGTTGTTTTGCTTTGCAGTTAAGCCTTCATAATAAGTATTAACCTGTGTTATTAAACATTCAATAAGTCTATTCTTAAAATACTCTATTAACTTGAACCTGCTTGTAACTCGCGAGATACTATAATGCTATTATAAATACATTTATTTTTATTTGCTTTAAAAGCAATATGAAAACCCTTGCATATTGATAATTATCATTTTACATCATCCTAAATTATTCATAATTTAGCACTCAAAATAAAATTGATTTTCTAACTAATAAATATTAACCTATGAATGTTAAAGAAATTTTTGCCAAGGCCAAAAAGCTTAACGAATGGCAGTACAACAAGAAAGAGTTGTATCGGGGCTATACCGACAAGATTCTTTACATCAACGTTGGTGGTAACGAAATAAAGGAAAAGGATGTTCCCCCAGTAATGAAGGAAAAGTTTGTTGGAGGAAAGGGTTATGGTCTTCGCCTGCTTTGGGATGCGACAACACCCTCAACTAAATGGAACGATCCAGAGAACGAAGTAATCATCAGTTCCGGTCCTATTGGCGGTATAACCCAGTATTCTGGAACCGGTAAATCTTTGTTGGTTAGCCTTTCACCCCAAACTGATTCGGTAATGGACTCCAACGTGGGTGGCTTTTTTGGTCCATTCCTCAAGTTTTCGGGATTCGATGCGCTGGAACTTCAGGGAAAAGCCGAAAAGGATGTGATTATCCTTATTGATGGAAAAAACGGAAAGGTTGAAATTTACGAAGATCCTGGTTTTGCTAATGATTCGCATATACTTGCAGAGGAATTATCGGAAGTTTTTGCTGATGATGAGAAAGATTACAAAAACATAGGCATTGTATCAATGGGTGCTGCCGCTGGGCATTCGCTTATCGGTATGGTTAACTTCACCTTTTATGATCCTAAGAGAAAGAAAATAAGGCTTAAGCAGGCTGGTCGTGGAGGTATTGGCACTGTGATGCGTGATAAGAAGATCAAAGCAATAGTAACTAAGATAGATGGAGTTAAGGGAAACCTTAATAATGTTGCCAATCTTGAGGCTATCACAGAAAGAGGACGTCGATATCAGCAAGAAATTCGTGAGCTAGATGATCATCAATGCCAGATGCGAAAAAAGGGTACTGCTAACATCGCCAACGTAATGAACGATTACGATCTTTTGCCAACCCACAATTTCAAGTTTGGAAGTTCTGTTGATGGTCAAAAAATCCATAGCAATGTATTCAGGGATAATTATTTTACTCAAAATATTCCCGATGGGTGCTGGATTGGATGTGCCATGAGCTGTTCCAAAGGAGTCGACGATTTTGTACTTAAGACAGGACCTTACAAAGGACAAAAAGTTATAGTTGATGGTCCAGAGTATGAGACTGTAGCCGGTCTAGGATCAAACCTAGGGATTTTTGATCCCGAAGCCATTATTGAAGCCAACTTTTACTGCGATACCTATGGAATATGTACAATTACATGGGGAACCTGCATGGCATTTGTAATGGAGTGTTACGAAAACAATGTTCTGAACAAGGAAATTACTGGTGGATTAGACCTGAACTTTGGACAGTTTGAGAATATGATGGAGGTTATGCACCAGTTAGCACGGGGTGAAGGATTTGGGATGATTGTTGGTCAAGGAGTTCGCAAGATGAAGGAGTACTTCATTAAGAACTATGGAGCCGATCCACAGTTTATGCAGGATATTGGAATGGAGAATAAAGGCCTTGAATACTCACAATACGTTTCCAAAGAGTCGCTGGCACAGCAAGGTGGCTACGCCATGACCAATAAGGGTCCCCAGCACGATGAAGCTTGGCTTATCTTTATGGATATGGTGAACAATCAAATTCCTTCTTTCGAGGATAAAGCCGAAGCATTGCATTACTTCCCGATGTTCCGAACATGGTTCGGATTGCAAGGTCTTTGTAAACTTCCATGGAATGATGTTGTGCCTAAGGGTAATGCTGAAACAGATGAACCACACAAAATTCCTGAGCACGTTGATAACTATGTTACCATATACAACGGTGTCACAGGTGGAAATATCGATAAGCATGAACTTATTCGCCAGAGTGAGCGGGTTTACAACTTCCAAAGGATTTTCAATATCCGTCGAGGCTATGGTTTACGTAAGCACGATGCACAGCCATACCGCGCTGCTGGTCCTGTTACCCGCGAAGAGTTCGAAAGCCGTCAGGAACGCTACGAAAAGCAGTTGAAAGAGCTGGTAGGCGTTGATCCTACCTCAATGAATATTGAAGAGAAAATTGCTGCCTTGCGTAAGTACAGAGAAAATCGTTACGAACAGCTTCTCGATGCAGTTTACAAGCGTCGCGGGTGGAATAACAACGGTGTTCCAACCATTGAACACCTGAAGAATATTAAAATGGATTTACCTGAACTGATCGAGGTGATAAAACCACTACAGTAAACATAATATCTTTCATCTTAAAGCCCATGAAAAATTCATGGGCTTTTTTATTTTAAAAATCCTTAACTTGTGAAAAATAAATTGTTCTCAATTACAGATTGAAGCGCTTAACTTTTCATTGTTTAAGTGTAAAATGAAGGATGCAAAATACTATTTAAGAGGTAATGATAATTTAATTAAATGCCAGCTTTGCCCTTATGGTTGTACCATTCCTGAGAATTCAAAGGGGAAATGCAACGTTAGATTAAATATAAATGGCTTTTTATACAGCGAGAACTATGGAAAAGTAAGTGGGGTCCATTTAGATCCCATCGAAAAGAAACCACTATACCATTTTCACCCAGGTCAAAATGTTTTGTCCATAGGAACATTTGGATGCAATTTAACATGTACCTTTTGTCAAAATCATCATTTATCACACCCACATAACATAGAGTCTTTATTTTCAGTCAATTATTCACCCGAAGAAATACTTGAAATTTCGTTAAAACAAGAGAATAACATCGGAATCGCCTTTACATACAATGAACCCATTGTTTGGTATGAGTATATGTACGATATAGCCATTTTAGCAAAACAAAATAGCTTAAAGGGTATAGTAGTTTCAAATGGTTATATTAATCGCAAACCCCTCAGCAAACTTATAGATATTGTTGATGCTTTTAATATTGATTTAAAAGCCTATAACAACGGTTTTTATAAAAACATCTGTGGTGGCTCTTTAAAACCCGTAAAGCAAACACTTAAAACAATCTTCAGCAGAAACAAGCACATTGAAATTACCAACCTTGTAATACCCGGTTTAAATGATAGTGAAAAAGAGTTCAGGGAAATGGTAATATGGCTTGCCGGCGAGTTTGGAGCTAATTTACCCTTACACATTAACCGATATTTCCCATCATACCAACTTACCATTGAACCAACATCACAAAAGACATTATTATCTTTTAAAGAAATTGCCCAGGACCTCCTAAACTTTGTTTACATTGGTAATATGGTATCTAATGGGAATTCCAATACAATATGCCCCAAATGCCAAAGAACTGCGATTGTACGAAAAGGATTTAGGGTTAATACAAACGAGATTGACGAAGAGGGAAATTGCAAGAATTGCGGTTATAAAATAGCTATTTGCTAACAACTACATCTTATGGAGAATACTATTCGAAAGCCAGCATTTGCAGGTACTTTTTACCCAGCAAATAGGAATGAATTATTGGAAATGTTGGAATATTTGGATAAGAACGAAGGTGAAAAGGTTGACAAGAGCATTTCTGCACATAGTATTATTGGAGGAATTGTACCTCACGCAGGTTATATCTATTCAGGCCGACACGCTGTTCACTATTTTAAGTTATTGCAGAATTCAAGGCAACATGTTGATACAATAGTTATTTTGAACCCAAATCATAATGGATTTGGACCAGCGATTGCACTGGATGGTCATTCCTTCTGGGAGACACCCTTAGGCAAAGCACAAGTAGACAGGGAATTTTGTGATCTATTAGATATCCACATATCCTCATATTCCCATGAACATGAACACTCTGGCGAGGTTATGATCCCTTTTATCCAGTTTTACTTATCCCAATTGGTTAGAATTGTTCCAATTAGCATTTTAGATCAGTCATATACAGTAGCCAAGGAACTTGCCAAAAAGTTGAAGGGTGCCATTTCCAAAAGTGCCAAAAAAGTTCAAATTATTGCTTCTAGCGATTTTTCCCATTTCTTGTCAGCCAAAGATGGACAAAGACTCGATGCTATGGTAATACAAAAAATACTTAAACTCGATTCAAAGGGAGTTTCCAAGACAGTCAAAGAAAATAAAATAAGCGTATGTGGCATTTCACCAATAATGGCCCTCGTTGAGTATTGCAAAATTAATAGCGAAAAAACTTTAGTAAAAGTGCTAAGTAAGGGACATTCTGGAGAGGTATCACCCTCAATGAGGGTGGTCGATTATGTTTCAATGGTATTTTTAGAAAAATAGCTTTTTAAAGGCTTTGTTCCATAATACATTAAATCGTATTACTTGAGATCAGAGGAATGATGTATTATGGAATTGTTTATGGGAATGGCTTATGATCCATTTTATTACGGGATACATGACAAATGCCGTTGTTGGTGTGCGTAGAAAAAAATCGTTGCTCGTTTTACATAATTAAAATCAAACGATTATATTATATATACATAATACTAACAGCACTATATATAATTAATGCTGATGTAAATAAGCAATAAAACGAAAACTTAAAACCTTTAAATAAAATATTATAAGTTACACAAGGCATCAACATGCAACAATAGAGTGTTTTTACAACTCTCTTATTTATTGAGTTAGGTTCAACGGAGTTGATATTCAATCCAAAAAGTTGTTAACATTTCCATAAAAATAATGAACAAACTGCAACATTTAAACGGAAATCAAAAAATCTATTGTTAATTTTGCTATTATTGTATTCGATAATAAGGCTAATCACCTATATCAAAAACTATGTTAAAGTATTTCGCACTCTTACTGAACTTGATAGGAATTTTGCTTTTTAATATCTTCTCATTAGGAGATGCTTCCCTATCAATGTCAGTTCCCCGCGAGGTTAGTGCAGGTGCTGAGTTTGATGTTTCGGTTACCTTGAAGAAGGGAACTGCTGAGAGTTTTGCCCGTTTTCAACAGGAACTCCCAAGAGGTTTAACAGCCCAAGTAGTGGATAATCCCAATGCCACATTTGCTTTTGAGGATCAAAAGGTTAAGTTTATATGGTTAAGACTTCCTGCAGATGACGAGGTGAAAATTTCTTATCGAATTCGTGTTGACGAAAGATTGAAAGGAAATTTTTCCATAGGCGGTGTATTTTCATATATTGATGGGAATGAAAGGAAATCAGTTGATCTGTCCCCAAGTAATGTTTCAATTCGTCCTTCAACCAAAATTGACCCAAACCTTATTGTTGACATTTCTGAATATCAACAAATGGTACCACTTCAGCCTCCAGTTTCCCTACTTGCCAGCAATGTAAGATGCATACGGCAAACACCTTATTTTATAGATCAGGGAAACGATATGAGGGTTAACATCCTTGTGAATAAGGGAAGTACAGAGAAATTTGCTAAAATTGAGGAGGTAATTCCAGTTGGATATACAGCAGAAGCCATTAACCCTCGTGATGCTATATTCACCTACAAGGATAATACTGTTAAATTCCTTTGGATGAATCTCCCTCCAGAGGAGCGTTTCGTTGTAAACTATAGACTTGCCCCGGATGATGGTGTTGGTAAAACAGAATTACCCTTAAAAGGAACTTTTTCATTTATTCTTAATGGGTCTACACAAGTAATTGACATTGTACAGCGCGAGGCAGATTTAACCAACCTAGACCCAAGATATCTAGATGGAATTATTACATCCGTTCCAGCACCCAAAATTTCTTCTCCAATCAGCACACCATCTTCAGCTATTACTTCGTATACAGAAACTGGAGTTGATGGTGGAAGAGATATTCCAGTTCAGTATAAAAAAATTGAGGATAAACCTCAGTTTGGGAGAAAGGCAGAGGAATTAGATATAAGTTACATGCTAGAACCGGAGGAGGGAGTTTATTATAGAGTGCAACTTGCAGCAGGACACCGTCCTGTTGATATTAAAAGGTATTTTCGTAGGTTAAATATAACTGAAGACGTAAGAACAGAAAAGCATGAGGGATGGTACAAGTACTCTATTGGTTCGTTTGCCGAATATAAAGAGGCTAGAGATTACAGGGTAAAGATATGGAATACGACTCCAATCGATGATGCTTTTGTGGCTGCATACAATAATGGAGTGCGAATTACAGTTCAGGAAGCCTTAATGATAACAAATCAACAGTGGTATAAGTAATTTCTTATACCCAAATTAAAGCAATTGCTTTTTAATAAAATGATTATCCGAAAAATTTTTGCATGGATTTTTACTCTGACATTCTTTGTGCTCTGTCCATTTATTCTTATTGCACAGGATGAGGACGATGAAGATTATTACATGAGTATGCTTATTCAAGAAGTTGAAGTAGAAAATCCTGTATACAAACCTGTAATTGCCCTTGGAGCTGGAGTACTCCATTATTTGGGCGATATAAAAAATCCTGGGAGTAATCCTTTAAGTGGTACACCTGGTTATAAACTCAATGTATCAACATTTGTAGGTAAAAAGAATTTCTACAAGTTGAATTTTTACTTCATGTATGGTAACTTACAAGGACATGATTTTAATATATCCCGTTCCATGCAACTGGATGTTAATAATCTTAATGTCGACGATGATGGAGATTTGATTTATCATAACTCTTCCTTTAGAACAGAGCTGTTTTTGGGTGGGGTATCCTTTGAATACGGTTTTGGGCATTGGTTTGGGCTTACAAAGCGTTTTAAACCCTTCCTTTCGTTAGGCGTTTCCTCATTTAATTTTAGCCCCAAGGGCAATATTTTCAATGGAGATGAGCTGAACAAAAACCACTACCATTTCTGGTCCGACGGCACAATAAGAAATCTCCCAGAATCGCACCCCAATCATTGGAATGCAACTTTCGTGTCATTCGATAATGACTGGGAGAAAGACCTTTTAAAAGAGGACTACCATGGAATAGGTAAATATTCTCAGTTGGCTGTAATGGTTCCTTTCGAGGTGGGGGTAGACTTTTACCTATCTTATCGTGTGAACTTAAGGGTATCAACATCAATAAATTACGCTTTCACGGATCTTTTAGATAACTACAATGAACAAGCAGCATCGAAGTATGGACTTACTTCCAATGGATATGATGACATGTTCTTGTTCACAAACTTTTCATTACACTTCGACCTATTCTCGGATCCCAAATACATTAAGATTGAGCAGGAGTTTGCCGAATTGGAGTACTTTGATTATGATGTGATGTTTGCCGATCAGGATGGTGATGGTGTTTTTGATCGTTTTGATGAATGCCCTGATACTCCTTTGGGCGTTGAGGTCGACTCCTTGGGTTGCCCATTTGATATGGATGGAGATGGTATCCCTGATTTTATGGACAATGAACCCAACACACCTCGTGGTTCAGTCGTTGACGATGGAGGAGTTCAGATAACATCAGATGTTCTTGCCCAGATGTTCGAGAGGCCAACCGCCGTGCGACGGGAAGAGATTAGAGTTTTACCCGTTGCACCTATCTGGACTCGAAGCATAACATTTGAACCTGGAATTATTCCAAATAAATTCAGAAGATTTGATACTGACGGAGATGGTTATATTTCATTCCAAGAACTACTCAAAACTGTGGAGCAATTCTTCGATGGAACCCTGGATATGTCTGTGGAGGATATTTATGAGATGAATAATTTCTTCTTCTCGCAGTAGGAGTTTTAGTTTATAATTCATTTTTTTCGCATCAAATGTTTCTTTAAGAATTTGGCTGTATAGCCATAATTCTTTAGTATTATCAATTCGGGGCTACCAAAACATACTACTTTACCACCTTTTTCACCCCCCTCTGGACCTAAATCAATAATATGGTCAGCAACTTTGACCACATCCATATTGTGTTCTATGACAATAACAGTATTCCCTTTGTCAACTAGCCTGTTGAGAACATCAAGCAGTACCCTTACATCTTCAAAATGCAATCCTGTAGTTGGTTCATCAAGAATGTAAAGAGTTTTACCAGTGTCACGCTTTGCCAATTCGGAAGATAATTTAACGCGCTGACTCTCTCCACCTGAGAGTGTTGTTGATGGTTGCCCAAGTGTAAGGTAACCCAGTCCAACCTCCTGTAACGTTTTTATCTTTTGGGATATTGAAGGAATACTACTGAAGAATTCAACGGCTTGATTGATGGTCATATTCAGCACATCGCTTATGCTCTTCCCCTTGTACTTAACTTCAAGTGTTTCACGGTTATATCTTAAACCATTACAGTCTTTACATGTAACGTACACATCGGGCAAGAAATTCATCTCAATGGTTTGAACACCAGCCCCTTTACACGATTCGCACCTTCCACCTTTTACATTGAAAGAAAAACGCCCCGCTTTGTATCCCCTAATTTTTGCTTCAGGGGTAAGCTCAAAAAGCTTACGTATATCGGTAAAAACCCCAGTGTAGGTTGCTGGATTTGACCGAGGTGTACGGCCAATGGGTGCTTGATTTACCTCTACAACCTTGTCAATATGCTCTAGCCCATGAACGTTTTTATATTCAAGTGGTTCATCAAGGGAATGGTAAAGTATTTTGCTAAGCACAGGTCGTAAAGTTTCGTTAACCAATGTTGATTTCCCACTTCCAGAAACCCCTGTGATGCATATAAAAATGCCAAGTGGAAATTCAACCGTGATATTCTTCAGGTTATTACCCTTAGCTCCAACAATTGTCAAACTTTTCCCATTACTTTTCCTTCTACTTTCAGGAAGAGGTATTTCCATTTTATGGCTAATGTATTTAGCCGTTAGTGTATCTGACAAAGCTATATCACTTGGAGTTCCACAAACCACAATTTGGCCTCCGTGTCTACCAGCGCGAGGCCCCATGTCAACTACATGATCAGCTGATAGAATCATCTCTTCATCATGCTCTACTACAATGACCGAGTTTCCGCTATCCCTAAGTTGCCAAAGGGATTCTATCAGTCGCATGTTATCTCGCTGATGTAGGCCGATGCTGGGTTCATCAAGTATATAGAGAACATTTACAAGTTTAGACCCTATTTGTGTAGCCAGACGAATTCTTTGGCTTTCACCCCCTGAAAGTGAAGCTGCGCTTCGTCCTAAAGAAAGGTAACCCAGTCCCACATCCAGCAAAAAACTTAATCGTTCTCGAATTTCCTTAAGTATTTCTGTTGCAATTGCTTTCTGACGATTATTGAGCCTATCTTCCAAATTATAGATCCATTTTGTTAGAGTTTCAATGTCCATACTGCTGAGCTCAGAAATACCTTTTCCATCAATTCTGAACCACTTTACTTCCTCTTTCAGTCGACTTCCCTGACATACAGGACATGTTACATGTTGAATAAACTGTTGTGCCCATTTGGGGCCTCGCCCATTTAGTTCCTCGTTATGATGGTTTTGTATGTAGTTGATTACACCTTCAAAGCTTAAAAAATAGTTTGATCTAACCCCAAGTGATGGATGCTTTAGTGTGAATTGCTCCTCTGAACCGTACAGGATAACATTTAGCGCATCATCAGGAATGCTTTCAATGGGATCATTTATGTCGAATTCGTACTTTTGGGCAATGGCTTCCAGCTGCCAGAAAAGTAGGTTGCTTTTATAGGGGCCTAAAGGTTGAATGCCTCCTTTCTTGATGCTCAACTTAGGGTTGGGAACAATTCGTTTAAGATCCGCTTCAGTAACAGTTCCTAAACCGTTGCAACGAGAACAAGCACCTCGTGGAGAGTTGAAAGAGAAAGTGTGAGGAGCTGGTTCATCGTACGAAATACCTGTGGTTGGACACATTAGGTTTCGGCTGAAATACCGGATATTTTGGTTCTCCATATCCAGTACAATAATGGTACCTTTGCCATGATTCATGGCTGTTGCTACTGACGATTCAAGCCTTTTTTTATCATCACCTGATACCATCAGTTTATCCACTAGAAGTTCAATATGATGAATTTTATACCGGTCTAGCTTCATGGCTGGTCGCATCTCAGTAATCTCACCATTTATTCTAACATGCAGATAGCCTTTACGTCTAAGTTGTTCGAATAGTTCGCGGTAATGACCCTTTCTGCCCCTTACAATGGGAGCAAGAATAGCGGTTTTTTTGCCATGAAAATTCTTTTCAATTAATCCAACAATCTGCTCATCGGTATAGCGAACCATCTCTTCACCTGTAACGGAAGAATAGGCAATGGATGCACGTGCGTACAATAAGCGCAGGAAATCGTATATCTCGGTAATGGTGCCTACGGTTGATCGTGGGTTCCGATTTGTTGATTTTTGCTCAATGGATATTACTGGACTTAAGCCAGTTATCTTATCTACATCGGGTCGCTCCATGGAGCCAACAAACTGCCTAGCATAAGCAGAAAGGGTTTCGATGTACCTTCGTTGCCCCTCAGCATATATGGTATCGAATGCCAAAGAGGATTTTCCGCTTCCGCTTAAACCGGTTATAACAGTAAGCTTATTACGGGGAATGGCTACATCTATGTTCTTCAGGTTATGTACCCTTGCTCCTTGAACTATTACCTCACTGGCTTCGCCTTTTTGTGGCTCCATTATTGCATAAAAAATCTAAATGATAAGTAGTAATGATCTTAATGGAAATAAAATAAATTCAACTATACTAATGGTTTGCACCTATTGGTAAGCACTTTCCCTAAATCCTTCCTTGGGTATTTTAATGTTATATTTTTTCTTACCCTTGTTGGTTAAATAACTTTTACGTAACCAGGGGTTTAACAGTTTTAACATTTTGTAACTCGTGTTGTAATACTCAGCAAATTCGGCAAAACTGGTTACAGATGAGTCAACTTCAACAGAGTAGTACTTTAGCGGCGGATAAAGATCTTTTGGTTGAAAGAAGAATCCGTACTGCTCGGGATTTTCAAAGATAACTTTCAGAGCAAGGCACCGGAAAACGTATCGTCCAGTTTCCTCGCCCAAAACCATATCATAATAATCACTATTATTTTGTCGTTCAATTTGCCTGTTAATACCGTTGCGACCAAAGTTGTAAGATGCTGCCGTCATGGTCCAGCTTTCATATTGCTTGTGGCTTTTTAGCAGATAGTTACACGCAGCATATGTTGATTTTTCGATATGGTAACGCTCATCCACCTCATCATTAATCTCCAACCCTAACTCCTTTCCTGTTCCCTCAAGGATTTGCCAAAATCCAACGGCTTGTGATGGTGATACGGCTTGGGTTAACGCACTCTCGGCTACTGCAAGGTATTTAAAGTCATCTGGGATCCCTTTTTCCTTAAGGATTGGTTCAATTATGGTAAAATAGCGATTAGCACGCTTTAGCAAAAGTACTGTTTGAGAATGCCAATATGTATTTACCTGTAATTCACGGTCAAGGCTTTCCCTAACATCAAAAAGATGAAGGGGTACGGGTTCCCCTGCAAATGTGATCTCTGATGGTATTGGAACCTGATAGGTTGGATTGAGGAATGGGATGGTATCATTTCCATAATGTTTTCCAATAAACCCGGAACAACCAGCAGGGCGTGGACTAATTACTACTAGTGCAAGTAATACGATAGCCACTGTTATTATGCCTAGTGTGAGCAGGTTTTTTTTCTTTTTTCCAGACATTTAATTATCAATTTTAAAGGCGCAAAGTTATACCAATTTTTACAATTTTTGTTGTGAAAAACAATGGGATACTAAAACTAATGTGTTAAACATTTTTTTAGTTCAGAAAGTTTCCTCTCTGTTGGTAAATTCTAATAAAATTTTCAATAGACCTATCGTATCCGCTTTCAATATCATCAGGAAAGTAGCATGCTGGAAGTTGTCCCAATCGGCGGTGGTATGCGATGCAATCGCAGCAAACACCCTTTTTTGAACATGTATAGGTGCAATTACATCGATCAAGATTATTTTCCTTTTTACAGTCCATTTTTTCAAATTTTTGCAATTGCAAAAGTAAAGGTTTGATCATATACTGTCAAATCATTCTAATGATAAAAAAGTTAGCTAATCTTTGAGGTTTTTCATAGTTTCTATTATAGCTAAAGGTTTTTGCTATTGCACCTTAAATATTGTATATTGTGAACTTTACCAATATTATAAACTATGCGCAGGATAGTAATTCTGTTTTTTCTGACACTATACACAGGCTTAGCTCTTGGCCAACCTTTAGATAGCTATAGCTCACAGCGAAGGAGTATGGTTCAAACCCAAATAAGAAATCGTGGGGTTAAACATGAAGAAACATTAAAGGCAATGGAAACTGTTCAGCGCCATCTGTTTGTTCCTTCTAGCTATCGAAGTAGTGCATACGATGACAGACCTTTACCCATTGGGTATGGTCAAACCATTTCGCAGCCCTACATTGTTGCTTACATGACTGAGTTAATGAAACCAACTAAGGACATGATTGCCCTTGAAATTGGTACTGGATCGGGATATCAGGCTGCTGTGCTAGCCGAAATAGTGGATCGAGTTTACACCATTGAGATTGTACCCCAACTTGGTACTTCAGCCGAATCGATCCTAAAAAAGCAGGGTTATAACAATGTAACTGTGAAAATTGCTGATGGGTATCACGGTTGGAAAGAGAAAGGTCCGTTCGATATAATCATGGTTACTGCCGCTGCCGATCATATACCTCCACCACTCATTGAGCAGTTGAAGGAGGGAGGAAAAATGATCATACCAGTTGGTTCACCATTCCTTGTGCAGCAATTGATGTTGGTTGAAAAAAAGAATGGAAAAGCTAGGACAAGAAGCCTAATACCTGTCCGTTTCGTGCCATTTACCAGATCAGAAGAATGAAAAGAGAGAATATTTCCATATTTCTCCTTTCAATAGCCATCATTGGTTTTCAGCTGGCTATAATTCACCTCTTATCTTACAGTCAATGGCATCACTTTGCTTACCTTGCAGTTTCAGTTGCCATGCTAGGGTTTGGCTCTTCAGGGGTTATTTTAGCTGTTTGGGCAAATTTCTTCCGAAAAGTTGGATTAAAGCTTATTCCATGGCTATTCATAGCCACTGGGCTGTTTATGTTCATCTCGCCTATTCTCTTAGATCTTCGCTGGTTTCGATTCGATACCTTTTTAATCTTTACATCCAATGTCGAAATAGTTAAACTTTTGCTTTCTTGTTTTATCCTTTTTCTGCCATTTCTTTCGGGTGCAATGGTCATAGGCCTATTTTTTATGATTCGAAGTAAGGATATTCCCATGCTCTATGCATGGAATTTGGCAGGATCGGCACTGGGAGGAGTACTGCTTGTTATTCTTGCCAACTATTTATTCCCAATGAATTTGGTTGCCATTTTTGGTTTTTGGTCCATTGCTGCCGGATTGGTTTTATTTCGCTCTTTGAAAGTAGTTTTAATAACCTCCACCATTGCAATGTTGGGTTGCTTTCTGCTTATAGTTCAACCTATAGTTCCCATAACCTCAGAATTCAAATCGTTAAGCAAAGTACTTCTAATCCCAGAAACAAGGATCACCCAAAGATCATCCCTTCCACAGGGAACGTTGGAGATGGTAAAATCGGATAACCTTCGTCAGGCAAATGGATTAAGCTTGTTATATTATGGTAAGGTTCCACTTGTGGATATAGCATTTCTTAATGCTCAGGATTACTTCGCATTTGAGAAGGATTGGGCAGATTCATCATTCTACACTCAAAATCTTTTTGCATTCCCTTATCAGCTATACCTTTCGCCTAAAACTTTAATGCTTCAACCTAAAAGCACTTTTTTCCCATTACAAGCATTGTTAACGGGAAGTAAAGAGGTGACCATTGTTGAGCCAGTAAGACCAATTGCTGATAGTTTAACAACATACCCAGCCTTTGATGATCGTGTTAAAGTAGTTAATGCTTACCCAAGAGAATTTCTGATTAACAGACAGCAGCAATGGCAATGTATTGTATTCCCATCGGTTGGAAGTTTTGGTGGAGCCGGTCTATCTGCCATAAAGGAAGAGTATCTGTTCACCACAAATGCAATTGTTAAGGCTTTTGGGTTGCTCTCAGATGGAGGGGTTCTGGTGTTCTCTTCGTATATGGATAATCCCCCAAGGTATAGCTTAAAGCTCTTTTCTTCAGTGGTTGAGGCAGCACGATTGCTGAAAATAGATCCTCAGGATCATATTCTTTCAATTCGAAGCTGGAATTCGTTGTTGGTATTGCTCAAGCAGGATAGGTTTACATTCGAAGAAACGGAGAAAATTCTTAGGTTCGTTAATGAATACGGTTTTGATCCAGTATCACCTGTTCCGGTTCAGGAGTTAAATTTGTTGCCCGATTCAACTTTTCAGTATCTGGCTAATCAAATTATTAGCTCTAGTGATGTAAAGGACTTGACGGAATACCCATTCAATTTAAAACCACCATCAGACAATAGCCCTTTTTTTTCACAGTTTATTAAGATACAGAGGTTTGCATATTATTTTTCATGGCTTGGTACCGAAGGTGCACCTTTTCTGGAACTTGGGTATTTGATTGTTTGGGCAAGTTTTGCCGTTTGTCTTCTCCTTGCACTGTTTGCCATAGCTTTTCCAATGCTTATCTCGCTTAAGAATAGAAGTTTTGTAATAGCTATTTGGCTTTACTTTTCATTTCTTGGATTAGCATATATGTTAGTGGAAGTAGCGTTGATTCAACGCTCAATACTTGTTGTTGGCAACCCCATAATGTCCAGCGCACTGATTATTGGGGCCATACTTTGTTTTTCTGCCATTGGAAGCTACTATTCATCATTTTTACAATTCAAAAAAGGGTTATACCTAACTCTTTCTAGCATCACTTTTTTCATTTTGCTGCTAATCCTTTTGGGAAATATGATAACTTCATGGTTGGTAGGGCTCCCTTTTACTTTTCGAATAGCTTTTTTAGTGGTATTGATTGCCCCTTTATCCCTACTAATGGGCATTGTTTTTCCTCTGGGGATGCGATATCTTCATGCCAACTACTCCGAACAAATACCCATAGCATGGGGTGTTAATGGGTTCTTCTCTGTTTTAGCTGCACCAATAGCGACAATCATTGCTGTCGAAAAAGGATTCTCAGTAGTTTTTGCGCTAAGCGCAATGCTTTACTTTTTATGTTTGCCAATTGTTTTACTTATGCTAAGACGGAAAAGAGGATAGCTGAGAATCAAAAATGCTAAAAAAGTTTTGGGTGATCGGTTTCGAATTTGTTTAGCACTTTCGAAATAATTGCCTCGCGCAAAAACTTGGATCTGTTCTTAATTCTGTACCTCTTGCAGTAAATATTAATGGCATCAAGTTCCATGGCGTTAAAAACAAGCTCTTTACGATGAACACGTTTTAGTCTATTGTTATTGAAGCCTGGACGTCTATGCATTTTCTTAAGAGGGAAATATTATGTATAGGTTATATTTGAAGGCAAAGTAAGCCAAACCAAATAAAAAGTTATTTACGAGTACTAGTAAAGAATTTAACATTTTCATGAAAGTTTTGAACAATGCCCTTTCCAATCCAATGGGAATGGTTAGGGTTTAGGGATATGGGCATTCACATTTTATAAAAAGAGAAGGTTCGAGGCAGGTATTCTTGATAAACTTTATAATTTTGATAAAAAAATAAAAAAAGAGTGCAACGATACTTCATTGAAATGGCTTACCTTGGAACAAGGTATAATGGTTGGCAAGCGCAGCCAAATGGCAATACTGTGCAAGCCGAGCTGGAAAAAGCCTTATCCACAATTTTAAGAGAAAAAATCTCAGTAACAGGAGCAGGAAGAACCGATGCGGGGGTACATGCATCTTTTTATGTTGCCCACTTCGACACTTCGCAAAAGAACTTGAATTGGGACCAAAAATTTCTAAACAGTCTTAATGAAGTTTTACCAAAGGATATTTCTATTAAGGAGATTGTGGCTGTAGTCCCTGATGCTCATGCGCGTTTTAGCGCAATTTCCCGTACATATCAGTATCACATAAGCCGATACAAGGATCCCTTTAGCAATGATAAAAGCTATTTGTATAAAGCGGATTTGGACTTGGAAAAGATGAAGATATCTGCTAGTAAACTGATTAGCTACAAAGACTTTAAGAGTTTTAGCAAAACGGGTTCAGATGTAAAAACATTCATTTGCAAAATATATATCGCTTCGTGGGAAACAACGGATACGCAGTTGGTTTTTACTATACGAGCCGATAGATTTTTAAGAAACATGGTGAGAGCAATTGTTGGAACCCTTCTTGAGGTTGGGAAAGGAAGGATTACACCCGAAGATTTTTCAAAGATCATTGAAGCGAGAGATCGATCACTTGCAGGAACTTCGGTTCCACCCGAAGGACTTTTTCTAACAAATATTGAGTATCCAGTTCATATTTACATTGAATAAAGACACTTTTTACTCAACTAACCAAATTGTGTGAAGAAAAAAAATATTTAGAAAAGTCTATTCTACTTATCGCCTCTTAACTTTAAACTTCGATTCCTCTCCCTTTATCAGCCTTTCAATATTCTTTTGATGTGTAAAGAGCATTAAAACGGCAATTATCATTGAAAAAATTATAAGGGATGGAGTGGTGTCGCTGAAGGCAAATATCAAAATGAACGGGAAAGTAAATGCTGCTACCATAGAGCTGAGCGACACAAACTTTGAAATAAGCAGAGTGATAAAAAATACAGCAAAGGTAAAAAGTGTAGCTAGTGGATGTAAAGCAAGTACAACACCCGTGAGGGTTGCCACTCCTTTTCCCCCTCTAAAACTTGCAAAAAGTGGAAAAATATGGCCAATCATTGCAGTCAATCCAAGGACCAACTGAAAATTGACAAAACTACCAGTTTCGGGTATGTAGAAATCTGTTAGGTACAACAACTTAACAGCGCCAAATCCTTTAAGCATATCTATAATAAAAACTGGAAATCCAGCTCTTGCTCCAAGCACTCTGAATGTGTTTGTGGCACCGGCATTTCCACTCCCATGCTCACGTACATCAACATTGTAGAAAATCTTTCCAACCCATATTGAGGTTGGAATGCTTCCCAGAATGTAAGCGATAAAAATTGAGGCGACCTTTAGAATCCAGTCCATGTTGAGATTTTGTGCCAGCAAATTACCCAATATTTTTTTGCCTATGCAAATATATTCCATTGTTTTTGTTTGCCTCAATAGTAACAAATTCTTATTCATTTGGATTCTCAATCCATGCAAATCAAAAAAAAATGTACTATTTTGCAGAGAATTTCATGCATAAGAGAAAATAATCTTACATCAGCAATTTATTTATGTGATATGACAACAAGTAGGTTCAAGCTAGCAGGTCTTTTCTACATTGTAATCTTTTTAAACTCAAATTTTCACCTCAAAGCGGATGAAGGGATGTGGCTTATATCCCTAATCTCTCAAAACATGGAGCAAATGCAACACCTTGGGCTTAAGCTCAATGCTGAAGATATATATAGCATTAATAATGGAAGCCTTAAGGATGCTGTTGTGCTTCTTGATGATGGTGGTTGTACAGCAGAAATAATATCACCAAATGGATTGGTTCTAACCAACCATCATTGTGCCGTAGGTGACATACAATTTCATAGTAAGCCTGAGAATAATTTACTTCGCGATGGATTCTGGGCTGCAAACTTTGATGAGGAATTGCATGTTCCTGGAAAAACAGCTCTTATCCTCAAACGCGTTGAGGATGTAACACAAAGGGTCAATGAAATGATATCTAGCGAAGGGGTTGAAGAAGATTTTCTTGAACGTGTTGACATTGCTATCCAAAAAATAACAGAGGAGGTAAAGCATAGCGAAAAGGGTATACATGTGAATGTGATTCAAATGTTTAACCATAATCAATTCTATCTTTTTGTTTACCATCGGTTTACTGACATAAGACTAGTGGGTGCACCACCATCATCCATTGGTAATTTTGGAGGTGATGTGGACAACTGGCGCTGGCCAAGGCACACAGGTGATTTTGCTCTTTTTAGGATATACACATCACCCGAAGGAGAACCTGCCGAGTATAGTAAAAGTAATAAGCCTTACAAACCAAAGCATCATTTTCCAATTTCCCTACAAGGGCTTAATGATGGCGATTTTACTATGGTTATTGGGTATCCTGGTACTACACACAGGCAGGCTTCATCTTTTCATGCAGCCCATGAGCGTGATATAGTTGCGCCTTGGGTTGATAGCGTTTGGGGTGGTTTCATTGAGGTTATTAAGAATGCTATGCAAGAGAATGAAGGACAAAGAGTTCATTTCACCGATACCCATGATATGCTGGTTAACTTCTGGCAAAAGGATACATATCAGGCAAAGTCCATGTTTAGGTTCAATGTTGTTGAGCGCCTTAAACAGCGCGAAGATTCACTGCTTACATGGGGCTTGATCGATTCAATCAATAGGATGGCAAACGCTGAGGCACTTCAATCATTGGAGGAGTATTTTTCACATATTCAGTATAATCGCTACGAGGAACTTCTCCGTTCAATAAATGCTCTCCTTTACTGGCCATCGCAAGTGGGTAACATTATTAATGAATCATCCGATCTTATATTGACATTGCTTGATGAAAAAGCAAGTAAGCGACAAGTGCGAAGAGAGGCCAAAAAATTAGCAAAGCGAAAAGCTTCTCTTTTCGAGAACTTCTACCCACTGGTTGATCAAAGTATTTATAGTATAGCTTTTGATAGTTTTATTCAAAATCTTTCGGATGAGGAATTCGATCCCCTTTTCACTGAGATTCGTCAACATGAATACGCTGAGCTCCTAATACCTATACTGATAGATAATTTTTACAGAAATTCTTATTTCACTTCCCCTGAAAAGTTTGATCTATTCCTGAAGAAACCAACTTTGGATAGCTTAGTAAATGACCCACTCTTCATGATGCACATTAGGTTGGAGTTCTTTTTAGATTGGGTTCATGATAGCCTTACTCATCATAAAAACATCTACCAGTTGGCTTTGCGTGATATTTCCAGGGGATTGCTTGATATGAATCAAAGCAAGTTGCACTACCCCGATGCAAATTCAACCATGCGACTTTCCTACGGAAAGGTTTTGGGCTACAGCCCATACGATGGAATTCGCTATAGACCATTTACCTACTTGGATGGAGTTATGGAAAAGGATGATTCATCCATTGAGGTATTTGAAGTGCCAAATAAATTGAAAGAGCTATGGGAAAAGAAGGATTTTGTGCCCTACTCCGATGGGAAAGGTATGCCTGTTTGCTTTCTTACCGATAACGATATTACCAATGGAAACTCAGGTAGTCCAGTACTGAATGCTAATGGTCATCTTGTAGGCGTGGCATTCGATGGTAATTTTGAGGCTATGGCCTGCGATTTTATTTACGAACCTTCAATGCAAAGGACAATTATTACCGATATTCGATACGTCCTTTTTATTATTGATAAGTTTGCTGGAGCACAGCACTTGATTGAAGAGTTGACGATTCTTTAAATCAGTTACAATTCATTCCTATCGTTGTCAAAAGGTTTATGGCTAATCGGTTCAACGTGAATTGTGGTGTCAATATTCAATTCTTCCGCTATTTTTTTTTCTATGGCAGAGGTTATGTTATGCGAACTGTCAATGGACATGTCATCAGGTAGGTAGATGTGTAGAGTAAGTTCCTTGTGATTGATATAGTTGTGAATATGTATATGATGAGGAAAGATATTGTAACCCACGGTTCGCTGGCAAACCTCAACAATGGTGTTTTTTAAATCGGTTGAGGGCTTTTCTCCAAGAATAACATCTGAAGAGTTTTTAATGATCTTAATGGCAGTGTAAAGGATCATAAGGGCAACAATGATTCCAAGAACACCATCGATCCACCAGAAATACTTATTGAGGAAAATACCCACAAGAATAATAACCGATGAAAGTGCATCGCTTCGGTGATGCCAACCATCGGCTGTAACAGTTCTCGACCCAGTTTTACGACCTATTAAGAAGGAGTATTGAGCCAAGGCTTCCTTGGCTAAAATGGAAACAACGGTTACTACCATGGCAACCATACCAAAATCAGCAGAATCCCTGCTTTTTAGCTTTTCAATTGATTCCATGAAAAAGTTGTAGGAAACCATGGCAAGTAAGCACCCAATAAGAATTGTGGCAATCAACTCATATCGCCCATGTCCAAAAGGGTGTTCCTTATCAGCAGGTCTGCTTGAAAGTTTTACTCCAACAATTACAAACACTGAACTTAAGGAATCACTTAGGGTATGCCATGCGTCAGCAATAATGGATACGGACCCGCTAACCAATCCTGCCCAGTATTTTATAAAAAACAGAATGGTGTTTGTTAATATGGAAATCCATCCTGCTCTTAACGAAAGCTTATTAAACGATTTGTTCATTGATAATTCTTAATTCTTTCAATTGAAAAGAGAAGGTAATTCTATGCTATTTCATACAACAAATCACTTGCATTATGGCAATTCGAAAATTATTCCCTCTTTTTTTTCATTTTCATCAATGTAAAGGGAAGGTTTTATGCGATCATCCTTGAGGGATGAATCAACATCGAATTTAAAGATTTCAAATTTATTGGTATACTGAAGCAAATACACCGATCTGTTTTCGAAACCACCCCCCGAACTAATCCGTTTGAAGTTATAGTCCGATTGTAGAAGATCAACCCTGTGTTGTGGTAAACAGTATTGGAAATCAATGCCATACTTCTTCATTGCGCTAAGGAAAAAGAATACCACATCAAAACCCCTAAATGAATACTGCGAAGGTTCGGAACGGTATGTTTCACGGTATTTTTCAACGAAATTTTTTACCTGATAGTTGCTGTAATCTATGTAGAAAGGGGAAAATAGGTGTAGTTGAAGCTGGTAATAGTATTCAATCTGAACGTTACCAAATCGTTGCCAACGGGGAAATCCATATAGACTTATGGGGAATTTGTAAATGGTTGAAAGGGTGTGAAGATTTCCTAGCATATCGGCTACAAAAACCTCATTATTCGAAGGAACAAATACAAGGTTTTCTCTGTCGAGTACCAAGCTATGACTAATTCTTTCCTGTATTTCGGTTGTTGGGCTACCCGGTTTATAAGTAAATTCTTTAAAATGGATTTCATCGGAATTGGTGCAAGTTGATATTCTTTGCTGGATCTGGTTTTTAAAGATTTCAATCAAATTTATATTTGTGCTATCACCCTCATGAAGCAGTAAAATGTTTTGGCCGGAGCAGAAATCGATTTTCTTAATAAACTCTTCAACTTGCGTTGAGAATGAAGGATTTGCCTGAAAGAAAAGAGGATTACTTTCCAAAAGGTAATTGTTTTGTGCCAGGGGCGAGATCATGGGAATACGGTTTTCCATGGCAAAGTCCGAAATGGGTTTTTGACACTCAGGATAAACCGGTCCAATAATCAGGTTAGCTTTTTGCAAACCTGCTTCCATTAAAAGTCTTTTTGCTTGCTCTGCACTCTTTCCAGTATTATAAACATTAAGATTGATAGATAAACCTTCTCTTTTCAATGAATCAAGGGCCAACAAAGCACCTTGATAAAAATCAAGGAAAATTGATGTGCTTTGGTTAAATGTGCTGGCCGAGATAGAAGAAGGAGTATTTCTAATTTCTATAGTGCTTTCCTCTGAGCTATCGATTATTTTATGCTTGGGGTCATCCTGATAAAAGGGGAGTAGAAGAGCAATGTTATAAATATCTCTCCATCGATTGTAAACAAAGGTGTCGCAAACAAAAGTTGGTTGAACATCATCATCGGTATGAATTGATTTGGATGATTCCTGAAATGTATACAATGAGCCATCAAAGTAGATTGTATCATTGGGATCTTTGGGAATTCTAAGTATTGTACCTAGCTTAATACCATCCTTTACCAGATTGGCATTATAATTTCTTATCACCTCCTCACTCACGCCATACTTCTGCGATATGGCAAAGAAACCCTCCTTGGGTTTTACTTCGTGATAGATAAACCTTTCCGATTCTTCAGGCTTAGCCTCTCCTAAGGTTTGAGTGCGCTTTTTGGGAATAAGCACTACTTGACTAATCTTAAGACCCTCTTCTACCTCTGGGTTAACCTCAATGATATCCTGAATAGATATTTCGTATTTGCGCGAAAGTCCAAACAGGGTTTCCCTTCTTCGAACCACATGGTAGATGTAATTATCATCCTGATCATCACCCAGAATACCTTGTTGGTTTTCCTTGATCGGAATTTTTAATGCTTGGTCAACCTGTAACCCAAGGTAAATATCTGGATTCTCCATCGCAATCTCTATTTGGCTCACATTGTAAGCTTTGCTTATTGAGTAAAGTGTTTCTCCTTTTCTTACAATGTGTATGTAGTAGTATTTACCTTCAATTTTAACCTTATCGGTAGATATTTTAATACCGGACGGTTGCTCTGCTTCCTGTCCACTTAAAGCAAGTACGGTAATGGTCAGGGTAATGAGTATCAGGATTTTTTTCATTGAGAAAGAATAATTTAGTTTACTTGCACAGCTCACAAAGTTATGCATTACAAACCTAAAACAAATAGGGTGCCCATTTTTTTATGATTTTTCGGGAATAAACCAATAACAAAATTCTTCATCTAAAAATTTGTTTTACATTCGGTTAATTATCCATATTTTTATGAACTTTTCAATAAATGATTATTTGAAACCATAAAATATTGAATGATGAAAAGAATCTTAGCTGTAATAATGCTTATCCCTTTTATTTTAAATGCACAGAATATTGAGGGATTGAAAGATGAGTTAAAGGCCTTAAGGGAGTATAACGTAACTCTTAATCATCGTATCGATGAGCTGCAAAAAAACATCGATGATATTCTTTGGTTCAATCGCTTAGCCGATGTAGCCATAGTGGATAAGGTTTACTTGTATGGTCCTCCACCAGCGGTAGTTAAGAATCCAACGGCAATGGGAGCACAAAACCATGTAAAGTTTTGGTCTTACGTTTTCATACCAAAGAGTATTGATCTTTCCAAGAAATACCCATTATTAGTTCTTCCACACGGTGGTGTGCATGCCGATTTTACTACATACTACATTCATATTATTAAGGAACTCATGGCTCAGGGGTATATAGTTGTGGCACCAGAGTACAGGGGTAGTACAGGCTATGGAAGAAAACTTTGGGAGCAAATTGACTACGGTGGACTTGAAGTTCAGGATGCCTATGCCAGCCGTAACTACATGATCGAAAACTACGAGTTTGTCGATAAGAATAGAGTAGGAATACTTGGCTGGAGCCATGGTGGATTGATTAGCCTTCTGAATGTATTTGAGTACCCCAACGATTATAAATGTGCCTATGCTGGTGTACCCGTTTCCGATTTAATTGCTCGAATGGGGTATCAAACTGATCGATACCGTGCCCTTTTCTCTGCCGACTACCACATCGGTAAAACAGCTAATGAAGATGTGGCAGAGTATCGTCGCCGATCACCCGCATGGAATGCCCATAAACTCAAAACACCTCTTTTAGTGCACACAAATACCAACGATGATGATGTGTACGTGCTAGAGGTTGAACATCTTATCAAATCTCTTAAAGCCGAAGGGAAAAGTTTTGAGTATGAAATATTTCAAGATGTTCCCGGTGGTCATTCATTTAATAGGATGGACACCAAGCATGCAAAGGAGGTTAGGCTAAAAGTGTATTCTTTTCTGGCAAAGTACTTAAATCCTCCAAAAGTACTTAAAACAATCAGCGATATTGATAAAGCGGCTTACCGTTAGTTTTATTAGTTGCTGTAGATATTGACCCTGCTATTTGACAGGGTTTTTTTATTTTTTTTTATGCTATGTAACCCATGCATTGGTTTTTTTGTAATTTTATGTAGTTTTTTTATTGAATTTGAAGATGTTTGTCATTAAAATATGGGTGTTCCAACAGTAACCTAAAATAAACCAAATTCGATATGACACCAATTTTATCCTTTTTAAGCAAAACAGCTTTGCTTATGCAAACTGGCTACCTCTGGGCAGCAGATTTTTTATCTCCCTATGCAAAAATATTACTTTCAGCCAGTGATTCGGGTGGTGGAGGTGAGCATAGTAGCCATACCAGTATGGCCCCTTTACTTTTTATTATTGTATCCCTTTTCATCGGTGTGGCAACGCGCTACTGGCTTCGAAAACTAGCTGTGCCATACACTATAAGCCTTTTAGTCATTGGGCTTTTGCTCGGGATAGCTTATCGAGTTGGGTTTTTTTCTTCTCTCTGGGGTCTGGATGCTCATAGTGGATTGGCATTTTTCGGTGAGTCCATTAAGTGGGCCGGGCATATCGATCCCCATGTAATATTCTACATTTTTCTTCCTACCCTGATATTCGAAGCAGCTTTTGCAATGCATGTGCATACTTTTAAAAAATCGTTCACCAACGCATTTATCCTAGCTGTTCCTGGTATTATCATTGCTTTATTGCTGACAGGAGCAGTGGGAATGCTCATTAAGGTTACGAATATTGGCTTAGGGATGTGGACATGGCCTGTAGCATTAATGTTTGGGGTAATTATTAGTGCAACCGACCCTGTTGCAGTGGTTTCGATCCTCAAGGAGGTTGGTGCAAGCAAAAAACTGGCAACCCTAATTGAAGGTGAGTCATTGCTTAACGATGGAACTGCTATCGTGATCTTTATGGTTTTCTTTACAATGATTACAGGAGGGGAGGGTGGCAATGCCATAGTTGAGTTTGTTCGCGTTGCCCTTGGAGGTGTACTTGTTGGGGTTGTTGTGGGATGGATTGTAGTTACATGGCTAAAAAAGGTTTTTAATGATGCCCTTTTCGAAATTACAGTTGTAGTAGGAGCAGCTTACTTAGCATTCTTTATTGCTGAGCATTTTGTGCATGTATCCGGTGTTTTAGCACTTGTTTCTTTTGGTATTATGATGGCTGGAATAGGACGTACACGTATTAGTCCGCAGGTGGGACACTTCCTTCATGAGTTCTGGGAATTAGCAGCTTTTATTGCCAATACTCTAATCTTTTTAATTGTTGGTGTCGTCATTGCATTACGTGTATCTTATACTGGACGAGATTTTCTGATTCTAATCATTATCTACATAACAATATTAGTAGTTAGGGCTTTGGTATTGGCATTATTTTACCCCTTAATGAAGCATATAGGCTATGGACTAAGTCCAAAAGACGGTATTATTGCATGGTGGGGTGGCCTAAGAGGAGCCATTGGGTTAGCGCTTGCAATTATAGTAGCTAATGAATATACTATCGATGCTGAAATCAGAACACAAATACTCTCCCTTACCGCTGGAATTGTATTTTTAACATCTTTGATAAATGCCACAACCATTAAACCTTTAATAGAAAAGTTAGGACTTACAAAGGTTGGCGAAGCTCGCTTACAACTTTTCCATCAAACCATATCCATGCTTCGCAAAGGAAGCGAGAAGGAGATTACCAAGCTTAAGGAAAATCGGTTTATGTCAGGTGCCGACTGGGATACTGTGGCAACCTATTTACCAGTAGAAAAAGAAGTTAACGTTGAAGCAAAGGTTCAAGATACGCTATTTGAAACAAGAAAGAGAATGCTCTTCAAGGAGAAAGAGAGTTACTGGAGACAATTCAGCGAGGGGCTTCTCAGCTCTGCTGCTGTGCAAAGTTTATCCGATGAGATTGACCATCTACTTGATTACAATGGGCGTGAATCGCTTGCAAAGCGTAAGGACCTTGAGCAGATGTGGCAAACATCTAAATTGTTAGTATTTCTACAAACCCTTCCGTTACTGGGTGCTTTTTGGAAAAGGAGATTTTACAGAAAGTTGGCACTAAGCTACGACTGTGCTAGAGGTTTTGTGGTGGCTAATGAGGAAAATCTTAAAAGTTTGTCGAGTTTAATAGTTGGTCTTTCGGGGGGTACAGATGAGGTAACCAAGGAGGTTGATAAAGTTTCAGGACTTGAAGATGAGATAAACGAAAATAAAATCATGGGATTAACCTTTCTTCGAAACCTTAAAGATACTTTCCCTGAAGTGTATCACGCAATCGAAACGCAAATTGCTTCCCGTTCATTGTTAAATCACCAAATGATTACAATTCAAAAGTTGGAAAAACAGGGACGACTTGAACCAGCCGATGCCAGTAGTCTTGAGGCTGTTATCCAGAGTCACATGAAGCAGATAATTGATTCACCTCCAGATTATAAATCGACAGAATCGTTGAGGTATTTACATACATTGCCAGCTCTACTTACACATCCCGAAAGCGATTTGGAGTTTTTGGCATCCCTGTTTCAAGAAAAGATGTATCCAACCGATGCCAAAATATGCTCAGAGGATGCTCATAGCGATGGTTTCTTCGTGATAGTCAGGGGCTCAGTTCGTATTGAAAAGGATGATCAGCTTATTCGGGTTGCTCAACCCGGTTCGGTTATCTGTGCTTACGATACGCTTCGAAAAATTCCCCTTTGGGCAACTTATATTGCCGAATCGCCAGTTACTGCTCTAAAGATCAATATTAATGCAATCCAGAAAAAGTTTCAGAAAAGGCAGGCACTCAAAGATAAGCTTTGGCTTTTTGCGGGTTACGACATGGCAGAACGTCTTTTGGTTAAAATCCAACCCTGGGCAGGATGGCGTACCAAAAAGCTAAGAAATTTCATAAATAAGGGTGAAGTTATTTTTGCCAAGCCCAACGAGGAATTCGAGTTTAAAGATAAGGTTGTGGTTCTGGTTAAGGGAGAGGTTACTGAGCACGGCGAAAAAGTACTCTCTGCCCCCTGTCTGATTACAGGAGGAGGTCTTAAAGCAAATTTCAGCTCAATTCTTTTTGTGCTTAGCGAGGAGAATGTCGAATCGGAAGGATAATCAAGAAAAAATAGTTTGAACTAATAAAAACTATTTATTTTTAAGCGATGTGGAAGGAATGGTTGAATTTTTCGAAAGGTGAGCGTAATGGATTGATAATACTATTCCTTTTGGTTTGCTTTGCAGCAATTTATCCTTACATCCACAGAACCCTATTTTACGAAGTTTCACGGTTGGCGAACCCAGCCGATTTTCATAGGATAGACAGCTTTTTCACTTCGTTGAGATACGAGCCAAAATCTGATAGAAGTTACTTTTCTTTTGTGGAAGAGGAAAAACCAATTTTTGCCGAACCTGAACTCTTCCGATTTGACCCAAATACCGTTTCATCTTCAGAACTCGTAAGGCTTGGATTCAGTAGTCGTCAGGCTGCGGTTATCGAGAATTTCAGGAATAAGGGAGGAATCTTCAGAAGTCCGTCCGATTTTGCAAAAATGTATGTGGTGGATGATATTATGTTCCAAAGGCTTGAGCCATACATAGAGATTCCGCCAAAATCTGTATCCATTGCTGAACAGAAAAATTTTGAAGATAATAAGCTAAGGGAAACATTGGTTGTTGATCTCAATACAACCGATACCATTGAGCTGATCAAGCTGAGGGGTATAGGCAGTGGGTATGCAAGACGAATTGTTGCCTACAGGCAAATGCTTGGTGGGTATAACAGCATTGATCAGCTCAAGGAAGTTTATGGATTTCCTGCTGAACTGATAGAATCGCTAAAACCCCACCTTAAGGTTGACACTTTGAGAGTGGAAAAGATCGATGTTAATCTGGTTTCTTATCACGATCTTCGAAGACATCCCTATATCAGCGAATATCAGGCAAGGGCAATAGTATACTATCGTGAGACCGTTGGAAATATTCATAGTTTGCAAGAGCTAAAGGAAAATAAGCTGCTCGATGCATACTCATACAACAGGTTAAAGGGATACCTAACGGTGAGATAAAACCTAAAACACTATCTTTGCTTAAATTTTGGCAAATTTATGGCCGCACCACGATTTTCTATTATTATTCCAGTGTATAACCGACCCAATGAGGTGAATGAACTGTTGGAAAGTTTACTCCATCAGAGTTTTAAGGATTTTGAGGTTATTGTTGTGGAAGATGGATCGTCAACTCCATGCAGTGCAATTGTTGATAAATATGCCCATTCGCTCAACGTTAAATATTTTATAAAGGAAAATAGCGGTCCTGGTAGAAGTCGTAACCTCGGTGCGCTGAGAGCAGAGGGTCAGTTTCTAATTTTTTTCGATTCCGATTGCATAATACCACCGCAATACTTTGTAGAGGTGGAAAAGGCTTTGAATGATAACCCTGCCGATGCCTTTGGAGGGCCCGATAGAGCCCACTCATCGTTTACACAGGTGCAGAAAGCGATAAACTATTCAATGACCTCGTTCTTTACCTCTGGAGGTATAAGAGGAGGTAAGGAAAGGTTGGATAAGTTCCATCCCCGAAGCTTTAACATGGGCATCAGTCGTGAAGTATTCGACAAAACGGGTGGGTTCTCGCAGATGCGATTTGGAGAGGATATCGACCTTAGCCTTCGAATAATGAAAATGGGTTTTACTACCCGTTTAATTCACAATGCATTTGTTTATCATAAACGACGAACCGATTTTAGAAAGTTTTACCGGCAGGTTTACAATTCGGGCATTGCCCGGATCAATTTACATTTACTACATCCAGGATCTTTAAAATTGGTACACCTTTTACCTTCAGCATTTGTTGCAGGTATGTCTTTAATGATAATTGCATCATTGTTTTCATTTTACTTTCTGCTTGTGCCTATTTTTTACTCCTTTCTGGTCTTAATGCATTCTCTTATTGAAAACAGGAGCCTAATGGTTGCTATGCTAAGCATTCCTGCTGCCTGGGTGCAACTTTTTGGTTATGGTATTGGATTTATGCATGCAGCATGGAAACGCCTATTCCTGAAAAAGAATGAATTTAATGCCTTCGAAAGCAATTTCTACAAGTAAGCCCCTTCAACAGCTGATTTCAGTATTTTAGAGTAAATGATGATTTTTTTCAAAATATTATTTCAAAACCCAGTCATTTAAGCTAAATTGCAGAAAAAAATAGCCATGAACAGACTAATCTACATTGCCTTTATAGCACTTGTAATTGCTATGGCTTGCAAATCTTCGAACAAGGAGAATGAGCAATTTTATTCAATGGAAATCTCAGACGAGGTTGCCCCTCTTACTCGTATGGACATGGATATCTCACCACCAACACCCGGAAGCAGTAAAACCGAAGAAGCCTCTTCTGATTATCCGATAGGTGAGCAAAAGTTAATTAGAACAGCCCATATCAGGATGGAAGTTGAAGTTTATGAAAAGGCACGCCTTCAAATCGACTCGCTCGCTAAGCTCAACAAGGCGTGGGTGCAGTCGGAGAACTTGTATAATTACGATTATAGAATATCCAACGATATGTCATTAAGGGTGCCATCTGCTAACCTTGATCACATGGTGAGCTCACTACAGGCAATTGCAAAAAAAATAGAGTATCAAGGTGTTGAAACCTCAGATGTGACAGAGGAATATATCGACGTTCAGAGCCGCCTGAAGAATCAAAAATTGGTTGAGCAGAAGTTTCTCGGTCTCCTACGTAGAACCGATTCTATAGAGGATATCCTAAAGATCGAAACCAAACTTGCTGAGGTTCGCGGACAGATTGAATCCATTGAAGGCAGACTTAAGTACCTGAACAACAGGGTAAACTTTAGTACGATATACCTGAATGTATTTCAACGTATCGATTATAAGTACGAACCTGAGCCCATGGAGAGCTTTTGGGAACGATTAAAAAAATCGTTGGATAGGGGATGGAAGGGATTCGTTGCTTTCCTTCTTTTTCTCATTAGGATTTGGCCCTTGTGGATAATAGGTCTGGGTGTGTGGTTTTTGGTTAGATTTTACATGAAGAAAAAAGGAAACCAATTGGTTAAGGGTAAGAAAAGGAAGAAAGGAAAGGATAAGTTGAAGGAAAAGGATAAAAAAAATCTAAACCCCAAAAATACTGAGCAAATTGGGGAATAATTGGATAATTTCTATTATCGCAAAAGCTAGTATTTAAGAATAATTTTTTTTCGTTTCAATTTATTCCACTAGATTTAGTGCCTTTTTTAAAGAGCCCTAATGCATTATAATTATTTTAAGTAGCCCATTAAGAATGAGAAACATTTTTTTATTAACACTTTTTTTTGGTTTTATTACCTATTTTAGTTTAAGCGGTCAAACAAGTCAGGAGTTTTTGCTTAGGGCAAACTTAAAGCAAGAACAGGGCGATTTTGCAGGGGCTTTAAATGATTTTACGAGTGCCATTGGGCTCAATCCCAACGATAAGTATCTCTATATTTACCGTGCAAACCTAAAAAGCTTGCAGGGAAATTTTAATGGTGCCATTGAGGATTATACTAAGGCCATAGAGCTGGATCCAAGGTATGCCATTGCATACTATTATAGGGGAAACTCAAAGGCTGAAATGGACGATCACCAAGGTGCCATTGACGATTATTCGATAGTGGTGCAGATAATCCCTCAGTTTTCCATGGCGTTTAATAACAGGGGTGTATCCAAAATTAAGCTGCAGGATTTCAGAGGAGGGATCCTTGACTTCAACAAAGCATTGGTTATCGATCCTAAATTCGCCATGGCCTTTTTCAACAGGGGAAGCGCAAAGGCCGAACTTCAGGATCATCTGGGTGCCATTGCCGATTTTAACTCAGCCATTACAGCCGATCCTAAATTAGCTGTTGCTTACCATTTAAGGGGTTTCTCAAAAATACTTCTAGGCTTAAGGAGTTCTGGATGTATTGATCTGGACATTGCCAAAGATCTTGGTAGGGCAGAGGTTGATTTCCTGATCAAGGAGTTTTGCAAGTAGATGCTATCCAAAACCTTTCAAGGTGAAAATGACATTTTTTCTTATTCTGATCCTATTCATCCTACCTTTTCAGAATATAAAAGGGCAAGGGATTGATTATTTCTTCAACCAAGGACTTTCAAAGCACAGCCAAAAGGACTACAAGGGTGCCATTGCCGATTTTAGCAGAGCTATTGAGTTAAATCCCGACAATTCGGTTACCTACTATTGCCGTGGACTTTCAAGGATTGAGACCAAGGATTTCAGAGGAGCGATCAAAGATTTTGACCATGCAATAGCCATAAATACCAGCTACGAATGGGCATACTTTCATCGGGCCATTGCTAAGCATGGCAACAAGGATTTCAGGGGTGCCGTTGAGGATTTTACCAAAACATTGGAATTCGATCCCCAAAAGGAGGAACCCTACTACCGCAGGGCACTCTCCAGACATGCACTTCTCGATTACCGGGGCGCTATAGCCGATTTCGACAGGGTACTCCTTTTCGATGATCAAAAGGTGGATGCGTATTACAACAGGGCACAGGCTAGGTTTGCCATTAGCGACTTCCACGGTACCATTGCCGATTTGGACGAGGTTCTTAGCCGCAACCTTAACAATATTGATGCTTACTATTGGAGGGGATTGGCAAAGTTACGTGCCGGTAAACTCTATGATGGATGCGAAGATTTACGACGAGCCGAAGAGTATGGCCATCCCAAAACCAAAAACCTCATCAGGGATTACTGCAATCTACCCGAACCTAAAAGGTAATTGTGATAGAAGAGGATCAGTTTTTTTGCAAAGAAAAAATCAAGTGCTGTTGGAAAAATCAATTTGGCTTCATAGAGCTCGCTAAGAGGATGAATAAAACTCAAATTATTTGTTATTGTAAAATAATGAGTTACCTTTGCAGCCGTTTTGGTTTAAAATAGATCTGTATAGTTAGAATTCCTCTCAGTGCAACATTCCTTTGACGATTCCTTTCTACTTCACTAAATTAAACTAAAAGATATTTACGCCAAGAATACATTACCCCATTGAACAGATATTCGGTTAATGTTGATTTTAAGGCATTAACTAATTTAGTATTATAATGATTAAAACACGATCGCTAACAAAAAGGGATCAAAGTAATTTTGTCAACAAGAAATCATTTCACCGTCGACCATCTTCAGGAAAAAGTAGTGCGCAAAGTGCAATAAATCCTAAAACATTTGTAAAGAGAGCAACCGCAACCGAGGAAACCCAGTATGTTTCCATGCGCAAGATAAGCAGTTTACCCATTCACCAAAGCATCATTTCCAACTTGCTGAGCAAGGGTTATGAAAGCCCTACCGAGATTCAGGATAAAACGCTAGAGGCTATTCTCGATGGAGAAAACCTTATTGGCTTGGCTCAAACGGGAACCGGTAAAACTGGAGCCTTCCTTGTACCTTTGGTGCATAATCTTTTAAATGAGAGAGCAGCCCATCAGGTGCTGGTTGTTTCGCCAACTCGCGAGCTGGCGGTACAGATAAATGAAGAGTTTGTTAGCATTGCCAAGGGTTTAAACCTTTACAGCTCTTTCCTCATTGGTGGCACAAGCGTTTATGCCGATGTTCAGAAGCTACGCAGACCAACCCACTTTGTAATTGGAACACCTGGTCGGTTAAACGACATGGTGCGTCAGGGTGCCCTAAATCTGAAGCACTTCCACACCATTGTTCTTGATGAGTTTGACAGGCTTCTCGATATGGGCTTCTCGCACGACATTAACCTTTTGGTTGGTGGTATGGTAAACCGCAAGCAGACCATTCTGTTTTCGGCAACCGAAGAGAAAGGCCAGAAGCAGATTATTCAAAAGCTGGTTTCCAATGCCGTTGAGGTTAAGATTCAGAGTGGCAATGCTCCAGCCGACACAGTTGATCAGGAGATTGTAACCTTAAAGGAAGGGCAAAAGAAAATGGATGTGCTTCTTAGCATGATCCACGACGAAACCTTCGAAAAGGTGCTTGTTTTTGCCGAAACCAAGCGCTGGGTAAGCCGAATATGTAAGGACTTACGCCGTGCCGGCGTTAAGGCCGACGAGATTCACGGCAACAAATCGCAAAACTATCGGCTAAATGCGCTAAACTCATTCAAAAACAGGAAGATTCAGGTGCTTGTTGCTACAGATGTAGCTGCCAGAGGGCTTGATATCTCAAATGTATCCCATGTAATTAACTACCAACAACCAAAGAATATGGACAGCTATATTCATAGAATTGGCCGAACAGGCAGAGCTGGACGAATTGGAAAAGCAATAACATTTGTAAACTAATATGGCAGGACGTAGTAATAACAGCTTCATTAAGAAAAAGAAAGCAGAAGAACGCATTAAAAAGCGCAAGGAAAAACAGCAAAAGAAAAACGAGCGTCGGGAGAACTCTCCAGGAGGGGGACTCGACAACATGATTGCCTACGTGGATAAATTCGGAAATATTTCGTCCGAACCTCCCGTTGAACCAATTATTAAGAAAAAAGAAATCAAAACAACCAATAGTAACCAATAATTTCACTTACACTTACACTTACAATTATGAAAGAGGGAACAGTTAAATTTTTCAACTTTGCCAAGGGATTCGGTTTTATTAAACCCGATGATTCCAGCGAGGATGTCTTTGTACACCAAACCGGTCTTAAAAGTAGTAGAATTCAGGAGAACGATAAGGTGAGGTTTGACGTTGAACGTGGACAAAAAGGATTGAATGCCATAAACGTTGAGCGAATTGACTAGCATCAAATCACATTGCTTTATACAAGAGCCATCCTTACGGGTGGCTTTTTTAATACAGTGCAAGTTACCCATATTCTGGATGTAAACATTTTTTAAGCATATACAATGATTTTTAATTGGTTCATTGCCAGTTAAAAGCCATTATACTGATATGAGAAGTAATTCATTTTAAAGCCCTTCTTCTTCGTTTTTTTTATATTTGTAGAAAAGTTTTAAATGGTCATACAAAATCTTATGGTTATGTTGTTAAAGTATGTTTTTGTTATATGTATAAACAATTTGTGCACAAGTTTATGACGATGAATCATTTATGCCATTGATATCTAACAATTAAAAATAGAGATATGAAAAATTTAAAAATTATATTTGGACTTTGGCTTATAATATCAATATGTAGCTGTGAAAAAATAGACTACAATGATAATAATCCCGATGTTGAAAACTATATTGAAACATTAAAATTAAACTTATACGACTCATTGAATTTACCAAGTTTTACATACAAAGAAATTCCGACTCTTTTAAAATATATAAATGAAACACAAACAATTTCGGTATTCCCAAGAAATCCAATTTCATCGTATTACCAACTAGAATGTAAATTAGGAATTTATGTTTTATGGACAATTGAATCCATTAGAGCGGTTTCGATTAATAGTGAATCATTAGTAATGAATTTTCCCTCACAAAATTCTATTTTAAGCCTTAAGAATGTTGACGAATTAATATTAGTTGACAATACTGAATCTCACGAAATAGCATCAAAAGCCTATTATGATTGGTGGAATAACAATAAATCCAGAAAATTTTATAAATTTAAGAATATTGACCCTTTGAAAAACACAGATTATAGATGGCATTAAATGAAAAAAGCCAGCGCACAACAAGGGGTGTAACCAACCGAGCCGTTATTTGGCGAGCTTGCCTGCTGGTAAGCAGGCTCAGCGGAGCTAATCCCGATAAAGAGCATCGGGACAAGTTATGCGAGTTAGGCGTAGCCAATCGTGCGGCAGCAAGGGGTACAAATTTTCTATCGAAAATCCTGTAAAAAATTCTAAACCACTAAAGATCAATATATCTAGATGAATAGATAGGTGCGGCAAAAAAAGTGCTTTTTTGTAAAAAATGATTATTTTTAAACCAAATGTTAGCGGGTTGAATAAATTTATCTAATTATGATTTAAAAAAAAATACCCTTAACAATTTTTTTTATTTGTTCATCGCATTAACGGTTTGTGGTTAGCACAACTTCTCACTAACGAAATATTTTGTTGCTAACCCTGCCGTTGGAACTGCAATTGAATTTAACCAACCTGAAGATATTTATTTATAAGCATTAAGTAAAACTGTAATTATGACAACAACGAAAAACAAGAAAACAAGACCTGCAACGAAAAATAATTTTTATAGATTAATTGTTTTGACGGGATTAATGTTTTTTTCAGTATTTAATGTTAATTCTCAAAACATTTCTAACTTACTCACAGGAATAGAAAAAAACACTGTCCTTGACGAAGAAAAACTCTTCTTACCTTATAAGATGTTTAGTTCTGTTAGTTTAAACTTTGATCTATTCACAAAAAGCAACCAAGAAATTGGCGATAAAATTATTGTTGATCTTTTTGATAACCAATCGTATGCAACAACTATTGATAGATTAGACGTCAATATTAATGGTACTATTACGATACGTGCAAGATTAGATGATTACCCATTAGGCTATATGATTATTTCTTTTACCGACTATAATGTTTTGGGAACAATAAGTATACCTGAGAAAAATGAAAGATTTAGCATTAAATCATTCGCAAAAACAGGTAAAACCATTCTAAAACTTATTGATACAGATAAGATGGATGTATTGGAGGGAGGTCCCTCGTTAATCCCTGATATTGATATTGAAAGCATAAAAACATCCCCTAAAGCCAAATCCAAAGACCCTAACGACCCTGCAAATATTGACATAATGATAGTTTACACTCCTTTTGCATTTGATTGGGCAAATAATTACGATGGGACTATCAACAACACAATTGCGCAGGCAATGGCTAAAGCACAACTTACTCTCGACAACAGCAATACAAACCTAACCCTAACGTTGGTGCATTCAGCAATGGTTGATTATACAGATTCCGGTGATTCTTCAACAGACTTAAATAGATTAACTGTTTGGGGTGATGACTACATGGATGAAATTCACGATTGGAGACAGATATACGGAGCCGATTTGGTAGCCTTATTTTCAGATTTTTCAGATGCAGGCGGAAGAGCATGGTTGTTAAATGTTAAAACAGGTATTTTTGAATTGGGTTTTTCAGTAAATCGTATTCAACAAGCAAGCAATACGTACACCCTTATTCATGAGATGGGTCATAATATGGGCGCACACCACCATAAACTTCAATTTTTTCAACCTGGCCCTACAGAATGGTATGATTGGCCAGAAAACATATGGTCTGCTGGTTGGCGTTGGACAGGAACAGACGAAAACAGATATTGTTCTGTAATGACCTATGAAGGAGGAGAATATTTTGATGATGGGCTGGGCCACGTTTTGGTTCCATATTTTTCAAATCCTGAGATATCATATCAAGGAGTTACTACAGGTCATGCTGCTGATGGAGATAATGCCCGTACCATAAGAGAGGTTAAGCATGTAATTGCTGACTATACTGAATCCGTTGTTGGCTACCCTACAGTATCTACTTCGTCAGTGGGTGAAATAACTGGTTTATCAGCCATTTCAGGGGGGGACGTAACTAGCGAAGGAAACTCCCCTGTAATTGCCAAAGGACTAGTTTGGAGTAGGTATAGGAACTACAATTGGTTAACAGTTGGTCTGAATCAGGGTATCACCAATGAAGGTACCGGATCAGGTGGATTTGTTAGCAATATTTCAGGCTTACACCCAAACACAACATACTATGTTAGAGCATATGCTACCAACACTCAGGGAACAAGATATGGAGAATTAAGATCATTTTCTACAGAACAGATCTTTGAGGGAGGAGATGGAACAGAAGAATTTCCCTATCTAATTGCAACTGCAGAACAACTTAATTTAGTAAGATATTGCAACAAAGATACTTATTTTAAGCAAATTGCAGACATCGATTTAGGAACATCTCCTTGGAACCAAGGGGAGGGATGGTTACCAATAGGGTCAGCAGAAAACCCCTGCTTTGCAAGCTATGATGGGAATAACTTTACTATAAGCGGTCTTTATATAAATCGCCCTGAAAACAACTACATTGGTTTGTTCGGATTCAAAAAAAATGCGATTAAATATATAAAAGACTTAACTCTAGACAATGTTAATATAGTTGGAAAAGATATCATTGGTGCCCTTGCCGGTTTTAATGATGCCGTAATAACAAACTGTAGTGTATCAGGTCAGGTTAACGGCAACAACAATGTTGGCGGGCTAATTGGATTCCATCAATCTGCTTTGATTCAAAACAGCTCGAGCACCTGCAATGTAACAGGAAATGAAAGGGTTGGGGGTCTAATTGGCGAAAAAACAAGCACATCAGTCATTGATGCTTGTTACACATCAGGCAGTATCAACGGTACAAAGGAAATAGGTGGGCTAATTGGATATTTAAATGGAGGTACTCTCAGTAAATGTTATAGCTATGCAAATGTTACAGCCAGTCTGGAAAGTGTTGGGGGTCTAATAGGCTTTACTACGCAGAATTCCATAATTAAAGAATGTTTTACCAATGGAAAAATATACACACCCGGGAGATATGCAGGAGGCCTCATAGGATTTACAATGTACACAACAATTGAAAACAGTTTCAACCTTAGTTCTGTAAACGGAGACAATAGAATTGCAGGATTAGTAGGTTATGCAGTAGTTTCAACGGTTATTAATAACTGCTTTAGCAAAGGGGCTGTTTTCTCAAATGGTACCTCTTATGTTGGTGGGTTGGTTGGTCAAATGATAATGGCAACAGCCTCGAACTCGTTCTGGGATACAGAAACTTCCAAACAGGCTACCTCTGGAGGTGGAACGGGACTTGTTACATCACAGATGCAAAAGAAATCTACATATACAAATGTAACATGGGACTTTAAAGGAGCCGGAGTTAATGATATTTGGAATATTGGAAACTCACGTAACAATGGTTATCCATATTTAAATTGGCAATTTCCTGATGATATACCTGATTTTCCAGCAGTTGTTGCAACAACTTCAATATCTTCAATTTCAAACAATAGCGCAATGGGCAATGGAAATATTACTGAATTGGGAAGCCCAAATCCTATTCAGCACGGTTTCTGCTGGAATACATCTGGCGAGCCTACTATTGCTGATAATAAGGTAGAGAATGGCGCTGTTAGCGTAACTGGTTCTTTCAGCTCAACAATGACAGACCTTGATGAAGGCAAACTCTACTATGCCAGAGCTTTTGTTACAAACCTACAAGGTACTAACTATGGAGAAACTTTTTCTTTTAGAACATTAGCCACAACTCCTTTATCATTATGCGAAACACTGGATAACTGTGATTTAACAGTTACTTCGGGAGGTAATGCCGAATGGTTTGGCCAAGCAGAAATTACAAACGATGGAGTTGATGCAGCGCAAAGTGGTCCAATATGGCATAATCAGCAAACTTGGTTGCAAACAACCATTCAAGGACCTGGAATAATAAAATTCTACTGGAAAATATCATCTGAAGAAACATTCGACAAACTAAGGTTTTTAATAAATGATGTTGAAAAGTTTTCTATATCAGGCATTTCAGAATGGGAGCAAGTTGAGATAACAATTGAAGAGGAAACAGAAGTCACTTTAAAATGGATATACTCTAAAGACCAATCAAATAATATTGGGCTTGACGCGAGCTGGATTGACCAGGTTGAATTTATCCCAATTATTTTAAATACACCAACAGTACTTACCTTGGACATAACTAACATTACACAAGGAACAGCACAATCTGGTGGAGAAGTAACAGATGACGGTGGTACAGCCATAACTGCAAGAGGTATTGTATGGAACACTCTTGAAAACCCAACTATAACCGATAATGATGGGGTTACAACAAATGGTATTGGTTTAGGTGAGTTTGCAAGTAATATAAGCGGATTATTACCAAACACAACGTATTATGTTAGGGCATACGCCACGAATATAAAGGGAATAGCATATGGGGACCAAAAATCTTTTACTACATTGAGTGCAATAGTTCCAATAACACCAGACGGCCAGGGCACTGAAGATTATCCATATTTAATTGAGGACCTAAACAACCTGATTTGGCTTGCAAGCAATCCATCAGAATGGAACAAACATTATCTCCAAACTGCAAATATTGATGCTTCAGAAACTATTGGAATAAATGGTGGACAGGGTTGGTTACCTATTGGTAATGGAGACGATAGATTTAGTGGTAGCTACAATGGTGGGGGATTCTCAATAAATGGAATTTTTATCAATAGAAGTGAAAATTACCAAGGGCTGTTTGGATATGTAAATGGTAGTCTTTACAATAAAGCAAAACTTGAAAATCTAATTTTAACAAATGCAAATATCACAGGTTCTTCGTTTATAGGTGCACTAGCAGGATCTATTGCTGATTGCAATATTATTAACTGTTTTGTGGATGCTACTGTTAATGGATCTAGTTATACCGGTGCACTTATTGGTGGCTCATATGCTTCAAACATCAAAAGCAGCTATAGCAAAGGTAGTGTAAACGGTTCGAGTAGAGTTGGTGGTCTTGTAGGTAACAACATCAGCAACTCAAAAATTACAAATAGTTTCTCCTTAAGCAATGTATCTGGTAACGAGAGAGTTGGGGGATTCATCGGAAATAATTCTAACTCTGACACAGAGGTTGTAAACTGCTATTCTACAGGAACCGTCACAGGAACAACAAGTATCGGTGGTTTTATTGGCTTAAATACTGATGCTTCGGTTATTAATTGCTACTGGGATACTCAAACAAGCAGTCAACCATCTTCCTCTGCAGGACTAGGAAGAACTACTGCTGAAATGACCCATCCATATGCAGTTATTACCTATGAAGATTGGGATTTTGATGTATTCTGGACTCAGGACACTGACCATTCAGTTAATAATGGATATCCATACTTAAGGATGTATAAAACTCCGGAATTATCAACTAAACCATTTACTGATATTACCCAAAATTCGGTAAAAACAGGAGGGATAATTAGTAATGACGGGGGAACTGAGGTAATTGAGAAGGGCGTAGTTTGGCTTCAGAGGGATAACCCAGACATTAAACCTACTATTGGATCCAATCATGGAATAACAAACGAAGGAGCTGGAAGCGATGAATTTACAAGCGAAATGACGGGTCTCACAGCAGGATGGAACTACATTGTAAGAGCATATTCCACTAACGCAATAGGCACTTCTTATGGAAACACATTAAGCCTAAAAGTTTATGACATCTATTATTATATTTCTCACTTATATACAGCTGGAACGATTGAAGGAGATATGAATCAATATGTTATATCGGGTGGAAGTACTACCGCGGTTACTGCCGTTCCCAATGAAGGTTTCTACTTTGATAGCTGGAGCGATGGCGTTACCGATAACCCAAGAAATGATATTAATGTGACAAGTAATATTATGGTGTATCCAATTTTTAGGTTAATAACGTTTACAATTACTGCAACCTCAGGTGATAATGGCAATATCTCCCCAAGTGGTCAAGTCCAATGTAATTATAACTCCTCAAAAACATTTTATTTCTACCCTGCTCTCCACTTTGTTATTGGTGATGTATTGGTAGATGGCGAAAGCATTGGTGCTACGTATGAATATACTTTTGAAAACATTACTTCTGACCATACAATCCATGTAAGCTTCCTGAAAACTGAATATTTTGTCAACATTAGTGTAGATAATGAAGAGGGATTTGTTCTTCTTAATGGGACACTTTTTACAGACGTATTATATTTAGAGGCATTAACGGAAGTAACAATTGAAGCTGTTGCTTCTGAAGGTTGGCAATTCAATCATTGGGACGGAGACATTGTATCAAGCTTAGCTACAATGATTTTTACGCTTGAGAATTCAATATACTTATATGCTATTTTCGAGATTAAATCATTTTCAATTTTAGTTTCTGCTAATCCTGTAGAAGGTGGAACTATCACAGGGGCAGGCAACTACAACCATAACTCCACGGTGAATCTGGTAGCTAGCCCAAATACTGGATACAATTTTGAGAGTTGGACAGAAGATGGCGCAGTAG
>CAYNHM010000029.1:0-42671 GCA_964397135.1 uncultured Rikenellaceae bacterium
CTTGTCTGTTTACTCCAAACGAAAATAATATTTTGTTGCAAACATAGGATGACGGCTAAGGTTTATGTGTTAAAGCGGATAATCATATAAAATTATTAGGTATGAATATTGTAATTCTTATGGCAAAAGAGAATATATTTGCCTAATCTCAAAAACCATAATTTACCATGAAAAGACTTTTCTTATCGCTCGCTCTCCTTCTCTTCTTGGGTGCGGGTAGTAGTATATACTCGCAGAGTTTAAGGAACAGGGAAGTTGCTCTTATATCCTTTAATTACAGCATTCATCAGCAAGTTTCACAGGTGTTAAGTGAACTTTCGCAGTACTTTCCAGAGGTAGAAATCTCGAAAGGCGATAAATACACATCTATACTCAAGGATAGAAGCTGGTCTTTGATTGAAGAAATGCTTATGAAAGAGTTCAACATGTATATTCTTCCCCTCAATACATTTGGCAGAAGCTTTAGCTACGATCAGTACGGCTATCCAAATGTTAGCATCAATAGGGCTCTTCGGCAGGGTACTGCCCGTTTCTACCTAAAAGTGGATTTAATCTTCTCACAGATAACCCCACCAAAGGAAATAGGTTTTGGTTCAACATCACGTACCCGAAAGGACAGCACAGAAACCATAGAAATAGAAGAATCGAGCGGATTCATTCCTGAAGTATCAATAACGGTAACCTTTTTCACCGATAAGGGGATAATACCCCTTCAAAAGGTTACTGGGACTTCAAAAGCCAACTCTCCATGGGTAATCACACCCGAAATTCTCAACGGATTGGTAAATAACGAGGATTACCACGCTGATCAAACAATAGATATTATGGGGTTAATTCATCAGGCCATGAAAGATGTGATTAAGAAATTCCCTCAACAGCGCTAAATGGATATACAGAAAGCATTCTTAAGCAATGAACCCCTTTCAATAAGGGCTATTGGAATAATGTCGGGGACATCACTCGATGGTCTCGATATATGCCTTGCGGAATTCCAACATGTTGATGAAAAATGGAGCTTCGCCATTCGCAAAGCGAAAACAATAAACTACCCCGAAAACCTTAAACAGCAACTTGGGAATTCAATGCTTATAAGCGGGCAGGAGCTTGCGCTTCTCGATGCCTATCTTGGCAAATGGATAGGAAATAGGGTTAATGAGTTTTTGGTTGATCTGAATATTACAGCTGATGTAATTGGTTCACACGGTCATACAGTTTTCCACGATCCTCAAAAGGGCTACTCAACCCAAATAGGTAGCGGAGCTCATATCGCTGCGATTACAGGCATTCCATGTGTATGCAACTTTAGAGTGGGCGATGTTGCACGGGGAGGACAGGGTGCTCCACTTGTACCCATTGGTGATGAGATGCTGTTTAGCGATTATCATTTCTGCCTTAACCTAGGTGGTTTCTCCAATATCTCGTTCAAAAAATCGAACCAAAGAGTGGCCTTCGATATTTGTCCCGTTAATATTATCCTCAATCATCTCTCGATAGGTTTGGGTATGGAATACGATGAGCAAGGGCAAATGGGAAGACTGGGTAATATTGACCAAAAACTACTTGACAAGCTTAACAGCCTACCCTACTACCAACAGAATGGAGCAAAATCTCTTGGAAAAGAATGGCTCATCAGAGAGTTTTTACCTTTGATGAATACAAACGGAATCTCCATTGAAAATAAATTTCGAACCGTTTACGAACATATATCTCTACAAGTGTCACAATCACTTTCGAACAACGAAAACGAAAAAGTGCTGGTAACGGGTGGTGGTGCTAAAAACGATTTTCTAATGGAGTTGATCAGGAGCAAAACGAAGAATCAAATCATTATCCCATTGCCTGAACTTGTAGATTTCAAAGAAGCACTTGTTTTTGGCTTTCTCGCTGTTCTGTATCAGCTAAAAATACCATCCTGCATTGCATCGGCTACGGGAGCTAGAGAAAGCTCAGTTGGTGGATGTGTTTTTTACTAATAGTTCAAGTTCCTGGTAACAATATTCAAACACCTTTCTTAAATTTCAAAGGATTAAGGAGAAGGTATTGACTTACCTGCCAACGGCAGGCAGGTTGATTGATTGGTTGCCCCGAGGCTTCGGGGGAGGAACCGTCATCGCGAGGAGCCCACAGGTATTGGGGCGACGAAGCGATCTGTTCCATGCTCTCGATTCAACAGATTGCTTCTCCCGACAGCGATCGTCGGGATCGCAATGACGCAGGGAAGTCCGTCATCGCGAGGAGTCCACAGGTATTGGGGCGACGAAGCGATCTGTTCCATGCTCTCGATTCAACAGATTGCTTCTCCCGACAGCGATCGTCGGGATCGCAATGACGCAGGGAAGTCCGTCATCGCGAGGAGCCCCCAAGTATTGGGGCGACGAAGCGATCTGTTCAATGCTTACACTAATCGAGATTGTTTCATCAAACTTCAAAATGCGAAGTTCTCATCGCAATGACGCAGGGAAGTCCGTCATCGCGAGGAACCCCGAGGTATCGGGGTGACGAAGCGATCTTTTCAACCTTGACCATTCATGAGATTGCTTCAGAACAAAAAACGTTCCCTGCCTACCCTGCCTACCGGCAGGCAGGCGGCAGGAAGGTTCGCAATGACGCAGGGAAGTCCGTCATCGCGAGGAGCCCCCAGGTATTGGGGCGACGAAGCGATCTATTCCATGCTCCCAATTCAGCAGATTGCTTCTCCCGACAGCGATCGTCGGGATCGCAATGACGCAGGGAAGTCCGTCATCGCGAGGAGCCCCCAAGTATTGGGGCGACGAAACGATCTGTTCCATGCTCCCGATTCAGCAGATTGCTTCTCCCGACAGCGATCGTCGGGATCGCAATGACGCAGGGAAGTCCGTCATCGCGAGGAACCCCGAGGTATCGGAGTGACGAAGCGATCTTTTCAATGCTTACACTAATCGAGATTGCTTCATCAAACTTCAAAATGCGAAGTTCTCATCACAATGACGCAGGGGTACTGTGGATTGGTTGTTTAACTTAAATAGATGACGTGATGGAAAAAGAATGGTTGAAGTTGAAATGCTTCACGTTCTCGTCTAAATTATCTAAAACTTGCTCCTTAAACCTTTTTTTCTATTTTTGTCCAATTGTAAACTTAAAATATCCTTTAAAATGAAAAAAATGATCAGACCTCTATGTTTTGGCTTTATGTTAGCGGCTTTAACCCTATCGACCAAAACACAAGCCTGTACCAACTTCCTGGTTACAAAAGGTGCCTCCGTTGACGGATCAACAATGATCACCTACGCTGCAGACTCGCACTACCTATACGGAGAGCTATATCACTGGCCCGCAGCAACCTATGCTCCAGGAACTTTGCTTAAGGTTTATGAGTGGGATACTGGAAAATTCCTCGGAACAATTCCACAAGCACTCCAAACTTACAATGTAGTTGGTAACATAAATGAATATCAGGTCGCCATTGGCGAAACCACCTACGGTGGCAGGGATGAACTGGTTGACACAACTGGCATTATCGATTATGGCAGCCTTATCTATTTCACACTTCAGCGTGCCAAAACTGCCCGCGAAGCCATTAAGATCATGGCCGAGCTGGTTGCTGAACACGGTTACTACAGCAGCGGTGAGTCATTTTCCATAGCCGACCCAAACGAAGTTTGGATCATGGAAATGATTGGCAAGGGCACCGATATGAAAACAGACAAAAAAACTAAGAAAACATTTAACGCCAACAAGGGGGCTGTTTGGGTTGCCATGCTTATCCCCGATGGATATGTTAGCGCTCATGCAAATCAAGCTCGTATAACCACTTTCCCAAAGGAAGATGGAAAGACATCCATAAGCTCCAAGAATCTCGATAAAATCTTCAATTCAGATGTTAAGGTTGTTTACGCACACGATGTTGTTGAGTTTGCTAGCAAAAAGGGATGGTATAAGGGCGATGGCTCCGACTTCAGCTTCTCCGACACCTATGCACCCCTCGATTTTGGCGCTGCCCGTTTCTGCGAGGTTAGGGTTTGGTCATTCTTTAAGGAGATCGACAAGAGCATGTGGAACCATTTTGAGTATGCCAAGGGACACGATTTGGCCAACCGCATGCCATTGTGGATAAAACCCGAACGAAAGCTATCCGCTCAGGATCTGATGCACTTCATGCGCGATTACCTACAGGGTACTGAGCTGGATATGAGCAAGGATCCGGGAGCAGGCCCCCATGGCCTGCCATACCGTTGGCGTCCGTTAACATGGAAATACGAGGACAAAACCTATGTTAATGAGCGTGCCACCGTTACCCAGCAAACCGGATTTTCGTTTGTAACCCAGAGTCGTAGCTGGTTACCAAACCCCATTGGAGGAATTATTTGGTTTGGTGTTGACGATGCCGGAACTTCAGTTTACACTCCAATTTACTGTGGTATAGACCGTGTTCCCGAAACTTTTGCCAAGGGCAATGGTGATATCCTCACCTACTCCCCCGATGCTGCATTCTGGGCATTCAACAAGGTGTCAAACTTTGCCTATCTACGGTACGATGTGATGAGTGCCGATATCCACAAGGTTCAAAAGGAACTGGAAGACTACTATGCACAGATGACTCATGTAATTGATAAAGCTGCTTTAGAACTACACAAAACCAATCCTGGCGATGCCATAGCCTTCCTAACGAATTACTCGGTGAATACAGCCAATGCCCTTGTGGCACGTTGGCAAAAGCTGTTTGAATTCCTGTTGGTGAAGTATATCGATGGAAACATTAAGCAGGAGACCAATGGTGTGTTTAAGTGGAACGAATACCATGTTGCTCCAGCAAGGGTAGGCAACCCTCAATACCCCGACTGGTGGAAGAAACAGGTTATTGATGCTACCGGTGATAAGCTTTTGGTTCCTCCGGGAGATAATCATTAAAAGAAAAGCTGCCCTTAGGGGCAGTTTTTTTTGAATAAAATATTTTATTAATCAATTTTTTTATACTTTTGCGGGCACATTTTTGCACGGAATCTCTTGCAAGAACATAGGAGTCAGCAATATTACGTGCTTGGAACACTTAATAATTTGAAACAATGGATCTAGTAAAGGTTGCCGAGAAGGCTTTTGAAGTACCCCAGGAGTTCCCACAGTTTAAGAGTGGAGATACTATTACCGTTCATTACAAGATTAAGGAAGGGAATAAAGAGCGTATCCAGAATTTTAGGGGCGTTGTAATTCAGCGAAAGGGAACAGGTGCCACTGAAACATTCACCGTTCGCAAGATTTCTAGCGGTGTTGGAGTGGAAAGGATATTCCCCATTTTTTCACCCTTTATTGACAAAGTTGAGCTCAATAAAGCTGGGAAAGTTCGCCGTGCAAGGATATTCTACCTAAGGAAACTCACAGGCAAAAAAGCCAGAATTAAGGAAAAGATCGTTAAGATTGAAAAGAAGTAAATCATTGTTGGCACAAGCAGCTAATACGACTCCGTAGCTTAACTGAATAGAGCACCTGACTACGGATCAGGAGGTTGGGGGTTTGAATCCCTCCGGGGTCGCAGCGAAGACCAGTCGAAAAGGCTGGTCTTTTTTCTTTGTAATGCAAAGATAGGAAAGGGATTACAAGGAAAACTGACTCTATATTAACAACATAAGGGGAGGCTAAGTGCGATAGGTGTTTATACCCTTTTTTGACCTTCGTTATTTATTCTTGTGATCCCCCTTTTTTGTTTGGGGTTAAACTGCTATTCTTTTAGTAACGTGTGGCGTTATTGCTGAAGTTTGAAGACATACGTAATTGTTCCAGTTTGGTATGCTGGAGCTCCTGGGCTTACATCAAACTTAGCTCGAAGCGCAGCAGTTTCGGCAGCTTTTAAAAGATCACTATCAAGGGTTGTTGAACCCCTTACTCCCTGTACAGCTTTGGTTACAACACCTTTCCTGTCAACGGTAACCTCAACCACAACTTTACCGCTCTTTTGCTTTGGGTATTCGGGTTGGGGTAACGAAAGGGCGTTTCTTCCACTCAGGCTAAAACCAATACCATTACCACCCGCAGCTGTTTTGCTTTCCCGACTAGGGAACGAGGATCTTCTGTCTAAACCCCAAGAACTTTCTTCAAGAGGTTTGGCCTCTTCCCAATTTATAATCAGCTTAATTTGATTATTAACTTTGAATAAAGAATCTTCCAGGACTCCTATCTGGTTTACCAATTCAGCTCTTATTGATATAAGTTCCTCTAGCGACTGGTTACCTTGAGAGAATGCCTGATTACCAATTAAAAGAAGAAGAAAGATTAATCTTTTCATAGCATGTAGGTTTTTAGATATCATCAAGAATTTGCTAGAATTATTTATCCGTGTTTTATTTCCCCTCCAACGCCTCCTTCAGCGCCACCTGCAGCAACTCCTGCGTGTACTGCTGGTTCTGCTGTATGCTCTGCTCTAGACTATCGCATAGCTGCATTAGCTGATCAATTTTGGCTAGTATACGGTGTTGCTCGGGGAGTGGGGGGAGTGGGATGTCAATGTCTCTAATAGTTCCCATTGACAAACTTGGTTGTGCTGTTGCTTTAATATGTTTAAACAACTCCCTTTGGCCAATATTTGACATTAAAAAGTAATTAATAAACTTGACTTCTATCATATATTCACAACCCTCAAAAGGTTCCATTTTAGCAACATTTGGAGCTAAATGCCATCTTTCTTTTTCATTAAATGTTGCAACATCCCCAATACCTGCTCCTATAAAAGTTACAAGCAAACATTTTTTTGTAAGGGAGCATCTGTCTAATTGCAGAGACGTTTTCTTATCAATGAAAAGTAAATTGGTTTTATCAATATTTAATGGTCTAACATTTTGAGCCCTAATTACTGGAACATCTCCTGATTCCTTTAGTTTTATGTAATCAGTGTATTCAAAACCGGCTAATTTGGTAACGAAAAAAATATCATCAGTTTTACACCAATCCCAACTATCAGGTATTATATAATCCTCCCTAAAACTAAGTGATTGTTCAGTTGATTTTCCACTTTTTAACTTCTTTGACTTTATCAGAAAACCTTTTATTGTTTTTATGCGTTCCAGCAACTTGCTGGCTGGCTCATCGTTGGGGTTTTGCGGAACCAGCTTGCCCTGCACGGCATCCTGCAGTATCTGCTGGCGAAGGTTTTTTAGGAGGGTGAGCTGATTTATATTTTCTGATTCAATAGATGACACTGATTGTTTCGTATGAAAAACTTTTACAACAGCATCTATATATTCTTTTGGAATTATGTCTAAATCAAGTGTTGCTTTTTTCTGAATAGAAAAAAGAACTGAGATTATTTTTTCCTGAACACTAATTATTGGAAGGGGAATCTGTGTTTGGTTAATTACGGTTTGACTAATATTTGGTTGTGCTCCTCCCTTACTGATTTCAATGAATTTGTAGCGGTGTTGTCTCAGAAACCAATACAAAAAGTCTCTTTTAATTTCTTCTTTTGGGAAAAGAGCACAAACTGCTTGATTCGTGGATACTTTAATCTTTGTAATTCCAGTTTTTCCTGCTGTTGCTCCGTACATTGCAAGCAGCAACGTTCCTTCAGGAAATAACTTTGCAGAAGAATTTTTTAGCCCCTTTTCAGTAATAAACTCTTCTGTATTCTCTATATATCCATCATTTAATTCACCAGATTTCAACCATGGTATATCACCATTATAGAAGTCGCTATTACCACGCAATGGAGTTCCACCACTAGATGAGGTTGCAATTTCTCCAATGCATTTTAAATCCTCGTATTTACTTAGTTCACTAAAAATTGCTTCTGCCACCAAAACGCAAACATCAGTCTTTTTTATATAATCTACATAGTTGACCTTCATTTCAATTCAGATTTCAACCGATTCAACAACTCATTGCTCTTTTTCATCGATTTTGCCAGTAGCTCCATTAGCTCAACGCTGGAATACTGTTGGGTTTCCTCCTCCCTGTGGGGGTTTTTAATATCGAGATCGTAGCCACGGTCAACTATGGTTTGTATATCTACCTTCCAGGCCACCTCGCTCTCGGAGCGGTTATTCCACCACTGCTTTATGGGTTCAAACTCTTCAACCCGTATTGGCTTGGTTTTGCTATACGATTTTTGCCCCTCGGGCAAACGGTGTTCGTAGTACCAAACCTCCTTTGTGGGTTTCCCTTTTTCAAAGAAAAGCAGGTTGGTTGCCACGGTTGCGTAGGGTTGGAACACGGAGTTTGGCAAACGGATAATGGTGTGCAAGTTACACTCCTCCAGCAACTTTTGGCGTACCCGTAGTTTTATACCTTCGCCTGTAAGCGAGCCATCGGGTAGCACAATGCCAGCCCGTCCGCCGTTTTTCAGTAAATGAATCATCAGCACCAGAAACAGGTCGGCGCTCTCCTTAGTACGGAAGTTCTGCGGAAAGTTCTTCTCGTTGTTGTTGGCCACAATACCACCAAAGGGTGGGTTTGCCAGTATCACATCCACGCGGTCGCGCTCACGGTAGCTAGTTAGTGGCTGGTCGAGCGAATCGCGGAAAAGAATTTTGGGTAGCTCAATATCGTGAAGAATAAGATTGGTGGTTGCCAGCAGGAACGGAAGCGGTTTGTACTCCCAACCCATAATGTTCTCCTGGATGCTTTGGCGTTCCTCCACGCTGTTAGCCTGCAACTTAAGATGCTCAATGGCCGATGTTAGGTAACCAGCCGTTCCGCAGCTTGGGTCGAGAATCTTCTCGCCAAGCTTGGGATTAATCATATCGGTAATAAAGTGGGTAATTGCTCTTGGGGTGTAGTACTCGCCACTTTTACCTGCGCTTTGCAGGTCTTTCAGAATGGTTTCGTACATCTCGCCAAAGGCGTGTCGTTCCTTGGCAATGTTAAAATCCAGCTCATTGAGCTTATTCAGGACCTTGCGGATATTGATTCCGCTTTTCATGTAGTTGTTGTTGCCAGCAAAAACCTCACGAACAATAAGCGCACGTCCATTGCCAACGCTTAAATCGATATTACGTAGAGCAGGAAATAGCTTCTGATCGACAAAAGCTTGCAGCTCATCGCCGGTTATCCCCTCATCATCGCCAGCCCAGTTTCCCTTCTCCTTAATCCAGTGAAACTCTTTAGGAATGGGCGATTTGTAATTGTCGTCCATCAGCTCGAGTTCCCTATCCTTATCCGAAAAAATCTTTAGGAAAAGCATCCAACCCAGCTGCTCAATACGCTGGGCATCGCCATTAAGCCCAGTATCCTGCCACATTATATCGCGGATGCTTTTTAAAATACCTGAGATGTTAGTCATTGATAAGTTGATGTTTTTATTATCACGTAAGAATTTTAACCATGTAATGTTGTATTAACTTTTGGCTAAAGCCATTACGTATTCCGTTTTAATTACCACGCCCTAAAGGGCGTGGTAAAGATAGAATCTATTTGCTCAAAATTATTCTGTTGATTAAACTATAGGCTCATCTATTCGTTTTTCATGGTTTCCGTAATTGTTTAGTAAATTCATCTTAAATCAATTACCTCGGGCTTCAGCCCGAGGATTTAGGAAAAAAGGAAAAATGGCTTTAGCCAAATTCAATCCCTGAACTTTTCAAAACCATATTGTTGAATAAACTCATCAAATTCCTCTTCAAAGGTTTTCTTCTTATGGTGTTCCTCCTGTCGTTTGATATATGTTCTAACTTCACTAACCATCGATTCAGATACGGAAACTGCATAATACTCGTTTTGCCATTCAAATTTTTGTCTTATTAATTTTTCCTTATTAATCCAAAATGATGATTCCCCCTTAATCAGTTGCATTATCTTTTCGATGGTTTGATCTGATCCTAATGAAACGAGGCAATGACAATGTTCTGAATAACCACCAATAATATCGATAAAAATACTTTTCGATTTAGCGTTATCCCTGATATGTTGCCACATTTTCTCTCTTAACTCTTTTGTGTTTAGAAATGGAATACGTTTTTTTGTAGTCCATACAAAGTGGATGTAAACTCTTATGTGTGGCATATTATATTTTTTTTATTTCACCACATTACCAAAAGGTAAGTTACCAAGAGGTAAGTTACTAGAATGGAAGTTTGATTTGAGTTATGCTGTTCTGTATAGTTCATGCTCCAGTTCATGAACTGCTTTTAGGTATTCAACTTTATTACCAAACGTTTTTATTATCTCCATTGGCGAGCCAAAATCGGTAAATGGTTTTACCTTAAGCACCTCAATGGATTCAATATCGGATATTCCCTCATCGGCATACTTATCAAGGAGGTTTTCAAGTACCATCCTTGCTTGTTCTCCATACTTGGTGAAGTAATTACGCTTTTTCACGTTATTTACTCGTTCTTTACGGGTCATTGGTGGCTGATCGTATGCCACATGGCAAATAAGATCGAACAGATCGACCTCCTTGTTTACGGCTTCGTAAAGAGCTTCAACAAGCACACCCTGTTGTCTTAACTCTTCTATTATTGCAGTTTTTTGGTCGGCAGAGTTCCATGTATTAAGAAAATCGTTAAGGGTAGCGAATTGTCCTTTGATAATCTCCCTGGTATGGTCTTTTAGGGTTGTTGTAATTGGTTTTCCGTGCTGATCGAAATACAATTCTCGGCTTACTAGCACAGAAACATCAACTCCATTAACGTATATCTTGGGGCGGGATTCAGAAACTTGTCGCGCAATAGTGTTTGGGGGGTATTGTGTTTGGGTTTCCTCCCCTTCTAATTTGTGGATTAAATCTTCGCCCGTTTCTTCATCAATTAAGGGTGAATCATCCATTTGCTCTTCATCTACGATATCTGAAAGATCATCGGCTTGTGAAACAGGCTTTACCTTAATGGGTTCACCATCAAATTCTGGGTCGGCAAAAAGATCGGTGGCATTACGAAAATCCAAAATGGTGAAGTAAAGCTTCCCGTACTCTTCGTTAATGCGAGTTCCCCTGCCAATAATCTGTTTAAACTTGGTCATGGATGCAATATTGGCATCCAGTACAATAACCCTGCAGGTTTGTGCATCAATCCCGGTGGTCATAAGTTCTGAGGTGGTTGCTATTACTGGATATCGTTGCTCAGGATCGGTAAAATTATCAAGTTCGCGTTTCCCCTCGTCATTATCACCCGTGATTTGCATGATGTACTTATAGTTTTCGGCAACCAGATCGGAATTTTCCTTAGCCAATTCGCTCCGCATCCTTTCTGCGTGGTCGATATCCTGGCAGAACGCAATGGTTTTTGCATATCGGTCGTACCCCTTTAGAAATTCTGAAACCTTGCTGGCTACAATTTCAGTACGTTCATCAACAACCAGGCTCCTATCGTAATCCTTTCGGTTGTATATTCTATCTTCAACAAGGTTACCTTCTTTGTCCAATTTTCCATCTTCAGGTCTCCAACCCTCCAAGTCAATATTTAATCCCACTCTAATTACTCGATATGGTGCAAGAAAACCATCGTCAATGCCCTGTTTTAGGGAGTAAGTGTATACTGGGTCGCCAAAGTACTCTATGTTGCTAACCTCGTTGGTTTCCTTTGGTGTTGCCGTTAAGCCTATATGTGTTGCCTTACTAAAATACTTCAGGATTTCGTGCCAAGCACTATCATCTCGTGCCGATCCGCGATGACACTCATCAATTATAATTAGATCAAAGAATTCACGGCTAAACTGCTTATAAATGTTTTTCTCCTCCTCATTTCCAGAAATACCTTGATATAATGATAGATACACCTCATAGGATTTATCTACGGTGCGGTTTTTCACCATCGTCATCTTATCCCTAAAGTGCTTGAAATCTCCTCGTTGTGCTTGCCCTATCAATGCATTGCGGTCGGCAAGAAAAAGAATTCGCTTCTTTACCCCAGCTTTCCATAGCCTGTAAGCAATTTGAAATGCTGTATAGGTTTTGCCAGTTCCGGTTGCCATAACCAAAAGAATTCGGTTTTGGCCATTTGCTATGGCTTCAATGGTTCTGTTAATGGCAATTTGCTGGTAGTATCTGGGCCTTCTTCCAGAACCATCGAAGAAGTAATCTTGCTGTGCTATTCTTTCCGATTCATCGGTTTTGATTCCTTTGTATATTTTATACTTTTCCCAAAGCTGCTCGGGTGATGGAAATTCGTCTGGGCTAAGTACTTTTTCTATGTTTCCATCAGTTGCCGTTCGGTCGTGGTACAGAAAACCATCGCCATTACTACTAAAAACACTTGGAATATCAAGGATTCTGGCATAGTCTAATGCCTGCTGAATTCCTGCTCTTACAGAATGGTTATTGTCCTTTGCTTCAACAATGGCGATTGGAATATTTGGTTTGTAGTAAAGAATGTAGTCGGCACGTTTACGGGCTCCACGGGCAGTTAACCTACCACGGACATAGATTTTTCCATCGGTAAAGGTTACTTCTTCCAGTAATTGCTTCTGCTTATCCCATCCTGCTTTTTCAATTGCAGGAGTAATAAACTTAGTGCAAATATCTCTTTCGGTTAGGGTTTTCTTTTCCATTACTAATTGCTTAGTATATGTTAAAAGGTAAAATTAGCAAAAAATGAATGATAAACTAAAAAAGTTTAAGGTTCAATGCAATGGTTTGGATTCGACAAGTTGTGAAGAGAAATAAAAAAAGGGCTACCCACGTTGAACGAGGCTGTTAATTGAAACAAATTTGGTTGCACGGCATAGGAACTGCGAAACCCAAATTTTGTCAAACTATCATCAATCCCTAGCTTAATCAAGATAAAAACTATATAAGCAACTCCGTATCTAAGCTACTTACAGGTATTGCTCTAACCTTATCATTAATGGGGATAATGGTATCGCCAGGGTAAATAATCCATGCCCTCTCAATATTAAGATCATTTATTGATGTTGTCAGCGAGCGTGAAAGCCTTGGCGTATCGGAGAATTTTACCTCAATGGCATAATTTTTACCATTACTCTGCCAGAACAGATCCACCTCAGCTCCGCTATGGGTTGAGTAGAAGTAAACCTCCTCGGAGCGTTTAACCAATGTTGTAATAGCATTCTCAATGCAAAACCCCTCCCATGAGGCACCAACCTTTGGGTTTGAAATCAACTGATCTAAACTATTTATGGTGAGCAGAGTATGTAGTAAACCCGAGTCGCGAAAGTATAGCTTTGGTGCTTTTACCAAACGTTTTCCCAGGTTAGCATGCCAGGGCTGTAGAATTCGAATCATAAATGCACCCTCAAGTATTTCGAGATAACGGCGAATGGTCATATCAGAAACACCGAAGGCGCGGGAAAGCTCTGAATAGTTTAATATCTGACCATGATAGTGCGATAGCATTGTCCAGAAACGTCGCAGGGTGTTTGAGGGAATACTTATACCAAGCTGGGGAATATCCCTTTCAAGAAAAGTGGTAATAAAGTTAGTGCGCCAAATTGAGCTCTCCGCTTCGGAGAGCAGGTAAGCACGGGGAAAAGCACCTTGCAACCACAACCTACGGTAATTCTGCTCCACATCGTTAAGCCTAAAACCACCCAGAAAATGGTATCCAATCCTTCCTGCCAGCGTTTCGCTGCTGCCCTTTATTAGAGTGGTGGACGCACTACCAAGCACTAAAAACTTTTGATCACTATGGTTGTCGCATTGATAACGAAGTAATGGGAAAAGCTCTGGTTTTAGCTGAATCTCGTCAATCACTATCAGCCCCTTTAAGGTGCTGAATAGGAATTGAGGATTATCAAACTTAACCAGATCAACAGGATTCTCAAGGTCAAAGTAATGATTGGCCTTAATTTGTCGCGCAAGGGTGGATTTACCTACCTGCCTAGCCCCAAGTATGGCCGTTACAGGGAATACACTAATAAGCTGGTTTAGCCTATCAATCTCGGCCCTACGATTTATCATAAATTTTTTCTTCAAAATTAAGGATTTAAACTTGAAATATCAAATATTATGTTTGATATTTCAAGTTTAAATTGCACCCCCGTTAATCGGAGGCTTACAGAATGAAACGAAGTTCGGCGGCGGTCCTACCCCGTTTGTCTCGGGTTGCACCTGAGTAGGACTATTGCAAGCAGGTTGCGCCTAGGCTACCAGCATAGCCGCACAGTTTTTATTGCATGAGCATGCCTGTCAGTAGCTTCGTTGTTCGTTAATAAAGCTGTACTTTTGTTTGGCAGAGCCAAAAGAGATAGATACGGCTTAGGCACAACTTGTCCCAGCCTGTCCCGGCACTTGTAGTCGGGAATGTACTTTATCGGGAGCCTAAGTCGTACGGGGATTATCTTTCCGGAAAACTCCATTTTTTCCTCTACTTTTTGCTTGATCAAAAAGTAGCAAAAAATCAACGCTCACGGGCTATTCCCTGAATTCAACATTGGTGGTTTTCCCCGGAGCGCAATTGCTGCGCAGCGCTCCTTATCACTAGCCATCGCACAACTCGCCTTCCTTGAATTCTAGGGGAATACCCCGTATGCGATCTGAAGGGAATGGCCCATGGGTTTTACGGTAAAATCTCAACTGGGGCGCTAGCCCCAGCGCACAAGGGCACGCAGGCACCAAGAAGTCAACGCCCCACATAAACAAATTGTTTTTCCAAAAATATCGTTACCTTAGCCCTTGCGTTCTTTGAAGTTTGGTATGGCAGCAGCAGGGCTACTACCCCTTTGGCATGGCGCTGGGCGCCACCTTCGCCACCGCCGAGCCCAACAGCATCATGTACAACGGCAAGGAGCTACAGGACTACACCCTCAACCGCCTGGAGCTGGGCTGGTACGATTACGGACGGAGATTTTACGACCCACAACTCGTTCGCTTCCACACCCTTGACCCGCTGGCGGAGAAGTTCCCCCACCAGTCCCCCTTCGTGTACGCCAACAACAACCCGATCCGCTACATTGACTTCATGGGGATGAATGCGACAGACACTAATAAAGAGGATGATGAAGAGGCTCAACGAAGGGCAGAGCAAGAGGCGCAAAAGCAGAAGTTAAATGATGCAATAAGTAGATATTTAGAGAATGGGGGGAAGGTAAATTACCTGACTAAAGGACAATATTTAAGTCGAGGTTGGCCAGGTGCTCAAGTCAATGAGAGAAAAAGTGGGAACAACTTATATAGCCTTGGATTGTCTTTAGCAGTAGCAGGTCCTCATAATTCTTTAAGCAAAAGTATATCATTTGGTGTGACTTTTGGGAATGGTGCTGGTTTTTATGCGACAAAAAAGGAGGGGAAAGGCGTAATGCTTTCAGCGGCAGTTGATTTTACCATTTACGAGAATCTTGGAAACAAAGAATTAACCCCTTATAACACGCAGGGTGAAGGTGGAGAAATTGATTCTGGTTACAGTTTTTTTGGGGGATCTTTGGGTTGGGCAAAGCATAATGTAGAACCCTCACCATATAGATCAGTTTCTTTAAGTGGTTCATATGGTATGGATTATGGTGCAGCCATATGGGAAACTAAAACAACAGTAATGCCATTAGAATTTATGCTAAACATTTCAACACTTCCAATTGCAACATCAGTTGTTTTAAATTTTTTAATTAACGAATAACGACATGAAGAAAAGTGTATTGATTATTATCTCTTTTGTCCTTACTATAATAACTTTAGTCATACTATATTATGACCAACCAAGTAAAAATGAGATATGCATAGACGCTTTTATAAAAGCAGGGCAAGTTGAATACAAGGGTTTAGTTGACAAAAAGTATATCGACATAAATCATGCAATACCCATATTTATTGTTAAGGATAAAAACAATATTAGTTTAAAAGTATCAAATTATAGAGATATTAGTGGATTGTTTGATTACATCGAGGTGGGAGATAGTATAATAAAAGAAGGGGACAGTTATGAAATAATTGTGATTCGAAATAATTTTGAAAAAAAATTTACTTTGGATTATGGCTGTAACTAATTAGGTATTACCCCCCCCCGTTAAGCCGAGGCTGCTAGATTGAAACGAAGTTCGGCGGCCGTTCTCCGTTGAGCGGAGGCTGTCAGATTGAAACCCCCGCTACCGCACGATTTTATTGTGTGGTAACGAAGAAAGGAAAAAGAAGGTAACAAAGCCCCCCGTTAAGCCGAGGCTGCTAAATTGAAAAAACGTTGGGCGGCGGTTGCACCGCCGTCGGAATATTCTTCAAGGCTTTGCCTTGGGTAAGAGAGGAAAAGCGAAACCCGCCTGATTTGGGCGGGTTTTGTTGCGTTTTAATGCGGTGTCTTTAAGCACTTCGAGTACCTTAATACCCTCAGAGACAACTTATCCGTATTTCAATATATTGCAGGCTATGAGGTGATTGGCAACTTGCCCTTAACAAACATCGTAATGGTAAACACACCCACAACGGTAATCCCAATAATGGCAGCAATAACAATTGATTGGAAATCGGACTGGCGCTTAAGCACTATTCCAATAAAAGCCCACATCACGGCAAGTCCAATAAAAGGGTTACTCAATTTAACCAAAGCAAGCGAGGTGATTACAACACCAATGGCTATCATAATTATTGCCCACGATGAGGGAGCAATCCCCCAACCTCCCCAGCCTTCTTTTACCAGTAGAGCTGTTACATTGGCTATGGTGGCTATGCAAATCCACCCCAGATATATGCCAAAAGCAGCCTTGGTAATGCCACTGGGTAAGGGTATAATCCTATAGTTAATTACAATTAGCGCAGCCAGTAGCCCAAGCATAAGCAGCAATGAAATTGGCAACGATTCGTAGTGCCATGCCACTATCCAAAGCCCATTGAAAGCGCAACTAATTGCAAAAAACCAGCCTATTTGCTGTACCATTTCCCTATTGGATTCGCGGAATTGCACAACAATAAAAATCAGGAGAATCAGGTAAATAACTCCCCAAATGGAGAAGGTAATGCCTGCCGGAACAAAAAGGTTTGAGTACTGATCGGAAAGCTGACCTGTGGTTTTGCCATTGATGGGCAATGAGTTTGCCAGATAGTTCATCAGAACCATAACAGCAAACATAATAAGATTAAGGATCTTGTAAATCATGGGATTAAATTGAGGTTAAGATTAAGGCTAGATATATATTTATAATTAATAGATCAGGGTAATTGGCCGTCTAATCTCTGTGCCAACATCTTGAAGTTAGACTTTGTTTCATCATCAAAATCGCTAAACTTTAAAATGTTACTTTTCACCTTTTGTGCCAGAGAATTGGCCAGCACCACGCGTGAGAGTTTATTATCATGTATAAACTCGCCATTGGATTCGGGAATACCAATCCGCTGATTGATAATATGCTTTTTAAAATCGAGCGTGGAGAACAGATCCTCAACCATGGAAAAGCTCTGAAGATGCAAGACTCTATAATCTTCTGGGTTTTCGAGCGGTTTGAGGTTTTTTTTCAGCTCTTCAATTTGGTCATTCACATGGTCATTACCAAATACCAGAATGCTGTAATCGAGCCCCCAACCTAACATTAAGTTGGAAAGAAGTTGAAGCGACTGACCTCCGGTGGCTGGGATAAAGGATATCTCCTTTTTATATCCAGTCATGGGAAGCATTGCCGAGAGGTAGTAGAACGTTGCAATATCCTCAACTATAACATTATTCTTTTTTCTAATAAAATGATTTTCGGACAACTGTACGCCCATAAGGGCGTAAATGGGGAAGAGAGTATCCTGTGCAGCGGAATGAAGAGAACTTGCATCGAAAAGAACTGTTTCACTATTATCCATATCATGCGAACGCTGAACGGCCAAAATTCTGAAAAGCTTTTTTGAATCGATGAGATTTGGAGAGTGGGTAGTGTAAACAACCTGTAGTTTGTCCCTAATGTCATCAAAAACCTTAAGAACATCCTCCTGTGCACGAGCGTGCAGGCTTAGCCCAGGCTCGTCAATAAGCAGAACTCTATTTTTTCCTCCATACTTCCTTGCAGAGGCTTTTAGCTCAAGGTAAAACGAAAGGAACCATCGAACACCTCTGCTTCTCTGTTTAGGGTACAATCGCTCCTGCTCGTCCTTAATCCAAAATTCCAGATAGGGTTTGCCCATCTTCTCAGGATTCTGAAAATCGTAGTGTTCCAGCTCAAATGCTATCTGAATTTTATTGGTCTTTCCAATACATTGTCCCCAATAATCCTGAAAATTGACAGTGAGCTCGTTATTGAGATTCTCAATCTTCTGCTTAAGGATACGATTGTTTGTCTGGGTAAAAAAATGAGGTTCTAGTCCAGCAATAACCAGGAAGTTTTTTACAGCCTTATAGCCCTCTGCTAATGTGTGTTCATGGAAAAGATCTTCCAGATCGATCTTGTTGGGGAGTAACGATGAGAAATCCTCGAATAATTCGAAATGGGGAATGTTTTCGAAGAAAATAAGAGCGGCATCCTCCCGTGAACAAACCTTATCGAAATGGTTAAAATCATTTTCGGCCAAGCGCTTTGCATCGAATTCGTCCTTGCCATCGCACAGGTGTTTCAACTCGAACTGGAGCAATTTAAGCTCTCTTTTTAAAACCTCGTAATCGCCAGTTGACTGAATGTAAAGGCTTTTAAATTGCTCTATCTTTTTTGCTATGTTCCTTTGCTCCCTATTACCACGTGCAATTTCAAATTTTTTCTCCTCTGCCATTAGGTCGGTGTATGCATAGTCAACTCTTTGAGATGCCATGTCAACCTTTTCCATAAGTTCTGAGCAGGCACTGGAGATATTCAGAATAGTGTTGGCAGTGGATAAAGCATCACGAATTGCTTTCTGTTCATTTTTAGTTTTTTCAATCTGCTGCTCAATCTTCGATATTTCAATCCCGATCAACGAGATTTCCTTCTCCATAAGTTCCTTTTTGGGTTCATCAGACAACTTTCGCATTTGTCGTTCAATATCACCCGTTTTATCGACAAGTGACTCTATTGACATCTTATACTTAGCCAAAAGCTGATCAAGGGACTCCACCTCTTCTGCAAGTGTTTTGCTCTTCTCTGAGAAGGTTGCTTGGGTATCACTTACAACCTTATCCAACTTATCCCAGTAGCTATCAAAATCCTTGTAAAGATTGATAATGTCATCGCCATTCAATGCTAATTTGCTACTTTGAAGATCCTGCCAACTCCTGACAAGGGTCACTTCACCTGTTTTCTGTATTTTTTCTATGACACCTTCAGGGAATATTTTGCTGGGAACTGGATATTCACTCTCATTCTCCACCTTAAACACACAGCTAACCTCGGGCATAGACAGATCGCTACGAAGTATATCATCGGTTATTGCACCATCGTAGAAACTTTTCAAGGCTTCCAAAACCGAGGTTTTTCCGCTCTCGTTCTGACCAATAAGTGCGGTAACATTGTCGGGCGAGAGGTTGTTCCAACCCGTATCAATAATACTTCGATAATTCTTAATTCGAAACGCTTTTAATATCATTGGTTAGCTGTTGTTTGTATTTGAATACTTTACTCCCATAACCAGAATGTCATCAATTTGCTTAACACTACCCATCCAGTCAGCAAGTGTGGATTTAAGAACATCTTTTTGCTCTGCCATTGGTAAATTCCAAATCTTTAATAGCAGATTTCTAAGATTACTACACTTGAATTTCTTGCTATTTGGGCCTCCCAATTGGTCGGCATATCCATCGGAAAAAAGGTAAATACAATCACCCTCCTGCAGTTCAAGTTCGTGGTTTGTAAATGATTTTTCTTCCGTATAATGAATGCCTACTGGCATACGATCGGGATCAATGAATATCATTTCACCATTTCTGATAAGGCAAAGTGGATTGTTAGCTCCGCTGTATTGTAGAGTATTGGTTTGTTGATCAATCATGCAAAGAGCAATATCCATTCCATCCTCTGAAACATCATCCGATCCGGTCTGACCAAGTGCCTTCATCACTTTTTCTCTCAATTGATTAAGCAATCTATTTGCTTTTATGTTGGTTGAAATGGCAACCAATTCATTGAGAAACGAAATACCAATTATACTCATCAAGGCACCAGGAACTCCATGTCCTGTACAATCGGCAACGGCAAAATAAATCTTTTTATCTTTCCAGTAAAGCCAGTAAAAATCTCCGCTTAAAATATCTTTGGGAAGTAGAAGGATAAAATGGCTGGGAAAGGCTTTCTCTATTATCCTTTTTGGAGGAAAAACAGCTTTCTGAATAACCTGAGCATATCGCAAACTCTCTGCAATTCGCTTTTGTTGACGCTGAATTTCAGTCTCTTCAGCAGATAAAGGGCTAATAGTATAATCCTCCTTTTTCATATTGAGACAATCCACTGGCTAATAGTTCGCAAAATGTACAAAATAATAAGCAATTCGTGAAACTTATGTATGAAAAAAGATATTAGGGTTGTTTAGAAACAAGCAAATACGCTAAAAAAAGGGAATGGATTTTTTACCCTTATAAATGCTTGGATTGATAAATGAGTAGAATAATTTTCTTTTAATCTGCATACTTATATCCCACTCCTTTAACGGTTTTGATATACTTATCACCCAGCTTCTCCCTCAACTTTCGGATATGCACATCGATGGTTCTATCGCCCACAATAATATTATCGCCCCACACATTGGTGAAGATATCGTCGCGGGTAAACACTTTATGGGGACGGCTATAGAGAAGAGCCAGTAGTTCGAACTCTTTTTTGGGTAACACTATCTCTTTTCCTTCCCTGATCACCACATAACGCTCACGATCGATAACAATGCCCTCTTTGGAATAATCTTCTCCCTTATCCTCAACAATTATGTAATCTACCCGCTTTAGAAGAGCTTTTACTCTGCTAACCAAAACCTTTGGTTTTATGGGTTTCGTAATATAGTCATCACCACCAGCATCAAAACCGGCAATCTGTGAGTAGTCCTCTCCTCTGGCCGTGAGAAAAGCGATCAGGACATTTTTAAGCTTTTCATTCCTTCTGATAGATTCACAGGTTTCAATGCCATCCATCTCAGGCATCATCACATCTAAAAGGATTAGATGAGGGTTGATCTCTAAGGCCAACTTTATAGCATCGCTTCCATTGCTTGCAGTAAAAACCTGAAATTCTTCCTTGCGCAAATTGTAGCCAATAAATTCAAGAATATCGGGTTCATCATCAACCAGCAGAATTTTATATTTTTTATTTTTCATTGATTACCTGAGTATTACATAAAAAACAATTTTGTATTGATATATTGTTAAAAACTTGTAATGCTACTTAATTATAACGTTAAGCATTTTAAGTTTAAGCTAAGTTTTAGTGAAGTAAATTTTATTACCTAACCATAAGTTTATGCATCTAAATGAAACAACTATTTAACAACCGACATACTCTTTGAGAATGACCGTCCATCGCCAAGCTGTAAGCAATAGATATAAATTCCTGAAGCAAACTTTGATGCATCAAACCTAACGGTATGTTCACCAGGATCAAACCTTTCCCCTTTCACTGGTATAGCAACCTCTCGCCCCATGATATCATAAACCCTTAACGAGACTTGTTGCCCATGCAATAGGGTAAACCGTATGCTGGTTGTGGAATGAAAAGGGTTTGGAAAGTTCTGATGCAGCATGCTACTTTCTGGCATAACAGGCTTAACTATATCGCCCGATATGGATACATTGAACTCATCCTGACCACCAGCCTGCCAGTAACGTGCACCAAATTCCTGAAAGTATTCGTTGGCTACACGCGGATTGTGAATGATAAGCGTATTCTCATCGTTGCTAAAATTTGCATTCGCAGACCAATTATGAGAGCCTGTTACAACCTTTGAGTTGGATGTGGTGGCTTCACCATCAAAAATGGCATACTTGTGATGAAGCAGTCCAAAATCGGCCTGCGAAAAATGGTGCACATCAGCCCAAGAGCTAAGAAATTCCCACTCGCTTCCCACAATGTTAATGGAACCAATGGTTCCCCGCACCTTAATACCCTGATTGAACTTACTGAGCATAGCACTTGTAATGGATCGGCGGGTAATAAGATTAAGAGTTAGATCGATATTAGACTGAGCCGTATTGAGAGTGCGAATGATCTGAGCCTCAGTGTTTGCCTGAGGACTAAAGTAAACCTCAACTTTGGTCTGATCATCGCCAATCCAAAAAACTGATGGATTGACAATCGTTTTTGAAGAACCAAAACGGGCATTGGATGAATTGAATGAGCCCGACTGGGCTCCCCACATTTGGTTAAACTCGTACCAGTAGGCCCTAGCAAGGGCAACATCCTGAATGATTACCATATTTTGATACTGGTCATATGTACCCTCATCGGTTGCGTTCCACGATCCTGTAATTAACCATGTTTTCGAAGGGTCGCTATGGTGGGCATCAATCACGGCAAACTTATTATGCATCTGCTCGGTACCCAAACTTTGCACTGCTCTTACCCCTGCTGCTGTCAGGTAGTCAATAACCTGATTGGGAATGCCTGTATGCCCCGAAGCTATCACCCTAACATCCACCCCACGATTGTGAGCACTGATGATCTCATCAGCAATATCACCTCCAACACATCCACTTATGCTGTACATGGCAATCTCAAGGGTTTCTTCGGCTATTTGGATGAATTCCATCAGCTTAACTGAGAAATCAACATTCTGATCCGCTTCGCGGTAGGTTGCCAAATCGTGAGAAACATCTTTATTGAAGAAGGTTTCAATTGTCCCCATTGTACCGGTTGGCGAACCAGTTGATGATATGTATATCATGGTGGCACTCGTATCGGCATCTATAGCCGATCGAAGTTGAACCCGATATGCTGTAGCAGCCGTAAGTCCTGAAATCGTTAAGCTATGCTGTGTTTTCAACTCCTCGTCAATCACAGCCCCAATCTCCAGCGACGATGTTGTGCCATAACGTATCTCGGAATGACCCGCCAATTCGGTTTCCCATTCAAATGTAATTGAACTAGCTGTAGATGAAACCTCGTAGGGTGGTACAGAAATAATAACGGGACCACTCAAATCCTTGATATCACTGGTAAAACGCGGCATCAGCTGATGTGTGCTCTGAAAACGACCAGCAACACCTGTAATCTGGCATACGCCATTGGGAATATTTGTCCCTGGAATATTGGTATAATTATCAATCCTTATTTGACCCTCTCCTGTGGGATCGGTAACCGTGTAATTTGTTGCTCCAGAAAAAAGTCCAGTGGTTGAGAATTCAACACCACCGATTTGCACCAGCATAGCCTCGTAATTTCCAGTATTGAATTGCTCTAAGGTTAATTCGAGGGGTTCAACTTCGGCATTCGACTCGGGAAAAACTTCGAAGTAAGTTTCATTAACCAGCTGGAGAAGGCTATAGAAACTGCCTAGTTCACCAGTAACTACTATTGAGTCGCCAATAACAGCGCCAACAAGCCAATCATCGCGCATGATTGCACCGTTATACCAAGCTATGCCACCTGTGGCATCCTGAAAGTAAACCGGACCGGCAAACTGGTGTGCTACAGTAACCCTTCCGGTAACGGTAACAATAGTACCTTCGGGAAGTTGCCTTGCAATGCCAATGGGCAAAGGCTGACTTGTATCCAACGTTTCAGCGGTAAGAGCAATGGTAAATTGACCATTTTCAGGATCGTTTGAATTGAAAGTAATGGAACCATTAGTTACACCGGGTATGTCCGACTCGAATAAAAGGGAAAAGGTAAATGTTTCGAGTGTTGAAAGTGTTACGTTTACATCTCCTTGAACCGAAAAATTATCACCAATAATATCACAGGACGAAATAACCAGATCCTGTATTCCTACGTTTCGGAGTTTGACCATTGCACTGGCTTGCCCTGTATTAATGCCAAAATTAAAAGTACTACCATTCTCGTATGGGTTGCCATTTATGTTCACGGCAAGGGTTGGCTCCTCGACCGTTTGTATATAATCTGAAATTAAAACATCATCGATATTGATGCGATTTCCTGCGGTTTTTACAAACCGCAAACGTATATTACCCTCAACGTTAGCTGAAACCGTATACTGAGTAAGGTTCGAGGTAAGTACGATGGGATTTCCCAGCGAAGTCCATGTATCACCACCATCGGTTGAGTAGCTTAACTGCACTGCTCCAGCAGCATCAGTACCATAGTTGGCAGCATAAAAGGATACCTCAAGCACTCCATTTGGATAGTCAAAATTCATTTTGATATACCCATCACGAATACGTGCCGATTTCGCCCCATTCTTCTTATCACCCGAAGTGGTTCCAATCAGGGCATCGTCAAAAGTCCATTCCCCCGATTCAAGAGCTACCTGACCCAATGCATAGTAATTCTTAACACCCTGCTCAAAGTCTTCGAAAAGTTGTGCGTTAAGGGTAAACGAGCAAGCTGTTAATGTAATAATTACCAGTATTTTATAAAATGATTCCATTGTTAAGGCATAAAAATATTACTAAAAAAACGCTATTGAACCAGTGCTAAAAATAGGTAAAAAGTATCTAAAAATTACAATTTAATGATTTTCCAGAAAACAATTGGAATAAAGAGTTGCCTAAAAACAAAAGCAACTTGCCAATGGCAAGTTGCTTTCAACCCTATCTAACTAACCCTCCTACAAACCTATTGTCCACCCCTGAGCCCAGGCAGGTATATCGAGACCAGCACCTGCGCCCAAGGCATTATCGTTTAGTGTTACAAATCCTTCGGGAATATCAACCGCTTCGCCTGCATCATTACGTGCGTAAACATTAGTTAAGTTATCAATGAATTTCACATTTGTAAGCTTAAGTTCACCGCCCATCCAGCCTGCGCTCACATCGCCAGAAACTCTTATTCCATGCTTCCAGTTTGCGATAACCACATTATCAATAATGCCTTTTGTACCAGCCCTTAGCTCCATACCCTGTGATTCTGGATCATCGTGACGACCATTGCCAATAAGGGTAACATTTGATATTGTTGGTTTTGCAAAAGGTTCAGCACTATGGTTTGAACTCCAGTTGTCACACTCTGCACCCCTATTACCATAGTTTAGATCTAACTTGCCATACCAGTACTGTCCTCCACCCGACCATCCTTCTGTCCAGTCAAACTGGTCGTCCTCGTTAAGGGTAGATATAATGTAATTAGCATGTACGGTTCCGCCATAGAACTCAATGCCATCGTCAGCATTTCTGTAAATTTGCACGTATTCAATTGTTGTTCCGCTACCAACTCCGAAAAGAGATAATCCATTATATTCCTTCTCGCTGTTGAAAGCAGCACCCGAATACTCAATTCTTAAATACCTAATTGTTCCAGAATTATCGTTATCAATGTTTCCACCATAGGGCACATCGCCAACCTCGGACATACCACCACCTGAATTGCAGGTTGCTTTACCGCAGATAACCAAACCACCCCAGTCACCATTGTTCTTCTGTGCTAAACCTGAAGTCATCACAACAGGATTTGCCGCTGTTCCGTTTACAAAAATCTTACCGCCCTGATGAACAATAATAGCAGCAGAGGTTCCGCCTGTACCCTCAATTAATGTACCGGCAGGTATGGTAAGCTCTCCATCATCAATTACGTCAATTAAACCGGTCAACTTATAGGTTTTAGTTGCATCGAGGGTAACTTTACCTGAAATTTCACCCCTCCAATCGTTGGGATCCATCTTGTTAGTATCGTCGATAGGATCGTCTTTACAGCTTGTGGTTGCAATTGTTAAAACTAGAAGAATTGCCGTTAATCCGAATAATGTCTTTTTCATCATTTTTTTTGTTTTGAGTTAATAATTTAAAATCGTCTCAAAAGTATTAGGTATCGACAACCTTTCGGTTAAAGGTAACTTATGTTATGGTTAAATAAAGATTAAGAAATGGGGGTTGAAAAGTTTATTTTCAGTTAGCTTTGGCTTGGCAAGCCCATTAGAACCTATAGCTAAACTTGAGGCTTGAAACTACTCCCTTTCGGTACGACATCACCGTTACGTGTTTATCTGAGTTTTCCTGAACCCTCTCCACCTTTGGATCGAGAATATTCTTAAAGTTTGCTCCAATCGATATGCGTTCGTTAATATCGGTTTTGATTATCAGATCGATCGTGTTTATTGCCTTGTTCACAATATTTCCTCCATAGTTGGTGCCAATTGCGTAGATATTATCGGATGAGTAGTTATAGGCAAGGGTTGCCATTAGGTTGCCATTGTTTCTGAAGTTCTGGATGAATGATATATCAGCATTAACAAGCCAATCGGATGCACCAGCAAATCGAGCACTTTCATGTGTAAATCGGACTCTATACTTTGTTTCCTCGGAAATTTTATCGGAATCCAGAATCTGCTCCGTATGAAGATACGAAGCATTAAAACCGGCATACAATTTTGTTCTGTTTACGTTAATAATTTCCTTCCTTATTTCAAACTCAACTCCAGCCACATAGCCCCAATCACCAGTATTCAGGAATGATATATCGCTGGTAGCCGAGGAAATGGTAACCTCATTGATTGGGTTGAGAATGTACTTTCCATATCCTGTAAGGGAAATAACCTCCCCGCTATTGGGGAACAGCTCCCACTTTATGTCGATATTGTAATTATCGGAAGGGTATAAATCGGGGTTACCAAGCTTAACCTGCGTAACATCTTCATAAATATAAAGTGCGCGCTCCTTAAACTGCGGCAATGTATATGTCTTGCTGGCAGCAAATCTTAAATTCTGCTTCTCGGTTAGCTCATACCTTAAAGTAAGGTTTGGGAGAACCCCAAACTTTTCAACGGCGTCGCTTCTATCCCTTGGATCGAGCTGGGTATTCCATCTAACTTCCTGGTAAATAGTTTCTACCCTCAATCCCACCACAGACGTTAACTTTGGGGTAAGCTTATACTCAAAATTGCTGTAAACGCCTGGAATTAATTGCATTCCACTGTACTCCTGTGGTTTAAGAACATTGGGTACATATTGGTTCCCTCTGAACGTTTCGATGGTAAAGTAGTCGTTCTGTAGATTCACCTGATTAAAGTATGCATCAAGGTTCTCGGGGTCAACCACCATATTTTGCTTGATACGGAAATTGAACTGCGTAGCGTTGAACTCTCGGTTTTTATATCGAGCAAACCCGCCAAGGGTTAATTTTCCTTTAAACTTTCCTTCGGAATTCTTAGAAAAATGGTAGTCGAACGATGCATTGGCTGCATACTCCTGCTCCGAGAGGTAGTGAAAGTACCTATGGTTATCGGTAATCTGATTCTGCCCAAAAAGGTACTCCCCATTCACCATCCTAAAGGTGTTCTGAATGCGATCGGGCATATCGCTGGTGATGCTATTGTACGATACCCCCCAGTTGAGGTTCAACCTGTTTCCAAGTTCATGCTCCCCCAGTAATTGATTGATAAACAGCGTATTCTTCTCGAAAGTTTTTCGGTTTAAGCGCCCATTATCGTAGTTGGCAATATCAAGAATAGTCCCCCGATAATCCTCGTGCAATTGATCGGAAGAGTTAATAAACAGCAGGTTATAAAAAAAAGTATTTCTATCATTAAACTTATATCCCGCATTGATAAGCCCAGTAGTATTCGTTGTATAATCGAAGGATTTTAAGCGCAAGTCCTTACTGGCATAGCCAGTATTATTAACGCTTAGGGCAACACCATCCTTGCTGGTAAAGCCGTTGCTAAAGTTTAAGGTAGTAAAAAGGCTTAGCTCCTTTCCAAAAAGATTAGTCATCTTACCCCCAGAAATGGAGTAATCGGTGGCGATAGGAGATTTGGATTGGGGTATCAGGGAATTTTGAAAGGTGTAGTCTGATAAAGTTGTTGGGGGCGACTGGGTATAGAATCCGAAATGGTTTGGTCCCTGCTGCAGAAGGAATGATGGCTCATCGATAGCGTTGAGATTTGCACCCGAGCCTATTTCTATGGTAAGAAAATCATCGCCAGCGTGTTTCTTAGAAACGATATTCACATTGCCCCCGGCAAAATCACCATAAATTCTATTGTTATAAACCTTATCGATGGTAATAAACTCCACGATATCAGTAGTGAAGAGGCTAAGTGTGATATTCTTCTCTTCAGGATTATTCGATGGTATGGGTAGGTAGTTCAGCGTGGTTGAGTTGTACCTATCGCCCAGACCTCTAACAAAGATATCGTTGCTGCCTTCCTGTTTCGATACTCCAGTTATCTTTGTAATTGCAGAAGCCACATCACCAATCCCCTTTCTGGATAACTCCTGCGCACCGATATGCTGACTAATGGTGGTTGCCTTACGTTGTTCCAAAAGCAATATGCTTTCCCTATCCCTTCTGAGCTTTCCTTCAACCGTTACTGCCGATATGGTTAATGCAGCATCCTCAAGCTCTGCGGTTATTAAGGAAACCTTATCTCCATCAACTTTTACATCCTTAATAAGCAAATCGCTAAACGAGATAAATGAGATTTTTAAATTGTAAACACCTGGTTTTAAGCCCTTCAATTCAAACTCTCCGTCAAAGTCGGTTGATGCACCCAGTGCAGTTCCATCAATCGTAACGTTTGCACCAGGTAGGGTTTCACCTGTTCGTTTTTCCTTAACAACACCTTTAATAGTACCCGTTTGTGCATATACTTTATGGCAAAGAATTACGGTTATAAATGATAACAATATTATTCTGAACAATTGCTTCGACATCAATTTATTTTTTAAATATTAAAGACTTCGCAAAATTACCTTTGATAAACTGCATAAGTATTATTTAATGGTTAATGTTAGATTAATGAAAGGTTAACTCTTTTGATTTGCGAAACTATTATTAATCCTTAACGGATAATGTCTATATTCTTGTATTACAAATACTTATATACAATAAGCTTTTTTAGCTATTTTCACTGTTAAAGTGTTTATTCTCTGACTATTTTGCAGTTGAGTTATGTTAATGGTTTCTTAACATAACAGGATTTAGCATCCAACCAATAAATGTTTTGTTCATAGCTGTTAGAAACAACACCTTTCTGCGATAGAAAAATTCATATATTTGTCACGCTTTCCATTGAAAATGGCATCTTTATTGAATTAATAACGTATAGGAAGCATATCATATATAAACAGTAAACACATTCATAGAACAATGAGAGCAGCATTCATTTCATTAGTCTTTATACTCTTAGCATCCACCGCTTTTTGCCAAGTAATCGAAAAGGATGGTGCTTACCTTGCAGCGGATGGTTCACTCTTTACTGGTATCCATAAGGAGTTTTTCGATAATGGCAGCCTTAAGGTTGAGATGAGCATAACCAATGGTCAGCTACATGGCATTACCCAACTTTACTTTCCCTCGGGTAATCTCAACGAGACCCGTTCCTACACCGACGGCAAAACCGATGGCAAATGGGTAACCTATAATGATAAAGGTATAAAAACCGCTGAGGCAAACTTTAACAATGGTCAAAAGCATGGTAAATGGCTTGTTTGGGACGACAATGGCACTCTCCGTTACGATATGACATACCAAGAAGGGCAAAGGGCTGGAATATGGATCATTTATAATGAGAATGGGGAAGAACAATCGAAAAAAGAATACGATAACTAAAAAGCATTGTTTACAATTTATTAATATACATATAACCCGCGTTTAATAATATCTTAATATTAGCGTATTAATTTTGCTCAGGAGAATAAAAAACTAATTTAACAAAACCTGAGCAAAATGAAATCAAAAATACTACTAATTGGAATACTGCTACTCACAACAACATCCATAATTGCAGGCGAGGAGAAATCTGATAATACAGTCGAAGCTAAGGCCATTACCTGCGCATTGAGTGGAATAGTTCTGGATAAATCAACCGGAGAGCCACTAACTGGTGTTGAAGTTGGTTTAGAAGGAACAGAGTTGAAAGTGTACACTGATTTTGAAGGAAGCTATTCCTTTGAAAACTTAACTCCAGGTGAATACATCATTTCAGCTTCACTGATTTCTTACAAAAGCAACGGAACTAAATCGATCAAAATAAATGGGAACAAGGTTCATCAAAATTTAGAATTAGAAACCGCTTTTTAGACTGCTGTATAGACATTTGACTATAATATATTTTATATAGAAAGCTATCCCTTTTGGGGGTAGTTTTTTTTATAGCAAAAGCTTAAAGGTAAAGAAAAGCTTATTCATTTTTTTTTTCGATATTTGTATTGGTTGAAGTGTATCCTTCAGCCATTTTTCATACCAGAGAAATCATGACCTTTAAAGATAGAGTATGTTGGATCACAGGAGCTTCATCAGGAATTGGTGAAGCCATAGCCTACGAGTTGGCAAAGGAAGGAGCAACGCTTATCATATCATCAAACCAGCCTGATGAACTAAAACAGGTTAAGAACATATGCCTGAGGCATACAAAATTCTGCGAAGCCATACCCTTTGATCTAAGCAGTCCCGATGAAGTAACCCGTGTTGCACAGGACACCGTTAACAAATTTGGCCCAATATATCTCCTGATAAACAACGGAGGTATTAGCCAACGATCATTGGCACACGAAACTCCCATTGAACTCGATCGGAAAATCCTTGAAATTGATTTCTTCTCCTATATCATCCTTACAAAGGCGGTTATACCTAGCATGATCTCTGCTGGCGAGGGCTTTATTGCTGCTACTAGCAGCATATCGGGTAAGTTTGGCTTTCCACTTCGCTCGGCATACGCTGCTGCCAAGCATGCCATTCAGGGTTACTTCGAAACTCTAAGACTTGAATTACAACCTCACAATATCAGCGTAACCATTGCCTATCCAGGAAGGGTTAAAACCAATATTTCTGTAAATGCCGTTGATAAGGATGGAAAAGTTCACGGGAAGATGGACCCTGGACAGGAGTCGGGAATTTCGGCGGAGAAATGCGCTAAACTTTATATAAAAGCGATAAAGCAAAGAAAACCTGAGATTTTGATTGGCGGCAAAGAGCTGCTTATGGTGCATATCAAACGGATTTTCCCAAAAATTTTCTTTAAAATTATCAGGAAAGTTAAACCAACCTAAAAGACTAATCAATGAGCAAAGTTATTTGTGGAATTCAGCAAATTGGCATTGGCGTATCAAACCTTTACGATGCCTGGCGATGGTATATCAAAGCCTTTGGAGTTGATGTTCGTATATTTGAAGACGACACCGTTGCAGAACTTATGCTTCCCTATACCGGAGGTAAGCCCCAGAAACGCCATGCAGCATTAGCTATAAATCTCGAAGGGGGTGGAGGATTCGAAATTTGGCAATACTCCCAGAGGACTCCCCTACCCGCCCTTAACCCACCTCGTATTGGTGATTTTGGAATCTTTGCAGCCAAAATCAAGTGCTTCGATGCTGATATTGCATATAGTCATCTCAAGGGAATCAATGCTGAAATGATTTCTACCATTAGCAAAAGTCCTTCAGGGCAAAGGCATTTTTACATTAACGACCCCTATGGCAATACATTCGAGATCATTGAAACCAAAGCGAATTGGTTTAAAAAACCAGCCAAACCTACCGGTGCAACCTACGGTGCAATAATTGGGGTTAGCGACATAGATAAAGCCCTTCCCGTGTATCAAGAAATACTTGGGTTCGACAAAATACTATCCAACAATACAGGTAACTTTATTGATTTGGCTTCATTACCAGGGGGAAATCAAACGTTCAGAAGGGTTATTCTAACACACAGTTCACCACGTAAAGGGCCCTTCAGCAAAATGTTTGGCGATGCACAAATTGAGCTTATTCAGGCACTCGAAAGAAAACCGGTTAAAATATACGAAAATCGATTCTGGGGAGACTTGGGCTTTATCCATCTCTGTTTTGACATAAGGGATATGAAAGCTCTCGAAGATGAGTGCAAGGCAAAAGGTTTCCCGTTTACGGTAAACTCGAATGTAAAGCATTCCCAAGATGGTAGTTTTGATATGGGAGAGGCTGCTGGACATTTCTCTTACATTGAAGATCCTAATGGCACCCTGATCGAATTCGTAGAGACACATAAAGTTCCAATACTTAAAAAGTTTGGGGTATACCTCAATCTCAACAAACGTTCAGATGACAAACCCCTTCCCAACTGGATCATTAATATGCTCGGATTGAAAAGGGTGAAAAACTTATAACAATAGAAATAAACCAATCCATAAAACTTCATTCGGGATTCTTCTAATGCCATTTTTTCACTCTTGCTGGCTATAGTCAGCAGATAAAACATAATTATTGATCTTGCCTTTAGCCATATTGTTGGGTTCAATGCAGGCAAAGCTATTTTTTCATCACATATATCTGCCCTGCTTCATCTTTTATAACTTTAACTTCTTCTCCCTTATTGATAAATCCATCCTCAGATACGGCATCGAATATTTCATCCTCAACTTCTACCTTTCCTGAAGGACGTAAAACCGTCACGGCAATGCCAATCCGACCAACCATATCCTTCTGATGGGTATCAATTCCCACGTAGCCCTCCTCTTTTGTTAAACTACTGCTCAAAGAGAGACCAGGGAACGTTGGTGATGCTATAAACCTTCGGCTTAAAATGATTGAAAGGATAAGCCCACTAAAAAGTGAGACAGATACAACAACCAGAGGTTTTAACACTTCAATCCATGAGAATGGACGTACATCTCGGAAAATATTATTGTCAATCATTCCCAGTGTTAACCCTAAAATGATTAGGATTATTCCGCTAATGCCTGTTATACCAAAGCCTGGGATTGCGAATACTTCAACTGCTATCAATGCCAATCCCACAATGAAAATGATCAGCTCGTAATGCTCGGTAAGCCCCTCGACGTAAAGTGGGGCAAAGTACACAATGGCAGCTAACACCGCAATGGCCAGTGGAAATCCAATGCCGGGTGTTTGGAGTTCAAAGTAAAGACCTCCAATAATCAGCATGATTAAAAATCCCGAAACCATTGGATGGGTAAGAAAACCGATTAGCTTATCCATTGCCGTAGGTTTAAACTCAACTATTTCGTATTTGTCAATGCCAACCATTTTGAGAAGTTCGGTTATCGATTCAGCTTTTCCCTCACAGTATCCCCACTCCATCGCTTCATCAGCGGTAAATGTTAGAACTTTATCATCGTCTATTAGCCCTTCCACGGTAACCGAAGGATCAACCATAGCCTCAGCAATCTTGGGGTCACGCCGCCATTTAACCAGCATTTCTCCATCAACCCTAACGGAATCCTTACCCTTTGCCTCAGCGGTTGCCCTCATTATGCCACGCATAAACGATTGGTACTTATCGGGAGCCACCTCACCTGTTTGGTTTACTACTGTTGCCGCACCTATGCTTCCTCCCGGTCGCATGTAAATGCTATCGCATGCAATGCTGATCAGCGCTCCCGCTGAAGCCGCTTGATTGTCAATAAACACCCAAACAGGGATGTTGCTATTCAAAATTTTGGTGCGAATTGAATCGGCAATATTAACCATACCACCATATGTGTTTAAATGAATTAGCATAATATTGGCATTTTGCTCATACGCTTCAGCAAATCCCTTTTGTACTTGTCGCCATGCAGAAGGCATTATATCCTCTCGAATGTTAATCTTGTATATTAGCTGCTTGTTTTCAACCTCTAAAGTATCGGTTGCAGCATAAGCTGTGTTTTGAACAACATCTACTAATAAAAGAGATAGGATAATACACAAATATTTCATATTTGAAATTATTAAGGTTATACAATGGAAATTTTCATATTAAATTATTTAGCTAAAAATTCTTTAGCTAAATCAGAAAAAACGTTAATTGATTCTTTCTTCTTTTCATTCAAGCTGAACGAAATATTTTTAGTAAGATAATTCTCTGCATCATTTTTTGATACAATTTTATTCCCATGAAATTCAACAGATAACGCAATTCTTTCCAAACCATATCTTAATGCGTTATTAAATCCTTCTAAAAAAGATATATCAAGTTCTTGTTTGGTTGTCCAAATTGCAAAAACCATGGGTAAACCAGTTAAAGCATTCCACTCGTTGGCCAAATCGTAATTCATCTTAAATTTCGATTCCAAACCAAAAACCTTATCCCCAATAGCAACTATACCGTGCGATGGTAAAAGCTGATCTATACTATTCATCGGACCAAAGGGTCGCCAAACAATACTCTTTTTCCATAGATGTTTGGCAAGTACCTTAATTAAGGTAACTGATGTTATTGAATGGTAGTCGAGATATATAGTATCGATCTCCTCGATGGGCGAATTACTGAGAAGTGAAACGGTTCTAACTTTTTCTTTGGCACCAATGCAGTAATCGGTAATAATTTTAAACTCATCTTTATTGATAATTGATGCTAGCGGAACAAGTCCCATGTCAGACTCTCCTGAAATTACTTTTCGTGCACACTCAGATGGATAATCGAGCGATAAGTTTATTGAATTTTTAATCTCAGCATGTTTTAAACCATAAACAAAAGGGGCTGTATTAAGATATGAAACAGCTGAAACATTGATTTTATCTAACATATCGGGGTGTAATGAATTATTAAATTATTAATGTAATACCATACTGCGAAGTTAATCAAAATAGCCCTTACTAGTAAAACAAATTGAAAACACATTTTTGTTTAAAACATTTACCAAAAACACACAATAAAAAACCACTCCTTTTGTTTGCTGAATGTTAACTTTGCACTTTTAAAAAGTTAAATGTATGGAATTAACTCCACTTACTGCAGTTTCCCCTCTGGATGGTCGATATAGGGATTCTCTTAACGGGTTGGATGCGTTTTTCTCAGAGTTTTCACTTATTCAATATCGAGTTCTTGTAGAGATTGAATACTTCATTGCACTCTGTGAAATACCTTTACCACAATTATCATCTTTTAAATCAGACCTTTTTGAAATATTACGTGCTATTTACCGAAATTTCACACTTGATAATGCCTTACGCGTTAAGGAAATTGAAAAAAACATAAATCATGATGTAAAAGCAGTTGAATACTATTTAAAAGAAAAGTTTATTGAGATTGGCATTGAGGAATATAGCGAATTCGTCCATTTTGGATTAACTTCACAGGATATAAATAACACTGCCTTCCCCTGCATGCTTCGCGATGCTGGCCATGAAGTATATTACCCTTTACTGGATCAACTCATCGAAAAGTTGGAACAACTTTCAAGCCTTTGGTCCGAAGTGCCCATGCTTTCACGTACTCACGGACAACCTGCAACTCCAACAAGACTTGGAAAAGAGATTGCTGTTTTTACTGAGAGAATCAACAAACAGGTTAACTTACTGCGTAAAATCCCTGTTTCGGCAAAGTTTGGAGGAGCAACCGGCAATTTTAATGCCCATCATGTGGCATACCCCGATGTTGACTGGATTGATTTTGCCAACAACTTCGTAAACAAAACTTTAGGTCTGGATCGTTCGCAAATTACCACACAAATTGAGCACTACGATAATCTGGCAGCAACATTTGATAGTCTTAAAAGGATTAACGTTATTCTAATTGATTTTTGTCGGGATGTATGGACATATATATCCATGGACTATTTCAAGCAGCGTATTAAAGAGGGAGAAGTGGGCTCATCAGCTATGCCCCACAAAGTAAATCCCATTGACTTTGAAAACGCTGAAGGTAACCTTGGAATTGCCATTGCATTATTTGAGCATTTGTCTGCAAAATTGCCCATATCACGTTTACAGCGCGATCTTACCGATAGTACAGTGCTGAGGAATATTGGCGTTCCCTTTGCTCATACCATCCTTGCCATGAAAGCAATACTAAAAGGCATAGATAAGCTTGTGATTAACCCACAGGTTATAAACAATGATCTGGAAAAAAATTGGATTGTCATCTCAGAGGCCATCCAAACCATTCTTCGTCGCGAAGGCTACCCTAATCCTTATGAAACACTTAAAGACTTGACTAGAACTGGTAAACCCATCACTCGAGAAGAGTTTATTGATTTTATTGGCAAGCTAAAGGTTGACGCTAGGGTTAAAGATGAATTGAAGCAGGTCACTCCATTTAACTATACAGGTATAAATCCATAAATCAAACATCTAAGAATATTGATAATTCTATTATTTAGCTAACATTGTACAAAACAATTTATGAGAAAATTTTACAAAGTTTTTAAGTTCATCTTCCCCTATAAATGGAAAGCAGCAGCAAGTATTTTTGCAAACATTTTTTCCGCTTTCTTCTCGCTCTTTTCCCTTACCATGATTATTCCATTTCTGAGCCTTCTCTTTGGTACTGTTCCTCTTGTAGAGGAACGTCCCGATTTTGTATTCAGCATCGAATCAATTAAGGATACCTTTTACTTTACAATAAGCAAAGTGATTATCAATCATGATAAAGCTAGCGCATTACTTTTTGTTATTTTTGTTGTTATAATTGCTTCCTTCCTAAAAAACTTTTTTACATATATTTCCCTTTGGTACCTTGCACCCATTAGAATAGGTGTTGTTAGAGATATACGCAATGCGCTTTACAAAAAAATCTTGGAACTTCCGCTGGGATTCTTTTCCGAAGAGAGAAAGGGTGATATAATCAGCAAAATGACCAACGATGTGAATGAGATTGAAGTATCGATCATCCGTTCGCTGGAGATGTTTTTCAAAGAACCTATAATCATAATCATTCATTTATCTGCCCTTATTATTATGAGCCCGGGGCTTACGCTTTTCGTTCTGCTTATACTTCCGATTGCTGGAGGAGTTATTGGACGAGTGGGTAAAACCCTGCGAAAAACATCGTTTAAAGGACAGAGAAAAATGGGTGCATTGCTTTCTATTATTGAGGAAACCTTAGGTGGATTGAGAATTATTAAGGCTTTCAATGCTGAAGGTAAGATGCGTGAACGCTTCGAAAGCGTTAATTCGTTCTATACCCATTTGATGACAAAAATGTGGCGTCGTAGAGATCTTGCCAGCCCTCTAAGCGAATTCTTGGGGACAATAGTCATTGTAATGGTTCTCTGGTTTGGAGGAAGACTCGTTTTTCAAGGGCAGGGAAATCTTTCTCCTGAAGGACTTATAGGCTATATTGCCATTTTTTATATGATTATTAATCCGGCAAAATCCTTCTCAAGTGCCTATTTCAACGTACTCAAAGGCATGGCATCTGCCGATAGGCTTGATGGTCTACTTCATGCTAATAACCCAATAAAAGATACTGCAGGTGCAATTGAAATTGATAACTTTAAATCAGCCATTGAGTACCGAAATGTTAGCTTCAAATATCAAAACGACTACGTTTTAAAGAATATCAATTTAACCATTGAGAAGGGCAAGACCATTGCCCTTGTGGGACAATCGGGTTCAGGGAAAAGTACTTTTGTGGACCTTTTACCCCGCTTCTACGATGTAATAGAAGGGGAAGTAATTATTGATGGAATCAATATAAAAAATTATTCCCTGAATAGCCTCCGAAACCTGATGGGTAATGTAAATCAAGAGCCAATCCTGTTTAACGACAACTTCTACAACAACATTTCCTTTGGTGTTGATAGCTCAACAGAAAAGGATGTGGAAAATGCTGCTAGAATTGCCAATGCCCACGAATTCATTGTTGCCACACCCAATGGTTATCACTCAAACATTGGCGATAGAGGTAGCAAACTTTCAGGCGGACAACGGCAAAGGGTTAGCATTGCCAGAGCAATACTTAAAAATCCTCCTATAATGATTCTTGATGAGGCAACCTCTTCCCTTGATACCGAATCGGAACGTCTCGTTCAGGATGCTATTGAGAATCTTATGAAAAACAGAACATCGTTAGTAATTGCTCACCGTTTGTCAACTGTAAAAAATGCCGATTTAATTTGTGTACTCCATGATGGTGAGATAGTTGAAAGAGGGAAGCATGATGAACTTTTAGAAATGGGTGGTTACTACGCTAAGCTGTACCAGCTGCAAGTGTAAAACATCGGCTAGCTGCTTTACTGATAATATCTTTGCCTAGATGCCTCATAAACCAGTATGGCTGTTGCAGTTGAAACATTCAACGAATCGGCAATTCCCCGCATAGGTATTATTACTGTGTCATCTGCGGCACCAATCCATGTTTCTGTTATTCCTGTGGCCTCGGTACCCATAACTATTGCCGAAGGCAATGTGTAGTCGATTTGAAAGTATGGTTTTGACGCCTTTAGATGTGTAGCAATTATTTGAATACCCTTTTTCTTAAGCCATTCAATTGCTTCTGCATTGGAACATAATGCGATAGGCTGTGTAAAAACACATCCCAGCGATGCCCTTACAGTATTTGGGTTATATAAATCGGTTAAAGGATCGCAAATTATGATACCCGAGATTCCTGCTGCATCAGCAGTTCGTAAAATTGCCCCAATATTGCCAGGCTTTTCAACACCCTCAATGATAAGCAAAAGTGGATTATTCTCAGCATTGATATTCTCAAGTAAATGTTGCCTTGGTCTCGCAACAAGTATCAGGCCTCCCGCTTTATCCCTGTATGCTACCTTACTGTAAACATCTTGTGTTACTTGAAAAAAATTGATATTATGCTCATGTCCAATTATCTTTTCAACTTCAGAGTATTCAATTATTTCAGGGCAAAAGAAAGCCGAAACGATCTTGTAACCCGATATTAACGCTTTTTCAATCTCTTTTATTCCTTCAATGATAAAAACACCCTGCTTCCGTCGTTCGCTCGATTTCTGAAGGTGAATCAGGTTTTTGATCCTATCATTCTGTTTGCTACTAATTACTTCTAGCGTTTTGCCCATATTCATACCTTTATATTATGCGGTACTTCTCATCCTCACTCATTGAAGGATTGAAAAATCTTGATGAAGGCTTATACTCTAACCTTACCATTTTACCCGAAATAGGATGTTTAAACTCAATTTTATAGGCGGCTAAACGGATTTGTCTTTTCACTGTGCCTTCGGCACCATACTTTCTATCACCAACAATAGGACAACCAATAGCTGAAAGATGAACCCTAATCTGATTTTTACGGCCGGTATGAAGCGTGATCTCCAGCAAGGTGTAACTTTTGAGCCTTTCTAAAATCTGAAATTCTGTCTTTGCATACTTGCTTCCCTCAACATTTGTGCTGTATACCCTTACCCTTTGATTGGCATCATCCTTAAGCCAACCCTCAACAACTCCCTTTGTTGTTTCGGGAGTACCCTCAACCAGTGCAAGATACTTCTTGGTTACAGTGCTCCAGATATCCTTCATTGTTGTCTGAAAATCTTCCGATTTCGCAAAAATGATTAGCCCTTCCACCTCTCTGTCGAGCCTGTGAACTGGCCATAACCTCATTTTTTTTCCATCCCTATTCAGGATAAATTGCTCAAGAACTTTATGGGTTGAGGTAGCTGATTCCTGATTCTTGTCCTTACAGGATAGAATGCCAGCAGTTTTATGGGCAATTATCATATATTCATCCTCAAAGTGAATGGATATGGGGTTGCTCTTTGTTGGTGGGGAAACATTACGCTCAACCTTAACTGCTTTAATAAACTCAAGCACTTGTCCCTGTTCAACCATAATCATAGGATGGTTCTTTACTGTTTTTCCGTTAACCATAATGCTTGATGTACCAATAAACTTTTTGGCCCTTTGTTTTGAAATCCCTTTATGCATCTCTATCACAATATCGAGCAGGGTTGCTGTATGTTTGGCGGTGTATTTCATTGATAAAGATACTAGTTTGTATTAACCATTTCTGAATCTAACGTAAGTACCAAGAGGAAGGTCAATACCCGTTTCGGAGCGTATGTAAGATTCACCATATATTAACTTCTTAGAACCAAAGTGCGATTCGACCAGATTCTTTGAAATTAGAGGAGAATAACCCAAAGAGTATAGGTTTAGAACAAAAAAACTACTCTGTGGCTCTAAAAGCTTTGTGCAAGCATTAAGAACTTCGTTGATGCTCTCATCTAGAATCCACCTTTCACCACTAGGGCCACGACCATAAGCAGGCGGATCGAGAATAAGACCATGATATGTTTTCCCTCTTTTCTCCTCTCGTTTTAAAAACTTTAAAGCATCGTCAACAATCCATCTTATATCGTACTGCTTGCTAAGCATCATGTTCTCTTTAGCCCAGTTTACAACCTGCTTAACCGCATCGAGGTGTGTCACCTCTGCACCTGCTGCCCTTGCTGCCAAAGAGGCTCCCCCTGTGTATGCAAACGCATTAAGCACACGTGGGCTTGATACCCTGCTCTCGCGAATTGATGTATAAATAAAATTCCAGTTATCAATCTGCTCAGGAAATATCCCAACATGACCAAAAGAGGTTAGGCTAAGTTTAAGAGAAAAATTTCCTTGAGGAAGGGGACATTTCATCAGCCAATTATCTGGCATCTTCCTTATGAAGTTCCATCCGCCATTTCCTGGTTCACCACTTCTATAAGAAACCTTCTGCTGCTCGCGTTTGAAATGGGCGTGAGCCAGCTTTTGCCATTGGGCCATGCTCATCTTTTTCTTCCAAATAGCTTGCGACTCTGGACGTATTAAATAGTACGGACCAAACCTTTCGAGTTTCTCAAAATCTCCACAATCAACTAGCTGATAATCGGGGATTTTTGTTGTCTCAAGCCTATTCACGAGTGATAAATCATTGTTAAAAATTGCTTCCACAAATGTAACACATATAATTATAAACAATATTACTCGAGCAGGTTGAAAAGCATTTAGGTTTTCTGATAGACCGATCATTTAGGTTACATCAATTTGAAGAAATCCTATACTGCTACTTATATAATCATTAAAAATAACTCGGCTTGGAGTACTTCGGTAGTAACAATGTATTGGCTGAACTTATTAACTTTCTAATTTCATCGATTGAAAAAAATGAAATTATCCTGCAATAAATAATTTATTTTCTTAGATTTGAAGTGCGAGTGCTTATCAATCAACTTAAAGCATCTCCCTTTCTACCCTATAAAGCTTACCTAAAACATAAAAAAGTTATGATCAAATTTTCGTTAACATCCTTAATCATTTTATTCTGTTTTTCGCTATTAGCCCAAACCCCAGCATCATTTTCATACCAAGCTGCGATTAGAGATATTAGTGGAAATGTAGCTGCCAATCAGGCAGTAAGCATAGAAATTGATATTCTTCAGGGAGGATCTGAAGGAATCAGTGTATTTTCCGAAACTCACAATGTAACCACCAATGCTCAAGGAGTTATAAACTTGACCATTGGATCGGTTGAAGATCTAAATGTAGTTGACTGGAGTTCAAACAGTCACTTTATCAAGATTACAGTTGATGGCATAGTCTTGGGGACTTCCCAACTTATTAGCGTTCCCTATGCGCAACATGCCAAAACCGCTGAGTCAATTACCAGTGAAATTGCCGAAAATGACCCCATTTTCAATGCTTGGGACAGGACAACAGGTATTGAAATAACTGAAAGCCAGGTTAGCGATTTGCAGGAATACCTTACCGAGGAAACCGATCCTGCGTTTACCTCATGGGATAAATCAACAGGTATTGAAATCACTGAAAGTCAGATTAGCGATTTGCAAGAATACTTGACCGAGGAAACCGACCCTGCCGTATCAGCAAATTTCGATTTTACAGGAGCAAATACCGGCGATTTATTGCAGTTTGACGGCACAAAATGGGTTAATGTAACGCCAAACTACTTAACGAGCTACACCGAATCTCAAGGTTTAGATGATGTTTTGACCGTAAACACCTCAGCAGGTAATAAAAACATCACTAACCTTGCCAACCCATTAGGCGATCAGGATGCTGCCACAAAGGCATACGTTGATGAGCTAAAAGAATTGATACTTAACCTGCAGGCAGATGTTGGAGTTACCGATGCCCGGGACGGAAATCACTATAATGCCGTTCGAATTGGGACCCGGATTTGGATGTCGGAAAATTTGAAATATTTACCTTCAGTCGATTTTATTACTAATGGTAGTACAACTGATCCACACTATTATGTTTATGGGTACAATGGGATCGTTGTTGCTGATGCAAAAGCTACAGCGGATTACTCCACCTATGGTGTGCTATACAATTGGCCTGCAGCCATGAACGGCGAATCAAGCAGTAGCTCAAATCCCAGTGGAATTCAAGGTGTTTGCCCCGTTGGTTGGCATTTACCAAGCAATGCCGAATGGACAGAACTAATTGATTATCTTGGAGGAGCAAGTGTGGCTGGAGGCAAATTGAAAGAAGCAGGCACAGATCATTGGAGTAATCCGAATACCGGGGCAACCAACGAAAGTGGCTTCACTGCTCTACCAGGAGGTGAACGAAGAGCCAGTACTGTTTCAACCGTTTTTAAAAAAGAATTTGGATTTTGGTGGAGTACTACTGAAATAAGCTCAGATTACGTTTATCACGTGTATATGCGATACGATGATAGCAATGCATACACTAGTATTATGACAAAAAATGATGGATATTCTGTACGTTGTGTAAAAGACTAAACAAAACATAATATCAATACAAAACCTCATTAACAATTATATGTTCATGGGGTTTTGTTTGTTTGATAACTTAAAATCCGTTTTTTTCTTCTTAACTAAGCAATTCTCCACAAAGTGGCTTCAACTCCACCAGCACCAAACCTTCGGTTTGATGGTGCTGCATCCAAAAATATTCGGAAAGAATTAAGGGATTACCTGCGGTGATCCCATGAGGGGGTGGCTTCAACTCCACCAGCACCAAACCTTCGGTTTGATGGTGCTGCATCCAAAAATATTTGGAAAGAATTAAGGGATTACCTGCGGTGATCCCATGAGGGGGTGGCTTCAACCCCACCAGCACCAAACCTTCGGTTTGATGGTGCTGCATCCCAAAATATTCGGAAAGAATTCAGGGATTACCTGCGGTGATCCCAAATGGGGTGGCTTCAACCACACCAGCACCAAACCTTCGGTTGGATGGTGCTGCATCCCAAAATATTCGGAAAGA
>CAYNHM010000030.1:0-42644 GCA_964397135.1 uncultured Rikenellaceae bacterium
TGTCTGTTTACTCCAAACGAAAATAATATTTTGTTGCAAACATAGGATGACGGGTAAAAAAACGCCCGACAGGGTTTCCCCCATCGGGCGTTTCGGTTGTGAAACGTTTCAGCGATCTACTGCTTTATCATCTTGCGGATTACCTGCTTGCCATTCTCCAAGTGGAAGGTAACCAGGTAAACACCCTTATGTAACATGGCTGTATTAAGCGATTGCTCGCTTCCGGTGATATGAGCATTTATTACTACCTGCCCAATCAGATTGGTTACCACTACCCTGCTTATCCTTTCGGAAGAGGCAAAGTTGATGTAACCATCGAATGGGTTGGGGTAGGCCTTGAGCTGGGTTAATACCTCGGTATTAACTCCAACGGGAATCATGGTAACCTCAACCTCAATATCCTCGCCGGATACAGTAAAGGTTCCCACATAGTTATGGTAGCCATCGTGCGAAACCACAAAATCATAGTCTCCATCGAGGAATGTGTGCGAAGCATGCCCATCCTCATCGGTTATCAGATCCTCTTCCAGTCCATCAACGGCAATGGCAGCACCCTGAATGGCACCCTGGCTATCGCTTACGATGAATGTAACGGTGTACAATGATGTAGTCTCAAAATTTGCAACCAGCGACACGTTGGATGCGGGCATGGTAAAGGTATAGGTTGAATTGGTGCTCACCTCAGTGCCCGTGGTTGTGGTCCAATTATCGAACATGAATCCTTCGTTGGGAGTAGCCGTAACGGTTACACTCTCGCCTGCGGCGAAGGATCCGGCACCCGTAACAACACCAGCACCTGTAGGATTAACCGTCAGGGTTACAGTATAGGTTGTAGTACCACTTTCGATAAAATGAGCCGATATATCTACATCGTGGTTGGGCATAATGAATTCGTATGGATTGCTGGAACTGACCACTTCACCATCGATACGCCAGTTTTGGAAGTTATATCCGTAGTTTGCCTCGGCATATAGATAAACCTCTTCGCCTGGCATATAATCCCAGCCACCTTCAACCCAACCTGCTCCTTCGGGTACTATGGTTACGTTAACATAATAGTACTCCTCAATCACCGTAATCAGGAAGTAAGCGGGACTACCAACGTCGAATGAAATTTCAACGGTAACATAGTATATAAACTCTTCCTTTGAGGATGATTTAGCAGATAAAAGCTTATCATCCTCATCGAAATACATCCTAAGCAATGCTGTTCCATCGCCATTGTCGGTAACATCGTAGTATGGCCACTCGAACTGATCTACCTGCCAACCATAATTAACCGTAACAAACATCTGAGTAACCTCAGAAGCATCGTTCCAGGTAATGGTTATATCCTGATAATTAGGCATCTCGTTGAAATAAGTAACAGCTGTTGGATCAATGGTGGCATTTACAATACCGCTCTCAATGGCAGTAATGGTTAGGAATGCCTCATCACCAGTATCAAACTCGATAATGAGCTCAAGCTCATCGTCAACCTCAGCAAGATTCTCGCTTAAGTAGCTATCGTGAATAAATAGCCATGTACCATCGATATGGTAATCTTCACCCTCAACCAAAACGCTGCCCGACTCTGCAATGGATACTACCTCGGTTGCAGTCATAAAGATTATTGTGGTCATCAAATCACCAGGGTTGGTAAAATCGTAGTATAGGATATCTGGAATAACAAGCGGAGAGGTTGATTCAAGCACCATTATGGCAAACCACTCATAGTAACCAGATCCAAACTCAGCGCTGAAATATAATGCCTGAAAAGGTTCTGGATCCTGCGATAGAATAAAATCGCTGGTTATGGTTAGAACATCTCCTGATACGTAATAATCCGTTCCTTCATCAAGGGTAATCTGGTAATCATCATCATCATCCTCAAAGTAGTAGTAAACATTTAGTATCTCTGTTTCGCTACCCCAATTAATATAGAAATCAACATCCTGTGGATCTGTCAATCCGAATAGTTGATATTCGGGGGTTATCTCAGGATACTCCCATTCGATAAACTCAACGGTAACATTAATATCACTTTGGAGATTTTCGTAAACATATGTAGAACCTGTAAAACCGGGAACAACAGCACCGTTAACTCTCCACTCCTTCACTCCATAGCCCCAATCGGCATAGGCGTTAAACTCAATATCCCAACCTTCGGTTACCTGATCTCCACTATAAATATAGTATCCATTGGCAGTTGCGTATATGCCACCATTACCACCTATTACGCCATAGGAGACAGAATAGGTGTTGCCCGCTTCTTCGAAAACAGCAACTAAATCAACATCGTAATCAGGCATAATGAAGACATATGGATTCTCAGTGCTAACCACTTCACCCTCCATGTCTTCCCATTGGACAAAGGTGTAACCCCAACTTGGATATGCCTCAAGGTAAACTACTTCACCTGGCGAGTAGTCCCAGTCTCCTTCTACCCAACCTGCTTCTTCGGGTACTATGGTTACGTTAACATCAAAGTACTCCCATACAAGGGTCATGAAGAAGGTTGCCGGAGCACCTACATCGAAAGAAATATCAATGGTAACAAACGAATACTCTTCATCCTTTGAACTACCTTTGGATAGCTCATTAAACTTATCATCCTCATCAAAGAATATCCTCAGAAGAGCTGTTCCATCACCGTTATCGGTAACGTTGTAGTATGGCCATTCAAACTGCTCGATGTACCATTCCTCAATTAACGTTACAAAAAGTTGGGTTACCTCCGAGGCATCGTTCCATGTAACGGTTATATCCTGGTAGTATGGAAATTCATTAATGAATGTAACCGATTGAGGATCGATGGTGGCATTCACAACGCCACTCTCTATGGCAGTGATGCTAAGAATTGCCTCATCATCTGTATCGAATGCAACGGTAAGTTCAACTTCATCATTAACAGCTAAAAGGTTTTCACTCAAGTAGGTATCATGAATGAAAAGCCATGCTCCCTCAATGGAGTAATCTTCGCCTTGGGTAAGGGGGATTTCTCCTTCGGAAACAGAAACAACCTCATTTGCATTCAGATACACAACGGTGGTAAATAGATCGCCGGGGTTGGTCAAATCGTACGAGAGGTTACCAGGCATAAGGTATGGGGTTGTGGTTTCAACCACCACTATGCCAAACCATGCATACCCCCACATTCCAAATTCAACATGAAAGTCAAGCCAATCGTAAACATCTGGATTGACCGAAAGAATAAATTCGCTTGAGATAGTTAGTATATCACCATTAACAAAATAATCTGTTCCCTCTTCAAGTGGAACCTGATAATTATCCCAATCATCCCAGTTATAGTAATAAACCTGGGTGATCTCAGTTTCGCTTCCCCAAAGAATGGTAAAGTCAACATCTTCGGGATTGGTTAAACCAAAGTACTGAACTTCGGGTATTATTTCAGGGTATTGATAATCCTGATTAACCCAAACCATATAGGTGTTGGTTGTTACTCCATCCTCTGCAGTAACGGTAAAGTAAACACTTTCGCTGAAATCCATTGTAACTGGAAACTCATAATCAATAGTTGCACCCTCGGATATGGTCATTGTGGGTGTGAGAGATGTGATGTCGGTATCCCAGGCAACAGTTACACTTATATAATTATCATAAATATCAACCTGAGCACCTGGATCCTCAATAAAGCCAAAGGTTAGAATAAAGGCTTCGTTGGAAGGATCTTTTTCGTTTTGGATAACTTGTTGCCTATCATCGGTCAAATTTGAGTTGACCTCTGATTTTAGCACTTTTCCATTTGCGCTTACTATTCCAATAGAAAGCAACATGATAAAAAGAAATAGAGTTTTTCTCATGAACAAGGGATTTTGGTTAATTTACTGGATGCAAAACATTTAATTTATTTAGAAATAATATTGAATATTATAGTCTGCCAAATGTTTATCATCATCAAATTCTATTCCATATATTAAGTCTAAAATATTTTTTAACAGTAGTGACTGACAAATCCTAAAAAAAGATTATTTGGACACCACTTACTTTTTATAAACATTTTTTGATGAAGAATGTTTTAAATTCGATTAGCATAGGTCTGGTTATGAAAAAAAAACTATTTATTATCTACTTCCATCGTTTGCATATATCATTAATATGCTTAATGGCATTTAATTTAATAATATGGTTATAATGATTAACTTTGTGGTGATATTATGCTAAAAATCATTAATAATCATAACACTTTAAAAATCAACTGCTATGGCAAAGATTAAGATTGGAATTAACGGCTTTGGCCGAATAGGGCGCCTGGTATTCCGTGCCGCCCAGAATTTTGATAACGTAGAGGTTGTGGGCATCAACGACCTGATTGACGTTGACTACATGGCATACATGTTGAAGTACGACTCTACCCATGGACGTTTCGATGGTTCTGTTGAGGTGAAAGACGGAAAGCTTATTGTAAATGGGAAAACAATAAGAGTAACCGCTGAGAAAAACCCAGCCGATTTGAAATGGGGAGAAATCGGAGCAGATTATATCATTGAATCGACCGGTCTATTCCTCGATAAGGTTAAATGTCAGGGACATATCGAAGCAGGAGCAAAAAAGGTTATCATGTCGGCACCCTCTAAAGATGATACTCCAATGTTTGTTTGCGGTGTAAACCTTGAAAAGTACAACAAGGAGATGCAATTCGTATCCAACGCATCGTGTACCACCAACTGCCTTGCACCAATTGCAAAAGTGCTAAACGACAAATTTGGTATTATCGAGGGATTGATGACAACAGTTCATGCTGTTACTGCAACCCAAAAAACCGTTGATGGACCATCGATGAAGGATTGGAGAGGTGGACGTGGAGCTGGCCAAAACATTATCCCTTCCTCAACTGGCGCAGCTAAAGCGGTTGGAAAAGTAATCCCCTCGCTTAATGGCAAACTTACAGGAATGTCGTTCCGTGTTCCTACCCCCAACGTTTCGGTGGTTGACCTAACATGCCGTCTGGAGAAACCTGCTAGTTATACTGATATTTGTTCAGCAATGAAAGCAGCCTCCGAAGGCGAGCTAAAGGGTATTCTGGGTTATACAGAGGATGCAGTGGTTTCAACCGATTTTATTGGCGAAAAGTGCACTTCAGTTTTCGATGCCAAAGCTGGTATTTCGCTTAACGATAACTTCGTTAAGGTTGTTAGCTGGTATGATAACGAGATGGGTTACTCGGTAAAGGTTGTTGAACTAATACAGCATATGTTTAAGGTTGACAATGCTTAGCATATAAAAAAATTGATATTAAATAAGCCCGTTGCTGATTGCAACGGGCTTATTTTTTTGGGCTTAATCATGTTACTGCTTAACCTGTTTCTGTGTACGATATCGATACCCTAAATTTAATTACCAAAAATCTATGAATTGATGTTTTTTAGATTTTTGGGTGTTCCGTTGCAAGTCTGACCATGTTTGAACCAACGTATAATTAACTATTGTGGCAATTACATATTCTGATCGGAAACTGGAGTCATCGAACCCATTACTTCTACTTTCTTTTGCTGCCATCAAAAGAAAGTAGCAAAGAAAACTCACCGCTGCCAGAGGGTGCTCTCGATCTCTACGGCTGAACTGATTCTTCCTGCGGAGCGCAATCGCTGCGAATTGTTCTACCCTTTAACCATAAACTTACGGTTGGAAAAGCAACCCTTCAACCCATCAGCACTACAGCGCAGCGCTCCTCGTATGCCCTCCCGCTAACCGCTCACCTTTTGAGTTCTACGATCCCCCTCTGAATGCGGAAGGGGCAGGAAAAGGCTGATGCCAACATAACTAAAGAATCGTTAATGAGAAAAAAACTCGTAGGGAAAATTACCTTTCTAACGCAGGGGTTCCGTTTCACAAAACATGTATAATATTGTAATACATTGACTAAAAAAAGGGAGCCCGATGCAATATCTACACCAGGCTTCCTTTTTTAAGACTTAATTATGTTACTGCTTAACAAAACGTTTAACAATACTTCCTCTGCCAGTATACAACTTAAGAATATAAACTCCAGGTTTTAAATTCGATGTGTTAATGGTTTTTTCAACACCAACAATTTCCTCTACCACTACACCTATTTCAGAAATAATTGTTGCTCTATCGATTCTATGGTCACCGGATAAATATAGGATATTCTCAACCGGATTGGGGTATATACGAATATCAATATAATTCTCAGCAGGAACAGACGACCCGTTTTGGGTTTTAAACCACCAAACATCGGACCACTCGCTATTAAACCATTGGTTTATCGACCTAATTCTCCAGTAGTACGTTGTTTTCTCTTCAAGACTATACAAGGTATACTCAGTATTAACCCAATTAATCATATCAACTAGCAAGGTTTCAAAATCTTCATCCAAAGCAACCTGAACATCGTAATAAGAGGCAAGAGAAGCGCTATTCCAATAAAGAGTAAGAGATGTAGGCATATCTACTGATCCATTTGCAGGGCTAATCAACTCCGGAGGATCAGGTGCATTTATTGTTGTGAAACTCCACTCCTCCGACCAAGAGCTCGATCCATGCTCGTTCCATGAACTCACTCTCCAGTAGTAGGTAGTGTTTGCAGATAGATTAGAAATATAACAGTAGTGCGGATCGTTCCAGGAGGTTAAGCTATAAGTAGAATCAATTACCAGCGTGCTAAAATCCGAAAGGAGAGAAACCTGTAAATTAAATCCATCGGTATTGTCGGGCAAACTCCATGCAAGGCTTGTACTAGGCGGTATTTCTGTTGCGCCATTTTCAGGATAAAGAAGGGCTGGAATGGCTGGTGGCCCCTCCATGGTTGTGAATGACCATGTGCTGGACCATGAACCTGTTCCGTGCTCATTGGTGGCATTTACCCTCCAGTACATGGTAGTGCTGTATAAAAGATTATCTATCTGTATCTCTATGTCGGAAATGTCTGATTCTTCAAAAACCATGGTATACTCATAAAACCCAGGAGAGGATGCAACCTGAATGCTATATGTATCAGCATTGCTGAGCTCGTTCCAGCTGAAAAGAATGGAGTTTAGAAGATCTGTTGACTCATTCTCGGGAGAGACCAGTGTAGGTGCAATAGGAGGACCATCGGGTGTGGTTATACTGGTTTCGGGTCCGAATTCAGTTTCAATCAAATCGGAGTTGCGTGCCTTCACCTTAAAAGTGTACCCGGTGCTTGGCAACAGGTATTCAATCCCAAATTCTGCGCTATACTCAATGCTAAACCATACCGGATCATCACTTAGTTGGCTGTCATAACCCAGGTACATCTCAGTATTCGATTCGTATATAGCGTATCGTACAGTTATTGGGTTACCATTGGGATTTATGGTTAAAGTAATGGATGTTGATGATGTTGCCTCGACATCTGGTGCATCGGGTATATTGGCCAGAGTATAGGTGTATGCAATCTGGTCGTTACTAACCACTTGGTCACCAATGCTCCTGGAATATACTCTAATACCAATATAGCTATCGGGCTGTAGCCCGGTAATAGCAATATCATCCCAATCCTCAAGGGTTTGCCAGACTGGAGTAGCATCAAAAGAGCCATTGGCCTGTACATACAGAAAATTCTCCGTATTCTGAATAGCATACTCAACATTACCAGGATTACCGTTGGGGTCAATCTCAACATCCACAGAGCTGGATGTAATATTGCTTAGGGTTGGCATACCGGCCGGGTATGGGTAGGTGGTAATTTTTGATGTTAAACTATATGCTGTTTCAATGCCATCGAGGTTGCGGGCTTTTGCCCGAAGGGCATACCTGGTAGCTACTTCTGCTTGTATATCTGTTTGATTCCAACTATCTCCCGCTTGCCAGGCTGGATTATCCCCAAATGCACCATCGGGTTGCACAAACTGCTCAGTGATTGAATCCTGGAATGCCAGCTCAGTGTAGTTGGGGTTACTACCAATGTATGCCTGCCATAATGTAAATTGATCTGTAGAACCAGCTGTTAAATAAAGGTAAGGAGGTGGAGGAGTAACAGCAGTTGTTAAAAAAGTACTCTCTTCAGAACTTGCAGTTTGGACATCGTTATCGTTACGTGCCATGATTGTAATACTATAGTCAGCATTCGGATTAAATGCAGTGATTGGGGTCTCATCCCAAAGGGCTTTGATTTGCCAGCCCGGGCCATAGCTAAAAGTACCATCAGTATTAACATAGTTATTATTTGAAATTGAACCAATTATTATACAATACTCAATAAAATCGGGGTTTTCACCGGGATCAATGGTTACCTGAACAACCGATTCTTCAAGGGTGATTACGGATGGTGCTCCCGGTACAGCTGCATGGGTATAAAGGCTGGAGGGAGTGCTGGGTTCGGTTTCTATACCATCATCGTTTCGGGCAATGGAGCTGAACGAGTACTCAGTGGCAATCGATAAGCCGATCAGGGTAAGGTACCATTGATCCCTTGTCCCCCACTCGATATCAACTCCCAGGGTTCCATCTAACTGGATATACTCTTCGAGATTATTTTCCACAATGGCATACTGCGTTTCAAGTGTATTGAATGAGTAATCCATAGATGATGAAAATACCGAAACGTGCATTGTGGTTTCTGTAGGATTATGCAGATAGGTTGGATTTGGCACATGTGCCAGCGTGATAATGCTTTCGGTTTCTCCTAATCCTGTCTGAACTGTTGCCCCATTTCGGGCAATTGCCCCAAAGATGTACTGCCTGTTACCTGTTAAATCTAGGGTTGCATAAAGAGAAACCGTTTTTTCGCCCCACTGCTCAAAGGTTTTCCAAACAGGGGTTACGCTCATAGTGCCATCATCCTGAATGTACCTACTAATAGTTGTTTCAAAAATGGCATACTCTGTATAGTCTGGGTTTCCATCCTCGGAAAGGGCTATCCGAACCGTTGATGCGGTGATCTCGTCAACCACGGGTGCACTGGGTAGTTCGGCGTGAGTCCAGAAATCTAGCGTTTCGCCGTATCCTGTTCCCCCAAAATCCCAATCGCCATTATTTGCATACGATCGATAATTGTAATGGGTATTGATCTCTAGATCATCAACGGCAATGAAGTACTCTCCTTTCTCGAACGAACCAGTCTCACTCACATTAACAACACCAGGATCACCAATTTCTTTATCCTCGCCATCGTATGGCCAGTAAATAATACCTCTACTTAAGACATTCCTTCCACCAGTGTGTAAAATCTCAGCATTTATTTCTGCTGTTTCAGTGGTAATATCCGATACCGATCCTGTTTCCATCACTGGGTGTATTGCCCGTGCGCTTCCCTGAACGTGTATAGTCTGCTCTGCTCCCGAGCTGGAATTTATAATATTTCCAAAGGTAAAACCTTCTACATCGGGCAGGTATCGGGCGTAAATGGTTGTCTCCACATTGGTGTTAACCGGTGCAATGGAAAGCGATTGGGTAAAGTTCTCTTCACTCTCAAGAGAAACCTGAAAATTATCTGGCGCTGTAACCACCATATTTGCAGTAAGGTCGATCCCTGTTAGCTCATACGATTGAGAAGCTTTTGGAGTTAGGACATCTGTCCATCCAAAATCGAGACCGCTGCCCAGAGCAGGGATAAGGGGTTGTATAAACTCATCAGCGCCAATGTCGGGAAATTGAGGGTTTCGGGTGTTACCATCAAAATCGGTTGTAATACCCGTAATCACTAATGCTGAAGCGTTAAGCGCTGCAGTACTGGTATGCAGATCGGCTGTGGCAGTATTGGTAAAGGTAACCTCTGAATTTATTGAGTTAGCATCCTTGCCAGCTAGTATGGGAAGTGCTGTTACATCAGAAGTCCCGTTGTAGGCAAGTACTGTCCCCGTTCCATCTGCCCAATACGCGTTGTAATTAAGCGTCATATCATCAGCGTTATCAGAATGGCCAAGGCTAAACGCATAGTTATTGTTATGGCTGCCATTTGTACGAGTGTTGACAAAGATATTGTTCATTACAACCAGTTCGGACGAAGCCCAAGACTGCATGAAGGCAAAGCTACCTCCGTTGAGAGAACCCGTTACATTCCCCGATATGGCAACGCTATTATGGTAAAATTCGCCTCCTATCCAGCTTATAATTCCATAAATATTGTGCCCATGTGTAACAGCACTACCAAGGCTGACCATGTTATTGTAAAAAACGGTTGCTTTGCCGTTTTCCGAATGAATACCTTTAATTTCAGATGCTATAGTTGCGGAGGATCCTGAAGAAGTAATACCATATATTCGGTTACCGGTAACCAGGTTGGTTCCACTTTCGGGGCTAACGTAACTAATCCCCGAAAGCTTTGTATATTGATCGGTTGCACTTGTATTAAGCCCGAAAATTATGTTGCCACTAATTACTTGTCCTGGCTTATCCGATTGGGCATAAATACCAATTATCTGATCGACCCGAGTGTCAAAAGAAGTTGTGGTAAGGTTTGAAATTGTGTTCCCCTCAATCAGATTAGCCCCATTATTGGCAGCGATCCCAATTACCATATGCCCAAAAGGTGATCCGCTATAGCTCGACCAGCCACTAACCGTTGAGTTATATAAATTCTTTACTATGTTATCCTCAATTGTACAGCTAGCTGTATTGGCATTGTTAACAATCCCTGCAACATGCTGCCCCGTAGCAGTATGCGTGCATTCAGTTGAGGCATTAATGCTTTTGGCTGAACTTTCGCTTCCAATAAGGTTCCCGCTAATGTTAATTTCAGTTGCGCCATTATTCTGAATACCTGTAAAACAATGTGAGTAATTCTCACTGCTAGTCGAAACATCAATGCTGCCAATGGTATTATCAGATATTGTTACGTTGGCTCCCTCAACTCCACCTGCTATGCCGTAGCTGGCCACATGGTAACCATCGGCAGAAATAACCTGGATGCTGTTATTTCCAGAACCAGCGCCAATGGTATTGTCCGAAATGTTTAGGGTTCCCCCTCCATAGCCTATGCCTGTCCATACCCCCACTCCCTCGTACATATTTTCACCAGGTGTAGATTCCCAGTGGAAATTGCTGATGGTGTTGTTGCTAATGTACGACTCTTGATCATTTGCACCATCAACATAAATCCCGGTGAATGTATTCTGGAAAAACCCCCATACAGTCCATGGACTTCCTCCACATTCTTCCTCTCTGCCACCTACAAAATTATTGGAAATGTTTATATTACTAGCTGATAATGAGTATATCCCATACTGTTCGCTTGCTCCTGTACTACTAATGATTTCGGTTTGGTACAGGTGGTTTTTGCTAATTTCCCAGTTGGCGTTATTTTCATCTAAGTAAATACCAGCTGATGAGCCCTCGTTGCTCCAAAAATTGTATATTCTCGAATCCGAAATGGTATTATCTCCATTCCCAAAGTCAGCAGTACCAATTGATACTATCCCATATCGATAATCAGATGAACTTGGGCTTAAACTGCAAATCTCAATTAAGTTATCGTTATTCCCTTCCCCACTGCCAGCTTCACTAAAAGTAATAAGACCCTTATCGGGAAGTTGAGTGGCTCCCAAAAGATTGCAGCCTGCAATGCGGTTGTTACTTGCCGAGTTGGTAAACTCAACGCAGTAACCGCCAGAATTCTCGTTCTTAATGGTAAGGTTTACCATATTCACATTGTGCGCCCCATTGAACGAAACGATTGGTCCAGCAATATTTCCAAATACAGTAATATTCTTGCTGGCTGTTCCCACTGAAACGGATGTGTAGTCAGATGTTCCGTTGTACCCGCTTTGGTAAAGGGTTGCTGTGGCTGTTTCGGTGGTATTCGATTGAATATTGATTGAAATATTTCCGGTTACATCGCCTGCATTTATGGCATCGAAAGCTGCCTTTAGGGTTTCGTAGGTTTCACCAGTGCCAACTAAAATTGATCCCGTGTAAAACTCATCGCAGCCAATATCGGGCAGCATATCACGCATATCGTCATCAATATCAACGATAAGCGGGTAAATCGAGGTTCCCATATTTATCATGGGTGATGAAGCGGTGATATGCAGATCGGGCGTTGCTTCATCGACCCCAGCAAATAGTGGGTCAACGCTAAGGCTGTTGGCATCGTTGCCAGTGTTGGTTTGCCATTGTGCCAATGAATTAGAACCGGTTGGAAAGTAGTTTTCATTAACACTTGTGCTGATAACAGCGTCTGGATTTAAACTGTACAAGTTATTAAAGTCGCTTTCGAGCACAGAACTAGTTGATTTTCCTATGGCGTAGTTCTCAGAGCCCCCAGATTGAGATTCCCTTGCGTTGTAGAAAATATTGTTATAAACCCTATCGGTACCCGAGTAATCCTTACGGTACGCATAGGTTGCAAAAAAGTCATTTGTTGCCATTCCGCCAATGTAAACCGAGTTACCCAGGATTGTATTGTTGCCGTACGACTGTATACCAACATAGGAGTTGTTGCGGGGTTCGCCCACCCCCAACCGAATGGCGTTGTTTATTACTGTTGCATCGCTGGGGCTTAAAAGCCAAATTCCATTCCCTATGCCATAAAAATCAGTAGCAAAGCTGATATCGAATACTACATTTTGGCTTACTACTCCCGAGCCCTCTCTGAATAGAATACCGCTAATAATTGATTGACTACCACCACTGTATGAGGTTGACAGATTATGAATCGTGTTGCTGTTTACCAGCTGCTCATCAAGGTTTGACATTAGCGCTATACCAGCTGTTACGTTGTAAATGTTGTACTGATTGAATCCTGAGGCATTTGCTAGCATACTTATGGAGTTGCCAACTATATTGTTTACTCCATTGTCGCTATAAATACCCACCACATCACCTTTACCCAGGCAGCTATTTGCCAAGTTGGCAATAGTATTATTACTGATAGTAACATTGGTGTTTGCGGTATTCACAATTCCTCTAATATTCTGCTCATTGTCGGTAGATTCGTTAGGGTTTGTGCAGATAATGAAATTAGGAATTGTTTGATGCCCAACGGTATTGTTCCTAATGGTAACATCGCTGGCTGCGCCAACCTGAATACCGGTAAAGCTATGCCCATTATCGGTTGATGACGAGTTCAACGTAAATGAACCAACGTAGTTGCCGTTAATATCGGGGGTTGAAACAGAGGAGTTTACTCCAATACCATAGGTTGTTACATTAGAAGTGCTAGTTGAGTTAACAGTAATAGTATTGGCCTCCATGCTTGAGCCAATAAAGTTTCCGCTAAAGTCTGCATCACCACCGTTAAGGTATATCCCGCACCAAATACCGGGTAGAGAAGTTGTATTGGTTGTGCTATGGTAGGTGTGATTAAAATTGTAGATAATGTTATTCTGAACGTTTGCAGGATAGGTTGTACCAACGTTTAGGTAAATTCCCACAAACCTATTGGCATACTCACCTTCAATTGTCCATGCTGTTCCAGCACAAAGAGGTTCTGAACCGCCAATATAATTATTTGAGATATTATGACCATCTCCCCCATTAATATAAATACCGTAATGGGTATTGGCAGCTGTTGCTGTTCGAGAAGAGGTTTGGTAGAAGCTGTTAGAACCGATAGCCCAAGCTAAACTATTCCCCTGAATATAAATCCCTTTCGATGACAGGGAGGGACTCCATACGTCAATTATATTACAATTGGTAATCATATTAAACTGGTAAACTCCTGTTTCATTCGTAGTATATACTGCGTTTACCGTTGATACTCCTCCTCCAACAGAACAGTTATCAATAAAATTACTGCTAATTTCCTTGCTTGACACAGCATTGAAAACAACCAAACCCTCGTTTATCGCAGTATTGTTACCCTTTAAATGGCAAAACCTGATAATGTTATTATGTGCTCCCCATATAAAATTTACTACATTTCCAACAGTATTTTCGAGGGTTAACTGAATCGCACTTCCTTCCTGATTTATACGTCCATCAATGATAACGTCATGGCAACCATAAAAATAAAACATGTAATCAGATGAAGTGTTATTGGTTATTGTTCGGTTGCTTCCTGTGGGATAGATGGTTATGGATGAGTATTCCCAACTGCCAGAACCTGATTCATAAATGGAAGTTGTTGTCGTTTCTGTAATATCCGAAATGATTTGAAATACTATTTCGCCTTTTAGCGTATTATTGCTAACATCGGCAAATGCCGCATTTAGTGTTGCGTAATCGCCGTCAGAGCCAACGGTTTTGGTGGTTTGTGCAGTAGTCCTTGAGTAAATAAAATTTAGAGAAAGAATAATGAGTAATGGTAAGATAAATTTTTTCATGGCTAATGGAAGATTTTTAGGTGGTATATTTAAATAATCTCATAATTTTTGAAGATTTTTAAAAACTATCTCTTGTTCAACATCATCCTCGTAGAAAATACATTTTGAGGGGAAAATTCAAATGAACGAGTTTATTAAAAAGAGCCTTTTCTAGAATAGAAACATGTAAGGCGAAGAGCTAAGTTATTGCGATATAAATTATCAACCAAGAATTTTTAGCAATAAAAAAAGACAACAAAAAGTATCCCATAAAATCAAATACTTAACACAAAAAAAGAAATTGCCTAAAGAATAAAACTATATAGATGGTTACAGGTTTTAGAAATGGTAAAGAAAATTTTTCATTATTCTACAATGCATTAATGTGTAATTTAGAATTATTACAAATTAACACTAGTGTCCGACTAAATATACAATGATTGCCTTCTACGAGCAAAAGATTCTTCGCTTCGCTCAGAATGACAACCATTTGATGCTTTAGGGGACGCGAAGGAGTGGTGTTTTCGTTTTTTTTTTAGAACGAAAACACCACCCCCTCCTCGTCCCAACAATATAAACAGAACAAACTGTCATTCTGAGAGGAACAAAGTGGATCGAAGAATCTTTTGCTCACTAAAGTCAATATTTTTTTGTTTAAGAAATTTAGTCGGACACTAGTGTTAAATTAAAAATACCCGATGTAAATATCATCGGGCTCGGCTTGAGAAACTATTTAAGGTTCGGGATTATTTGTATCTTTTTTAGAAACCTCTCCCCCTCAAAAATTCTTCAATGGTAGGCTCTTGAATTTTCCCAATATTTTTGATCATCTCATCCAGCTTTTTGGTTTCTTCTTCAATTAATTCATCTTGATTTTCGGCTATACCATTAGCATAATTAATAACCTGAATGGCTTTGCCATCCTGATCCAAAATGCTCCATGTTCCATGTTTTAAACCATTTAAATATGTACCTTCAAGTCGTATATTTCCTGTGGTATAGTACGTAAAAACAGGACCATTCTCTAGACCGTTTTTGAATAAAACTGAGGTTTTGAACATACCATTAATATAATACTGAATAGTTAGGCCATCCTTATTGTTGTTTTTCCAATTTACCAGCTCAAAAACCTCTCCTGTTGGATAGTATGTTTTAAATTCTCCATGCTTTGCTCCATGCTTGAAGTTTTCTATCAAAACTAGCATTCCTGCTTGTGTGTAGTATTTCCATTCACCATCTTTTTGGTTCTTATAAAATAGCCCTTTGGCTATTTCTTTTCCAACAGGATAGTAAAGAGTTGTGATAGCCGAATCGCCACATTGGCTATAGATCATGCGAGCACGTAACTTGCCATTCTCGTGATAACGAAGGAATTCACCCCGGGGTTTATCATCCTTAAAGTATCCCTGATATGCTATCTTACCATCCTTATAGTACTTCTTCCAGTATCCCTGTTTTAGGTTATTCTGATCAACCCGATTGAATACCGTATCGGCAGTAACATCATTCTGTGCCACTAGTCCATTGATGCTGAAACTAAAAAAAAGGATAAATGCTACGGTTCTCATAAAACTCAACAATTAGGTAATGATTTTTAAAGTAATTAACGGTAAATATAGCAATTCATTGCAAAAAAAAGGCCCTGGTAAACACCAAAGGCCTTTGATTAGTATATGGAGATATAGATGGTTACTTAACCTCTTCGAAGTCCACATCAGTAACCTCTTGTTCGGTTTTGGCTGATGGTTCTCCTGTGGGTTGCTCAGCTTGCTGTTGTCCTTGCTGTGCCTGCGAAGCTTTGTACATTTCCTCCGAAGCAGCCTGCCAAACGGTATTTAATTCGCTTGTTGCTTCATCAATGGCTGAAATATCCTGTTTCTGATGAGCGTCTTTAAGCTTAGCAAGAGCCTTTTCGATGGGTTCCTTCTTCTCGGCAGGAATCTTATCACCAAATTCTTTCAGCTGCTTCTCTGTTTGGAAGATCAGGCTGTCGGCTGCATTTAGCTTATCAACCCGCTCACGAGCCTGACGGTCGGATTCCTCGTTCGACTTAGCTTCCTCGCGCATACGCTTGATCTCATCATCGGTAAGCCCAGATGATGCCTCGATGCGTATTCGTTGCTCCTTCCCTGTTCCCTTATCCTTTGCCGAAACGTTCAGTATTCCGTTTGCGTCGATATCGAAAGTAACCTCAATCTGTGGTATTCCACGAGGTGCTGGTGGTATTCCGTCGAGGTGGAAGCGCCCGATGGTTTTGTTACCGCTAGCCATTGGTCGCTCACCTTGTAAAACGTGAATTTCAACCGAAGGTTGATTATCGGATGCAGTGGTAAACGTTTCGCTTTTTCGGGTTGGTATGGTTGTGTTGGCATCGATCAGCTTGGTGAAAACGCCTCCCATTGTTTCAATTCCTAATGACAGTGGAGTAACGTCAAGAAGGAGAACATCCTTAACCTCACCGGTAAGCACGCCACCCTGAATGGCAGCGCCAATGGCAACTACCTCGTCTGGATTAACACCCTTGCTAGGAGTTTTGCCAAAGAATTTCTCAACAACCTGCTGAATGGCTGGAATACGAGTAGAACCACCTACAAGTATAACCTCGTTAATTTCGGATGGTTGCAATCCGGCATCCTTAAGCGCTTTCCGGCATGGTTCAATGGTTGCCTGAATTAGATGGTCAGTAAGCTTCTCGAACTGAGAACGGGATAAGGTACGAACCAAATGCTTTGGAATACCGTCAACGGGCATAATATAGGGAAGGTTAATCTCTGTTTGGGTTGAGCTGGATAGCTCAATTTTGGCTTTCTCTGCAGCTTCCTTCAAACGCTGAAGTGCCATTGGGTCTTTACGGAGATCAATGCCTTCGTCCTTTTTAAACTCTTCGGCCAACCAATCGATAATAACATAGTCAAAATCATCACCGCCAAGGTGGGTATCACCATTGGTTGATTTTACCTCGAAAACACCATCGCCCAGCTCAAGAATCGAGATATCAAAAGTTCCGCCTCCAAGGTCGAACACTGCAATCTTCAGGTCTGAACTCTTCTTATCAAGGCCATAAGCCAAAGCAGCAGCCGTTGGCTCGTTAATAATTCTGCGAACCTTCAACCCTGCAATTTCACCAGCTTCCTTTGTTGCCTGACGCTGCGAATCGCTGAAGTATGCTGGAACAGTAATAACTGCTTCGTGAACCTCTTGTCCAAGATAATCCTCTGCTGTCTTCTTCATCTTCTGAAGAACCATGGCTGAAATCTCCTGAGGTGTGAACTTCCTATCGTCAATCACTACGCGAGGAGTATTATTATCTCCCTTCACTACTTTGAACGAAACACGGTCAATTTCTTTTGAAACCTTATCGTAGGTTTCACCCATAAACCTTTTGATGGAGAATATGGTTTTTTGAGAGTTAGTTATGGCCTGACGTTTAGCAGGATCCCCAACTTTTCTCTCACCATTTTCAACAAAAGCTACTATGGATGGAGTAGTACGTTTTCCCTCACTATTGGGTATTACCACCGGTTCGTTACCCTCCATTACAGATACGCAGGAGTTTGTTGTACCTAAATCTATTCCAATAATTTTGCTCATTGTTTATGTTTTTTAGTCGATTAAATTTTCTTTTTGATTTTCACGTGGACAATGTTTCAATGATTGTGCCATTCACAAAAAGCCCTAAAAATGGTGATATATTGGCACATTTCTGATATGAACGGGTGATGTTTTGTCAGAAAAAGAACCATCAATCAGCACCCTGTTACTTAAAGCATTAAGAAACATTGCCAAAATTTTGCAAAATCGCCTAACAACAAGTTATTAAGTATTGGTTATCAGTAGAAAAATGTAAAACATGCCAAAAAGTCACAATAAAAAAACTCTTTTTCATTTTTCAAGGTTTACAAAAACTAGGTGCAGTATAAATAGCTGTTTATATTATTATAGCTTATCTTTGCAACGAAAATTGACTAACAAAAATCCTAAAATCATGTCAACAGAAAGCAAGGCTAAAGTTGTAACCACCCATGTTCTCCACGAAATGAAGCTTCGTGGCGAGAAGATCAGCATGCTCACTGGGTATGACTTCTCCATGGCGCGAATACTAGACGCTGCTGGAATTGATATTATCCTGGTTGGGGATTCAGCATCGAACGTAATGGCTGGACATGAATCAACTCTTCCCATTACCCTCGATCAGATGATCTATCATGGTCGATCGGTAGTTAAAGGGGTAAAGCGTGCTCTCGTGGTTGTTGATATGCCTTTTGGCACCTACCAGGGGAACTCAAAGTTAGCCCTTAACTCAGCAATAAGAATAATGAAGGAATCGGGTGCCGATGCAGTGAAACTTGAAGGTGGAAGGGAAATCATCGACTCTGTAAACAGAATTCTTTCGGCAGGGATTCCGGTAATGGGCCATCTGGGATTAACCCCACAGTCCATCCATAAGTTTGGAACTTACGTAGTAAGGGCACGAGATGAGGAAGAAGCTGACAAGCTGGTTGAGGATGCCCATATTCTTGAAGAAACGGGTTGCTTTTCCATTGTACTGGAAAAGATTCCGGCAAAATTGGGCTCTCAGGTTTCCAAGGAATTAAAAATTCCCATAATTGGCATTGGAGCTGGTCCTGGAGTTGATGGACAGGTACTGGTAACCCATGACATGCTTGGAATAACCCAAGAGTTCTCCCCTCGGTTTCTTAGAAGATATCACAACCTCTACGCTGAAATGCTGGGAGCATTCCAATCCTATATAAAGGATGTCAAAAATTTGGATTTCCCCAATGAAAGAGAACAGTATTAGGATTTCATGTTTAACTACTTTCAATCGTTGAACTTTTTAGAAACTACTTAATATAGCATTTTCCCATAAACCATTGATTAGCCATGACGTTTGATTCACAGCGTATTCTATATGAGGATAATCATCTCATTGCAGTGAACAAGTATTGTGGCGATATAGTTCAGGGCGACAAAACCGGCGACACTCCATTACTTGAAAAGCTAAGGGAATTCATAAAGCTGCGTGATTCGAAACCGGGAAATGTTTTTCTGGAAGCAGTACACCGAATCGATCGTCCTGTTAGCGGTATTGTTCTATTCGCAAAAACCAGCAAGGGTTTGAGTCGAATGAACCAACTGTTTCACGATGGAAAAGTTGTAAAGATATACTGGGCTGTGGTGGGAAAGCAACCACCCAAACTCTCCGACACTATTACACACTACATTGTTCGAAACCCACAAAAAAATAAGTCATTTGCCTATTCCATGCCAAGAGCAAAAGCGAAAGAAGCTCGTCTATCATACAAAACCATTGGCTCCACCGGGCGATACTTCTTTTTGGAAATTGAGTTGCACACAGGCCGCCATCACCAAATTAGGGCTCAACTTGCAAAATTGAATCTTTCCATAAGAGGAGATCTTAAATATGGAGCACCTCGATCCAATCCCAATGGAGGCATACACTTGCATGCATTTTCGCTAAGTTTCACTCATCCCATATCTGGAGTTGATGTTAACATAGTTGCCTCCACCCCCAATGACTCCCTTTGGGAAGCTTTTAATGGCATGGTAAATACCCAACCATGAATTTCATATAAAAAAATTTCAACAAGAAATCTTCTTCTATATCAATATAAAATCCATTTTCATTCCATGTGTATTTAAGAATGAATTGAATATTTTTCGTTAAAAAGATTTATTTCATGGACTTTTTTTTAATTTTAGCTCTTTGAGAAAATCTCACCAATGAGTTATTCAATTCTAACAATTTGTCAATCAAAAGAATTGCTTGAAAGCATTAAAACGAGTCTTTCAATCGATTCGAAAAACTTTTCATTGCATTATTTCCTTAATGTTGAAAGTATTGAAGATATTTGCCAGCAATCTAAGTTTGACCTAGTATTATTAGATTTTAATCTTACACCTTTTGTTATTAAGGGGTATCTTGGAGCTATGCAACTGTGCCCTCAATTTAAAAGAATAGCAGTTGTTGTAGTTATCGATCAATTCAATGATCAAATAAAAGATATTCTGGATAGTGGGGTTGATGACTTTATTGAGTTACCCATAAATCCAAATACCTTAATAAACCGATTGTTAATCAATATAAAACGAAGTAAAACCATTGAGAATTTAGAAATACAATCTGAGCAATTCAGAGACATATCTCTTGCTGCCAGTCAGGCAGGAACATCCTTAATAATTATTAATAGTAAAGGTGAGATATCATGGGTAAACGAGGGTTTTGAGTTGCTATACGAATGTAGTATAGAAGAATTCCGTGAGCAGTTTGGAGGAAATGTCTTCGAGGGACATTCCAACTCTAAGACTATTGATGCCATGAGAAGGTGCAGAGAAAATGGTGATTACGTTGTTTACGAGTCTCTTTGGTACACAAAGTCTAATCAACGAAAATACATTCAAACATCCCTTACACCCATATATGATCATACAGGAAGGTTCAGCAAGATCATTGCCATTGAGATGGATATTACTGACCTTAAATTGGCAGAATCAGCGCTTAGCGATAAGCACGACAACCTTCTTTCAACCATGGAACATCTTGAGCTGGCTAATGATATGCTCGATAAGCAACGAATTGAAATTGAGAAACAGAAGGAATCGCTTGAGAATGAGAAGCAAAAAACTGATGCCCTCTTACTAAACATACTTCCTGAGATTGCTGCACATCAATTGAAGAAGAAAGGGTTTGTTAAACCCAAAAACTATAGTCAGGTGTCTGTTCTTTTTGCTGATTTTGTAAACTTTTCCAACATATCCACTTCATACGAAAATATTGAAGATTTTATTACAGCCCTTAGTTTTTACTTCGAAGCGTTCGATGAGATCACAACCCGTCGGTTCATTGAGAAAATAAAAACCATTGGCGACTGTTACATGTGTGTTGGGGGTGTCCCTCAGATGAATAAAAGTCACGCATTTGATACTGTTCTTGCAGGATTAGAGATACAAAAGTTTGTGGAGGAAGTTGCCAAAAAGGATCAAGAGCAGGGTAAGCCTGTTTGGCGTTTGCGCATTGGTATTCATACCGGAAGCGTTATGGCAGGAGTGATAGGGAAGAAAAAGTTTGCCTACGATATCTGGGGTGAGACAGTGAATGTTGCAAGCCGAATGGAAACAAATGGGGAGGCAGGAAAAGTTAATGTTTCAGAAACTACATACCAATACATTAAAGACTACTTTAAATGTACGTTTAGAGGTAAAGTTCCAGCAAAAAGTATTGGAGAGATAAACATGTACTTTGTTGAACGAATCCTACCCGAATTCTCAGAAGATGAGAATGGCTACATCCCAAATGCCAGCTTCAGGAAAGAACTTGCTAAGTATTAAGCCTCTTTCTCGGCGATTACCAACATTTCAAAATCATCGGGGGTTAATCTATCTTCTCTTGAAAAAGCTCCGAGTTTTGCTCCAAACATCTCAATATTTGCAAAGCCTAGTGTCTTTAGCATCCAGGTTATTTCACTGGGCATGTAATATCTTTCGTTACACTCAAGTTCTTTCTCCACTCCACTATCATCAACAAACTTTGTAATATTGTAATCTCTAAAAGTCATTAAATCAAAATTATAAGAATGGTAAGTTGCATTTCCTTCAACAGCATCTTGGGCATGAAACTCATTTACTGAACGAAACAGGGGAAATAATCCATTTAAGGTAGTGAAAATAAATTTGCCCCCAGGAGCAATTGATTCGTAGGCATTCGTGAGGATCTGAAAATTCATCTCATCTGTTTCCATGAGCGGGAATGCACCTTCGCAAATCATGATCGCCAGATTATACCTATTGGGAAATGAAAAATCTCTTGCATCGTGAAGTTCAAAGTTAACATCAACACCTGCCTTCATGGCCTTACTTTTTGCCCTTGAAAGTTGATCTTCAGAAAGATCGATGCCAGTAACTGAGTATCCTCTTTGTGCCAACTCTATAGCGTGTCTTCCGGTTCCACAGCCAATATCAAGTATTAAAGTCGATTTTTTGAAGTTTATCTCCTTCTCAATGAAATCTACTTCCCCTTTAGTTCCCTGGGTAAAGAGTTCGTTATCGTACTTATTGGAATAGTTCTTGAATAGTTCTTGATACCATTGACTCATAATCAGAGACTTTTGAGAAAAAATAATGCAAATCTAGTAATTCTGCCTAATCTTTAATCACATCATCTATGCTTGAAAAGTTGAATGGCAAAAGATATACAACGTCTTCGACTAACACAATTTTATTTTCACCTAACATTACCAACTTTATGGGCTGCTTGCCCATGTGACGTGTTTCTATCATTACTTGCCGACATCCACCACAGGGAGATATTGGCTCCTTTGTTGGCTTTCCCTTAAAGCTAGCAGCAATGGCAATGGCTGTAACAGCAATGTTTGGAAATGCCGATCCGGCATAAAAAAGGGCAACACGCTCGGCGCATAAACCCGATGGGTATGCACCATTCTCTTGATTGCTGCCAAGTACTACCTCACCGTTCTCAAGAAGTACTGCAGCGCCCACTGCAAAATGAGAGTAGGGAGAATGGCTGGATTTAACGGCTTCCTTTGCCTTTTGTGACAGCTTAATTAGTGATTCGGGTAATTCTTCAAGCCTCGAAAATTCCGAGTATTGAAAACCAAACTCAACTTTCTTCTCCATTCGAAATAGTTTTTCGTTCCGTATTCAGGCTTTTATAGCATTCAAAGATACAAAATTACCGATACACCAATGTTTTACGGGAGAAAAATTAAAAAATGAAAACAAACCCAAATAAATTTAAATGGCTAACAATTACCCAGAATTTTCTCTTCGCTCTTTTTCTTTGATAGTTATGATCATCCTTGATTCTTTAACCCTTGCCTTTTTGTTATCTGTCAAGAACAGCTATATTTGGACAAAATTTTATAGAAATATGCGGAAAACTGTTTGTCTAATCACATTCATTATCTCTTTAACCTTTACTTATAAATCTCAAGGTCAAAAAGTAATGAGTCGCGAGCAATATATAAATGCATACCAGGGCATAGCTAGGTCGCAAATGGAAAAGTACGGAGTCCCTGCAAGTATAATCCTTGCACAAGGAATGTTGGAAAGTGGAAATGGAAATAGTACACTTGCTGTTCAAGCCAATAATCACTTTGGCATTAAATGCCATAGCTCATGGACTGGGCCTAAGATATACCACGATGATGACAAAAAGGGAGAATGCTTCAGAAAATACCGTTCACCAGAACAATCGTACCGCGATCATTCGGAATTTCTCAGAGGGGGAAGAAGGTATGCCTTTTTGTTTGATCTTGCTCCCACCGATTTTAGAGGTTGGGCAATGGGGTTAAAAAATGCTGGTTATGCGACCGATCCCCAGTATGCCATTAAGCTGATAAGGATAATTGAAGAGAATAAGCTTTACCTGCTTGACAGAGGTGTTGAGATAAAAATCGAATCGCCTACTAAAGGGACGGGTGAACTGGTTGACCCGGAGAGTTTCACCATCGATATTTTCAAGCAGCGTGAGGTTTACATGCGCAATCGCATTAAGTATATCAAGGTTAAGGAAGGCGATACATACCAAAGCCTAACCCGTGAACTAGAGCTTATGCCATGGCAACTGGCTAAGTATAATGATATGGAACGGGATGAGAAGTTGACCATAGGTCAGGAAATCTACATCCAACCCAAGCGTCGCAAGGCAGAACCAAATCATCCGTTACATGTAGCAGAAGAAGGTGAAACCATGTATTCCATTTCACAAATGTATGGAATCAGGCTCAATTCGCTTTACCAAAGGAACCGTTTGGAAGTGGGTGCTGAACCAGAGGTAGGTGAAAAGATATTCCTAAGGGGAAAAAGACCAAAGAATAGATAGGATTAGAATGATTCAAATCTATAGCTTTCAATACCTCTGAAGCCCATGAGGAGGTCTTTTATGGTAAGATTACGTTTTCCAGGAAGTTGCATCTCATCAATGGAAATCGAACCTAGACCACAATGGACATGCAAAAATGTTTTACCATTCGTAATAAGTGTACCAGGCTTATCAGTATTACTATTTCTATTTCTATTTAAGATGGTGCTTCGCATCAGTTTTACACTAATCACATCTCCGTTTCCATTAGTAAGATTTGCCCACGCTCCAGGGTACGGGCTTAATCCACGGATAAGATTATGAACCTGCAAAGCAGGTTTATTCCAGTCAACTTTGCAAATATCTTTATATAGTTTAGGTGCAGGTTTAAGCACATCGTGTTGAGCAACAAAAGATTCTTGGGAAATCGCTTTAAAATTTTTCGATGCTATTAACTCTATGGTAGTCAGCACTAAATCAGCACCTAGCACCAACATTCTATCGTGCAATTCACCAGCCGTTTCGTTTGGGTCAATGCTAACTTCTTTACTTAGAATAATATTACCTGTATCAATGCTACTGTCAATGAGAAAGGTGGTTAATCCAGTTTTGGTTTCACCGTTAATTATTGACCAGTTAATGGGTGCAGCACCCCTGTATTGCGGAAGCAATGATGCATGTAAATTGAAAGTGCCAAGTCTGGGAATTCTCCATACTGCCTCTGGCAGCATTCTGAAGGCAACCACAACAAAAATATCCGGTTCAATTCTGGTTAACTGATCGATAAATTGCTGATCCTTAAGTTTTTCGGGTTGAAGCACTTCAATTTCATGTTCAACAGCAAAACTCTTAACGGCCGATTGCGATACCCTTTGTCCCCGGCCAGCAGGTTTATCGGGTACAGTAACCACAGCGGGAACAAAATAACCAGCATTAACAATTGCCTTTAAAGACTCCACTGCAAATTCGGGAGTACCCATAAAAACTATTTTCAATTGGCTTTGAGTAGGCATTTATGTTGATGATAAATGGTTAAACCTATTATTATATCAACTATTTATCACGATTACTATTTGGAGGTGGTATATTTTTAAGGTTATGTCCCATTTTATCGCGTTTAGTTCTCATGTAGAACTCATTGAATGGGGTTGTTACTACCTCAAGAGGAATATTCTCAACTACTTCCAATCCATAGCCCTCAAGACCTTTACGCTTAACTGGGTTGTTGGTAAGTAGTTTCATTTTGGTAACTCCCAATTCGCGAAGGATACTGGCCCCCACACCATAATCCCTCTCGTCTGGCTGAAATCCCAACTCTACATTTGCCTCAACAGTATCGAAACCCTCTTCCTGAAGTTTATATGCATGAATCTTATTGAAAAGTCCAATCCCCCTACCCTCCTGGTTCATGTAAACGATAACACCTTTCCCCGCCTCTTCAATCATCTCCATAGCCCTTTGAAGTTGTGAGCCGCAATCGCAACGTTGCGAATGGAAAATATCACCTGTAACGCACGATGAATGGACTCTAACCAGAATGGGCTCTTCGGGTTCCCATGTACCCTTAATTAATGCAATATGCTCAATGCTTTGTGATTTCTGTCGGAATACAATCAAATCGAAATTGCCGTGGGCAGTTGGCAGGTGAACTTTTACGCCTTTCTCAATAAGTGTTTCGAATTTCAGGCGATAAGCTATAAGATCCTGAATGGATATGATTTTTAGATTAAACTTTTCTGCAATTATAAAAAGTTCTGGTAAGCGAGCCATAGATCCATCGTCATTCATAATCTCCACCAAGGCTCCTCCTGGTTTAAGACCAGCTAAACGGGTAAGGTCCACAACGGCTTCGGTATGCCCTGCTCTTCGCAAAACCCCTTTCTCCTTTGCTTTAAGGGGAAATATGTGTCCGGGACGGGCAAGGTCTTCGGGTTTTATTTTTGGGTCAACTAAAGCTTTAATGGTTTTCGCTCTATCCGATGCTGATATCCCTGTGGTACATCCATGCCCAAGCAGGTCAACGGAAACAGTAAATGCAGTTTGGTGTAGCGCAGTATTGGTCCCAACCATCATTTTCAGATCCAGATCGTTGCAACGATTTTCGGGTATGGGGGCGCAAATAAGCCCTCTTCCATGTTTTGCCATGAAATTTACAATTTCTGGGGTAATGAGCTCTGCGGCGGCTATAAAGTCACCCTCATTCTCCCGATCCTCATCATCTACCACGATTATAACCTTGCCATCCTTAATATCCTGAATAGCTTCCTCTATGGTATTTAGTTTACTGGTTTCGCTGGGTTGGTTGCCAAACATTACTGCTAACTCCTTTTAAAAATTTTATTAGCCCAAACAAAAGGGCAAAGTTCATGCTAAAAAAGTGCGTTGCAAACCGCAAAGCTAATAAATGAACGTTAATTAATCCTAGTAAAATATCAAATAATGGGAATAAATATAAAAATAGCTGTACCGCAAGAATTATCTGATAAAATTGACTTTGAAACGATAGTATTACGCTTGTAATCAAAGACAGCAACAGGAAAAAAGGGCCAAACCATCGTAATACCTTGTGAGAAAGAAAAGCAAATGCAACACCCTTAAATGGTGGCCAAAGCAATCGAAAAAACTCTACCAGATTCTGGAAATTGCCAATGGATATCCTTACTTTTCGCCTGAATTCCTCAGCCAATCTATTGGAAACATCCTCATAAACAATGGCTTCCAAAGAATTAATGGTTTTTTTACCCTTTTCAATCACCTTCATGTTAATGTAAAAATCGTCCATGAAGAAATTTTTTGGTACTTTGCAATAGCAGCTTTTTCGTATGGCAAAGCAACCGCCAAAGGGTCCCATCATAGCACCCCAGATTAAACCCTCGCGATACTTAATTTTAACTTCACGAGAAATGTAAGTACTTTCCTGAATCGATATTCCCTCCTTTTTCAAACCGGTGTTCATCATTCGACTATCAACAAGTCCAATATCTTCATCCTTAAAGTATTTTACCATGTCAAATATTGTGGAGGGTGTAAGCAGTACATTGGCATCGGTTGAAATAATTATCTCACCCTTTGTCAGATCAAGGAGTTGGTTCATAATATTGGCCTTACCCTGCCTTTGTGTAAACTCAAGAAAGGTGATTCTTCCGTGCTGTTCTTTCTTCTGACTAATGATGGCGTTGGTGGAATCTGTTGAACAATCGGAGCCAACAAGCAATTCAATTTTGTTTGATGGATAGCTGGTTTTAAAAATGCTATCGATCTTCTGCCCTATCACCGACTCTTCGTTATAAGCGGCCATGATTACAGAAACAAATGGCAAACATTCATCCTCAGTATAATGTTGATTACTTGGCTTTCGCTTGATCGATATCAACCAAAGGATAAAGGGGTATAGAATATAGGAATGGAATAGTAAAAAAACAGATATCCAAAAGATTATAACCACAGCAACCACATTTTTATTGATTGTGCAAAAGTAACAAAAAAGAATTGCCTTTTAATTAACCTAGATCAACAATGTCAATTTCAATGATGAAATGGAAAGGTGTAAAAAAGAGTTGCTGATATTTGTTGATTAATAAAGGATGTTTTTCCCTAATAGAAAAACTATTTGCTCTTCTGCAGAGTTTGAAAAGCTATACTTTATACCCTGTCCTCACTCCCCTATCACTTCCTTATAGAAATTGAATAAACTTTCGGTTATCCTGTTATTATCGAGTTTAACTTTGGCAAAGATCTTAGCATTCTTACCAATCTCGATTAGCCTATCCCTGTCGTTTAACAGGTTAATAGCCTGAAAAGTAAAATTGACCGGATCATCAGCAATTACTATCTGTGTGTCGGGGTCAGCTTCAATGCCTTCGGCACCAATACTAGTGCTCAACACAGCTTTTCCCAAAGCCATCCCCTCAACAATTTTTATTCTCATTCCACTACCCGAAAGCAATGGAACTATCATCAATGCTTTTGATCTGATAAAATTCCTTGCATTATCTATCTCCCCACAAAAAATAACTCCTTTGTAAGTGCTCAGCCTTTTAACAAAATTATCAGGAGCACCCCGTCCTGCTACGTAAAATTTAACATTAGGAATTGTTGAATGAATATCAGTCCAACAATTTTCGAGAAACCAAATAATTCCCTCACGATTTGGATTCCAGTCGAGCCCCCCAAGATGAAATAATGAAGGAAAATCAAGGGGAACATCCTCTTCATTGTCAATCGCTGCAATATCATATCCAGTTGGAACAACATTATTCAAGCCTGAAAAACCCATTTTCATAAGGATTTGTCCATCACGATCGGAAATAGGAATGAGAATATCTATGTTTTTCAATGTCTTTGTTTCCATCTTTAAAACTCTTCGAGCAAGGTGGTTGTAATAAATCCTTTTCAATGTATTTGACTCATTTGAAGTTGTTCTTTCCCATATTTCATGCTCCACATTATGGGCACGCAAAGCAATAGGGCAATCGGTTTTGGATCTAATTAAACCAATATATGGTGCTAAGTATAATCCTTCGAGTTGAATTAAATCGTATTTGTTTGATTCTAGTAAAGACCTCAATCGCTTCTTAAAAATCTTACTTTCAAAACGTACAGCATTATAAGGCTTTGAGGAAAATAGATAATTCAGAAGGGCTTTAAACGCTGAAATTGTTGTATCGACAAAAATGGTTTCAACATTAACTTTTTCAGTAATACTATTTGGTATATCCTCTGAACGTGTTGGGTGCTTAGGAGTTGTCATGGCCAAAAGGGTTATCCTAGCACCCGCATTGCTTAAACCCAAGCACATATTTAGGGTGGCGAAAGCACCCCCATCGTTGGGAGGGTAAGGAACTTTATTGGCTAAAACAAGTATATTCATTCAAAAAGAATTCAGTTAATATATGAGATCAATAGTCCTAGTTTGATTTTACCTTTCGAACAAAAACTATTGCCAATCGATGGAAGCGCAATATTTTTTTTGCGGCAGCGATGTAAAAATCGGTGTTCATAATAACAGAATCAGTTGTAGCTTTATATGAAAGGAAAACACCAAGAGGTAGCAGTATAAATGAAGATATCCACATTCCAAAGCTAGGCGACCATAATAGTTCGCGGACAAACTTTTCGCCGGTAAGAGATATTATGTAGTACACCACAAAAAATAGAACTGATACTACCACAGGCATTCCAAGTCCTCCTTTTCGAATAATTGCTCCCAGTGGAGCACCAATGAAGAAGAAAACCAAACAGGCAAATGAAAGCGAAAATTTTCGATGACTCTCAATAAGATGTCTTGCTAAGAATTTCCCCCTGCTCCGCAATTCTTTACTGGTTGTAGAAACCTGATTCTTTGCGCTACGCGCATTGGAAAGTGCTTTACTCGCTATTGAATGCTGTAGATGGAGTGATAGCGAATTAAAAAGAGAATCGGAATTAAGAATGTAGGATACTTTGGCCATACTATCACGGGTATCACCGAAAGGATTGGTTAGAATCGCAGAGGTTTTCAGCACATTTTCAAATCTTTCTTTCCTTAAGGCAATCTCATTGCCAATGGAATCGCTTACCTGATTTAACTGCTGAAGGTTCAGCACGCGGTAACTGCTTCTGAATAAATCCTCATTGCTACGCTCCAACTCAAAACCCTTTAGTTCAAGGAGAATAATCTGCTCGTCGAAACTATTTCTTCGAGCAGGAAATTTTTGTGTCTTTGCTCGTCGAGTCTGCCTATTCTCAATCATCTCCTCATAGGTATAACCACTATATAGGTTTACTATCATGTACTTATCATCGCTGGTTACATGCATATAGCCCGAGTCGGCAACAGTAACCACAAGGTTACCCTCCCTCGATCGATGATCATAGATCAAAATGTTATGCATAAGGTTAGTACGTTGGTCTTTACCTCCAATCTTAATAACATAGCCATCTATATCGTAGTTAAATACTCCAACCTTGATTTGCAGCTCTGGCCTTTGCTGTCTCACATCCCAAAGCAATGAGGTAATCTTTAGGTTTGTGTAGGGTAGAACATTATTGGAAAAAAAGAACGCAGCAATGGATATGGCTATAGTAATGAAAATGATAGGTTGCATAATTCTTGGAAGAGAAATTCCTGCTGATTTCATGGCGAGCAACTCATTATTCTCTCCCATATTACCCATCGTCATTAATGAGGCAAGAAGCGTAGATAAGGGTAATGCCATAGGTATCAAACTTGCAGAAGCATAAAGCAAGAACTCTGCAATGATGTCGACACTCAATCCCTTTCCTACCAAATCGTCAATGTATTTCCATAGGAACTGCATTAGCAGGATAAACATGACAATGAAAAAGGTCAAGATCAAAGGACCTAAATAGGATTTTAGGACAAACCAATGCAAACGCTTCACTTGTAATTAAATTTAGATCAACAAAAATAGTGAAAAATACGGGTGAATGCTGAATTCACCTTTATCAAATCGAAAATATAAGGATTCACGATTCAGTTAATCAAAAATAGCCTTATGATAACGATATAATAAAAGCAATAATTGCAGAGAATTTGCTAATGAAGGCCAAAATGAAAAGAAGTAGCTACTGAAATGTTAAACTCCGAGGTTCCTTTTTAGCTCTGATATTTGATGCTCCCAAAGAGAAGTAGTATCCTCAACCTCATCTTCTTCAACATCAGTATCCAGATTTTCAACCACAAAAAGGGAAAGTCCTCCTGTTAATTCATCGAGATTTATACGAAATTCGAAGAAAGAGTCTTTACAAGAGGGTAGGCCATTTTTAAGCCAACGAAAACGAATTAATTTGTTCTCTTTTCTGGTTAAAACTTCGGCATGATGCTCAACCTTATCCCATATAAAGGTAAATATATTGCCATTGAGATTTACATCATCTGCAAACCATTCAGATAGACCTGAAGGGGTGCTCAATCGGTTAAAAAGTATGCTTGGTGATGTATTTAGGGTAAACTCAAGTTCAATTGTGGTGTTTGTTTTCACTGTTTCCATCTCTTTTTTATTTACATCCAACAACTATTTATTATTTTTTTTTTTGCTCTTTGCTAATATAAGAAATCTTTTAAGACTCAAACCCTAGTTTGAATGTTTTTTATCAACATAGTATTTGTGAAAATGTTAATATCAAAAGCAAAATTCATTTAAAGCCCTATAAACGTTAAACAGATTTATTTGATTAAACGTTTGTGAGTAAAAAAATATTTTATACTTTTGCCCCGCAAAAATAAATCGCATCTACGATTTGAAACAAAGGTGTTTTGACATAATGGCGAGGTAGCTCAGCTGGTCCCGATAAACAGAAATCTTCGATTTCTTAGCTTATCGAGGATCCTCGAAAATCCAGCAAAAGCAAAGCTTTTGGGATTTTCGGGATTAGAGCGCATGATTCATGATCATGAGGTCGCCAAGTTTTACAAAGGTGTTTTGACATAATGGCGAGGTAGCTCAGCTGGTTAGAGCGCATGATTCATAATCATGAGGTCGGCGGTTCAATCCCGCCTCTCGCTACTCCAAAACTAACTCCCCAGTGCAAGCTGGGGTATTTTGTTTTTCTAGAAGAGATTTGTAAGGATGTTGGTGCGCTGTTAAAAATTATTCAAACCCAACTGAAGCATAGCCTACCCAATGTCGTTGAGTTGCAATGGCAGTTCGTCCCATCCCTAAGTCATCAAAAGGAATAGGTTCATGATCGATGCTATTCGTGTAACCAATAAAATGCCCATTCAATGGAACATTTTTGCTTAAACTATTCAGTTTAAGGGTTGTTAGTAAACCAAAAGGAACGCTATACCTACCACACCAAGTCCACTGATACTCCATATAATTGTTAGGATCAACGGTATACTCGAAGAAACGTTTTATACGTTCTTCAGTCAACTCTCCCACAAAGCAATTATTGATAATCTCGTGCTCATGATCAACTGCCCTCAGGTAACCCATACTGTCAACCCCAAAGGGTGCGTAATTCTTTCCACCCCATTCTTCATCGCCATAATGAACAGCATCGGTGGTTATAAGTAATGCAAAATCGTTGCCCCATATCATATTATGCTTATCCATCACTTGGTTAATGCAACTTGCAAGGGATATTGATATCTGCTGCATCCTTTCAAAGTTCATATAGGGAACAAGTACTGGTATAATTTCAACATCGCTGTTGAAATGCTGAAGAAAAGGTAGCATGGATTCAATCGAATGCTCAACCATGTGCATGCTGTCATGAACAATTAACATATCTATAGGAAGTTTTTCAACAATCTCGTTACGTAACCACGAAACCTTTATTTCGCCATATGCAGACTGCCAGCCTTCAAAACCTTCGAAAACTAGCTTATCAGCTAAACCAAACTGTTTTGCCCTGTGGGCAACTCCGAAAATAATTACTGTCTTTGCCTTTATGTTTTTGAGAATTGCAGGGTAATGCCACCCAACGTATGTGTAATCATCGTGTGGACAAATGGCAGTTCTCCAAAATATATAAGGAGAAACCATTGATTTATTAAGTTCTTCAGCCTGAAGTAAACTAATTCTGCTGATAACTGAATCAAACTGCCACGAAAGATGAGCAAAACCAATGGTATCTACAACTTGTCGGACTCTTCTTCCTTCCCTATTTTCCGGATGAAAGTTGCAGGCAAAAAAAATAATTGAGAATAAGTAGGTTAGCAATAGATACTGTTTCATTTTTCTTTGGGTATGTTGTATTTATTATTTTACATCATAATGTATTGAAAATTATTTATCTATCCTATCAATACAATAGCTCTTCCTATCGCATTTCTTGCAATATACTCCCTGCCAAACCAGGTCGAACTGATTGATAGCGCTTTCAACAATTTCAGGATCGTTGGTAAGAATTCCTGCCTCAAAGTTTCGACGATTGGGACTTTTCATACCAATGCCTGCACCCGTTAGATTGGCCGAGCCAATATAAACGGTTTTTAAATCGAAAATAAACAGCTTGAAATGAACCCGAGGGCATATTGCCCTTTCCAAACCTTTGGCGAGGTTAGGATACTTGTCGAAATCTTTGCGAAATATAGGACCTGGCTCCTTCGCGTAGAGAAGTCTTATGTTTACTTTACGAGTTATTAGCTTTGATAATAAACCCAGAAAGGGAATCGATGTGTCACCATCCTTAAAAAACAAGTCCTTTATATCAGCAGTGCCAATCCATAGATTCTTATTAACTGCAAGCACCTGCTGGAGAACCCTGCTGTAATGCTGCTCATTCAGTATATATTCAATAAAAGGTTGCATTAATTGAGAAAATCAGTGAAATTAAAGTCTAAACTTCTAGTAATTTTAAAAAAATACAAATTTATTAAAACTCCATCCCATCCCTCTTGCAGTAATATTTTGGTTTTTCAGGTTCGATACAGCAGCCACCCAACTTCACCAAGCCTTTATCTACCTTTTTAAAAAGTTCATTACTGGGGTATCCGTAAACAATGGGTATTACCATATCGGTTTGCTTGCAGATAGGGCAAGGCTTAACGGTAATCTTCTTAGATTTGAAAGCCATGATAATCAATTATATGCATAGGATTAACTTTATATGCATTACTTCCATTTATGGGTTAAATACCTCTATTCCCGATAAAGCCATGTTATCAAAATCGAAGAGGGTCATGTTCTCCCAGGGCGAGCCATTGGTGGCTTCGGGTCCCTTAAAGGCAACCCACTCTGGTGCCCAGTAGGCAAATCCAATGCCATTGGGGCATTTAGCTATCACACTCTTAAGATCAAGGAGAAAAATCTTTTGGCCAAGTTCGCTAGCGGGATATCCAGACACAAGATGCGATGCCAAACCCACTGAGTTATTGGTCCAATCGTTCCACTCCAGCGTGAAGGGGTAAGCCGTTTCGGCAATCACAATGTCCTTTTTGATTCCGACAACCAGCTGGTTAAGGGCTGTGGTTAACTCGTCGAAACTTTTACCATGCCATGCTGGGTAGTACGATAAACCGATGATGTCGTAATCAACATTATGGCTTTGCAAAACCCCAAAAAACCAGCTTGCTGAGCTATAACCCGCATAATGGATGATGATCTTTGTTTCAGGGTAATGGTCTCTCACTGCCTGAATTCCGCTTTTGAGCAGAGTGGTAAAACCCGATTGGTTGTCGATATGCCCATTGTTCCATAGTAAACCCGCATTTATTTCATTGCCAATCTGAACATATTCGGGTTCAATGAGCGCCATAACCTTCTGCGTGTAATTGTATACGCTATCAGCCAAATCTTTTGTGCTTAACGATTCCCATGCAGCAGGTTTTGTTTGCGTTCCAGGATCAGCCCAAGTATCAGAGTAATGAAAGTCAAGCCAAACCTTCATGCCCTTTTCCTTAACCCGTTCAGCAAGAGCAATCACCTCGTCTAAACCGCTATGTTCTGTTTCGGGAGTATGCCAAAGCCTGATCCTGATGGTGTTGCACCCATTCTCATGAAGAATGGAAAGAACATCTTTGGCCGTTCCGTTTAAATCGTAAAAAATGGTGCCAGCCTGCTCAATCTCGGGAAGGGCGGAAATGTCGGCAGCACGAATAATCAACTCCTTATCATCGGGGGTATCGCCATTATTCTTCTTGCAGCCGGAGAGTAGCAGTGACAGCACTATCAATGCAATGTAATATCTCATAATTGTTGGTTTTTCATAAGCTATTCAATTCCATAATTAGCGGCAATCTCCCTGTAAATAGGCAGCAGCTCGTTAGCATTGCCCTTCCAGTCGAAAATTGCTTCCCATGTGTTCAGGGGTTCCCAAATGCATGTACCCTTGCCCCTTCCATCGGGCAGGTTAAAGGTAATTTCGTTTACCTCACGCTTCACATGGGAATATTCCACCAGAATAATGTCCTTATCGTATCGTTTAATCAGATCGATCATGTTGTTCTGCAAATCGGTTAGGGTGTAATGCCAGCGCGGGTAGTACGAAAGCCCTATTACATCGCAATCAACTCCACGTCCCATGATGTTGTTGAACCAGAAAACGGATTCATCGTTCTGACCGCCAAGGGCAACGTGCAGCATGATGATAATGTTTGGATCTACCTCTTTAACCCCATCGATTCCTGCTTGAATAAGCTCTGCCAAATTGTCGAGGTTGCCAATATGGCCATCGGGCCATACCATCCCGTGGTTTATCTCGTTGCCAATCTGCACCATTTGGGGTAAAGTTCCCTGATCTTTTAGCTCCTGCAAAACGCTCTTCGTGTAGTTTTTTAAAGCAATCTTCAGGTTATCGAAGTCCAAATCTTTCCAAAGAGAGGGCTTATACTGCTGCTGAGGATCGGCCCAGTAATCGCTGTAGTGAAAATCGAGCAGTAGGTTCATACCGGCATCCTTTACCCTTTTGGCCATAGCCTTGGTATGCTCCAAATCGCAGAATCCCTTGCCGGGCGAATAGCCCTTTTCGGCTTCGGGGTTATTGAATATCCTCAGTCGCACGTAGTTAAATCCATAATCCTTAAGAATTTCAATGGCATCACCCTCAACCCCATCGACTCGGAATTGTATGCCCTTCTCCTCCAACTCGGGCAGGAACGATATATCGGCACCCAACATCTTACCAAATTCCTTCTTAGGCGCTTTTCTATCGATGCTAGGATAAACCTGTCTGACATCCGATGAAATGGTATGAATCTCTGTTCCCCCTGGCCACTTTATTCCATCCGACTCAACTTTCAGCTTAATGATCCCCGGGGTTTTCCCTGCCTGAAGAATCATCTGACATTTCCCGTTGAACAGCCTGCGTTGCCATTTCCCATTGAGGCAGATATCGGGTTCGTGACTGCTGGGGTCGCCATTGCCAACGCCAAGGATTCTGGCATCACCCGTTAGGGTAAACCTCAGAAGGTTCTGCGCATCGGGCACCTCCCGCCCAAATCGGTCAATCACCGAAAAGTTGATAACGGTGGCATCTCGTCCATCGGCAATCATGGTGGTTTTATAGGGGCTAACCACAACATCCATAGGCTCCTCAGTGGTTTCAACCTTTGCATGAATCTCTTTGCCATCCTTGGTTCCAATGGCCGATAGAGTTCCAGTCTCGTATGGAACAATCCATTTAAGGTGGCTATTGCGTGGCATATCCTTTTTACCAATACTCCTTCCATTTAGGAAGAGCTCCACATTATCGGCATTGGAATTTACCCAAACCTCAATATCTTTTCCCTCCTTGCCCTTCCAGTTCCAGTGAGGCGAGATATGCAGCACCGGCTCATTTTTCCACCAACTTTGGTAGTAGAAGTAAATGTTCTTGGGAAAACCACACATGTCCATTATGCCAAAATGCGAGTTTATGTTGGGCCAATGGTAGGGTGTGGGTTCACCTCGGTAGTCGAAGCCTGTCCATACAAAACCGCCAAGCATCCAAGGATTTTCGGCGGCCAGTGGCCACCAGTCCTCCGCCCTCGATGCCCACCAGGGGAAGGTAATATCCTGGTCGGGCACATAGCATCGAATGGTGTCCTTCACATAGATCTCCCTTGTGGTTACAGTGCTGCCCATCTCCGTTCCAATAATTGGCTGATTGGGATGATCGTTGTGATACTCCTCCATGTACCTATGCCTGTAGTTGAAACCACGAACAGGGATCACCTCGTTTATTCCGGTGAAAACGTTGCCCAGATCGGCTCCGTAGGTGCTGATGCGGGTGGGATCGAGCTCCTTTTGCCTGGCCAGCATAGAAAGCGCCAAGCGCTTACCAATGCTATTCCTCTGTATGTAACCCTCCTCGTTTCCTATTGACCACATGAATACGCTGGGATGATTCCTATCGCGAAGGATAAGCCGCTCGAATTGGTCCATGTACTCCGGGCTGCTATTGAGCAAACGTGTTTCGTTCATCACCAGCATGCCTAGGCTATCGCAGGCTTGGAGAAGTTCTGGTGTAGGCGCATTATGGCTGGTCCGGTAGGCATTAACACCCAAATCCTTCAGCAGCCTTATTCGGTAGTACTGAAGGTAATCGGGTAGAGCACTTCCAACACCTGCATGATCCTGATGGCAGTTTACTCCCTTCAGCTTGATGTGCTTACCGTTTAGGAAAAAACCCTTCTGAGCATCGAAGGTTACTGTTCGGATTCCGGTTCGGGTAACCACCCTGTCAATTTCTACCCCATTCTGTCTTATAATGCTTGTTACCCTGTACAGGTATGGGTCTTCCAGCGACCAAAGTCGTGGATTCTTAATCCTAATACTTTGCCTTGCATTCTTTTCCTGATTTTGGAAAAGGGCAAAGGGGGCTTCCTTGGTCTCGGCCAATCTATTGCCATCCCTATCGCTAATAAATGATTGGATGGTAAGATTGGGTTCCTCACCCTGAGATTGATTCCTGATCATAGTTTCTATCGAAACGGTAGCAGTATTCCTCCTAACATCGGAGTAGATGAATACCCCATTATCGGTAAAATGAACATTCCCAAAACGGTTAAGCCAAACATGGCGGTAAATACCAGCACCCTCGTAGAACCAACCCTCGTACTGGGTGGCATCGACCCGAACAACCAGCACATTGCTCTCATCAAATCTGATATAATCGGAAATATCGTAGGCAACCCCAATGTACCCGCTCTTGTTGTTTCCAAGAAAAAAACCGTTGAGCCAAATGTTGGCATCGCGGAAAATACCATCGAACTGTATGGAGTATCGATGGCCCGAGTCGGCCCTGGCAACCAAAAAATTCTTGCGGTACCAGCCAATGCTGGTTTCGGGGAAAAGCCCGCCAACGGGCTTATAGCCATGCGCCATCACATCGAAGTTGGGTGAGTTCTGAAAAGGAAGTTCAACTGCCCAATCGTGCGGGAGATCAAGGGTTCTCCACTGGCTGTCGTCGAATTTTGGGTCAATGGCTGTTCCTTCGCTCTTACCCGACTTGGAGAAGATGTTGACAACTCCATAGCTAAAATCGCAGGCTGGATCGGAAGCGTGACCAAAATGGAACTTCCAATCATCATTGAAATTAATCCGCTGCCTAGGGTTTTGCGGTGATTGTTCAACCTGCTTGCAGGAGATTAGCTGTACTGCAAAGCACACAACCAATAACTGGGCTACTCTTTTCACGGCTTATGGTTTTAAAGTGTTCAACCGTAAAGTTAAGAAAAAAATAAAACGAGAAAAGGAAAGGGTTAAGTCGGTATTATCAACTAGATTAAGAGAAACGATTGGCTACACACTATGTCTGGAAAGTCACTAGTAAAAGGATGAAATTTGCATCAGCCCTTGTTGGTTTTGATTTATCGTATAATAATCTTTTTATTTGCTAAAAGTTGACCTTTCAGGTTTGTTATTTTTACAACAACAAAACCCTTTTCCAATGGTAGTTCAACCTCGTTTTTTTGTTCAAACAGCAAATTATTCGATATAATTCGTCCATTAAGGTCATAAATCTTAACACTCAATTCTTTTTCTGTTGAATTATTCTCAATAATTAACCTCTCAGAGCTTGGATTAGGATATACTCTTATTTCTGAACCATTAATCAAAGGCTCTACTGACGAAAAAAAGCAGCTAGGGAAACATTCATCAAATGAGGGATTTAAATATTCTATTCCCCCAATCACACGAAAACATACATGTTCCCAATACTGATAACAACAGGTCGGAATCATTGTGATATGCCCCAATAAACTGTTCTTGATACTTCCAATTCCTTCTATCCAGTATTCTTCATCTTCAAAGTAGGAATTGTTACACGTTTTTATTTTAAATCTTTTCCTGTTTTCGCCTGAAATATCAACAGTATCGATATTCTCAACAACAGAATAGAAAGTATCGTAATTGTCGTGAAAAATTGTATCGCCTATTCCTTTACTGAAATCATATAGGAGCAATTCTTCATCGTGGTTATAGCCAATGTAATCTTGACCAACAAAAAATATTTGTTTTTCTTCCTCTCTCAGACCGCCAATAGGTTTAACTATTGGGTTTATGGTATCTCCTGATTCAATGCATAACTTTTTGTAGGTAACTTGATTTATAGCTGTATCTCCTCGTAACGTGTACCTTAATAAAACTGTATCAGCTGGACTTTCAGATAAGCTGAATTCTAAGTATACATTCCAAAATACATTTTCGGTTGGGAAAGGGTAATATTCCTGTCCATTCAGATTGAAGGAAAATGTAAAAATTACAGCTAAAACCTGAACTGTCTTTTTCATGGCATAATAACATTAAATAACCATTAACTTAGGGATAATAAATAGCATGAAAATGCAACCTATCCCCTAACTTGCGGTGTTTTGATTTGCTTCTATATCCTGTAAACTATTTTTATATGTTTTATAGTATCGATTATTCAGCCTTTTTTACGGTTGGTTGGTTACACCCCTTGTTAGCGGAAGTTTTTAAGTTTAACGTAATATATATTCATCAATCTGAAACTATTGTTAATTCATATGTTTTCTTAATTTATAGAAGTGATATTTATTGAAGTAATGTCAAAACTATAATCATTAGGATTTCCTCCAATTTTTTGTTCTGATATTAGTATTTCTTTAATTTCATTTACTTCACTTTTGTTTCTTACAATTATATGTCTGATATCATGTATGTTGAATAAAAGAAAGTTATCATTAATAGGATTTTCTTTTTTTATTATATCTAAATTGCTATTCTCTGTTAATATATATTTTGGTAATGATTCAAAAACAAACCTCCATTCTCGTTCGTCATAAAATTTGTAGTCATCACACAAAAAATTACCTTTTGAATCATACCTCCTACCAATATAAGGTTTCATCATAGAAACCATAGAAAAAAGATTTTTTTTTAATTTGACAACTTCAGGTGGACTGTTGTATAAATATGAAGTTCCATCACATAATTTGTTTTCAATCTCCATTGTTTTTTTATTATCCATTTCAACTATTAAATTGATAATTTCAGAAATGTCATCCCATAGAACAGAATTCTCATTTAGGTACAAAATAGAATTAAGCCTGTTCATAATCTTCCATTTCTTTGAAAGCCCAATAGCATAATCACTATTAAAATTATTTCTGTGGCTTTCAGATAATTCAAAAGGAATATCACAGAAGCAAACCATTGGAATTGATAAATAAATTGTTTTTTTAGCACCAATTATTAATTCTTTACAATATGATGATTTAAATCCATTTCGAAGAATTCCTTTTAAACCAGCCTCGTTAGTATAATGATATAAATTATCAGAACTAATTTTTTGTGATGTTGATGAAATATGATTTTTTGAGTTATTCATTTCAATAAAATTCAATCTTTAACTAATAAAATAAATCAAAAATAATTTACCCTTTGCTGCCGCACGATTTTATCGTGTGGTATTCAAGCAATTACTTTTATTCGTTACCACACGACAGGAGTCGCGGTAGTGAGGGGCCGACCCGTTCGCCTAACCCATTCTGTTCAAACCTATCCCTATGCTTTTTGTCGGGATTGGCTCTGCTGACTCGCCAAATAACGGCTCGGTTGGTTACATCCCTTGTTGCAGGCTGGCTTTAATTTTCGTTACTTTTTCTTAAGATTTCTTCTTCGATTTTTGAAGATAACCTGAAACCAACAGCTTTCAACTTTTCAATGTAGGATTTCAATTCGGTAATCAACCCTTCCTTTTTTGCTTTAAAAAGAATTCCTAGAGTTCCAGTAATTCTAAAACCTAATTTCTCTGCTTCTTTTCTTCCTTTTAAATCGTCAAGAATTAGCAAGACTTCTACTTTTTCTAAGGCTAGAGCAATCGCTGACGCTTCACCTAAGTCTAGGAAAAGGTCAAGTAGCTGTTGATAATTCTTGTTTTAAACGCTTTCTATTCTAATCCATTCAGGTAGAGTCTCCCCAAACTCAAGGGCAATTTCTTCAGTGATATAAACTTCTTGGTATAATTCTTTTAGCAGTTCTATTCCTTCAATTTTTGAAAGGGCAATCAAACAGCTCGTGTCCGCTATTACGGTGGTATTAGGCATTTGCGATGTCTTTGTCTAGGTCTTCTACCGATTGGCTAAATAGTGAGACTCCGTACTTGCCTAATATTTCTATAAAAGCTCTTTTCGAAATGCCAACCATTTCAGATGCTTGTCCTGCGGAAACAAGTCCATCTTCATACATTTTTGAAGCAACATAAACTGAAAAATCAAATGTTTTCAAGTTTATGTTCTCTGGTATGTTCAATATGACCTTATTCATTTCACCTTTTTTTATCTATTGCAAATATAATCTTTTTTCAATGTATTTTCCATTTGAGTTGATGGTTTTGGGATTTCGTCTCAGCTTGCCCACAACTTGTTTATTTGTAAAACAAAATCAATCTTTCATCCTAGTTATTAACTATACTAAGAACCAATAATTCTCAAAAAAGAACTGCCCTGCAAATTATTTAATGATTATTACTCTCCCTTTTCCAATTGATTTATGGTTAACCCAAACATCAATTAAGTAGATCCCAGTTGGAATATTTGAAACGGGTACTATAAAAACACCCTCTGCAGAAAGTTTGTAATTAACACTTACAGTTTTCCCAAGTGTGTTAAACATATAAATATTTACAATCTTATCGTTAATGTTATCATTTTCAAGAAATGAAACATTTAAAATATCACTTGCTGGATTTGGAAATACATTGAATTTATAATTATCAACAGTGGCAATGATTATAGAATTAATAATTGAGAAATTAGCATCAAGATACCTATCCACTGTTGCAGTAAAGCTGTATGTTGGATTTGGTGACACCTCAACTCCATTCTCAGTCCAGTTTGCAAAACTGTACCCTGCATTAGGGCTAGCCACCAGATTAACCGTTGAGTTATAGTTGTAGTTGCCTGCCCCTGTGATGGTACCACCCTCAGCTGGGTTCGCAGTTGCTGTAATTGTGTGTGACTGAATCATAAAATTGGCAACCAGGCTCCTGTCAGCCAACACAGTAAAGCTATAGGCTGGATCGGTTGACACTACTGCGCCATCTTCTGTCCAACTCTCAAAATTGTATCCAGTATTTGGGCTAGCTACCAGATTCACCGTGGAGTTATGGTTGTAGTTGCCTGCCCCTGTGATGGTACCACCCTCAGCTGGGTTCGCAGTTGCTGTAATTGTGTGTGACTGAATCATAAAATTGGCAACCAGGCTCCTGTCAGCCAACACAGTAAAGCTATAGGCTGGATCGGTTGACACTACTGCGCCATCTTCTGTCCAACTCTCAAAATTGTATCCAGTATTTGGGCTAGCTACCAGATTCACCGTGGAGTTATGGTTGTAGTTGCCTGCCCCTGTGATGGTACCACCCTCAGCTGGGTTCGCAGTTGCTGTAATTGTGTGTGACTGAATCATAAAATTGGCAACCAGGCTCCTGTCAGCCAACACAGTAAAGCTATAGGCTGGATCGGTTGACACTACTGCGCCATCTTCTGTCCAACTCTCAAAATTGTATCCAGTATTTGGGCTAGCTACCAGATTCACCGTGGAGTTATGGTTGTAGTTGCCTGCCCCTGTGATGGTACCACCCTCAGCTGGGTTCGCAGTTGCTGTAATTGTGTGTGACTGAATCATAAAATTGGCAACCAGGCTCCTGTCAGCCAACACAGTAAAGCTATAGGCTGGATCGGTTGACACTACTGCGCCATCTTCTGTCCAACTCTCAAAATTGTATCCAGTATTTGGGCTAGC